>DEIA01000083.1 GCA_002352225.1 Flammeovirgaceae bacterium UBA2786
GCCCCGTTGGCATCCAATCTGATAGTAATGCTTTCGCGAAAATATTTTCTGCGGATGTATTGCAACACATCGCACTCCTTTTCAAAATCGTGGCTTCCTACTTTTAGTTTAATGCACGTAAAGCCATCGCGGATTTTAATTTCAATCTGTTGCAACATAAAATCCAGGCCGCCCATCCAGATCAACCCGTTGATGGGAATGGGTACGCCTTCCGTAAAGGAGTTTTTAAAAATCAGTTTCTGCCCGCCATTTACTAAATCGAGCAAAGCCATTTCCAGCGCAAATAATACCGATGAACTTAATGGCTGATCGCGAAAGTGATTACCGATCCATTCGCTTACCGATTTTAGATCGTTGCCTTCCGGCAGGGCTAATTGTTTTTGATTAATTGTATCAACCAACTGTTGCAAACCTGTTTCAAAATCCGGTGTCAGCTCCGGGCTTAATCCCGGCAACGGGCCGCACTCGCCTGTTCCGGTTGCAGCACTATCGGTTAACCGGATAAACCACGAGGTTTTATCCTTCATAGCTCCGCGCGATGTGCGTGCGTTGAAGGAGAATTCGAAAACCTGCTTATGTAGTTCTGCCAGTAATGCCATATCTTAAAAAAGTGTGGTGAAGATGGCCAATTATTTACAGATGACCAGCAGGCTTTAATACCTTTGCTGGAAATGGCCGAAGAAAAAAACCTTCTGATGCGAGACTATGAGTACGATCTGCCCGATCATCGTATTGCGCAATTTCCATTGGCTCACCGCGATCAATCAAAATTATTGGTTTATAAAGATGGTAAAATATTCCACAACCAATTTAATCAGCTTGTACACCACCTTCCGGCCAGCAGTACACTCTTTTTTAACAATACCAAAGTAATTCCGGCACGTTTACGATTTAAAAAAGAAACGGGGGCAATCATTGAAGTGTTCCTGCTCCACCCCATTACACCATCTGCAATTTTACAGCAAGCAATGGAAGCTACAGGCACCGCTACATGGCAATGCACTATTGGCAATCTTAAACGTTGGCCGGATGCCCAAACGCTTACGAGTGATCATCCCGGTTTTACATTAACCGCACGGTTGGTTAACCGCACCAAGGGCATAGTAGAGTTTAGCTGGACACCGGAAGTAAAATCATTTGCTGAAATTATTTCAAAGAGCGGAGACATTCCCCTGCCTCCTTATCTTAACCGGGCAACAGAACCGTTCGATCAGCAGGCCTACCAAACGGTTTACTCAAAACATAAAGGCGCTGTGGCAGCACCAACAGCCGGGCTTCACTTTACAGATTCGGTGCTTCAACAACTTAAACAGGCCGGCCATCATACCGAATACCTAACTCTCCACGTAAGTGCCGGAACTTTTCAACCCGTAAAAGCAGATCATGCCCAGGAACATGTTATGCATCAGGAGCAGATTGTAATTACCCGCGATAATATTGTTGCCTTATTGAATAGCCGGTTTACTGTGGCTGTTGGCACAACCTCGGTTCGCACACTTGAAAGTATGTATTGGTTTGGCGTTAAGCTGATGGGTAATCAAGAAAGTTTATTTCAAATAAGCCAGCAAGATGCCTACACGTTGCCCCAACACATTACTGTACCCCAGGCGTTGCAACACGTGCTTAATTATATAGATGCGAAAAAGACTCAAACCCTAATTGGAGAAACTGCTATTTATATAATGCCGGGATATTCTTTTCGGGTAGTTGATGCCCTGATTACCAATTTCCACCAGCCCGGTTCTACGCTTATTTTATTAGTGGCGGCATTTGTTGGGGCAGATTGGCGAAATATTTATAACGAGGCGCTGGCCAACCACTACCGTTTTCTTAGCTATGGCGACTGTTCCCTTCTTTTTCGAAAAATAACATAGCCATTCTGCTTACCTACCTGCGCTACACAGTAATACACACACTGGTTTGTACAAATTATCGGCAGAGTGCGTAGACTATAAAGTATCTTCACTTTCAACCCTCTATTAATCAGATGATCACATCAATCAAATCAACTGTTAATTGAATAGGATTTTTCGATGAAATGTGCAAATTTTAAAGATTAAACCCCAATCTATGCTTAAACGGCTATGGAGCGTATTGGATGTTGAGCCTGATGAAACGGGTCAGGTATCGCTGTTGTTGATTATGAGTTTTTTGATGGGGCTTTTTCTAGCTACCGTCTCGGTTGCTTCGCTAACCTTGTTTCTGGCGCACTTTGATGAACGAACCGACCTTCCGCAAGCACTGGCTATATCCGGGGGTATTGGTGTTTTAATAACCATACTTTATAATTTTCTTCAGGGCCGTATTCCATTCACGGCCCTCGCTGTTTTTAACCTGTTGTTAGTTATTCTGCTTACCGGATTTATTGAGTTTGGAGAGCCCTATGTACAAGACACCAACCTGCTTTTCTATTTTGGTTTTACCCTCATCCTTCCGTTCACTTTTGTAACTCAACTTGTGTTTTGGGGTTCGTTTAACCGCATGTTTAATGTACGCGACTCCAGGCGTTTGGTTGGTAGTGTAGATGTAGGAACAGACATAGCTGCTATTATTTCCTTCTTCTCCATCCCAATCCTATTAAGTTCTGGTGTTGAGCCCGAATCGCTTTACGCAATCGGATTAGTAAGTATTATTGGATACCTCGCACTATTCGTAATTCTTTCACGCAAGTACCTCGCATCTGGTAAACGAGCGATTAAAAGCGAATCGGAAATAAAAAAACTTACCCTTGGGCAGTTCTTTTCCAACAAGTATATACTCACCCTTTCACTCTTTATTACCGTTTCACTAATTGCGTTACGATTTGTGGATTATACCTTCTTTAACGCCACTACCATTCAATACACAGAAGGTGATCAACTCGATAATGACAGGCTGGCCATTTTCTTAAGNNTTGCGGGTTTCCTTGCTGATTAACCCCATCATCCTCCTCATTTTTACCGGAGCTGCCTTTGCTCTGGGTTCTTATTTTGGATACGATCTTACAACTGGAGAAAAGGGTACCATTACATTCTTTTTTATTGCAGTAGCCATGAGTAAGTTGTTTATTAACTCGTTGCGCGAAGCGCTGGATAACCCAACATTCAAATTCTACTATGTACCCATAGATCGATCCATCAGTATTGATGCCCAAACTAAAATTGAAGGTACGGTAACCGCATTTGCCAGTTTGTTGGCAGGGGGTATTATTGTGTTGATTAACTCATTCGATATTTTTACCGTATTATCTATTACTGCCTTTACCATTCCCATTCTGGTGTTATGGTATTGGATTACTAACCGCATGCATAAAGGCTACCGGGAAACTTTGCAGAGTTCGCTGGTTAAAAACAAATTAACCGTTAAGAAAAACCTGGTTAAAGAATACACCTTAGATAGTGTGCTGGAAAAAGAAGTACGCAGTACAGCTGAAGATAAAATTATTTACGGACTGAAGCTGATGGAGAAACTGGAGCCGGCTCTCTTCGAAACCTCATTGCTACAATTGGCCGAGAGTTCTTCAAAAAAAGTTTCGCAGTTTGCCCGTAAAAAAATTGAAGAACTGGGAATACTCACCGCTGAAAATGAAATAAAAGGACTTGCCACCCAGGCAGCTGGCATGGCCGAAGACAGCGACCTGCTTTCTATACCAGTTGAAAAACTGATGAAGCTAAGTAAATCGGTTAAACAAACAGACAGACTGCTGGCGGCTAAGTTAATGCGCAAACTTACCAACCAAAAAACCATTTTCATTTTGCTGGAACTAATGCGCGATGCTGACCCGAAAGTAAGAACAGAAGCATTACTTACAGCCCGAAAAGTAAAGCGCCCCGAAACCTGGAATGTATTAGTTGAATTACTGGCTTCGCCTCGTTATGCGCATCAGGCTGCTTCGGCATTAAAAGAGGCGGGACCTCCTGCTCTTGCTGTGTTGGAAACAGCTTTTCATAAGTCGGGGCAAAACGATTTAGTTATGCTCAAACTCATTCAGATTATTGGCCATATTCCGGGCCAGGAAAGTTTGCAGTTACTCTGGAAAAAAATTGATTACCCGGATAAACGCATAGTAAAACAAATTCTCTATTCTTTACGCTATATCAACTATCGGGCAAGTGGCCGCGAAGCGTTGGCCGTTAAAGAATTACTCGATGCCGAGATGAGTAAAACACTCTGGAATCTTGCTGCCCTGCACGAACTTCCTGATGAACCTATTTACAAATACCTGCGCGAAGCATTGCGCGAAGAAGTTCGCGATAATTTTGATCACTTAAGTTTGCTGCTTTCATTATTGTATGATCCCGAATCCGTACAACTGGTAAAAGAAAATTTAGAATTAGGAACACCCGACAGCGTGCAATATGCACTTGAATTATTAGATCTGTTTGTAGATCAGGATTTGAAGCCAACGCTTATTCCTCTGCTGGATGATTCGCCTACACCCAAAAAACTAGAACAACTGCAAACGTACTTCCCGCGCGAGAGCTACACCCCTATTCAGGTTATCAATTACATTCTTAACCGCGATTTTAACTATAACAACCGCTGGACTAAAGTATGTGCCGTACATGCCTGCGCATACATTCCTAACTTCCGCGTAAGCCGTGGCCTTATCAGCCAGATGTTTAACAGCGATAAACTACTTCAAGAAACCACTGCATGGGTTATTTACAATAAAGACAAAACTGCCTACCAGTCTATTTCCGAAAGACTTCCTTATAAAGACAAAAAATTTCTTGATTCCTCCATTGAAAACAATCAATTATTGGATGGATTGGATGATGGATTTTTCCTGTATATCGAAATGATTATGTTGATTAAATCCATCCCGGTTTTTTACCACATACTGGGCAAAGTACTTAGCGATTTGGCCGATAAAATTCAACCCATTACACTTAAGGCAAACGAAAAATTCAATATTCCGCAATCGGAAGAAATGCCCATTTTAATATTGGCACATGGCAATGCTCAATTGATAAACGATGGGCAACTGGTTATGAATATGAATCCGGGCGATGTGTATGGCGATCTGTTTCAGGAAGGCCCTACCCCGGTTATCAATCAGGTACAAGCACTGGAACGAACTGTACTTTTTAAAATAAGTCTGGTCGATTTCTATTTTGTTTTGGCTAATCACCATGAACTGGCCCAGGGCCTGATCCACAATATTACTGAACAACCCGAAAAACAACCTGCAACCTAAATTTTTTAACCTATGGCTTTTGAAATTGATGTACTAATCACCTTTGCCGAGAAAGACAATGAAACCGCGCAGAAAAGCGAAACAGGTTGGGTTACCCAGTTTAAAAAATTTCTGGAATTGATGCTCACGCAAGTGCAAGGCCATAAACCCAACATTATACTCAAGTCAGAATTTGATTCGGCCACGGCACCGGCATTAAATAATGCTGCTATTCTGGTACCAATACTTACCAAAGAGTTTGCCCTTTCCGGCCGTTGCCTCGATAATCTTGAAACGTTTTACAAAAACTCTTCCGAGTCGAAAATTAACCGGGTGTTTAAAGTAATGAAGGCCCCGCTCTCGTTACCGGAACAACCTCCACGCCTGCGCGATCTGATTGGGTACGAAATGTATCAACTCGATACCGAAACCGGTCTTCAAAAAGAATATTCTGATTTCTTTAGCCAGGAAGCAGAGAAACAATATTGGATGAAACTGGTTGACCTGGCCTATGATATACATGAAGCCCTGGTAATTTTAAACGAAGGCGATGCAAAATCGTCTGTAAAGAATATTTATAAACGTAAGTCTATCTACTTAGCTGAAACCGGCCACGACTTATCCGTACAACGCAACATTATTAAGCGGGAGCTACAACGCCACGGGTATATTGTACTTCCAAAAAACACACTTCCTTCGCACGCCAGTGAGGTCATGCGCATTGTGCGCAAAGATGTGGAAGAATGTTCGTTGTCGGTGCATTTGGTAGGCAGTGCCTATGGCGAAATACCGGAAGGCAGCGATCGCTCCATTGTCGATCTTCAAAACCAAATCTCAGCTGAAGTAGCGTTAGAGAAAAAACAAAAGCAACAGGAGTTTTCGCGCCTTATCTGGATTTCGCAAAACCTGAAAAATGCCAGCGATAAACAACGTGCCTTTATCGATACATTAAAGCGCGATACCGAAGCACAGGAAGGCGCAGAAATTTTACAAAACCCGCTGGAAGATTTTAAAAACATTATGCGCGAAGAGTTGCTCGAATCGCAGGAGCGCAAAAATGTAGACGAGTCGGGTGGCAAATCCATTTACCTCGTACACGATAAGATAGACGATCAGGAAGTGAGACCCTTTCGCGAAGCCATTGAAAAATCCGGTTTCAAAATTTTAATGCCCGCATTTGAGGGCGAATTACTGGATGTACGCAAGCAACACATCGAAAACCTGCGCAACTTCGATGGCGCCATTATCTTTAAAGGAAAAGTAAACGATCAATGGGTGCGCATGAAAGTACTCGACCTGTTGAAAGCACCCGGCTTTGGAAGAAAAAAACCGATTCAGGGTAAAGCTATTGTTGCAGGCGGAAATTCATCGCTTGATGGATTTAAAAATCAGAATCTTACGTTGATTGCAGGCGATACCAATCGCTCGCTCGAAAATCTGAAAACCTTTTTACAAGACATAAACTCATAAAACTATGAGCCAGATGGTAGATGAACATGGTACGCTGGTAGGAACGGTAAACCCCTTCCCCGGTTTACGACCATTTAAAATTGAAGAGAGTCATTTGTTCTTTGGCCGCGAAGGCCAGAGTGACGAAGTACTACTCAAACTTTCCAAGAGCCGCTTTGTAGGGGTTATTGGTCCTTCCGGAAGTGGTAAGTCATCCTT
>DEIA01000081.1 GCA_002352225.1 Flammeovirgaceae bacterium UBA2786
TCCGCGATCTCGATTTCGTGGTACTAAACAGATTCCGGCACAAGGCCGGAATAACATTCCAATCTTAATTTGACTTTTGAGACAGCCTCTTCTAATTTTTCATAGAGCTTAAATTGGCTGCTTTTACTAAGCCTGCCATAGGCATGGTTACAATTGCGGCATTTCCCGAATAATTAGTCCCCTTCCTGTTGCCGGTCACCTTTCTAATTACCTTTTAACCTGCAAAAAAAGAGAATTATGTATTTCAAGTTTAATTTAGTATGTTTATGTTAAATTGATAAAAATCAATAAGTTATGAAACTGAAAATAACTCCAGCCAAAGTTTATTACAACAAGCCAAAAGTGTTGATGTTATTGGTGGCTGCTTGCTTTGCAGCCTACTTTATTGCGAGATTTATTGTTGAATTTTAAGCTTTGACAACCTCACGCAAAAAGAAAAGCCTCATGCCCGTTAAGGGTTATTTTGAACGAGCCCGCATGTTCGGCTATGTTACGTTGCTTGTAGCATTGGCCATTTTAGCGTACTACCTGTACCAATACTTCACCTCCTGAAATATCTTTCCAACAGCAGCGTTCTTTAGCTGCTATGCAAAAATTATTAATCTGGACTCTAACCAGTCTGTTGGCTATTAGTGTGCCCTGGCTATCGCAAGCACAAACTACGCTTGGCGATAAAGCCCCTGAAGACATTCAGGTTCATTCTAAAAAACTTAAACCTACTCGTCAGCAAAGCAAAAGGCAAAAAATTTTGCTGAAGAAAGCAAAAGTAAAACACACGGCACAATATGAGTTTTATGCCCGTGTGGAGAAAGCAGCCAAGGAAAAACAAAAGCTATTAAAAAAACTGGCAGCACCACAATACTCCAATCCGCTTTACTATGGTCATAAAAAGATGCCAAAAAAAAATCCACCTTATAAAATGCAGTACTGCAAAGAATGTGGCATCCGTCATTAGGTTATAAAATCTGAAAGAGAACAACTAATTTCGTTGCCGTTATTAAGCAACAGCCATGGTGAATTTGGCCCAATACATTGAGCACACAAACTTAAGCCCTACGTTAACCATTGGTGCTATTGATCAGCTGGTAGATGAAGCGCGTAAGTTTAATTTTGTGGGCGTGTGTGTGCCACCTTTTTGGGTGAAACGTGCCCAACGCGAAATTGGGAATGATAACATTCAATTGGTAACGGTGGCCGGCTTTCCTTTGGGATATAGCATGACTGAAACAAAACTAGACGAAATTAAACGGGCTATCGATAACGGTGCCGATGAAATTGATGTAGTTTGGAATATAAGCTCGTTTAAAACCGGTTTACCGTGGACTAAAATTGAAATTGCAAAGTGCAGCAAACTCATTCACGATCATCAGAAAATCTTAAAAGTGATAATCGAAACAGCATACCTGTCGGATGAAGAAATAACAGAAGCCAGTAAATTGTGTGCCGATGCCGGGGCTGATTATGTGAAAACATCAACAGGTTTTGCGCCAACAGGAGCAAATGTTGAGCATATAAAAATTATGCGCAGGGCAGTACCCGCCACAATAGGAATTAAAGCCAGCGGGGGAATTAAAACCTATGAACAAGCAGTTCAATTGATTGAGGCAGGTGCCGATCGGCTTGGCACTTCCTCAGGAAAAACTATAGTTACGCAAAACCTAAACCCACAATGAGTAATTTTTTAACTAACCTGTTTCCACAGGCAAACGAAGTGCCTGCTGCTGTTGCATTACCCCCCAACCTGGAACAACGCGAATATTTACTAGATGGTAAATTAATAACCTGGCAAGGTGATATGAGCCCTGTGCTGAGCCCGGTTTGTTTAAAACAACCTGATGGAACATTAAAGCAACAGGTAATTGGAAGTACACCGTTGCTTACTTCTAAAGAAGCGTTGGCTGCATTGGATGCTGCGGTGAGTGCGTATGACCAGGGGCATGGAGTTTGGCCAACCTTATCAGTAGCCGAGCGTATTGAGCATGTTGAAAAATTTTTGGTGAAGATGCGCGAGCAACGACAGGCGATAGTAAACCTGCTGATGTGGGAGATCGGTAAAACCCAAAAAGATTCTGAAAAAGAATTTGATCGCACGTGCGATTACATTGCCGATACGATTAACTCGTTGAAAGAACTTGACCGTAGCTCATCGGGTTTTGTGTACGAGCAAGGTATTATGGCACAAATCAGGCGTGTACCACTTGGTGTGGCCTTGTGCATGGGGCCCTATAATTATCCACTTAACGAAACCTTTAGCACCTTGTTTCCTGCATTGATCATGGGCAACACGGTTGTATTTAAGCCAGCTAAGTATGGCGTGTTGTTAATTCGTCCGTTACTCGAAGCATTTCGTACTTGTTTTCCTGCCGGAGTTATTAATGTGATTTACGGGCGCGGTCGCGAAACAGTAGGAGCATTAATGGAGACGGGTAAAATAGATGTGTTTGCGTTTATCGGTACCAACAAAGGGGCAAATGAATTGAAGAAGCTTCACCCCAAGCCGCATAGGCTAAAAGCCATTTTAGGTTTGGATGCGAAAAACCCAGCCATTGTTTTAGCCGATGCAGACGTAAACAATGCCGTGAACGAATGCGCACTAGGCTCTCTATCGTTTAATGGCCAGCGGTGTACAGCGCTTAAAATTCTTTACGTTCATAAAAGTATTGTTGATGAGTTTTTGAAAAAACTCTCAGACGAAATTGCAAAACTGAAACCGGGCATGCCTTGGGATGCCGGAGTGGGACTTACCCCGCTACCCGAGCCCGGTAAAACCGATTACTTAACCAAGTTGGTGGAGGATGCCAAGCAACATGGCGCTAAAGTTATCAACCCGAATGGAGGAACTGTTTCGCAAACCTTTTTCTATCCGGCTTTGCTCTATCCGGTTAATGATAAGATGCGTGTATTTTATGAAGAGCAATTTGGGCCTGTGGTGCCTGTGGTGCCATTTGAAAAAGAGGAAGAAGCAATCGAATACGTGCTTAACTCCAATTTTGGGCAGCAGGTAAGTGTTTTTGGTAACAATTCTAAACAGGTTGCACGGTTAATCGATTCGTTCTCCAGCCAGGTGGGGCGTATTAACCTTAATGTGCAGTGCCAGCGCGGGCCTGATACGTTTCCGTTTAACGGAAGAAAAGATTCTGCAGAAGGAACGTTATCGGTTGCGGATGCTCTGCGTGTGTTTTCTATCCGCACATTGGTGGCTACAAAAGCTAGCGATGGGAATAAAAAAATAATCAGCCAGATTATTCAAAACCGCGAGTCGGTGTTTTTGAATACGGATTATATTTTTTAGAACGGGTGAATAATAAGAAACACCTGAATATTGCTGTTATAGGAAAAGTGCAAGGTGTATATTACCGCGCATCAACCAAACAGAAAGCCGATGCGTTGGGCGTAAAGGGTTTTGTGCGCAACCAGCCGGATGGCTCGGTTTACATAGAAGCCGAAGCTGCACCTGAAATATTAAGGCAATTTGTGGAATGGTGCCATCGTGGTTCGGAGCGGGCGCAAGTACAACACGTAGAAATCTCAGAAGCTCCGTTAAAAAACTTTATTGCATTTGAAGTGCAGAGGGGGTGAGGTTACTTCCTCGCTTCCACACTCTGATTCCAGTCATACACCCGGTCGCTGATTTCAGTAAGCAGGTTCGGATCTTTTTCCAGCGCATTGCCAATCACAATTAAATCGGCTCCGGCCTCTAATGCATTTAATGCTTTTTGACTGGTGTTGATTCCGCCACCTACAATTAAAGGTACGTTTACCGATTTGCGCACGGTGTTTATCATTTTGGCACTGATCTCGCGCTCGGCACCACTGCCGGCATCTAAGTAAATAAGTTTAAGTCCCAGCATTTCGCCTGCCATGGCTGTGCAGGCCGCAAGCGAATACTTGTCTTCAGGAATAGGTGTAGTATTACTGATGTAGGCCACCGAAGTAGTTTTACCGGAATTGATAAGCATGTAACCTGTAGGCATTATTTCCAACCGGTTGTTTTTTAAAATCGGTGCGGCTACAACATGCTGACCAATGAGCAAGTCGGGATTGCGGCCAGAGATTAACGACAAGAATAAAATAGCATCTGCAGAGGGATCAACTTGTAATGAACTTCCTGGAAATAACACAACCGGTAATGATACATTGTCCTTAATATGTTTGATAACCTCGGCAAGGTTGGTTGTAGTTACTAAACTACCACCCACAAAAAAGAAATCGATACACGTTTCTGCGGCCAATCGGATTAACGTGTTTAAGCGAGCCGGGTCTTCAATTTTATCCGGATCAATTAATACTGCAATTGATTTTTTGCCGAGCTTATGTCGTTCCTGCAGCGTATCAAGAATCTTCATGCTTTTCTTTACGGTTACTCAGGTATTCTGATAGTTTATCTTTTGCAATATCTAGTAGCATGAAGGTAGCCTGATTTACTAACCGATCGCCAATCTGCGATATAAATGAAGGCGGTGAATAAGAAGACGCAGATTCAAAATCAGGTTCAGTATTTTGAACCGTAGCCTTTGCCTCGGTTTTATTTCTTTTCTTTTTCTTTTTGGATGAGCCAAGTTGGGTTATGAGTAAATACGTAACCGCCAAGGTGCCACCAATTATTAAAGCATTCTTTACAACCTTTTCGGTTTTATCGGACATGGCTTTTACTTCGCGTTGCAGTTCTTGCTTGTGGCGATCAGATGCCTCAATTAATCTTTTCTTTTCGGGGTCCTGCGTTTCAAGCAATTCCATACTATTTTCCTTTTCGTTTCATCAGGGCGGCCATGTATTGCTCAAAGGCGTGGCCAATTTTTTTTCGGAAGACAATAAAAATGAGGCAGGGCAATCCATAAATACCAGCCACAATCCAATATCCAACATAAGGTTGTTCGAAATAACTATTTAAAAAATGAGCTAATCCTACGCTAAAAAATAACAGAAATAAAATGGATAGCAGCAGGATGGCTGCAATCATCAGGGCTTGTGCCAGCACCCGGCTTACATCTTCACGTATTTCAATCTTAAATAATTCGAGGCGTGTTTCCAGGTAACCCGATAGATTATCCACCAGGTTATCTAGCCGCAGAAATTTGAAAATGGTGTCTTTAATGCCTTCCATATAGGGAGGCAATATACTCAATTTGATTCAGGGCAAAGGGCTACCCGGGGCATTATTTCGATTGTAGCGCAATAAGAAACTCCTGTTCAATAACCCGGCCGGCCACATCTACCTTTTCTTTTTTAACCACCAGGTTTAAAGCTGCGCTTACATATAATCGGACACGCGTGGAATCCACACGCTCGGGTTGGTACCATTGTTTTTCAAATACAAAAACGGAATCTGCCGCCAGGCCAGGTACAAGTGTAAGCGTAGGCACAACGCGCAAAATACAATTTTTGTATTTGCCATAATCGTCTTCAGCATCGCGGCAAAATCCACTCCGATTCAGTTCAAACAATTCGTTGTTGATAATGAGCAGATTATTTCTGCGGTACACAGTAAGAATCTGACTGAGGTCTTCATCAATAGCTGCGGGCGGTTTATACATCAGCATATTAGCCATAATGTGATGGGGATATATTTTAGAAACTATCTTATAGGTGTTGGATTGTTGGGTAATCAGGTTCTGTTGCCGATAAGTAAGTTCATGTATTAACACCGCATCTTTGTTGAAGTAGATAAGCGAGAAAGGAATAGCAAAGAAGGTGAGGAGAAGGTAAAGGAAACCAGCCAAGCGGTATTTTAAAGTGAGCCGCCCCAGACCATCGGCAAGTTTTAGGGGCAACTCCTTTACAACCGGCACCAGGTAAAACAGAATTACTCCAATGGCATTGAACAGAAAGTGTGCAATAGCAACACTGATGGCAGCATTTGAATTGAACAGCGCAGCAATAAATGCAGTAATAGTAGTGCCGATGTTGGCCCCCAATACAAACGGAACAGCAGCCTTAATTTTAACAATCTTCTTAGCGACCAGCGGCACAACCAGCGAAGTAGTTACCGTGCTGGACCGGATAATTGCTGTGATTAGCAAGCCCCACCCAAAAGATTTTAGCGAATTTTCAAAAAAGAAGTGCTGAAAACGTTCCTGCTGAATACCTAACATTTTCGAAATCACTCTCCTGAAAAAAAGGATTGACGAAAATAATAACACAACCGAAAGCACAATTAATACAAATTCATTGTTGATTGTGGTAACAATCAACTTTACGAACGAACCAAACCCCCACCCGAGTAAAGAAAAATTTCCGGGCGAGTTGCCAAGCGGTTCATTGAAAAGATTGCTTCCCAGGTATTGTGCTAACCCTGAAAGAAACCCAAAATAATACTCCAGCGGAAAGAGTACGATTACAGTTAAGATATTAAAAAAATCGTGGTACGTACCAATGGTAACAGCTCTTCTGAATTCTTTCTTGCTGGTAATAAAACCCAACGACACAATAGTACTGGTAATGGTAGTACCCACATTGGCACCCATAATAATGGGAATGGCTGTGCCCAATGTCATCGAGCCGCTGGCCATTAAGGCAACGGCCATAGCGGTAGTAGCCGAACTACTTTGAATAATTGCTGTAACAAGCAACCCGATAAACAATCCGGTAAACGGATTGGAAGTGGCGAGTATAATTACATCAGCAGCATCCTGGCCAAGATGTTGTAGTGATGAAATCATCAGGTCTAATGCAAAAAGAAAAATCAGCAGCGCAGCCAGAATATAGGCTGTGTTACGAAGTACAACTTTCCAGGGTGTGGAAGCGGGCGTTACCGGCTGCTCAGCATTCATTACCTGTAAATATAAGTATGCCCGACAAACAACCGAGGGGCGTAACAATTACTTAATTTGAAAGTTCGGTAACCGCCATCCAGGCCATTAAACCAGGGCCAAGTTTTAATGCATCTTCATCAATATCGAATGTGGATGAGTGCACATACGAAGTTAACCCACGGCTTTCATTGCGGGTGCCGAGGCGATAGAACGATGCGGGCACTACATGCGAGTAGAAGGCAAAATCTTCTGAGCCTAAGGTTAGATCAATATCCACTACATTTTCTTTCCCTACATAATCTTCTGCCGCATGCCTTATTCTTTGTGTAAGTGCAGGATTATTTTCCAGATAAGGGTACCCGTGCGAAATGGTAACCTCGCATCGTCCACCCATACCTTCGGCAATAGACTCGGCCATCTTTTTTATTTTCTTCAACCCTTCTTTGCGCCATTGTTC
The DNA here is from genome assembly GCA_002352225.1 of Flammeovirgaceae bacterium UBA2786. Classification (GTDB taxonomy): domain Bacteria; phylum Bacteroidota; class Bacteroidia; order Cytophagales; family Cyclobacteriaceae; genus ELB16-189. The sequence continues at coordinate 7,210 of DEIA01000081.1, forward strand.
ATTTAGCGCACGAAACGTGCCGGCAATATTTACTTCGTTGGGAATAATGTTGGTAGCTCCATCGCCAACAATTCGGCCAAAGGTTAATACAGTAGGTTGCTTGGGACTTGCATTACGGCTGATAATTTGCTGCAAGGCCACAATAATATGCGAAGCAATTACCACCGGATCAATAGCCAGTTCGGGTGCGGCACCGTGACCACCTTTGCCAATTACCTTTAAATAAATTTCATCGCTGCTGGCCATATACATGCCTTCGCGGAAACCCACTTTGCCTACCGGCACCAGGGGCATTACATGTTGACCAATAATAGAGGCCGGAGCGGGGTTAGTAAGGGCACCCTCTTTAATCATGTACGATGCGCCTCCCGGATTTTTTTCTTCGCCCGGCTGAAAGATCAATTTAACCGTGCCTTCAAATTCTGACTTAAGTTGTGAAAGTATTTTGGCAGTACCCAGCAGCGATGCCGTGTGTACATCATGCCCGCATGCATGCATTACTCCCGGCCGGGTAGATTTATACGGAACATTATTTTTTTCTTCAATAGGCAAGGCATCCATATCGGCACGCAAGGCCACCGTATTTTTTCCCGGCTTACCTTGAATAAGCGCTACCCAGCCGGTGTTAGCCATGGGCACAGGATTAAGCCCAAATGATTTCAATTTTTCGGCTACAAATTTTGCCGTATTAAACTCCTGGTACGATAACTCCGGATTGGCGTGCAGGTGCCTGCGCCATTCAATTACTTGCGTATGGAGTAATTCGGATAACGATTTGATTTTATCGAGTAGAGCCATAGCGCCAAAGTTACCGAGGTTTTAACGGATAAAAAATCCACATGTTCGTTATGTTTGGTAATAGCCGGCAAGAATCAGATATTCGTGCTTTCACTTTACACCATGTATATAAAACGATTGTTACTCGCAGGTGTGTGCGTTGGGTTTGTGTTTTCGGCCACTGCACAACAAACCTTAAACCTCAACGACCTTTCTGCTTTTAAGCCTCAGGCCGGCAACTGGCAAATTGTAGGCGATGTGGTGATTAACCCCAACCTCGACATTCATGAAAATGCAAGACCGGAATTAAAGCCGGTAAAGAAGGGAAAGAAGAACCAATATGTAGCGGCTATAGAAACGCCAAAAGCCGTAACCTATAGTTCGGGTACAGGCATTTTGCTTAACCTGAATGATGATGTGAAGAAAGATAATCTTGTTACGCTGCTGGAGCATGGTGATATCGATTTAGAGTTTGAAGTAATGCTTCCGAAGGGAAGCAACTCGGGTATTTATTTGCAGGGACGATATGAAGTGCAATTGCTCGATAGCTGGGGTGTGCAAGTGCCAAAGTTTTCAGACATAGGCGGCATTTATCGCAACTGGGAGACAGAGCAAGGAAAAATTTACATGGGCAAGGCACCTCTCAGCAATCCCGCGAAAGCGCCTGGCTTATGGCAGAAATTTAAAATCTCTTTTCGTGCTCCGCGTTTTGATGCAACAGGAAAAAAAATTGAGAATGCTCGTTTTGTTTATATCGATCTGAATGGAGTGCGTATTCACGATAATGTGGAGGTGCCATTACCCACAGGCGGCCCGATTGAGAATAATGAGAAACCAACCGGCCCGTTAATGATTCAGGGCGATCACGGCCCGGTGGCAATTCGCAACATCACATACACAATCATAAAACCAGTTTCTGTAAGTATCAGCGATGTGGCCTATCAAACCTGGTATGGAGATTATAAAGTGATTTCTGATTTTGTTTCGTTGCCCCCTGCCACCAGTGGTAAACTATCTGAACTTAGCTGCGAAGTATTAGATAATGAAGATGCCTACGGCAGTCGCTACACCGGAATACTAACCGTATCGGATGATGCAGATTATCAATTTGCACTTGCGTACACAGGAGGAGCCCGGCTAATCATCAACAATCAACAACTTGTAAATTCGCAGAGTGCAGATGGCTGGTGGCCCACTAATCAGGTAAGCATAAATCTTAAAGCCGGATCGTATCCAATTGAGATTATCAATTACAAAAATGCTTCGTGGATGCCGCCACGGCTGGGTTTCTTTTTGCAAACCGGTGCCGATGCAAAGTCGCTACATGCGTATAATTCCTATCCGCCCAACGATCAACCCGTATCGCCTATCTTACTCAATCCGGGTAGTTCGCCCAGGTTGTTGCGCGCCTTTCTTGATTTTAAGGGTGATTACAAACAACGCTTAACTCATATTATTGGTGTGGGCGATCCATCGGGTGTACACTATGCGTACGATTTGAAAGCCGGAAATATTGCCTGTGTATGGCGGGGTGAGTTTGTAGATGCTACGCCTATGTGGCACGATCGGGGCGATGGATCCTTCAAACCTCTTGGTTCTCCTTTATTCTTATTTAACAATCAGCCTTTGGCATTTCTGGCATCGGCCAACGAAGCCTTTCCTGTAATTACCCGCGAAGCTGAAGTTGCCCCGGGTGAATATCGTTCAAGAGGATATACAATGGATGAATCAGGCAGACCGATCTTTAAAGCCACCTATCGTGGTTTAGAAGTCGAGGATAGAATTTATCCGAAGGATAATGCCATTGTGCATGAAGTAGCCATTAAAAATCCGGAAAACAAAACCGGGTTATATTATAAAGTGGCCGAAGGAAAAGCCATCAGCAAAAACCCGAATGGGTATTATACCATTGACGACAAAAGTTATTACATCAAAATTTCGGGGGCTCCCCAAATCCGCGAAAGCAAAGGCGTACAGGAATTAATTATTCCGGTAAGCGGATCGTTCAGCTATACTATCATTTGGTAATTCTATAACGAAGAAATTAGTATGAAGAAGATATGTATCATCCTGGTTAGTGTGCTGTTGATGCAGCCACTCTTTTCACAAACCTCTAAAACTCCAAAAGAAGAAGACTACTACCGCATTATTACGTTGCCCGCCCCGGAGGGCATGTTGCTGGAAGTGGGTGGTGTAGCTACGCTACCGGATGGTCGTATTGCAGTATGCACACGCAGGGGCGATGTGTGGTTGATTGAAAATGCTGGTATGGAAAAAGGCCAACCACGCTACACGTTGTTTGCTTCCGGGTTGCACGAAGCATTAGGCTTAACCTGGCATGATGGCGCACTTTATACGGCACAGCGTGGTGAGCTTACCAAATTGAAAGACACTAATGGCGATGATCGGGCTGATGTTTATGAAACTGTTTATGCCTGGCCTTTGTCGGGGCATTATCATGAATATTCCTTTGGGCCGAAGGTGGCACCCGATGGAAGTTTCTTTGTAACCGGTAACGTTGCGTTTGGCGATGAAGAATGGTGGCGGGGCGAAAGCAGAGTTCCGTGGCGAGGCTGGACAATGAAAATTTCGCCTGACGGAACCATGGAGCCATGGGCAACCGGAATGCGTTCGCCTTGTGGATTAGGAATGATTGATGGCGAATTATTTTACGATGATAATCAGGGCGACTGGCAAGGCTCGGGAGCAATCTTTCATGTTACAAAAGGAAGTTTTACCGGCCATCCTGCCGGATTGCGTTGGACAGATCGTGCTAACTCCCCTGTAAAAATTTCAACCGAACAATTATATGGTAAGGTAGATATGCGCCAGGTGAAGAAAGAGGGAGCGTACATCAAACCCGAAAACATAGCCGATGAAAAAAATCCTGACTTGTTATTCAACCTGAAGAATGATTTTCCGGCTACTCGTTTGCCTGCTGTTTGGTTGCCTCATGGTGTGTTGGGTATTTCGAATGCTGAAATTATTAAAGACGAAACCAACGGAAAATTCGGTCCGTTTGCCGGACAAATTTTTGTGGGCGATCAGGGTCAAAGTAAAATTATGCGTGTAGTAATGGAGAAAGTAAAAGGCGAGTTTCAGGGAGTGGCGTTTGATTTTCGGTCTGGCTTTCAATCGGGTGTATTGCGTATGAACTGGGGCCACGATGGTGCTTTGTATGCAGGGCTCACTAACCGCGGTTGGGGTTCGGCAGGCACAACTACAGCAGGTTTGCAACGTTTAGTCTGGACAGGCAAAGTGCCAATGGAAATGAAAACCGTTAAGGCTATGCCCGATGGTTTTGAAATAGAATTTACTCAGCCTGTTGATAAGACCACTGCCGAAAATCTGGATTCCTATTTGGGACGCAGTTACATTTATAAATATCACCCGGTTTACGGAAGTCCAACCATTAACGATGAGAAAATAAATATTAAAGGAGTTAAGGTTTCGGATGATGGTTTGAAAGTAAGAGTAGTAGTGGATAACCTTCGTCAATATTACCTGCACGAGTTATGGGTGCCGGGCATCCGCTCTACAGAAGGATTACCGGTACTACACAATGCTGCATACTATACTTTAAATAATATTCCTGATGGTGAGAAGTTGCCGGCAAGTCAGTTGAGTACAAAACGTTCAGCGCCTGTTAAGCCCGCTGCAAAACCTGTAACAAAAACAACCACCAGTTCAGCCACCAAGTCGTTAACATATGCAGAAATAGAACCATTACTGGTAAAGAATACGTGTACCGCTTGCCATAACACCAACAAGCGACAGGTGGGACCCTCTTTTGCGGATATAGCTAAACGCAAATACACGGATGAGCGAATGGTACAATTGATTTATAACCCTGAGCCTAAAAACTGGCCGGAGCACGAAACACCTATGGCGCCTATGCCACAGGTGCCAAAAGATGAGGCTTTAAAGATTGCGCGATGGATAAACTCGTTGCGTGTGCCGGTACCTTAAAACAAAACCAGCGGCTGCTTGTATTTCTCACAAAGCAATTGATGCAACGCTTTTGCCGTTTGTTTACCGGCAGTGTCGGTTAATAAACAAACGGTGCCTCCCTGGCCTCCACCGGTAATTTTGGCTCCGTAAATTCCGGTTGCATTTTTAGCGAGCGACACAATTTCATCTGTACGGGCAGACCCCAAACCGCAGTGCGAATAACTTTCGTGCGAGGCATACATCAACGTACCCATCTCCGCTAATATTTTAATTTGATTGCTGGTAGATTGGTGTGAATAGGATAGTAATAATGACCGGAACAGATCAACCCGATTATTCTCATAAACCGGATGTTTGGTACAAGTTCGAACAGAATAAGTTACACCCGGATTAATTTTCGTTACCGGATCGATAGAAATATTTTTTTCTAAGAATGCTTTACCTGTAAGCGTGAACGGCAGCATGTTCTGATAGGAAGATTCAAATTCGCTTACTGAAATATTGCAAAGGTATCCCCGAAAGGGTAAATGATTTCGTTCGCCTGTTAGCAAGGCGTGTTTCAGGTCTTGTGTGGAAGCGCCAAGATGTGCGGCAATAAGGGAGTAACCCATAAACGCAGCGCTGCGCACATTTCCATACTGATGGCCACTTACAGTGTGCTTCACACCGCTATCAATACCTACAAAATGCAAATCGTTAGGAATGGGTAATAGCGGTTCGGTTAAATCGGGTTGACAAACAATGGGCAATAAATGATTTGGTTTACCCAGGTGGCAGGCTAGTTGATCCATTAATCCGCAGGGCGCACCCACTACAAAATTCTCTACCTTTTGTGCAAGGGTGGGTAATTCTGTTGGTAATAACGTAAGTTGAAATGCCTGCACCAATGCGCGCATTACAGCAACCTCAACCGATGCGGATGAAGAAACTCCTTTGCCCAATGGAACAGCAGAGCGTATTTCGATATTGGCACCGGTAAATTCAATTCCTTTTTCTTTTTGAAGCACTAGCGCACATCCCACAATATACCCGGCCCAGATTTGCTTTCGATGGGAGAGAAACTGTTTAGCAAAGGCATAATCCACCAGTTTGTTAGGCAATAAATCGCGATAGCTTAGTTCAAGTATCCACGGTTGGCTTGTGCCAATGTAGCTTTTAAGTACACAGATATAATCTGTGCGAAGCGTAAGGTTAACTTCTGTTTGTTGCGCGATGGGCATTTGCAGAACAAGCGAACCCGAATAATCGGCTATGCCACCCATTACATCTAACCGACCGGGAGCAGAGGTTTCAATGAGCATGATTTCTGTTTATCGTTCCCATCGATAGTCGGCTACATTTATTTTTTGAAGCTCGGCTGCTTTCTCTTCGGGCATGGTATCGGCCATAAAATTACCGGCACCAATCTCGGGGCCGGCCAGGTATTTTATTAATCCGGGTTGGCGGTACGGGGGTTGCAACCAGCAATGGATTCTGAATTCAGGATAAGAACTTCCATCTACCGGTGCTTGCATCATCGACATCACGTAAGGAAAGTCCATTTCAAAATTCATATCCAGTTTGCGAACGGTTTGATGAAACACAGCGGTAAAACCTGCTAATTCTTCATCGCTTAAAGAGATAAGCGATTGATGATGGGCTTTTGGAAAAATCATGATTTCGTAAGCATATCGGGCAAAGTAAGGGATGAAGGCAATGGCAAAATCATTTTCTGCTATGATGCGTATTTTATCTTGTTGCTCGTGCGCCACGATAGATTCAAAAATATTCTTACCTGTAGTGAGTTTGTATATGTCAGCAACCCGTACTTGTTGGCTAACCAGTTTAAGCGGAAAGTCGACCGCGTAAATCTGACAATGTGGATGTGGATTACTTACGCCCACTACTTCGCCTTTGTTTTCGAAAATCAAAACAGAATGAATAGCAGGGTTTTTTCTGAATGCAATCATCTCCTGCTGAAAAGCAACAAACACCTTTACGACTTCAGGCAACTTCATCTGCGAAAGCGAAATGTTATGCCGCGGATCGTAACATACAACTTTGGCTACACCGGTGGCTTGCTCACGTTTATATAGCGAACCAGCTGGGGTTACTTCAGGGGCCTGCATGCCTACTACCGGATGATCGTTTTCAAAAATGAAAACATCGTTATAATTTGGATTAACACTGCCATGCACGCGTTTGTTGCCCGGGCAGAGGTAACAGGCAGAATCAAAATCGGGTGCCGATGCAGGCGTAGATTTTGCAGCACCCTGCCACGGCCTGTTGTTGCGATGAGCAGAATATACTATCCACTCTTCCCGTAAGGGGTGCCAGCGTTTTTCCCACTTGCCTTTTGTGCTCATAACGTGAACGTATGTTCATGTAAGATACAAGAGTGTACCGAATTTTTATGTAAGCAACAAAATCTATTGTGATTAACGAACCTGAATTTTTTCAGGAACAAGAATGGCTGCTGTAAAATTGCTCCGAAGCTTAACAAGGTCGGGGTGAGCTTCAAGTTTAGTAAAGTAACGCCCAACGGTTACCCGAAATTTGGGTTGTTGATATTGGAGATTAGCAATATACTCGGGCAAGTCGGTTGTCATTTTCTTCTTAACCTCCATGGCTTCTTCACGGTTTTGCCCGGAATAAATTTGAATGGTGTAACCATCTATAAATTTTCGTACCTGATTATACCGGTCAATGCTATCCAGCACAATATCAATTTTTTCATTTACGGTATGAGTAGGTGTAACCGGGGTTATTACCGGGGTTTGTGTGGAAGTATCTTTACCAGCGGTTTCGGTTGGCAGCACTACTTTGGGGCGGTGCGATGAAAGATTTTCATAATATGGTTTATCTGTTGGCTTCTGAGCTGCACACCCGGCCAAAACGATACACACCAAAAAATATAACGTATGTCTGAACACTTTTCTCATCACTTTAATTACGTAGCAATCTGCAATGAGTTAATTTATCAATTCAATTTATCAGGACTAATGTACTGTAAAATCGGTAAACTACACTCAGCCTTCAATAACAATGCACTTACCGGCTTTAATATCGTCTTCTACTTTTTTGTATTTCACATCTTTTTCTACACGGCCATCCTGATACTGAACGGTTACTTTATCGTTACGGCCAGCAACTTTTTCAGATTTTACAGGCATTACTTTTTCTTCTACTTGCCGTGGCGCGGCAGAAGGTTGCGATCCGCCACCCTGTAACAACGAGCGCGATTCTTCTTTCTTTTCACTTAATTTCTGACGTTTGAATTGTCGTGCTTCCTGTACCTGATCGGCTTCTCTTACAGGTATATCGGCCTTCATCAGGAATGATATGGTTTCTTCGTTCACTTTTGCAATAAAACGTTTAAAGGCTTCGAAGCCTTCGAACTTATAAATCAACAAGGGGTCTTTTTGTTCATATACTGCGTTTTGTACAGATTGTTTTAAGTCATCCATATCACGCAGGTGTTCTTTCCAGTTTTGATCGATGATAGCCAGTGTAATCATCTTCTCCATGGATTTAATCAGTTCGCCATTGTGTGAGTCTACACATTTTTTTAAATCCGCGGCTACGCCAATTTGTTTAATACCATCGGTAAACGGAACAAGAATATCTTTGAATGTACCGCCCCGGGTTTTATACACATCTAATACGATGGGATAAGACTTATCGGCCGCGGCCTTGTTTTTGTGTTCGTAATGGGTCAATGCCTGATCGTACAACCTGTCGGTAATTACAGCCTGATCCAGTTTAGTGAAATCTTCTTGCGAGAGTGTGAAATCAAATCCCAGCACACTCAGAATGTTCAACTTAAAATTTTCCAGACTTTCACCAGCTTTGCCACTGGCTACTATTTCATCGCAGGTATCGTACAACATGGTAAGAATATCCAGTTGCAGACGTTCGCCATGCAGCGCATTTCTTCTTCGCTTGTAAATCACTTCGCGCTGCGAGTTCATTACGTTATCGTACTCCAGCAATCGCTTGCGAATGCCAAAGTTGTTTTCTTCTACTTTTTTCTGGGCTCGTTCAATAGAACTTGTTACCATAGAGTGCGAAATTACTTCACCTTCTTTTAGTCCAAGCCTGTCCATAATACGGGCTATACGTTCGGGCATAAACAAACGCATCAGGTTGTCTTCTAATGAAACATAAAATTGTGAAGAACCCGGATCGCCCTGCCGGCCGGAACGGCCGCGTAGCTGACGGTCAACCCTTCTGGATTCATGCCGCTCGGTACCAATAATGGCCAACCCACCGGCAGCTTTAGATTCGGCAGTAAGTTTAATATCGGTACCGCGGCCTGCCATGTTGGTGGCAATGGTTACGGTTCCGGGTTTACCAGCTTCGGCTACAATCTCCGCTTCGCGTTGGTGCTGTTTTGCATTTAGTACCTGATGTTTGATTTTGCGTATTTGCAACATACGGCTTACCAACTCAGAAATTTCTACGGACGTGGTACCCACCAGCACGGGTCTCCCTTCCTGGGTAAGTTTTACAATCTCCTCTACAACCGCATTGAATTTTTCGCGCATGGTTTTGTAAACCAGGTCGTCTTTGTCCTGGCGCGTCATGGGTTTGTTGGTAGGAATGGTTACTACATCCAGTTTATAAATATCCCACAACTCGCCAGCTTCGGTTACGGCAGTACCCGTCATACCCGCCAGTTTATGGTACATACGGAAGTAGTTCTGCAGGGTGATGGTAGCGTACGTTTGTGTAGCATCTTCTACTTTCACATTTTCCTTCGCTTCTATGGCCTGATGCAAACCATCAGAATATCTGCGGCCATCCAGTACACGACCGGTTTGTTCGTCTACAATTTTTACTTTTCCATCTACAATAATATACTCTGTATCTTTTTCAAATAAGGTGTACGCTTTCAGTAATTGGTTTACACTATGAATGCGTTGCGATTTAGTTGTATACTCGCGTATCAGGTCTTCTTTTTTCTTAAGCCTTTCTTCAGCAGGTAATGAAAGGTTCTTTTCAATCTTGTTGAGTTCAACACCAATCTCCGGAAGAATAAAGAACTTTGGATCTTCTCCTTCACCGGTAATCAAATCGGTTCCTTTATCGGTTAGCTGAACGCTGTTGTCTTTTTCTTCAATTACGAAATAGAGTGGTGCGTCTGCTTCTGGCATTAATTTTTTATTGTCGGCCAAAAAGTAGTTTTCGGTTTTTTGCAGCACGTTTTTCATGCCCATTTCGCTGAGCACTTTAATTAACGGCTTGTATTTGGGCATGGCGCGGTGTGCGCGGAACAAGGCTATGCCTCCGTCTTTATCCTGACCTTCGGCCAGTAATTTTTTAGCATCGTTCAGGTATTGGTTAACCAGTTTTTTCTGAGCCTCTACTACTTTGGCAATGCGTGGTTTTAAATCGTAAAACTCATGTTCATCGCCACGCGGTATAGGGCCAGAAATAATTAATGGTGTACGGGCTTCATCAATCAGTACGCTATCCACTTCATCTACCATAGCATAATGATGCCCGCGCTGCACCAGTTCTTCCGGTTCGCGGGCCATGTTATCGCGCAGGTAATCGAAACCAAATTCGTTGTTGGTACCATAAGTAATATCGGCATTGTAAGCATTGCGCCTTGCATCGGTATTGGGTTGATGTTTATCAATACAATCAACCTTTAAGCCGAGCCATTCAAAAATAGGGCCGTTCCATTCGCTATCCCTGCGGGCCAGGTAATCGTTCACCGTTACTATATGNNTCGAAACCAAATTCGTTGTTGGTTCCGTATGTAATATCGGCCCGGTATGCATTTCTGCGTTCAATAGAATTGGGTTCGTGTTTATCAACACAGTCCACATTTAATCCATGAAACTGAAACAGAGGCCCCATCCATTCGCTATCGCGCCTGGCCAGGTAGTCGTTTACCGTAACAATGTGTACACCCCGTTTTGCAAGTGCATTTAAGAAAGCAGGGAAAGTAGCTACCAGCGTTTTTCCTTCGCCCGTTGCCATTTCAGATACTTTACCCTGGTGCAATGCAATACCACCAATAATCTGCACATCATAATGCACCATGTCCCAGGTAATCAGGTTGCCTGCGGCCAGCCATTGGCGACTCCACTGCGCTTTGTCGTAAACGATTTTAACGTTTTGATGATTGGCTGCCAGCATACGATCATGATCGGTAGCGGTAACCTCAAGATATTCGTTCTCTTTAAACCTGCGGGCTGTTTCGCGCACAATGGCAAATGCCTTTGGTAAGATTTCCAATAAAACTTTTTCAAGTTCTTTATTGCGATCGGCTTCCAGCTTATCGATTTCCTTAAATACAAGGTCTTTTTCGTTCAGATCCATTTCGGGTTGGTTAGCTACACGGCTGTGCAAGGCTGCAATCTGATCGTCAATGGATTTAAGTCTATCATTAATAACCTGTTGTATTTCGAGAGTTTTGGCACGCAACTGATCGTTCGATATAGAAAGTAATCCTTCTCCCTCACGCTTGGTGGCTTCCACCAGCGGCATCATCAGTTTAATATCCTTCTGCGACTTATCGCCAAAAATTTTTGCAAGTAGTTTTAACATGTGTAGTAGTTTGTCATTTAGCAGGCGTTTTTGGGTATAGAAACCAGAAAGCAGCCAACTAAATGGGGCCGTAAATTTAATTGATTTCGGGGTGCAATTATAGTTCCAAGGCGCCTTCAAATACCATTTTGGCAGGGCCTATTAGGTAAATTTCATGAAATGTGCCTGCCTGTCCGGCAGACGGGCCTGCTTTCCTGGTTAAAGGCCACATCCATTTCGGCAACTTTCGCTTAATTTCACGATTGAAAACCCTGTCGGGGAGCGACATAACACGTATATAGCTTAGATTCGTTATCTTAAAACCAAGATATCAGGGAGATGAACAGGAATGTTACGTGCTGCGTATTAGGTCTTATCATATTGTTGCTTTTATCCTGCACGAATGATGAACTGAAGCCAAGCCCATACATAGTGGCCGAATTTGAGAATCATATTCAGGAATCTGTCATTTTTCAGAAAGAGAATAGCGTTTATGTGGCCACTTTAGGTGGCTCATTGTTTAGTGAGGTAACAGAAGTTTATAGGGTAGATTTGCTCAGTGGGATGAAAATACTATTTTTTTCTACAGAAGGCCATGTTCGAAGATTTATTGTGTCCGCTGATGAAAAATTTATTTCGATTAGTGTTTTCACACAATCACCCACCTCTGGTTCAATTACACGATTGGAATTGTTTGATGTGAGTACTAAAGAGAAAACCGTACTAAAATCCGTTCAAGCGCCCTTAGCTCCGTTCGCATTCGATATGGAAAACAGAACGCTGTTGTATAATATATATGAGAATGGCGAGAACAGAATTCGTAAAATTGATCTGACATCTAAAGCGGATGTTATTATTTCCGATGAACGAAATGGAGTCATAGCTATGATAGACCCAGCGACAAGAAATATTTTGATGCAATCTTCTGGCGAAATGTATTTTATTGACTGGGATGGTAACATTATTGGGGAGCCATTCACTGGGTTTACTCCGTGGCACATTTCACCTGATGGAAAAAAAATTATTGGTCGCCAGGGAAAATTTGTGAGTGTTGGTGGTAAACTAATATATTATCTGGAAGTGATATCCTATACAATCGCAACAAAGGAAATCGAGGTGCTTATCAGTACCGAAAATCAATTTTTTTTCCTGACATCTTTATCAACAGACCAAAACCTTGCACTCTGTAGTGCTGGCGACCTGTACATACTGAACACTATCAATCTTGAGAAAAAGCAACTAATGTCAACTTATAAAGAGGAGTATGGAATTGGTTTTTTTGATGAAAACAGGCAAGTGCTGTTTTTGCTTGGGGAATACTATCCTAAGATTTTATATGGGATCAAACTCTAAATAAGTAAAAAGTATAAGTATCAGAAGTTGAGTAATTAGGGTAAAATCCGTATGAGTTAAATACGATCCCATTGATCTCTGGATTCAGCAACATGCTTTTGCAAAGCGGCAACAGATTGTTCAGATAATTTTCCCCTAAAAATTTCGGATGGTTTTTGAGTACACGGTGTTTTCTTTTCTACCAGCCTGAATAAGGTGGAGCTCTTCCAGTTGCTTAAGCAGTTTTAATGCGTTCTGGTTAAGTAACTGAATAGTTACAGTTTCCATATTCCCTCCATCTTCATCCAAAAATAACATTTTAGATTGAAAGCGTACCCTCAAATACCATTTTGGCAGGGCCAATGAGATAAATCTCGTTAAATGTGCCTGCCTGTCCGGTTTTAAACTCTACATCCAGTTCTCCCCCCTTCACCTTTATGTGTACGGGCGACTTATACCCATGAAAAGAGGCGGCCAGTGCAGCTGCTGTTACACCTGTGCCACACGAAAAAGTTTCGTCTTCTACACCGCGTTCGTAGGTGCGTACCATAATGGTATTATTGGGTAGTAGTTGAAGAAAGTTAACGTTGGTACCCGTTGGTTTATACGCTTCGCTGTAGCGGATTTTTCTGCCGGCTTCAACCACATTTATTTTTTCTACATCGGGTACAAATTGCAGATGGTGGGGCGATCCGGTATGAATAAAATAATCGGAGCCGGATTGGGTTACGCCTGAAACCGGATTCATCTTTAGCCGAATAATTCCGGTTGGTAATAATTCGGCTTCGTGCGCACCATCGTATGCATTAAAGGTAGTTTTTGTTTTGAGTAACCCAAGGGTAGCGGCCATAGCCACTGCCGCACGGCTACCATTACCGCATAAACTTTGCGAACCATCGCTGTTGTAGTAAACCAGATCAAAATCAAGCGAGGGATGTTTTTCAATCAGCATCAACCCATCGGCCCCCACACCAAACCTTCGGTTGCATATTTTTTCGATTTGCTCTGTGGTAAAAGCATATTGATTGTTTCGATTGTCAATCAAAACAAAATCGTTACCGGTGGCCTGATATTTTGTAAAGGGAATTTTCATTTGAACGGAAGATTCTAAAACAGATGCCGATTAAGACTGTAATTAGAGGTAAACTGTGAGTTTATTTTACCTCTTCGTAATCTATGTATTCGCCACCCTTTATCTTGCCCGACTTTGCCGGCCTGTCAGGTGATGAATCTACGTTCACCTGTCCGTTTTGGGGCCTGCGTGGCTGAAATTTATCCTGTTGCGAAGCAGCGCCTGCCCGAAAGAATAAACTTCCGAATTTGTAGAACACGTAGCCAATCAGCCCAATAATGATTAATAACCTTATCATGATGCGTCTTTACAGTTTTAGTAACGCAATTCCAAAGATATTAGTTTAACCGACTTAAACAAGCTATCGGCTCAGGTACAGGTTTCGTTCGGAGTAGATATTCATAAAATAGTCGTCCATCAAATCATCTATAAAATAAATAGCCTCTCCTGTCGATTTCATTTCGGGGCCAAGTTCTTTATTTACATCAGGAAATTTATTGAACGAAAACACCGGTACTTTTATAGCATACCCATGTTTTTTCGGATTGAAAGTAAAGTCCTTCACTTTGTTTACACCCAGCATTACTTTGGTAGCGTAGTTCACATACGGTTCATCGTAGGCTTTGCAGATGAAAGGTACAGTGCGTGATGCGCGCGGGTTAGCTTCAATAATGTACACCGTATCATTCTTAATAGCAAATTGAATGTTGATTAACCCAACGGTTTTCAAGGCCACGGCAATGCGCTTGGTATAACTTTCAATTTGTTTAATTACAAAATCGCCCAGGTTGTAAGGTGGCAATACCGCATACGAATCGCCACTGTGAATACCGGCTGGTTCAATATGTTGCATAATGCCAATGATGTATACGTCTTCTCCATCGCAAATAGCATCGGCCTCGGCTTCAATGGCACCATCCAGAAAATGATCCAGCAATACTTTGTTGTCGGGCAAATGTTTCCAGATATCCAGTATGTGGTTTTCTAACTCTTTTTCGTTAATCACGATTTTCATACTCTGTCCACCCAACACATAAGAAGGCCGAACGAGTAATGGAAAACCAATGGTTTTAGAAACCTCAAGTGCTTCGTCAGCATCGGTGGCAACACCAAATTCCGGGTAAGGAATGTTAAGGTCTTTAAGCAAGGTTGAAAAACTTCCACGATCTTCGGCCAGGTCAAGCGCTTCGAATGAAGTGCCCATGATCTTGATGCCATACTTGTGCAGTTTCTCGGCCAGCTTCAATGCGGTTTGCCCGCCCAGCTGTACAATTACACCCTCTGGTTTTTCGTGTTGAATAATATCCCACAAATGTTCCCAGAATACCGGCTCGAAGTAAAGTTTATCGGCAATATCAAAATCGGTAGAAACAGTTTCCGGATTGCAATTAATCATGATGGCTTCATAGCCTGCTTCTTTTGCGGCCAGAATGCCATGTACGCAGGAGTAATCAAACTCAATACCTTGCCCAATGCGATTGGGGCCAGAGCCCAGTACAATTACTTTCTTCTTATTGGATACAACCGATTCGTTTTCTTTATCGAATGTGGAGTAATAGTAAGGTGTTTTAGCTTCAAACTCAGCGGCACAGGTATCTACTAACTTAAACACACGGTTAATACCCATGTCTCTGCGCTTTTTATGCACTTCACTTTCCTTGCAATCGAGCAGGTGTGCAATCTGCCGATCGGCATATCCTTTTTCTTTGGCTTTGCGCATCAGGTCTGCAGGAATTGTTTCGAGTTTGAAGGTTTCAATCTCCTTCTCAACGGCAATCAATTCCCATATCTGTTCCAAAAACCACGTATCAATTTTAGTCAGGTTCTGAATGGTTTTCATCGAGATGCCCAGTTTCATGGCATCATACACATGAAACAGTCGGTTCCAGCTTGGATTTTGTAGACTATAAAGTAAGTCTTCCTGCTTGGTAAGTTCTTTGCCATCGGCACCCAACCCATTTCTTCTTATCTCTAAACTCTGACAAGCTTTTTGCAGGGCTTCCTGAAAATTTCTTCCAATTCCCATTACTTCGCCTACCGATTTCATTTGCAAACCAAGCTTGCGATCGGCTCCGTGAAACTTATCAAAATTCCAGCGCGGGATTTTTACAATTACATAATCCAATGCCGGTTCGAAGTAAGCTGTTGTAGATCCGGTAATGGCATTTTTTAATTCATCCAGATTATAACCAATAGCCAACTTGGCAGCAATTTTTGCAATTGGGTAACCGGTTGCTTTTGATGCCAGCGCAGAAGAGCGCGATACGCGCGGGTTAATTTCAATACCAATTATATCATCGTTATCCGGATTAACCGAGAATTGAACATTGCAACCACCGGCAAATTTGCCAATGCCATTCATCATTTTAATGGCCAGATCGCGCATACGTTGATACACCGTGTCGGGCAATGTCATGGCTGGTGCTACGGTAATAGAATCACCGGTGTGTATGCCCATCGGGTCAAAATTTTCGATAGAGCAAATGATGATCACGTTGCCTAACCCATCGCGTAGCAACTCAAGCTCGTACTCTTTCCAACCCATAATGCTTTGCTCTACCAGCACCTCATGAATAGGTGAGGCATGCAAACCGCGGTTAAGAGCAGCATCAAATTCTTCGGGTGTATTTACAAATCCTCCACCAGTGCCACCAAGCGTAAACGATGGACGAATTACCAGCGGAAATCCGATTTTCTGGGCAATTTCTTTGCCTTCGAGGAATGAAGTAGCCGTGGAGCCTTTACATACGCCCACATTTAACTCCAGCATTTTTAATCTGAATTTTTCGCGGTCTTCAGTGGTTTCAATCGCAGCAATATCAACACCTATAATTTTTACTCCGTAATGTTGCCATATACCGGCCTTATCGCAGTCTATACAAAGGTTAAGCGCAGTTTGCCCGCCCATAGTGGGCAACACGGCATCTATGTGATGTTTTTCTAATATTTCACGGATGGATTTTTTCTCCAACGGCTTCAGATACACGTGGTCGGCCGTAACCTTATCGGTCATAATGGTGGCCGGGTTAGAGTTGATCAGAATTACTTCTATGCCCTCTTCCCGTAAGGAACGGGAGGCTTGCGACCCCGCATAATCAAATTCACATGCTTGTCCGATGATAATGGGCCCGCTTCCAATAATGAGTACGGAGCGAATACTGCGATCTCTTGGCATTTCGTAGTGGTTGGTTTGGATAAATCGGGCAAAAATAAGGAGTATTTTAAGTAATTAATCACGGCTGCTCTACATTTATTCAGGAGGTACAACACACTCGGAATTTTTTTATAAAATTTAGAATTCAATCCATTGCATATGAACTTAAATCTGAAGGCAAAAACTGAAAACACATACGATGCCATTGTTGTGGGTTCGGGTATTAGTGGAGGCTGGGCAGCAAAAGAGCTCTGCGAACGTGGATTGAAGGTATTGCTGCTGGAAAGAGGAAAAAATGTAGAGCATCCAAACTACCCCACTGCTTCGCTCGATCCGTGGAAACTGGAAAACAGAGGACGATTAACACAATCTGATCGGGATAAATGCCCGATTCAAACCCGCCACTATTCTTATTCGGGCGATAATAAACAGTATTATATAAACGACCTGGAAAATCCTTATACCGAAACCAAGCGGTTCGATTGGATAAGGGGCGATATTGTTGGAGGGCGTTCGTTGTTATGGGGCCGGCAATGTTATCGGCTTAGCGACCTTGATTTTGAAGCCAACTTACGTGATGGTATTGCGGTAGACTGGCCCATTCGCTACAAAGACATTGCCCCCTGGTACGATTATGTAGAGCAGTTTATTGGAGTATGTGGCCAACCGGAAGGGATCCCTCATCTGCCCGATGGAAAATTTCAGCCTCCTATGGAAATGAATTGTGTGGAAACAGATTTCAAAACCAAAGTAGAAGAGAAGTTTGGCCGAAAGATGACCATTGGCAGAACAGCAAACTTAACATCTCCTGTAAAGGGTAGGGGTGTTTGTCAGTATCGCAATCAATGCCACCGGGGTTGCCCGTATGGTGCATACTTCAGTACCAATGCCAGTACCTTACCGGCTGCATTTGCTACAGGTAATTTAACACTAAGGCCTCATTCGTTAACCAATCGTGTGTTGTACGATGAACAAAAACAGAAGGCAATTGGAGTTGAGGTTGTAGATACTGAAGCCAGTGAGGTAACAGAGTTTTATGCACGCCTTATCTTTTTAAATGCAGCTACATTAGGCACTGCATTTATATTACTTAACTCAATTTCAAATCGTTTTACAAACGGATTGGGTAATGGCAGCGATCAGGTGGGGCGCAATATTATGGATCATCACAAGGGAGCGGGTGCAGAGGCGGAAGTAGATGGGTTCGAAGATCAGTATTATTTTGGACGTAGGCCAAATGGTGTTTATGTGCCACGGTTTAGAAACCTTATTGAGAAAAGAACAGATTATATACGAGGGTTTGGCTATCAGGGTGGTGCCAGTCGTGTGGGCTGGGGAAGAGGCACGCTGGATGATTCTGTAGGTGCTGATCTGAAAGAGAAACTACAAACACCCGGAGGATGGCGTATTGGTTTTGGCGGATTTGGAGAATGTTTACCCTACGAAGAAAACCGGGTAACGCTGAACACCGATATAAAAGACAAGTGGGGTCGCAACACGCTAACCACCGATGTTGAGTTTAAAGACAATGAACGGGCCATGCAAAAAGATATGGCTGCGGCTATGGCCGAAATGCTGGAAGCGGCCGGGTATAAGAATGTACGATCATATGCCAATATTTCATTTCCGGGTAATGCCAATCATGATATGGGTAGTGCACGCATGGGGCGAAATCCTAAAACATCTGTTCTAAATGGATACAACCAGATGCATGAAGTGAAGAATGTTTTTATTACTGATGGCTCGTTTATGACTTCATCAGCCTGTGTAAACCCATCGCTTACCTACATGGCTATGACGGCCCGGGCCTGCGCCTATGCCGTAGAAGAAATGAAGAAGCAAAACCTGTAATTACTCGTTTATAAAATTATCATAGAGAATCCGAATCCCCTTTACCTGTACCGGTCGCATTTCTGGTTCGTTGTCGGGCAAACAACCATTGGTGATTACCACAAACCCGTATTTCTTTTTAGGATTGAAAAACATAGCACTGTACAAACCATAAGCTGAACCGGTATGACCTTTCATGGTAACTCCGGGTATCAGATTGGTAACGGTACTTATGGCTAATCCATATCCGCCATCTTTGGCTATTATGTGTTGCATGGTTTTGGCGCTTTTGCGCGAAATAATTTTTTTACCATTAAGTGTGCCGTAATTCATGTGCATGCTCATGTAACGAACCAGGTCTTGTGCGCCTATTTTTACACCACCGGTTGGAGAAAAAACGGGCGTATTATAACCCATTACGTAATTTTTGAGTGCCTCACCGCGCGAGGCATAAGCTTGTGGTTCGGGCTTAAACCCGGTAGCAGAGTCGTATGAGTAGAGCGTGGCAAATCTGCGGGCATCCAGCGAATCTACATTGTGACCGGCATACAATCCCAACGGTTTAATAATGTGGTTGCGGATATATACATCAAAGCGTTCGCCCGATACGCGTTCGATTATTGTGCCCGTCATGTTATAGTTTAGATTACAATATTCATATTTCGAACCGGGCTCGTAGTTGTTATAGCATTTGGCCCAGTCGGGATTTTTTGCCGGGTTAATTACATCTAACGTAAAATATCCATTACGGTCGCTAATGCCCGAAGCGTGCGACATAATCATGCGCAGGGTAATTACTTTATCAGGAAAGTTTGGATTTCGTACCGTAAAACCAATCAATTTGCTCACGTCATCATCCAGGCTCAGTTTTTTTTGTTCAACCAGTTGCATAATGGCTGTGGCCGAAAATGATTTGGAGATGGAAGCTATTCTGAAAATGCTGTTATCAGAAAGCGGAATTTGGTTTTCAACATTCTGCCAGCCCAAATTTTTTGTGTAAACAATCTCTCCCTTTTTAACGACCACTACTGCGAGGCCAACCGTTTTGAGTTCATCGGCAAGCAACTGCAGTTCTTTGTCGGCCCGCTGTGATTGAGAAAAACAGGTAATGGATAAGAATACAAGTAGGGTTAGTAGCGCTTTCATCGGATTTGTGATTACATCACAATATAGAAAGCATTTAGTTGCTGAGATGTATTATTTGTTTTTAAAATATAGCTGTGCACGCCATGCAATAGGGAACCCAATACAGAAAAGCAGAATAACAAACGCGATAACCGCTTGATTAAATAGTATGGGTTGAGGTCCAATATGACTAAACCGAACAATGAGCTGTGTAGTTACCAGCCAGGCCACACTGCAAATAAGAAAAGCATTAAGAATGGTGCTGATGTGCAAAATTTTCCATTTAGGATAGGCCCAATAAAAGCAGATGGTGCAGGCCAGTGTTATCAGGTAATGAGCAGTTAACCCCAATACCTGAATTGCTGTTCCGCCTGTGTTAGCTGTTTTGCCAAGCAATCCGCTTGCGATGTATGCTAATACGTGTGACGGGGTTGTGCCACTGGTAAAATATGCTTTGAGGCAGGCTGCTACAATATCCAGTGTTCCTGCAAGCAGGGTAGTATTTAAAATGGATCTATACATGCAGAAGAGGTTGTTATACCTCCTTACGAAAATCTTTAAATCTGCGCACCATAGCAACAGTAAAGCCAACCATTAATACTCCTGTGCCCAGCCACAATACATTAATAAGTGGCATTTCAATGGCTTTAATAATTACCCAATCTTTTTGGCGGGTGTTTATGCCCAGCGAAAAATCATTGGTATCGGGGTGTATGTTGAGCAATGTAATCTTTACACCCAGGTCGTTGATTTCGGATGCGATACGCCCAACCTGACTTTTTTCGCGAATAAGAAAAATGGGTTCAGCAAAATACTCATCCCGTTCGCCTTTCACTTTTATTTTGGCTTTAACCGCAACATCTGTTTCATCAAGTATGTAGCCATCAATTTCATGTATACGAACAACCTCTTCCAGCACGGCCACGTAATCGTTTACAAAAAATTCCTGATTGATGCGAATACGTTCTTCACTCATTTCACTCCACTCAGGTTCTTCTTCACGGTTCATAGGCAACGACACATGGGTATATAAATCGCGTCCCACATGGCGCTCAATATCCGGAGAAGCCACAAAGCCACCCATAGCCGGGTTAATCTGCACACGTGGAAACAGAACGGCCTCCACCTTTCCATTTTTTCTTAACTCTACTTCATAGAATGTATTTTCCGGGTTAATCTCAAACGTATCGCGGGCATTCAGAATTTTTTTATTGTTGTAGTAGATGTCTTTAGTAGCAATTACCTGGTAAGGATCAAAAGTAAGGTCAATATCGTTTTTACTTACATAGCCCCGTATGCCATTGGGCTTTACACGCTCGCCCAGATATTCAATTTCGTAACCGGCCATTACGCGGGTTTCGTTAATAAACAGCAGCAGGTTATCCCGGTTAAATTCGGTAGGCAAATCTTTTGAGATAAGCATGCCTGTATTGTTTAATGATACTACACTTGAGTAACCCGCAGAAAACATAATACCGATAAGCATTAAACCAACTCCAAGGTGTGAAATAGCTCCGCCCGAAAGAGATTTTTTTACTTTACTTACAGTAAACAGAACCTTGAGATTTGAAACAATAAGGTATACCCCTGCCAGAGTAAGGACCAAATAGGCTGGCTTATAGATTTTGGCTAGCGAAATAATAAGAGCAAACACAACTAACGAAATCAGCACCGGATAAAGAAGTTCTTTTACAAGGTTATGCTTGTCGATTTTGCGCCACCAAAAAAATTGGGCAGTTCCTGAAGCTAATGCTACCAAAACACCAAACCAGATTTGATAGCGTGAGTAATATTCAACCTGATTACCGGGAACAGCCAGCCGCAGATCTAAACCAAACCAGCTACCCATTTCATTTATTACCGGGTAAGAAGTAGGGATGATTACATGAAAGCCGGAGAAGCAAAGAATAGTAGCGCCTAAAAAAATCCAGAACTCGCGCGAGTAAACTTCAGTCTCTTTTTCTGATGAAGGAATATGCTTCCAGTGCCATGCAGCCAGTGCAATTGCAGCCACTGTAAAGAATAGTAAATAAATTAATAGCTGTCCCGATAAACCCAAATCCGTAAAGGAGTGCACGGATGCATCGCCCAGAATGCCGCTGCGTGTTAAAAATGTAGAATACAGGATTAAAACAAATACCGCAATGGCCAAAATGATTGAGCTCTTTAATGCAGTTTGATTATTCTTATAAATAATCATGGTATGAATGGAGGCAATCATTACCAGCCAGGGGACGTACACTGCATTTTCTACCGGGTCCCAGTTCCAGTAACCGCCAAAGTTCAGCGTTTCATAAGCCCAATAACCGCCCATTAAAATACCAAGCCCAAGAATGCCGGCTCCAAGCAGTGTCCATGGTAAGGCAGGTTTAATCCATTCAGAATACTGCTTTTGCCAAAGGCCTGCAATACAAAAAGCAAAAGGCACCAACGTTAAGGCAAAGCCCAGGAATAATGTGGGCGGATGGATGACCATCCAATAGTTTTGAAGCAGTGGATTAAGTCCGCTACCATCTTTCGGAATAAAATCGGGTTGCAGGCTAAAAATGGGATCATCGATGGCATCGCGTAGCAGAATGAAAGGGGAGCTTCCAAGTTTAATATCGAGCAAGGGAATAACCACGCCCAAAATCATAGAGGCCAGAAAGGCCTGCACCAGACTAAAGACAACCATAACCGGGGCTTCCCATTTTTTTTGAGAATGAATAAGAACTATACCGATTAAAGCCTGCCAGAAAATCCACAATAGAAAACTTCCTTCCTGACCTTCCCAAAAACAGGACACCATGTACTGGCCTGGTAAATGACGGGATGAATGACTGTAAGCGTAGTGATACTCGAAGTAATGCTGGTAGATAATAACAAAAAGGCAAACCACTACACCTAATACTGCGGCCAGGTGTGTATAAAATGCTACGCGGGCATTTTTGCGCCAGGGCTCACGGGTTTCATCGGGGCTGTTAATTGTTTTCCAATAGGCAAATGCGCTAATAAGAGAAGTAACAAAAGAAAGGATAATAAAGAAGTGACCCAGATCACCAATGAAATAATGCATTACCGGAATTTTATAAAACGATTATAGACTGCTGGTGTTAATTTTTTCTTCCTGATATTTAGAAGGACACTTGAGAAGAATTTTACTGGCCAGAAAAGAATTGTTTTGGTAGCTTCCAATTACTACTACTTTTTCTGATCGTGTAAAATCGGGGGGCATGGGCTCATTGTAATACACTTTTTGCTCCTTCTGGTTTTCGTCTACCAAAATAAACGAAAACGAGAGTTTATCGGCACTTTTCTCAATACCCACAATATTTCCGTTGGCATCTTTTTTTAGATCGCCCACCACATGAATTTGGGTTTCATTTCCGGTGGAGGCCATCTGATAGGCCTGGTCGAACGAAACATAGGTACTGGCATCTCCTGTGTTGCCGATAATTATTCCAATAGCCGCTGCAATGGCTACGAGGGCAAAAATGTGCGACTTCTTCATATTCTTCTGCTGATTTTGCTTTGCGGCAAAGGTACAGTCAAAAACAACTTGAAATGTTAAAAAGTTGTGATTTTAGATTGATAAAAATCAGGAAATCAATGGTTGGGCCTGGGACAAGCATTGCGTAAACACATTTTTTGAAGACTGGTATCTGCGATTGGGTTGTGTATATTTAAGAATTGGGGACATTTAAAAAAACTCGAACCAGTTGATAAGGGGAAGAATTTCAATTGAACTTCTTGGCCGGAAGAGATTCTATATTGGCCTATCAATCGGATTGTGCTTAACAATTCTGACCTATTTATTCTTTTGTTATTTCAGGGAGATGTTTAGGAGGCAGACATTCAATTCAGACTTGTTAATTCCGACAGAAACGGAATTTTTCATTTACAATTTTTTTTTTGCGGCTTCCTCTGTAACATTTGGATTTGGTGCGACAGTCTGGTTCTGGTTTCATGGACTATTCTCAAGTAAGAGACCAAGGAGAAGGATCAATTACATAAGCGCCTACTCAATATTCTGGAGTATGACCTTAATATATGTTGTTTCAAGAACAGGCTCTAACCTGACTTGGATTCTGTTTGGAATGGACGGGTATGATGACCATTTGAATTTATCAAGCGAGTTTCCGCTTCTTTTGTTCTTATTGCCTACTGTATTCTTTCTAAATATCTGGTCAGGGATTCGGCTTTCATTCAGGTCTGGTGGTTGGTTCCTAAAATCCTTAGGAGTGTACATAGTTCTATCAGCAATTTTAGCTTTCAGTTCACCAATTGACCAAAGAGGACTAAATGATTCGTGGAATGAATACATGGCCCCCTACAACCAAATCGTGGATAACGAGATAGAGAAAGCTCAATCAAAAGAGCTTCAATTTTCAGAGAAAGCAGTTGAGACTATCAGGTTTAACAGAAAAGAGAGAGTTGTCAAACAAGCTAAAGCATTAAAAGAAAGATTTACGAGTAAAACCCCAATCCCGACTGACAGTGTAGTATTAGAACTAATTGCAATCAAAAAAACAACAATTCGCGCACTGGACTCGAAGAATTGGAATGACAAAACCGGCAACTGGCCATTTGCTTTACCAAAAGATGTTTATCGACAAATTAGCATTAGTGATGACTCAACAAAAAATGACTACTTGAGAGAAATACTGACCGAGTACGAAAGTATTTTCAAAGACGACTGGGACATGGTAAGAGAAAGCGGTCTTTCGGACAAATACTTTAATCGCACTTTCATTCAGCGCTGGTACAAAGAGATATTTTTAGAGTTACAACACTCTAAGGAGTCACCAGACACAATAGATTGAAATCAGGAACCAGATTCAGGCGGTAATTTTTTTTCAATCCGGGAAATTTTCCGGTCTAGCATTACCAGATAAGTAATCACTCCGGCAAAAATGAGAAGCAGAATGGCAACCACTACATAAATTTTTCCTTCCGAGCGCATCGTGTCGGCCATTTCTACCGGTTGTGCACTAAGCATGGCCGGCAGCATGAATAAACCGATTACAAGCCGAATAATTCTATTCATTGTTCAGATTTAAAAGTCTATCATTTAATAATCTTACCCGCACGCGCAAGGTTGCAATCCATGTGCCTAACAATCCCCAGCCAAGTACGGCCGGGTAAAACACCAGACGCATATTACTATCCAGATCATATGCATTGAATCCTGGATTTCCGCCATTGCCGGGGTGCATGGAGCTTGTCATGCGAGGGATAATAAACAGTAATGGAATCATAGCCGCATAAGCAAATATGTTATACACAGCGCTGAGCCGGGCTTTCTGATCTTCATTTTCGATTGACCCCCGTAGAACAAAATAGGCGAGATAAATCAATAGCGCAATGGCGGCTCCGTTTTGTTTGGGGTCACCATGCCAGGGCGAACCCCAGGTATAGTTGGCCCAGATCATTCCCGTGGTTAGGCCTAATAGGTTTAATAAAATGCCGGCATGAACAAACTCAACTGCATAGGTATCGCGCTTAAAGCTGGGCTTATTTAGATATAGAATAGAATACACTAACGACACGGTGAAGAGGGCAATCATGCCAAACCACATAGGCACATGGAAATACAGCGAGCGAATGCTTTCATTTACTATGTTAAGGCGGGGTACGGTAAACAGAAATCCGGCCACGATGGTGTAAACCAGTAAAACAACGCTAAGAATTTTTGCCCAGGTTTTCATTTTAACTGCGCCAAATATACGGGAAGAGTAAATAAGACGCTGCCGCAACCAGGCAATTAATTGCCAGTAGTGTAATAAGATCGGGGTAGCTAACCGAACGATCCAGCCCATCAATACAATTTTTGGTAATCTTAATAACAATAAGCAACACCGAAATCACTACGGGAAAACTAAGCACGGCCATAAGAATGTTGCTGTGATTGGCTTTAGCGGCCAAAGCCGATAACATAGTAAGGGATGAAGAAAAACCCAATGCGGCTAAAAGCAGGGTAACACCAAACAGGGTATGATCGGTGAGTGGGTTATGGAGCAAAAGTGCAAAAAGCAACCAGCCTATTAACGTTAGAATAGAGATCAGCAAAAAGTTGTATAACATTTTGGACAGCAGGATATCGGCAGGAGATGCAATGGAGTAGTAGTAAATCTCACGACCCTTTTTTTCTCCGATAAAACTCTTTGCTACTGTGTTGATAACCGAAAATAGGATGGTGACCCAAAAAAGTGAACTCCAAACCAGGGGTGTAATCTGGTTTTGTTTCAAACTAAAAGAAAGATAACAGATAAACGCGGTGCTGAACAGATATAAAGCCAGGCCGGAGATTACGGCTTTACGCCTGAGTTCCAGCGTAAGTTCCTTTAGAAAAAGTTGCAACAGCACAAATATCAGGTTTGATGAAAAGGCATTTGTTTTACGTGTACAAAACTAACCAGATTTGATGTACTTTTGGGCCCAAATTCTTGTTTTGTGAATTCTACACGAATATTAGTTACTGGTGCTGCTGGTTTTATCGGATTTCATCTTAGTAAGCGATTGTTAGAGTCTGGGCATCAGGTTATCGGGTTAGATAATCTTAACGATTATTACGAAGTTGGGCTAAAGGAATCACGATTGACTATCCTTAAAGGATTCAGTGGATTTACATTCCATCGTGCTGATCTGGAAAATAAAGAGGCCATTGATTCACTGTTTTCTACTTCAGGATTTGAGTATGTAATTAACCTGGCGGCACAGGCAGGGGTAAGGCATTCCATCACGCACCCTTATGTTTATCTGGAAAGCAACATTCATGGCTTTCTGAATATTTTGGAAGCATGTCGAAATAACCCGGTTAAGCATTTGATTTATGCCTCCTCAAGCTCGGTTTATGGAGCTAATAAAAAAATGCCCTTTTCGGTTCATGATAATGTAGATCACCCGCTGGCCTTGTATGCGGTTAGTAAGAAGACAAACGAACTAATGGCTCATGCTTATTCCAATCTCTATAGTATTCCCACAACAGGGTTGCGTTTTTTCTCAGCCTACGGAACGTATGGAAGACCAGACATGGCCTTGTTTATTTTTACAAAGTCCATTTTAGCTGGCGAGCCCATTAACGTGTACAATCATGGAAAAATGAGGCGCGATTTCACCTACATCGATGATCTGGTAGAAAGTATTGTCAGGTTGTTACCAAAAGTAGCCGTGCCCAATCCAGACTGGAACGGACTAACCCCTGATCCCTCATCCAGTTTTGCACCGTATAGAATATATAATATCGGAAACAACAGTACCGTAGAATTAATCAGGTACATCGAGATCATTGAAGAAAAATTAGGAAGAAAGGCAATTAAAAATCTGCTCCCCATGCAAGAGGGCGATGTGCCAGATGCCCTGGCTGATGTAGAGGATCTACAGCGCGAAACAGATTTTAAACCCGCTACACCAATAGAGGTGGGTGTAGGAAAATTTATTGATTGGTATTTAGACTATTATAAAGTTAAGCTATAAGCATGGAAAAAATTGGTGTAATCGGGTTAGGCTATGTAGGGTTGCCCCTGGCTGTTGAATTTGGAAAAATTATAGATGTAGTTGGCTTTGATATCAATAAGGAACGAATCGAAGAACTAAAAAACGGACTTGACCGCACACTCGAAGTAGATAAACAAGAACTGTTATCTGCCGGTAAACTTTCGTATTCCAGTAATCCGGAAGCCTTAAAGTCAGTTAATCATTTTATTGTAACTGTACCCACCCCGGTAGACGAATTTAAAACTCCGGATCTTACTCCCTTAAAGAAGGCTAGCGAAACTGTGGGTAAAGTTTTAAAGAAGGGCGATATCGTAATTTACGAATCTACAGTTTATCCGGGTTGTACAGAAGAAGATTGTGTTCCGGTGTTGGAAAAGTTTAGCGGATTGAAATTCAATGTTGATTTTTATTGTGGGTATTCCCCCGAGCGAATTAACCCAGGAGATAAGCAACACCGGCTGCCAACCATTAAAAAAGTAACCAGTGGCAGTACACCAGAAATTGCGGAAAGAGTTGATCAGCTTTATAAGCGGATTATAAAAGCAGGTACACATAAGGCATCAACCATAAAAGTGGCCGAA
Source organism: Flammeovirgaceae bacterium UBA2786 (assembly GCA_002352225.1). Taxonomy (GTDB): domain Bacteria; phylum Bacteroidota; class Bacteroidia; order Cytophagales; family Cyclobacteriaceae; genus ELB16-189. Next base: position 35,027 of record DEIA01000081.1, read on the forward strand.
GCTGCAAAAGTAATTGAGAACTCTCAACGCGATATTAACATTGCTTTTGTAAACGAGCTTTCGCTGATCTTCGAAAAGATGGGAATTGATACACATGAAGTGCTGGAAGCGGCTGGTACAAAATGGAACTTTCTTCCCTACAAGCCAGGTCTTGTAGGCGGCCATTGTATTGGTGTTGATCCTTATTATCTCACGTATAAAGCCGATAGCCTGGGGTATCATCCGCAGGTAATTTTAGCAGGCCGCAGAATAAACGATAACATGGGCATTCACATCGCCAACCGGGTTATTAAACTAATGACTCAAAACGACTTGCCGGTAAACAAAGCGAAGGTGTTGGTGTTGGGAATAACATTCAAAGAAAATTGCCCCGATATTCGCAATAGCCGGGCGATAGACGTAATTCGTGAGTTGCAAAGTTTTGGTGCCGATGTTGAAGTCTATGACCCCCATGCAGACGCACAAGAAGTTAAGCATGAGTACAAACTGAGTCTGGTAACAGAACTGAACAAACCATATTCAGCTATTGTTTTAGCAGTAAGTCATACAGAATTTAAAAATCTGAATTGGTCGGTAATCCGAAATGCAAAAACCATTGTGTACGATGTAAAAGGCTTTCTGGAGAAATCAACGGTTACAGCCCGCCTCTAAATATAAGTGCAAGTGAAAAATAAAAAGCGTGTTTTGGTTACCGGTGGAGCCGGCTACATAGGCTCTCATACTGTAATAGAGTTACTTAATGCAGGGTATGAAGTAACCGCTATCGATACACTGGAGCGAAGCGAGATCAGAATAGTGGAAGGAGTTAAATCCATTACCGGAATGGATTTTGACTTCCAAAAAATAGATTGTCTGGATGAGGCAGCCATGGAACAACTATTCTCTTCTAATCAATTTGATTCTGTTATACACTTTGCAGCATACAAATCGGTTAATGAATCGGTTGAAAAACCGCTACTGTATTATAAAAACAATATAGGTTCATTAATGGTGTTGCTTGAGGTAATGAAGCGCTATCAGGTTCACGATCTTATTTTCTCCTCCTCTTGTACCGTTTACGGGCAGCCCGACCAAATTCCGGTTGATGAATCTGCACCTTTTAAGAGAGCAGAATCTCCATACGGAGCTACCAAGCAATTGTGCGAGCGCATTCTCGAAGACATGGCTACAGAAGGTATTCGTGTGGTTTCGCTTCGCTATTTTAATCCCATTGGGGCGCATCCAAGCGGTATAATAGGTGAATTGCCAATTGGTGTACCTAACAATCTGGTACCGTATGTTACACAAACGGCTGCTGGTGTACGGGCACAACTTACCGTGTTTGGTAATGATTACAATACTCCTGATGGTTCATGCCTTCGCGATTTTATTCACGTATGCGATGTGGCATCGGCACATGTTAAAGCAATTCAATTTTTAGAAGCAAAGTCTTCTGATAAAATTTTTGAAACTTTTAATCTTGGAACCGGTGTGGGTGTTTCTGTGCTGGAATTGGTTAAAAAATTTATTGAAGTTACGGGTGTAACACTCCAATATAAAATTGGCCCGAGAAGACCCGGAGATGTGGAGAAGGTGTATGCAAATCCCCAAAAAATTTCAACAGCTTTCGGTTGGAACGCCCGGTATGATCTGGGGCAGTCGCTTGCACATGCGTGGCAATGGGAAAAGCGAATTCGGGGAATTCAATAGGGTAGTAAAATCGATTTCACTTTGCCTATCTTAGGTTAATATTTAAAAACATATGAAAGGAATAATTTTAGCAGGAGGCTCCGGAACACGGTTATACCCGCTTACCAAATCAGTATCTAAACAAATTTTGCCGATTTACGATAAGCCCATGATCTATTATCCCTTATCGGTGCTGTTGTTGGCCAACATACGCGAAATCCTGATTATTTCTACACCGCATGATTTACCGCTTTTTAAAAGTTTGTTAGGCGATGGTCAACATCTTGGTGTAAAGTTCGAGTACAGAGAACAGCCCTCGCCCGATGGACTGGCCCAGGCCTTTTTAATTGGTGAAACATTCTTAAACGGAGATTCAGCGTGCCTTGTGCTGGGCGATAATATCTTTTATGGATATAATTTTTCGAAATTATTGGTAGAAGCAAGTCAGATTCAAAAAGGCGCAACCGTTTTTGGTTATTATGTAAACGACCCGGAGCGATACGGGGTAGCTGAATTTGATGAGGAAGGCAATGTTCTTTCTATAGAAGAGAAACCCAAAGAACCGAAATCAAACTATGCGGTAACCGGCTTGTATTTTTACGACAATACAGTTGTAGAAAAAGCTAAAAGAGTAAAACCATCATCGCGTGGTGAGTTGGAAATTACAGATCTGAACAAGTTGTATCTGGAAGAAAAAACGCTAACGGTAAAATTGTTGGGAAGAGGAATGGCCTGGCTTGATACAGGCACCCACCAATCTATGCTGCAGGCGTCAAACTTTATTGAATCTATAGAAGAACGACAAGGATTGAAAGTAGCTTGTTTGGAAGAAATTGCTTTCCGAAAAGGATACATCACAAAAGAACAAGTAGCTGAGTTAGCCAAACCCCTTCTAAAAAATCAATACGGACAATACCTGATGAAAGTTATTAACGAAAAGTTTATCCGATAAGTGAATATCACAAGAACAGAGTTTAATGGATTGGTACTATTGTCGCCCAAAGTACTGGGCGACAATCGCGGGTATTTTATGGAATCGTTCAGCAAAAAAACATTGAAAGAAGCAGGATTTGATTTCAATTTCGTACAGGATAATCAATCAAGATCGGGCCGGGGCGTGGCACGCGGTTTACATTTTCAGAACGCCCCGTATGCGCAAACCAAATTAGTACGCGTACTATCGGGCCGGATACTTGATGTGGTGGTGGACCTTAGAAAAAGCGAGCCAACTTTTGGAAAGCAGTTTTCAATTGAATTGTCGGCAGAAAATAAAATGCAAATACTCGTACCAAGGGGTTTTGCTCATGGATTTATTGTTTTAGGTGATCAGGCGGAGATATTATATAAATGCGATGAGTACTACATGCCCCAGGCAGAGGGTGGAATTTTATTTACAGATCCTGCGCTGGATATCCCGTTGCCGGGTTTGTCTCAACAACTAGTGCTATCAGAAAAAGACAAAAAGTACCCTCTTCTAAAAGAAGCAAAATTTAATTTTTAACATGAAAACAATTTTAGTAACCGGTGGTGTTGGATTTATTGGCTCCAATTTTATTATTCATTTTCTGGAAAATAATCCATCGGTGCGTTTGGTTAACCTCGATCTGCTAACCTATGCGGGCAATCCCCATAATGTGAAAGAAGTTGAGAAACATGAACGCTATGTTTTTGTAAAGGGAGATATCTGCGACAGAAACCTTGTCGACTCTTTGTTTACTCAGTACGAAATTTCAGGAGTAATTCACTTTGCTGCTGAATCGCATGTGGATAATTCTATTTCCGGCCCCGAAGCGTTTATCCGCACAAATATTAATGGAACCTTTACTCTGCTTGATGTGGCCCGCAAACATTGGCTCAACGCTCCATTTGAAGTTAAGCCCGGTAGCGAAGGCAAACGATTTTTACATATCAGTACAGATGAAGTATATGGTACGCTTGGAAAAGAAGGCTTATTTACAGAAACCACAGCCTATGCACCCAATAGCCCATACTCAGCTTCTAAAGCAAGCAGCGATTTACTGGTGCGAAGCTATCATCATACCTATGGCTTAAATGTGGTTACTACCAATTGTTCCAATAACTATGGGCCTAAGCAACACAAAGAGAAATTAATTCCTACCATAATCCGCAAAGCGTTGAGCGGCCAACCCATTCCAATTTATGGAGATGGCATGAATGTGCGCGATTGGCTGTATGTATTAGATCATGCCAAGGGAATAGAGTTGGCATTCAAAAAAGGAAGATCTGGCGAAACCTACAACATTGGTGGCCGGAATGAACGCACCAACTTGCAAATTGTAGATACCATTTGCTCTTTATTGGATAAGGAGAAACCAAGTGCATCCGGGAAGTCATACAAAGATCAAATTACTTTTGTGAAAGATCGGGCCGGCCATGATAAACGCTATGCCATAGACGCCACTAAAATCGAAACAGAGTTAGGGTGGAAAGCTGAAGAAAATTTCGAAACCGGAATTGTTAAAACGGTTCAATGGTATCTGCAAAACCAGAATTAGGAACAGTTACTTTGTTAGAGGGTTGAGGGATAAATTAATAGAAAGAAAACACCGTGCTTACTCTTCTTTTCTATACCGCAATATCTTTTTTAGTAGCCTTTCTTTTTTTTCCTGTATTTATTAAAGTACTAAGTCAGTGGAAACTCTTTGATTCCTCTGGGGGCCATAAAATTCATTCGGGGTTTACTCCTTCTATGGGCGGCCTTGCAATTTTATTAGGCGCAATGGTTTCGCTTATTCTCAGTTTATCGTTTCGGGATTGGGTAACCTTGCGGTATTTTTTTATTTCGTTGGCGCTAATGTTTATTATTGGTATGCGCGATGACATTTTGGCCCTTTCGCCTAAGCAAAAGTTATATAGCCAGTTTTTACCTGTGCTGGTATTGGTATTTTTGGATCGCACCTTTCTTACATCCACATATGGATTGTTAGGGTTTCACCCGTTTCCTGAATGGGCTGGTATGGCAATAACAATTTTTGTAATAGTTATTCTTACTAATGCCTATAATTTGATTGATGGGCTGGATGGATTGGCCGGAACGATAGGCTTGATTATTCTCCTCTCTTTTGGCTCCTGGTTTTTTCTGATTGGTGAAACCTCCATAAGTTATATTGCTTATTGTTTTGCAGGAGCATTGGTTGCCTTTCTGTATTTTAACTGGCAACCCTCGCGCATTTTTATGGGCGATACCGGTGCCCTTACTATTGGTTTATTGATCTCGTACCTGTCAATAAAATTTATTCATACAAGTTACTACTTACCTGCAGAGATCCCTTACCGGTTTCCGGCACCCGTTGCCACAGCTATTTGTGTATTGATAATTCCAGTGTTTGATACGTTGCGGGTAATTATTTTACGACTCAGAAAATTTCAATCACCCTTTAAGGCCGATCGCAACCACCTTCACCACCAGTTTATTAATCTGGGCTTCTCCCATCAAAAATCCGTGCTTTCTATTGCTGTAATTAATTTACTATTTCTGGCCTTAGCATTACTTTTACGCCATCAGAGCAATTGGCTAATTTTAACAATTGTACTGACAGTCTGTTTAGGAATCAATTTTTTATTAAAATTCGCGCAAGCCAGAGTGGCCCATGGAAGAAAAGATTAAATCGATAGAAGCTAAAATCAATGCTTTTGCAATTCAAAGCCGCGAAAGTCTGGAACAATTTCGTCTCCAGTTCATTAGCAAAAAAGGAGAGGTAACAGCATTATTTGATGAGTTGAAGTCAGCAACAGCAGAGCAAAAGAAGTGGCTGGGTAAAGCATTGAACGAATTGAAAAAACTTTCTGAAGAAAAATTCAGACACGGGCAGGAGCAGCTCGAAAGTACATTGGTAAGTAAAACATTTGATGGCGACCTTACATTGCCCGTTATTCCGAATAAATCGGGTAGCCAGCATCCATTGTCTTTAACGCGATATAGAATTATTGAAATTTTTGAGCGACTGGGATTTAATGTTGAAGACGGCCCGGAGATAGAAGATGACTGGCATAATTTCACTGCTCTGAATTTTCCGGAAAATCATCCTGCCCGCGAAATGCAGGATACATTTTTTGTAGAAAAAAATCCGGATGTATTACTAAGAACCCACACCTCTAATGTGCAAATCCGGTTAATGAAAAATAATAAGCCGCCTTTTCGCGCTATTATGCCAGGCCGGGTTTATCGCAACGAGGCTATTTCGGCCCGTGCTCATTGCTTCTTTCATCAGGTAGAAGGATTGTATGTAGATACGAATGTAGGCTTTGCAGATTTAAAGCAGACTCTCTATCACTTTGCCAAAGAGATGTTCGGTAAAGAAACAAAAATAAGATTGCGGCCATCCTTTTTTCCATTTACAGAACCTAGTGCAGAAATTGATATTTCGTGTTTGATTTGCCATGGCAAAGGGTGTAATGTATGCAAGTATTCTGGCTGGGTAGAAATAGCCGGCTCTGGAATGGTGCATCCTAATGTGCTGCGAAATTGCGGTATCGATCCGGAAGTTTATACCGGTTTTGCATTTGGTATGGGCATTGAGCGCATTACCATGTTGCGTTACAGTATAAATGATTTGCGTTTATTTTCTGAAAACGATATCCGGTTTTTAAAGCAGTTTAAACCTGTAATGTAAGCGCTGCCATGCAAGTTCTGTTTAATGATCTTGCTGCTCAATATCACGCCATTCGCACCGAAGTTGACGGTGCCCTTAAACAAGTTTTACATAGTGGTTGGTATGTGGGTGGTGAGCAGGTGCACACCTTTGAAGCAGAGTTTGCCAAACAATGTGGTGTTGCACACGCAGTTGGATTAGGTAACGCTACAGATGGTTTATTTCTGGCGTTGCAGGCACTAAACATTCAACCGGGCGATGAAGTGATTACTCCTGCCTGGAGTTGGATTTCATCGGCCGAAGTAATTACACGCTGTGGCGCGCGCGTTGTGTTTGCCGATGTAGAACCAGATACTTTCAACGTTTCTGCGAAAGCAATTGAGCAAAAGATAACGCCTAAAACAAAAGCCATAATTGCAGTGCACCTGTATGGTAAGATGGCTGCAATCAAAGCCATAAAAGAGTTGTGCGATGCGCATAAACTCAGCCTCATAGAAGATTGTTCGCAGGCACACTTTGCAGAATCATCTGCAGGTAAGGTGGGGACGGTGGGCGATTGCGGAGTATTTAGTTTTTACCCCACCAAAAATTTAGGTGCATTTGGCGATGCAGGCTGCCTGATTACGAATAACGAAGCACTTGCTTTAAAAATAAGAAGGCTGGCCAACCACGGTGGACTAACAAAAGATGAGCACCTTTTTGTAGGTACAAACAGCAGACTGGATTCGCTTCAGGCTGCAATTCTTAAGGTTAAGCTAAACTATGTTTCTTCGTGGACAGCAACACGTAAAGAATTTGCAACTACTTATTTTAACCTTCTTAAAAATGTATCGGAGGTTACAATGCCACACTTCGATGAGCCTGCGGCACATGTATTTCATCTCTTTGTTATCCGGGCCCAAAAAAGAGAAGAACTCCGCGCGTTTTTAAGTCAACAGGGTATTCAAACATTAATTCATTATCCAACAGCACTTCCGTTTGAACCAGCCTACGCGTATTTAAATTATACCAAGGACGATTTTCCGGTTGCAGCCCAACTTCAGCAGGAAGTAGTATCGTTACCGCTACACCCATTTCTTTCGCAAGAGCAAATTGAATACGTTTGTCGGGCAGTAATTTCATTTTATGGAGATTAAAACCGTTTCGGTTGCAGGTGCCGGTACTATGGGCCTGGGAATAACGATTTCTTGCGCATTGGCTGGATACCACACGAAATTGTTTGATGTAAACAAGCAGGCTTGTGAACGGGCTGTTTCATTAGTTGAAAAAACGTTGAATCAACTTTTGGAGAAAGGAAAGATAGCACCAGATACTTCTGCGCAAGCAAAAAAAAATATTTCAATATCAACAGACCCAGAGCAACTGAAAGCTGATTTGGTTGTTGAAGCAATAGCTGAGAACCTTACTATAAAGCAAGATATATTCAGGCAAGTGGAAATGCTTAATACCAGTAAAACTATTCTGGCTACCAACACCTCATCTTTATCGGTTAGTAAAATTGCTTCTGCCTTAACCAATCCAACGCGTTGTGCCGGTTTGCATTTTTTTAATCCGGCTCACATTATGAAGTTGGTAGAAGTAGTAGCCGGTGCGCAAACCGAACCAGTGGTATTGGCTACTTTAAAAGCATTTGCTAAATCCATTGGAAAAGTAAGTGTTGATGCGAAAGATTCTCCCGGTTTTATCGTTAATCGTGTAGCGCGGCATTTTTACGTAGAATCATTGCTGGCGGTAGAAACGGGTGCGGCTTCTTTTGAGGGCATTGATTCGCTTATGCGCGCTTCGGGTTTTAAAATGGGTCCATTCGAACTGATGGACCTGATTGGTATTGATGTGAACTACGCGGTAACCCAATCGGTGTATGAGGGGTTCAATAATGCTTCAAAGTTTAAACCAAGCCCGGTGCAGAAATCTAAAATTGACAATGGCGAGTTGGGTCGTAAAAGTGGAAAGGGATTTTATGCGTATTCTTAAAAACAGTATTTGGTTAGGCTTGTTTTTGATTTCTGGCTGTGGTCGCGAATTGATGGATGACTTTATTCCCATTACAGCTTTTCCGGATATTGTACTTAACCTTTCGTTGCCATCACAAAACAGTTTGCAGGTAGATGGCGGTTATCTGCAATTAAGTTCGGGGGGTGTGCGCGGCATAATTGTGTACCGGGTTAGTTCTTCAACCTACATGGCGTATGAGCGCACTTGCTCCTTCAGACCTAATGAAGCATGCGCAACAGTAGATGTTCATTCTTCAGGATTGTTTATGATCGATACCTGTTGTGGGTCTACCTTTAGTTTTACCGATGGAAGCCCAACGGGTAGCCCTGCGTGGAGGCCGCTCAACCGTTACCGTACGCAGGTATCTGGCGTTACACTTACTATAACGGATGAGATTATCAACTAAAAAAAAATAGACTGCCACACCGACAGTCTATTTTTTTAAAGTAATTCTGTTTACTGTTTCAATTTGCTATGATGCCTGCTGTAGACAAAGTAAACAACCAATCCGATTACCATCCAAATTGCTGCTACCGTAAGCGTGCGTGAATCTATGGCCACAATCATGGCTGTACAAATTCCGGCTCCCAGTATAGGAACTAAGGGAAAACGGGAAGAAGACAGTGGAGATTTAAACGGCCTTTCGATATTGGGTGACTTAATCCGAAGAATCCACACACCTAAACTCACCAGCACAAAGGCAAACAATGTTCCGAAGCTGGTTAAATCGCCAGCGGTATGGCCGGGGACAAAGGCTGCAAATAATCCTACAAATACGAACAGAATTAAATTGGCTTTGTATGGAGTTTGGAAACGAGGGTGCAGTTCGCTAAACACTTTTGGTATCAGTCCGTCTTTACTCATGGTGTAAAACACACGACTTTGTCCCATTAACATAACCAGAATTACAGACGAAAAACCCGCCAGAATAGCTATTGTAACTGCGGTTGAAAGCCACTGAAACCCGGGCATATAGGTACTTATGGCATATGCTACCGAAGCTTCTCCTCCTTTTTGTGGATCAATAAAGTCACCCCACGGGGCTACACCGGTTAAAACGTGACCGAACAAAATATACAGAATAGTACAAACAACCAATGATCCCAGAATGCCTATTGGCATATCGCGTTTAGGATTTTTGGCCTCCTGTGCAGCAGTAGAAACGGCATCAAAACCAATGAAGGCAAAGAATACAATGGCAGCTCCGCCTAACACACCTCCCCAGCCGTGCTTGTTCCATTCAGAATAATCGTGAATCTTATCGCCTAACGGTACCGGTGGCGTGTTTTCAGGAATCAAATATGGTGTATGATTTGCCGGATCAATAAACTGCCATCCGATAGCGATAAATAACAATACGATAGCTACTTTAATGAATACGATAATCATATTCACAAAAGCAGACTCTTGTGTGCCTTTGATAAGTAAAAGTGTTAACAATAATACGATGATAAGTGCGGGGGCATTAACAATTCCCTGATGCACAACCCCTGCGGCATCGGTAATACTCTCAAATGGCGAATGACTCCATGCGTAGGGTATTCGCCCACCCAGAAGTTCATTCAAATATTCGCTCCAGGCTATACTTACAGTGGCCGCACCCAGTGCATATTCCATAATCAATGCCCAGCCAATTACCCAGGCTACAATTTCGCCCATGGTAACATAGCTGTATGCATAGGCACTACCGGCTACGGGAATCATAGAGGCGAACTCCGCATAACATAATCCGGCAAAGGCACAGCCTACAGCGGCAATAATAAAAGATATTGTTACAGCTGGCCCTGCGGCTTGCCCGGCAGCGGCAGCGGTGCGTACAAACAGGCCTGCTCCAATAATGGCTCCTATTCCCAGAGCCACCAGGTTTCCGGCACCTAGTGTACGTTTTAATCCTTTTTCGTTGCTGGCTGCCAGCAACTGTTCAAGAGGTTTCTTGACAAATAAACTCATCCTTTATATGGTTTAAGGTAAACTTCAGTAGCCTAAAAGTAAAAAGAATAATGAATTACAAAACTGTTATGGGCTACCGCTCGGATAATTTTAGGTTGGTAGTTTTGCCAGCCTACCGTGTGGGAGGGGCAAATTTAACGCGAACACGAACTTCGCTTTCAACGGGCTCACCGTCTTGGGTGGTGGGCGACCACTTTGGGCCATCTTTTACCAGCCGCACTACTTCTTCATCGCAGCCAAAGCCCAGACCCTTTAATACATTAAACTCATTCACGGCTCCATCGGTATGTACCGTAAATGAAACCGTTACCCGCCCTTTTACATTATTTTCAAGTGCTTGTTGCGGATAGCGTAAACTGTTTTTCAGGTATTTGTCGTACGCGCGCAATCCGCCAGCTGGTTGGGCCAATTTTATTACAGGTTCGTGGTTGGCGTTAACAGCCGAAGGACTGTAGCCTGTAATTACTACTTCGCTTAGTTGCGATACATCGGTTTTTAATTCTACATTTATTTCACCCGGTTTCTTTACCGCTACTTCATGAGTTTGTAATCCGATAAACGAATACTGAAGAGTAGGATTGGGTATGGAACTGATGATGTGATAGTGACCATTCATATCGGTTACAACACCCGTAGAAGTTCCTTTAATCATTATGTTAACACCCGGTAATGGGGTTCCATCTTCTTCGGCCAACACCCGGCCCTGAATGGAATAGGCATCGGGAGCTGCGGCCGATTTTAACCGTAACGCAGGAGCAGTTTCTGGTTTTAACTCTTCTTGTGGTTCCACTACAACCGGGGCTTCTGCAATACCAATTATTTTTTTTGACTCAGCCAGATCAGTGTCAGCGATATGAACATGCGTGGTATCTTTTTGAGCTTGAGCAAGGGTAGGGTTGGCTAATTCTTCTTTTGTAACAGGTAAGGGTTTTGAAACACCAGAAGGTTTTTTTTCATTGGGAGTTTCAGATACTACTGTTGAAGTTGTATCAGGTAAGAATAACTCCACTTCTGGTTTTGAATCAGGCTTTGCTTTTTGCAAGGCCAGCTGTTCTTTAGATCCGTTAAAAAGTTGTGGAATGATTAAGTATCCGCCAATCAGGACAACTAATAAGGCGGCAATGCGCAAGGGCCACCAATTGCGTTTAGGTTTAATTATAGAGTTAACGTTCAATTCATCAGCAGTAAAAGAGGCGGCCTCTGCAGCCATACGTTTTGCTCCGGCTGCAGGTATTTGCCAAACATGTTCAGTTTCTGTTTCCAGTTCGGCCGAAATGTTTTCCAGGTCTTCCGCTAATTCGGCATCGGTAAGATTACGCAAGCCTTCCAGAGCTTCTGCCAGAAAGGGGTCGCTTAATGCGGCTTTCTCCAACGCATGTTGTTCGGCCGGGCTCATTTCACCACGCAGATAACGCTGTATATCTTTTTCACGGTTAGTCATGATGCTCCATACACAGTTTTAAATTACGCTTACCATTTTGAATATAGCTTTTAACCTGATTAAGTGTAAACCCTGTGGTTTCAGCCACCTCTTTGTAACACCGTTCATCCAGATAGAACAGGCGTACACATTGTTGTTGCTCTACTACTAAGGTTTCGATACAATGTTCCAGCCTGGTTAGATTGGTTTCCAGCTCTGGTTCGTATTCGGGATGCAGCAACAACTGGTTTTCCATAAGATCGGGTGAAAATTCTTCACTGATTTTTCCCTTTTTAGCTCGCAACTGCATCAGGCAATGATTTCGGGTGGTTACATACAGCCAGCTCTTAAAGTTTTCTACTTCATGCTGGTGCAGCGATTGAATCAATTTTTCGAAAATCTGCATCAAGGCATCTTTCGCATCATCGCGGTCTTTCAGGTATTTGAGGCAAACACCATACACCAGCGCTTTGTACCGGGCAAATAATTCACCCAGGTGCGCCAACTCTCCGGTTGATTTATAAAGATTTAACAGTATCGTGTCAGTCAAAATAAACTTTATGGCTTGAAGATAATTTTTTAATCTATTATGGAAAAACAGGATGTGTGAATCTCTTACCGCCAAGTCTTTGGCAAGAGAAACAGGTAAATAAGCAACACATAGGATCAGATTGATAAATCTGGGATAGCGCTTGGGCAATAGAGTAGTTTTCGTAACCGTTATACTAAACGCGAACAACTTGTGCGGATCTTTATTTTTAAGACGCACTAATTTTAAAAATGTACATTTGTAGTAATTATTCACCCTTGGCTTACGAAAAATGAAACCCACCGTTTCGCTTGTTATTACTACGTACAATCGAAAGGATGCACTGGAACTCGTGTTGTTAAGTGCCTTGCAACAATCGATACCTCCCAACGAAATTATTGTAGCTGACGATGGCTCGCGCGAAGATACTGGCGAGTTGGTGCGTCAGTATGCAAAAAACAGTTCGGTTCCAATAATTCATTGCTGGCAAGAGGATACCGGATTTCGGTTAGCGGCTGTGCGTAACCTTGCCATTGCAAAAGCACAATATGAATATATTATAATGGTTGATGGAGATATGATCTTGCATCAGCACTTTATAAAATCGCACCGAAGGCATGCTGCACCAAACCGATTTTTGCAAGGCTCGCGGGTATTAATGCAAAGTCAGTTAACCGAAGAATCCCTGAAGATAAAACGTACGAAATTTAATTTTTTTAGTAAAGGTATTACGAGCAGGCTTAATTCGCTTTATCTGCCGTGGCTGTCCTGGTTAGTATCCCGAAAGGTGGATGATATTATGCGCACACGCGGGTGCAATCAATCCTTCTGGGCTTCAGATTTGAAAGAAGTGAATGGATTTAATGAGGATTTTGTGGGCTGGGGCCGTGAGGATACTGAATTTATGGTGCGGATGTTAAATAGCGGTAAGCATTGCTATAAAATGAAATTGGAGGGTTTTGGGTTTCATCTTTACCACCCGGAAAGTTCAAAAGCCATGCTGCCGGCTAATCAAAAAATTTTAGACGATGCAATTACTAATCGCACACGAAAGTGTATGAATGGACTGGATAAGCACCTTGCTTCGAAATGAGATCAAAAAATTTACTGGTAATGCCTTTTGGAAACGGCTCGCTGAGGAGCTGTTGGATTACGGATTGCACTAATCGGAATTTCGATGTTGTCCTTTTAGGATATCACACAATATCCGATAAGGAAATTATAACGAGTACGACTGTTAAGGTGTTTCACTACCATAGTTATAAATGGTGGATGATTCAGGACTTCTTTGCACATCAACCTGAGTTTTTGAAGAACTACACATCTTTTTTCTTTCTGGACGATGATATTGAGATAAGTGCATTACAAATTACCAACTTGTTTGAATGCTTTAATCAACTGCCGATACAACTTGCTCAGCCCTCGCTTACGGCAGATTCTTTTATGAGTTGGGGCACACTAAGACACAGAAAATATTCTGGCTTACGATATGTAACTACAGTTGAGTTGATGTGCCCCTTGATGAAGCAAGAATCGCTTGAAACATTGCTGCCTACTTTTAAACTTACTAAGTCGGGATGGGGTGTAGATTTATTATGGGGCAAACTGATTCCAGAACATTTTGGAGCAAAACAGATTGCTGTGTTAGATATTATTCAGGTACGGCACAATAAGCCTGTAGGAATAGGAGAACTATATACCAAATTGGATCGACCTGCAAAAGTGGAAGAAGATAAGCTTAGGGTAGAACACAACCTTCTAAAATTTAAGATAAAAGAAATTCGTTCGTGGTGGAATTTGTTTCCTGCACGTTGGTTTAGTTATTATCACTTACTTCGGTTCAAAGCCTGACCTTAGCCAAATCGATAAATTTATTCCAGGCGCTCAATATGCTTTTTATTTCACGTTCGCGCGAGTATTCTTTTTGAATAAAATTACGGGCAGCTTGTGTCATAGCTGCGTATGCATGCTTATTTTCATGGAGCCGGCTAACAACAATTTCAATAGTTTTAACAAATGACAGAATGTCGCCATTGTCAATCGGAAAGCAATGAGCCGGTAGCATAAATTCTTTTCCGGCCTCACCATGATATCCAATAACTACACAGCCGCTAAGCATGGCTTCGGCAGGAGGTAAACCAAAGCCCTCTATATTACCAAAGTTCAGCATCACGGCCGAATCGTTAAATTGTTTCGCTACCTCATCTTCGGTGCCGGCTACGGGTACCAGCTCATAACCAAACAAATTATTGCGAAGCATAAGCAGGTTAATTACCTGAGCAACATCTTTTTGATTTTTGAAGGTTAAATATGCAATCTGTTTTTTCTTTTCGGCAGGGTTAAATTTTGTAAAATCAATTGAATAATAAATTCGTTCAAGCAAAAGGTCAGGGAACCCGGCTTGCAGATATTCTGAATTATTTTGAGAAACACACACCGCACCCAAACAATCGGGCATGTGGTAGGGAAACTTATAACCATGTGGTTGGGTTGGGTAATTAAGAAAAGTATAAAAAGGGTTTTGATTGTATATTACTTTTTTAGCCGGGCTGTGAATAGCTTCGTAAACATGATAGCGATACCGGTTGCCTGAAAATTTTTTTTTGAAAAACGATTGGATGCCCGTTGGATTTATTTCTGAATTCATCCAAATAGCAACATATTCGGGTATTGCTACAATATCGGTTGGGGTAAGTGTTATATCATCCCAATACCGGATTTGTGCCGAATGGCTAAACCCCGAATTGCTAAACCCCTTTTTGGCATGAAGGACAAAAGCCGGAACACCATGATCCGACAGGATTTCAGCATGACGATACATCATTTTAGCACCACCCGATGCGAATTCTGGTGTGTAGAAATAAATACGCATAAGTTGATAAAATCCTAAAAGAGAATTTACCCTGGCAATATAAGCTGGTTAATCTTTATTATTTTTGCTTCTTATGGAGGAAATCGTAACCCGACAGAACTATTCCGATAAGGAGAAGAACGAGATCTTCGACAGTGAGTTTATGCCCCATATCAACTCCATGTATAATTTCGGGTTTAGGCTTACGCTGGATCGGGACGATGCCAAAGACCTGGTTCAGGATACCTATTTAAAAGCCTATCGGTTTATAGAATCTTTCCAAAGAGGAACTAATGCCAAAGCCTGGTTGTTCCGGATTTTGAAAAATAGC
Source organism: Flammeovirgaceae bacterium UBA2786 (assembly GCA_002352225.1). Lineage (GTDB taxonomy): Bacteria > Bacteroidota > Bacteroidia > Cytophagales > Cyclobacteriaceae > ELB16-189. The sequence continues at coordinate 50,384 of DEIA01000081.1, forward strand.
TTCATTAATGACTACCGGAAGAAGACCAAAGAACCTTCAAAGGTAGATTATCAGGAAGTTGAAACATATTATAACTCGGAAGACGTAAACCGCCAGATTACACCCGACCTGCGTGTAGAATCGCTAAAGGATATGATTGGTGACGAAATATCGAATGCACTTAACTCACTTGATGTGGATTTCCGTACGGTGATTATTTTGTGCGATCTGGAAGGTTTTAAATATGAGGAGATGGCAAAAATTCTGGATATACCAATTGGTACCGTGCGCAGTCGCTTACATCGTGCACGAAACCTGTTGAAAGAAAAACTGAGTGAATACGCCAAATCTATGGGTTATAAAAATACTGAGCTATGACACCTCACAATCCGTTTATTCTGGCCGATGGCAAAAAGCCCACGTGCATGGAAATGCTTCAGGTAATAATTGATGGTGAAGCTAACGATGAGCAACAGGAATACTTCAAAAATCATATGGATCGATGCCTGCCTTGTTTTAAATCTTACGACCTGGATATGGCCATAAAAAGATTGCTTAAATCCAAGTGCTGCGGTGGCGAGGCCCCGGTCGATCTGATGGAACAAATTAAAACACAGATCAATCAAATTACCCCTAGCTAATGGCTGGTAAAGCGCTCATCTTCTCAGCCCCCTCAGGCTCGGGTAAAACTACCATCGTAAAACATCTGCTGCAAAATAATCCTGATCTTGGGTTTTCCATTTCAGCTTCCACGCGCGATAGGCGCGGGCGTACTGAACAAGATGGGAAAGACTATCACTTCTTATCGCCAGAGGAGTTTAAACAGAAGATTGATAAAAATGAATTTATTGAGTGGGAAGAAGTTTATGCCGGCAACTTCTATGGCACCCTCAAATCTGAAATTGAACGCATCTGGCAAGAAGGCCGCAATGTAATTTTTGATGTTGACGTAAAAGGAGGCATCAATCTTAAAAAATATTTTGGCGATAAAGCTCTGGCTGTTTTTGTAAAAGTTCCTTCCATTGAAGTGCTGAAGGTACGTCTTACAGAACGTGGTACCGAATCAGAAGAAAGTCTTTCGCGCAGGTTATTCAAAGCTAAATTCGAAATGACGTTTCAGGATAAATTTGATGTGGTATTGGTGAATGAAGATTTGAATAAATCCCTGCAGGAAGCTCAGCGTTTATATAACGAATTTAAGGTAACGCCTTAATGGATAAACCGCAGAAAATCGGCCTCTTCTTTGGCTCTTTTAACCCCATACACATGGGGCACCTGATTATTGCAAACATCATGGCCGAAAATACCGACCTGAACAAAGTCTGGTTTGTAGTATCGCCACAGAATCCCTTAAAACCCAGTAAAGGGTTGTTACATGAGTTCGATCGGTACGATATGGTAAAAGTTGCCATTGCCGATAATTTTAAATTAGAGGTAAGCGATGTGGAGTTTAATCTGCCCAAGCCCAGCTATACAATTCATACACTGGCCTATTTAAACGAAAAGCATCCGGCAAAACAATTTAAGTTGATTGTGGGAGGAGATAACCTGGAGAATTTTACGAAATGGAAAAATCATGAAGAAATTCTGAATCAGTATGGACTATACGTATATCGCAGGCCGGGCGTAACATATACCGATCTGGAGCGTCATCCCAACGTGAAAATGATCGATGCCCCCCTGCTGGATATTTCAGCTACCTACATTCGCAATTGTCTTAAAAATAATAAGTCGATACGCTACCTTGTTCCAGAAGCTGTAGAGCAACTTATCCGGCTAAAAAATTTTTATCAATAATCATCCTGTTGATACAACTCTTACGTTGAAATACGCATCTGCAAAAGTGATGAAATATGTTTTTACTGCTTTTATTATTAGTTCTTCTCTGATAGTGCATGCCGGAGGTATTCGGGGTGTAATTAAAGGCGATGATGTAGGACCGCTGGCATTTGCATCAATTTTTGTAAAACAAACCGGAACGGGCAGTGCTACGGATATGGAGGGCCACTACGAAGTGAACCTTAAACCCGGCCGGTATGATGTAGTGTTTCAGTACCTGGGCTATGAATCGGTTAATAGAGTTGTAGAAATAGGTGAAAGCTTTATTGAAATTAACCTTACCCTGAAGACACAGGTTATCATGTTGCAGAATGTGATTGTAAAAGCAGGTAAAGAAGATCCGGCTTATACCATTATGCGTAAGGCTATTGCCAAAGCAAAATTTCATACCCAGCAGATTGATGCCTACTCGGCCACCGTATATATAAAAGGGAAGGGCCAGCTAACCGATTATCCCTGGTTGGCCAAAAAGGCTTTAGAGAAAGAAGGGATTACAAAAGATCGGGTTTTTATTTCTGAGTCAGTAAGTGAAATTAAATACACTCGCCCCAATAAATTTGAGGAAAAGGTAATAGCCGTGTACACCAATGGCGATACCAAAAACACATCACCCAACTCGTACGTTTTTGGTAGCTTTTATCAGCCCGAAATAGCAGAAACGGTTTCGCCTCTTTCGCCTAAATCCTTTTCGTATTACCGGTTTGAATACCTGGGCTCCACAAAAGATCAGAATTACGAAATCAGTAAAATAAAAGTAACGCCCCGTTCGCGCGGTGATAATGTGTTTGAAGGATTAATCTACATTGTAGAAGACTGGTGGGCCATTCATAGTCTGGAATTAACAACATCTAAATTGGGCATTAACTTTCAGATCGAGCAATTGTATAACCCAATTGAAGACAAAGCCTGGTTACCGGTGTCGCAACAGTTTAAAGTAAATGGTAAAGTATTTGGGTTTGAATTTGAAGGTCAGTACCTGGCTACTATGAAGGATTACAAAGTTACCCTTAACCCGGAACTGCAGGTAGAACTTACAGTAATAGACGAAAAAATTTATAAAGAAGAGGCAAAAGCCATTGAACAAAAATTTAGTAAGAAAGGGCAGGAGATTAATGAACGGTTAGCGGCTGGTAAAGAAGTTACAGGTAAAGAATTAAAGCAACTGGTTAAAGAATATGAAAAGCAGGAAGTAAAAGCACAGAAGGAACCAGAGATTATTTCTGAAACAAAATATACAGTCGATTCACTTGCCTACAAAAAGGATTCTACCTTTTGGACTGACATTCGCCCCACACCGCTTACGAAAGAAGAACAACGGGGATATCACTTAAACGATAGCATTACCGAAGTGCAACGCAAGCAAGAAGAAGGCGATACGCTGCGAAACAATAAAAAAGGAAAGAAAGGTTTCCACCCCTGGGATTTGCTTACGGGCGATTCATACGCGATGGGCAAAACTTCCGATTTCAGAATTCATACCCCGTATGGCGGATTCAATTCGGTTGAAGGATTTAATCTGATTTACCGAACAAGTTTTTATAAACGCTGGGTTAAACGCGATAGCCTGAACAAAGACAAACGCCCACAAACATCAAGGCTGGAAATTAGCCCGATTGCACGCTATGCGTTTTCGCGGGAAAAGCTGTATGGAAAATTAAGAGTAGACTACAGGTTTAAAAATAAACGCCTGACAGTAGAGGGTGGGCAATACGTACAACAGTTTAACAGTGCCGAACCAATACATCCGTTTGTAAATACATTTACCTCTTTATTGCTGGGCGATAACCTAATGAAAATTTATGAACAGAACTTTGCTTCTCTTAATTATACACAACGTATTGACGACCGGTACACGATTAGAACCAATTGGATATGGAGCAGAAGATCAGAATTATTTAACTCCTCCGATTATACTTTATTTAAACGCAACAAAGAGCAGTACACACTTAATGCCCCTGTAAATTTTGAAACATCTGATACCGGTTTTAACCCAAACCGTGCTTTTATCGGAACCATTTCTGTTGATGCCCGACCCTGGCAGAAATACAGAATCCGAAACGGAAATAAACAACGCGTAGATAACTCGTCACCCTTGTTTTCAGCAAGTTTCAGAAAAGGATTTAGTGGTGTAGCCGGCAGCGAAGTGTCGTTCAATCAACTGGAAGTAGGGCTGAAACATGGAATCAAATTTGGCATTCGTGGCGAACTTGATGTAGCATTGCAAGCCGGTAAGTTTTTTAATACACAGAATATGTATTTTATGGACTACAAACATTTTCTGGGTAACCAAACACCATTTATTACAACCGACCCGGTGGGCAGCTATCGGCTTTTAGACTATTACAAATACAGCACAGCCAACCAGTATTTTACAGCAAATGCACACTACCATCTTAGAAAGCTATTGCTAACCAGAGTTGCCAAATTGCGTCTTGTAGGTATAACCGAAAATATATTTGTGAATTATTTAGCAACACCTACTTCGCGCAACTATACCGAAGTAGGCTATGGCATTGAAGGTATTCTGCGTATTTTCCGGTTAGAGGTTGCGGCCGCTTTCCGCGATGGCCAATACCAGGCCAATGGTTTTCGGGTTGGAATTGCTACCAGTGTAACCATTAATTTTAATGATTAAGGTTAGCCGGCCTGCAAAACGTTCGCGACCTTTGAGTAATGGCCATTTCATTTGATGAATTTCTAGCCCTTAGAAAAAACTTACCTGTGGTAGATGTTCGCTCGGAAGGTGAATATCAATCGGGCCATATTCAAAACGCAATCAATATTCCGCTTCTCAACAACCAGGAGCGCGTGTTGGTAGGAACCGACTATAAACAAAAGGGTCAACTTGAAGCAATTAAAACCGGGTTTCGGTTAGTAGGGCCGCGCCTGCTCGATATTATTACAGAAGCAGAAAGAGTTACCTCTTCAAAAGAAGTGTTGGTGCATTGCTGGCGCGGAGGTATGCGTTCAAACAACTTCTGCCAGTTTGTGGGTATGGCAGGAATAAAAACACATTCTCTTAAAGGCGGGTACAAAACCTATCGCCAAAAGGCGCTTGAATCTTTTGCACAACCGCTTAACCTTATCTTACTTACAGGCTGCACGGGTAGTGGCAAAAGCGAAATTCTGCGTGGGCTAAAAGCAAGTGGCCAGCAAGTGATTGATCTGGAAACCCTGGCTAGCCATAAAGGCTCTGCCTTTGGCGGATTGTTTATGAACCCACAACCCACCACTGAACAATTTCAAAATAATTTGTTTGAAGAAATTCTTCAGTTAGATCCGCAGCAACCCATCTGGGTGGAAGACGAGTCAATTGCCATTGGACACATTTTTTTGCCGCGCGATTTCTGGTTACAGATGAATAACAGTTCGCTCGTGCAGGTACTGGTCGATAAAGATGTTCGCGTTAAGCGATTGGTAGAAGAATATGGTAAGGCAGACAAAGATGAGTTTCTGGCCATCATGAGTAAAATTGTAAAGCGTCTGGGCGGGCAACATTTTAATACCGCTAAACAAAAATTGCTGGAAGACGATATGCAGGCTGTTATGCAGGTGCTGCTTACCTATTATGATAAGGCGTATCTTCATAGCATTGAAAAACGGAAGGATAAGATGAAAAAAATTGTGAAGTGGGATGGTGAAGAGATTGGTGATGCGGTAAGGGCAATAACCACATAGACACATAGATCACATAGAAGTAAACGGGTATGACCAAAAAATATATTGATGAACTTACCTATACGATTATCGGGGCCGCGATTGAGGTTCACAAGAGTTTGTGTCCGGGTTTGTTAGAGAGTGTATATCATAAGTGTTTGAAGCAAGAATTCATGCTCCGAAGCTTAAATTTTGGTTCAGAGTTTATTGTTCCTGTTGAATACAAAGGAATTCATGTTGAGACAGATTTACGGTGTGATTTTCTTGTAGAGGAAGCAATTGTTGTTGAGCTTAAGGCTGTGGACAGTATTGTGCCGGTTTTTGAGGATCAGCTTTTAACTTATATGAAGCTCCTGGAAAAACCGAAAGAAATCCTGATTAACTTTAACTGTGCAAATTTGTTTAAGGAAGGCCAGCGAACTTATGTTAATGAATACTTCCGCTTGCTTTCTGATAAATAACTATGTGCCCTATGTTCCTATGTGGTTAAGCAAATGAATGAAATAAAACTCACTCAATTTTCTCATGGTGCCGGCTGCGGTTGCAAGATTGCCCCTACTGTGCTGGATAAAATTCTACACTCTGATTTTAAATCGGCAAATTTTCCAAACCTGTTAGTCGGCAACGAATCGAAAGATGATGCAGCCGTGTATGAGCTGGATAATGGCACCTGCATCATCAGCACTACCGATTTTTTTATGCCCATTGTTGACGATGCCTTTACGTTTGGAAAAATTGCATCCGTAAATGCCATCAGCGATGTGTATGCTATGGGTGGAAGTCCCACGATGGCATTAGCCATATTGGGCTGGCCTGTTAATAAACTGCCTACCGAATTAGCCCAACAGGTTTTGGATGGCGCAAGAGAAGTTTGTCAGGCTGCCGGAATTCCTTTGGCTGGGGGCCACAGCATTGATAGCCCCGAACCGATCTTTGGCCTTGCAGTTACAGGAACAGTTCCTAAGGAAAACCTAAAAAAGAATAACACAGCAAAGGATGGTGATCTGTTATACTTAACAAAACCATTAGGTGTAGGTATTATTACCACCGCTCAAAAACGAGGACAGGCCGATGCAAAAGATTTGCAGGAAGCGGTTCGCGTTATGACGGAGTTAAACAGCCTCGGTTCGCAATTTGGAGAATTGAATTATGTGCACGCCATGACAGACGTAACCGGTTTTGGATTGTTGGGCCATCTGATTGAAGTGTGTGAAGGCAGCGGACTTTCGGCAGAATTGAATTACAATGCTGTGCCCTTAATTAAAGATCTTAAACCGTACCTCGACCAGTTTATTTATCCCGACAATACCATGCGAAACTGGCAGAGCTACGAGAAGAAAGTACAAGGCATTGGCAGCGAATCGTTGCTTACCCTGTGCGATCCGCAAACCAGTGGCGGGTTGTTAGTGTGCGTGGATGAACACCATCAACAGGAATTTGAAACGAAATTCAACCTACAACCGATTGGCAAGTTGGTAAATCCAAAACCAAACAACGTAGTGGAAGTGCAATGACAATAGAAGAACTTACGCAACAACTCTGGTTAGCTGGTGAATCGAAAAGCCAATGTCGTATTTCGTTAGAGGGAGAACCATTGCCGCGCACGGTTTGCCCGTATGGTGTTTGTACTACCACACGCAATCAAATTGTGTTGGTGTGCTGGCAAACGTTCGGGTTTACCAAAGCAGGCGGTAAAGAAGGGTATCGCAACTTACAGTTAGATCGGATTATAGAACTCGAGATTTTAGAAAATCATTTTGAAAAACGAACAGATTTCAATCCGCATGACGGGCAGTATAAAGACTGGGTGTTTCATGTTTAGCCTATAAGGTTGACAACCTTTTAACTTCCAATAAAAGGGTTGTCAACCTTAACGTAAAAGTTTGAACGTTTTCATAGTTCGCGTGTACAGGGTATTAAAACCTGAATCTATGAAGCGTATCTTTCTTTTTCTGACACTTATTCCGTCTCTTTCCTTTGGTGTTGTTCCTGAGCGCATTCTCCCCAAAACACTGGTAATAAAACCGGTTTCGTGGTATGCCTCTCAAAAACAGGCATGGACTGAAGAGGTAAAACAAAGCAGCACACCCCGGGCATGGTTTAATTATTATGCTTCGGCAGTATTTGCACAGTCATCGCGCCAGGAGCTTTCCGGCATAATTTCCAACATGAGTACTTCAATACCCGATACATATGAATACTGGCTTGCTAAAGGCTGGCACGATGCTTTTAGTGAAGAGGCACACCACGCTTTAAAGAAAGCTTACGCCCTTAACCCTGAGCAGCCTGATGCATACGGATTGTTGCAGTTGTATGCAGAATTTACGGCCGATGAAGTTGGGCGAAAACAGTTTAGTAAAAACCTTCGCACAAGCGGACAAATTTCACAAGCCTTACTGAACTACAGTTATAATGTATTGATGAGCCTTGAGCCCGGAGCTGTACTGATAACCGAAGGAGAGAGTACCACTATCCCTCTTTTTGTATTGCAGGATGCTTTAGCGGTTCGCAATGACGTGGTGATTCTGAACCTTGAGATGTTAAATAACCCGGAATATGTGATGCGTAAGTTCAATCAAACGGGATTGAGAGTGGGGGAGAGTAATACAAATGTTGTAAACCGCGGGGCCTGGATTTGTTCGCAGTTACCGCAGGATAATAAAAACAAAAAATTCTACTATGCACTAACGGTGGGTAAGGATAATATTCAATCGATGAAAGAATATTTATATGTAGTGGGTCTTGCTTCTGTTCATAGTGCCAATGCGCTGGATAATGTTTCAATTATCCGTGAAAACCTTGAAAAAAAATTCCTGTTGGATTATCTGCAGGTCAATTTCAATGGTGAAACCGACAGTGATGCGGGACGAACCTTTAGTTCAAATTATTTATTGCCCATGATTCTGCTTTACGAATCATACCAGAGTGAAGGTGAGACGGAGAAAGCCAGAGGTCTTAGGCAGATTATGGAAAAGATAGCCATGGAAACAGGGAAGACAGAATTGATGGTGCATTACCTGGACTCTGCTCCAGAAGAAACGATTCCTTATTTTCCATATTCTATTGATGTTAAATCGTGGGAGGATGATTTCAGGCCCGTGTCATCTGTTATTTATGCGGCTAATACCGAAGTTACCAATGCGCAATACAATCGCTTCTTACAGTATTTGCAAATAAACAAATTGCCTGAATTATATGAGCAGTTTAAGTTCGACTTTAGCCGATATGAAGAACCGGCATTCTCATTCATGACCAATTACGCAATGCCCCGTATCGAAACCAAGAAGAACCGATACTTCAATCATCATCCGGCTGTAAATATTTCCTATGAAGCGGCAAACGCCTATTGTGAGTGGTTAACGCAACAGTATAATAATGCGACTGAACGCAAGTTTAAAAAGGTGAAATTCAGGTTGCCCTCGTTAGATGAGTGGCAGATTGCCGCAGCCTCAATAAAAAACCCAACCTCATGGAAACTGGACGATCAGGAAGTTGAAGTAAAAGTAACTCCTAAAGGCTCTGAATTTGACAAAGACGCAGAAGTCCGAAAAGTATCGTTGCGTGATCCTGAAATACAATATCCGTGGTTTAGGTATTTTGGATTGCGCAACTCTCCACTGAATCACAAAAGTTGTTATCTGGGTAATTTTAAGGCAGAACCTTGTGACTGCCCGGGCTATCGGGGAACAAAGCCGTATAATTACGATGGCTTTGCTACCATGGCTCCAACCAAATCTTACTTTCCAAATGATATTGGGCTGTACGATGTGGTAGGCAACGTGGCCGAAATGATAAACGAAAAGGGAAAAGCCTGTGGTGGAAGTTGGAACCATCTGCCTGTAGAATCGACCATCCGGAGTGTAAACCCTTATACTCAGCCGGATGCAGCGATAGGATTCAGGGTTTTTATGGAGATTATTGAAAAATAGCCCGGATGTTTTTTAAACCTAAACTTTCTCGTTTACCAGACGAGGAGTTGATGCAAAAGATTAAACAGGGGAGTGAAGCAGCGCTAACGGAATTATACCAGCGCTACAGCACTTTCCTGCTGCGCTATTTTACCCGTATGCTTTGGAACAACAGAGCAATGGCTGAGGACTTTCTTCATGATTTGTTTTTGAAGATTATTCATAATCCGCAGTACTTTGATGCGAACAGAAAATTTTCTACCTGGGTGTATTCAGTAGCCCATAACATGTGCAAGAATGAATATCGAAAGAAGCGGAATGAATTAAGATTGGATGGAATTGAGGTGAAGCAAACGCGGGATTTGGATAAAGAACTGGATTTATATTCGGCACAGCGTAAACTATCCTTGTTGCTGGAGACGCTGGAAGAAGAGGATAAAACTATTTTTCTGCTTCGCTACGAAGAGGAATTAAGTATTGACCAGATCAGCCGGATTGTATTTATGCCTGCGGGCACGGTGAAGTCGCGGTTGTTTTATTTGCGAAAGCAACTGGCTGTTGAATTAAATGAGTTTAAAATTTTACTTAAAGAGAAGTCGATATGAAAGAGCAAGAATGGAGTGATTACGAAACCTTCGAAAAATTGGTTTCTGAAAAGCAATATTCCGAGTTGTGTGCTCAGGACCAGCAACTGGTTAACCGGTTTGTTGCCAACGAACAAGAATACAATGCATTGCGTACATCGGAGTTGGAAATGAAGCATTGGTTTACCGAAAACCTGGTGACGGGAGCAAGCGATAAATCACTTGTTGAATTAAAAAGAGAATTGAAACGGATTCATCAACCAGCTATGGGATATGCCCGCTGGAAAGTGGCGGCTGGCTATGCGATGGTTGCCATTTTGTTTGGTGTATGTGGTTGGTGGCTGGGGCGATCAAAAGAACCCGTATCGGTAACTGCTATCCAAAAAGTAATGGTGCGCGATACTGTCTTTGTTGCCTCTAAACCAGATACTGTATTGAGAGAAAGAATTATTTACCGAGACCGTCCGGTTATTCTTACAACGGGTTCAACTTCAAAAGAAACACAGAAAATAGTGCGCGGAGTATCCATGAAGGAGAAGGAAGATCTTGATAAGTTGCTGGTGTCGGGGTCGGAGTAAGACTTTGTGTGGTGCGGTCTTTAGGTATTTCTTTTGTGAAATTGATTTCGTAACATTGTCTATACCATACCTAAATAGTTGCCTATGGCCGGTTTTTACCGAAAGTCAATTTTCGGACTTCTGGTTTTTTTGTTGATTTCAGTCGAAGTAAAAAGTCAGCAAGACCCCCTCTATAACTTATACTACTATAACCAGGTAATGATAAACCCGGCTTATGCGGGGTTATACAAAGACGTTACGCTTAACCTTATCTCGCGTAAGCAATGGGTGGGTATTGAAGGCTCGCCATTAACCAATTTCTTTTCGTTTACCTCTTCGGTGAGTAAACGTTTTGGAGTGGGCGCTATGGTGGTGGATGATCATTTAGGCATCAACACCTCGCAGGAAGGTCAGCTTGCTTTTTCGTTTAAAGTAATTGCCAAAGAAGAAATGGTGCTGGCGCTGGGTGTGCAGGGAGGTTTGATTAACTACCGGTACGATTACAGCAAGCTAAACCTGCAATATGTAGATGACGAAGACCTGGATATGAACCGCACGCAGTTCAGCCGCTCTAATGTGGGCACCGGTATTTTCTTTCGTACAGAAAAATTTTACCTCGGTGTTTCGGTGCCGCGTATTTTGCATGTGCAGATAAACGATGGTATGGAGGCCAGCAGCCGTTATCTGCGCCACTATTATATAAGTGGTGGCTTTATTATCAATAACACCTTCCATAACCTGGTGCGATTAAAGCCTTCTTTTTTATTGCGCATGATTCCCGATGGCCAACAGGCATTGGATGTAAGCCTGCATGCCTTGTTTCTCGAAACAATTTGGGCCGGTGTAACGATTCGCAATTTTGATGCACTGGGTGCTAATGGCCAATTTCAGGTAAGTCAGCGTTTACGGGTGGCATATAGTTTTGAGTTACCCACCAACTCATTGTTGAGCCAGAATTTTGGCTCGCACGAAATTTCATTGTTGTTGGCGTTTAGTCCATTAGGTATGCAGCAGAAGGTGGTGAGGTATTTTTAACAGTATGCGTATGAAAGCAATGAGATGTAAATTTTTTATTCACCTCACTCCATCTGCTGTTGTGCGGTATGATAACCAGAATCACCCCTCTCCACGGGAGAGGGGCAGCACGACCTGTGCTAACCGCACGACTTTTGTCGGGGTGAGGTTAACACTTGTGCTTTTATTGATAACATCCTTCTCTGCATTTGCCCAGCCCTTCATCACCACCTGGAAAACCGATAACCCCGGGGTTTCTGCTAATAACCAGATAACCATACCCACCTTCACAGGGGGCTACAACTACAACATATACTGGGAGCAGGTGGGCAGCCCTGCCGTAAACGGCACACTTACCGGGCAAACCGGCAGCACCACCATTACATTCCCTGCTATTGGCACGTACCGCGTGGAAATAAGCGGCAGCTTTCCGCACATTTATTTCAATAATACAGGCGATCGGCAGAAGATACTTACGATAGAGCAATGGGGTAGCATTGCATGGACTACAATGCAGAATGCTTTTATGGGATGCAGTAACCTTACTATCCCGGCTACAGATGCGCCCAACCTTTCGGGTGTGACGAGTATGCAAAGTATGTTTGAGAACACCAGTTCTTTCAACCAGCCCATTGGTAACTGGGATGTGAGTAATGTGATAAGGATGGACAGTCTGTTCCATAACGCCTCTTTTAACCAGTTCATCGGCAACTGGAATGTAAGTAATGTAACGAGTATGGTCCGTATGTTCGCTGGCGCACCGTTTTTCAACCAGCCCATCGGCAACTGGAATGTGAGCAATGTAACGAATATGGAAGCTATGTTCGGAGGTACAGCCTCTTTCAACCAGCCTATTGGAAATTGGAATGTAGGCAATGTGACAAATATGACCTATATGTTTGCTAGTGCATCGCTTTTTGACCAGCCCATCGGCAACTGGGATGTGAGTAATGTGACGAGTATGAGAGGTATGTTTTCAAATACTTCCTTCAACCAACCCATTGGAAATTGGAATGTGGGTAACGTGACTGATATGAACTCTATGTTTTGGATTGCATCCTCTTTCAATCAGCCCATCGGCAACTGGGACGTGAGCAACGTGACGGATATGGGCTCCATGTTCTCTCGCCACGCTTCTTTCAACCAAGACATCGGCAACTGGAATGTAAGCAATGTGACGGATATGAGTTTTATGTTCTATGACGTGATTTCCTTCAACCAGCCTATCGGAAACTGGGAAGTGAGTAACGTGACGAACATGAGCGGGATGTTCAATAATGCTACTTCCTTTAACCAAAATTTGGGGTTGTGGCAAATAGGTAATGTTACGAATATGACTAATATGCTCAGCAATTCTGCTCTCTCCATTACCAGTTACGATGCAACCCTCATAGGCTGGGCGGCTCAAACGGTGCAACCTAATATAACACTGGGTGCAATGGGATTGACGTATTGCAGTGCTGTAGCTGCTCGCGACAAACTAACACTACCTCCTGTTAACTGGACTATTGTAGGTGATGGCTTTTTACTGGGTTGCGCCCCTCCTGTAATAGAGATAACAAATGAGGGTGTGGGGATAGCCACAGGCAGCAGTATCCGGTTTTCACACACCAGTGTGGGTGAAGATCAAGTGAAAGAACTTGAAATTACCAACACCGGCACAGCCATACTTGTTATAACCGATGTGGAAGTAACCGGAGATTTTAGTTTAGCCAGTACAATACCTCCGCCTATTAATTCCGGAAATTCAGAAACGCTTTCTATTCGATTTTTGCCAACGGATTTAGGGCAACGCACTGGTGCCATTACTATTTTTAGCAATGGCAGTGTTCCAATTTACACGCTTAACCTTTTTGGCGAAGGAGATGCCGAGGCGGAAGTGTACAATGTAGTTACTACCAATGCCAACGGCAAACACGATTTTCTGAACATCCGCAACATTACCTTGTTTCCAAACAATCGCGTAAGCATTTACGATCGCTGGGGTAATAAGGTCTTTGAGAAAGATAATTATGATAATGTGAATGGAACCTTCAAAGGGAAAAGCGATTCTGGAAGCGACTTAGCCGATGGAACCTATTACTACGTGCTTGATAAAGGCGATGGGGACAAACGATTAACGGGGTTTCTATACTTAAGGAGGTAAATGGATTAGCTATCGGATCTCCTGAAAGCAGCTATCTCCAAAATCAAATCTGGCCTATACACCATAGCCAGAGTTTGGTAGCCAGACTTGAAAGAACTGGCAGAAGGCACTTATTTTATGTGTTGATAAGAATAACGGGCAGTCAGCGGATGACAGGTTTTTTGCTGTTGAAGCAGTAAGGGTATTTACCCATACTTTGAGGTGTTATGTTTAATACTTTGCCATTACTTTTGATTATAATTTTTATAAAATTACCCTTACTTTAGGGTATGTTTTATCGTTCAATCGTACAAGAATTAGAAAAATGGGCTAAATCACCCCAAAAAAAGCCTTTAGTGATAAGAGGGGCTCGCCAGGTGGGTAAAACCACGGTTATTAGCCAGTTTTCTTCCCGTTTTAATCAATATATCTACCTGAACCTGGAACTACCAGCCGACCGCCAGCCTTTTGAAGACTTTACAGACATCGACACGCTGGTACAGACTATTTTCTTCCTGAGGAATAGGGCACTTGGTAAAAAAGAAGACACGTTGGTCTTTATAGATGAAATACAAACAGTACCAAAGGCCATTAACGTATTGCGGTATTTTTATGAAAGCTACCCAACTCTTCCGGTTATTGCAGCAGGCAGTATGCTGGAAAATCTGTTTGATAAATCCATAAGTTTTCCGGTTGGTAGGGTCGAGTTCAAAGTATTAAGACCGGTTTCTTTCCCGGAGTTTTTGTTGGCTATGGGAGAAACATCTGCCTGGGAGCAATTGCATAAAATTCCACTTCCGGCATTTGCACAACCCAAACTTCAAAAGCTGTTTCACACCTATGCGCTTACAGGAGGTATGCCCGAGGTGGTGAATCATTATGCTGAGCATAAGGATTTGACTGCGCTGGCTGCAATCTATGATTCCTTGTTGGTGTCTTATATTGATGATTCGGAAAAATATGCCCGGAGTAATGCCCAACTACAGGTATTAAGACATGTGATAAGGACATCTTTTGCAGAAGGAGGAAAACGAATAAAGTTTCAGGGGTTTGGTAACTCAAATTATAAATCGAAGGAGATAGGAGAGGCACTAAGGGCTTTACAGAAAGCTTTGTTGGTAAATCTTATATATCCGGTAACAGGCTTTACGCTCCCACTTATACCCGATGTAAAGAAGTCGCCCAGAATCCAACTGCTGGATACAGGGCTTATGAATTATATGATGGGCATTCAAAAAGAGATTATCAGTACCAAAGATTTGAATGAGGTATATCAGGGTGTAATGATTGAACACCTGATTGGGCAGGAGTTGTTAGCTCAGCAATTCAACGCGCTTAGTACGCTGCATTTCTGGGTGCGCGAAAAGAAGCAATCTTCTGCTGAGGTGGACTTTATAATTCCGTTTGAAAATGAACTGATACCGGTTGAGGTTAAATCTGGTGCAACGGGTTCGTTAAGGTCGCTGCATCAGTATATGGAAGGAGCGCCTCATTCTCATAGTCTCCGTTTTTATGGGGGCGAATTAGTGTTGTCAAAAGTAAGAACACCATCAGGAAGGGAGTTCTCTCTACTTAACCTGCCTTATTTCTTAGCTTCTCAAACAGAAGCATACCTAAAGTGGATGGATGAATTACCGCAGGCTTAATCTCCCTGCGCCCGTTCAACCTTTTCAACAAAATATTTGGTATCGCCCCGCCAGGGGAAACGCACATATCGTTTTACAAAATGCAGGTTAACGCGTTCGCCACTTAAGGCTACTTCTTCCAGTTGTTTGATAACCTCAGTCTGGTCTCCTTCAATAGAAAAATCGAAAGTTTCAGCAACGGGACTTACGCCCTTTAATGCGCCAAATGATTCAAGGCTGATTTTGCCCTCGTAGGTTTTGAACAACACACCCTTTTCTGTAATGCGTAGTATTTTCCCAGCCATGGTACCTTTTTCATAAACACCCCAGTAGGCAAGGGCTAGCACACCCAATCCTAATATCAATGCGATAAGGATGAGGCGTTTCACCCATTTTACTGTAGAGCGTACTGTTTTCTTTACAAAGCCTTCCTGTTCCATATTTATCGGGTAATTATTTTTTTGTTTCTGTTAAGACGAATATAGAAATAAAGCGCAGCAGAAATCACAATAAGAGAAATGAACTGCGAATTAGAGAGAATATTTTCAATCAGAAACCCCCGATCAATATCACCTCTGAACATCTCCAATATACCACGCCCCACCGCGTATACCATCAGGTAAATTAGAAAAAGCTGGCCATCAAATTGTTTTCTGTTTTTAAGCATTACCAGTAAGGCAAGGATAGAGAAAATGAAAATGGCTTCAACCAATTGAGTAGGGTAGAGCGGAGTATGCAAGGGTTCGGCCTGGCAAACCGGATTGGTAAATACTACGCTTAAGAAACTATCAGTCGGTAACCCATAACAACAACCCGCCATAAAGCAACCGATGCGACCAAAGCCATGAACAATACACGTAACAGCAGCCATTACATCCAGCATACCCAGCACGGGTACTTTTATTTTTTTGAAATACCAAAGCATGATGGGTATAGCGGTGAGCAACGAACCATAAAAAACAAATCCGCTTCCCGAAAAAAGTCTTTTAGGTTGACTAAGATATAACGAGGGGTCTTCAAAGAGCATAAAGAGTTTACCACCCACTACACCACCCAGGATTAGTAAAATAAAAAGATTATTGCTTTGATCGAACGTAAGGCCATATTGCTTTTTGCCTTGCCAGTACATATACAAAAAGCCCAGCAGCGCGCCTATAGCAATGCAAAATCCGTATGTGTAAACTGTAAATGATCCGACTTTAAACAGAACAGGATGCATAAACTAATTTGAAGATTGGTTGATCAGATAATCTGAAGATCAAGTCACCCTCGTTCGATTTTCAAATCTTCAAATTGTCTCATTGTCAAATTAAACGGTCATTATCTCAGCCTCTTTCTTTTTCATCAGGGCATCAATCTTTTCGATAAACTCGTTGGTAAGTTTTTGAACGGTTTCTTCAGCGTTTTTTACATCATCTTCTGAAGCGCCTTTAATTTTTTTGAGTTGTTCGTTGGTGTCTTTACGAATGCTGCGGATACTTACTTTCCCTTGCTCACATTCCTGCGATGCCTGGCGAACCAGTTGCTTTCTGCGTTCTTCCGTAAGCATGGGGATATTAATTATTACTTGCTGCCCATCGTTTTGGGGAGTTAGCCCGAGGTTTGCAATCATAATTGCTTTTTCAATTTCCTGAATTAAACTTTTCTCCCAGGGTTTGATAAAAAGCGTTCGTGCTTCAGGTGCCGTTACTGAAGCCACCTGGTTTAACGGACTCATTGCGCCATAATAGGAAACCTGAATGCCATCCAACATGTTAGGGTTGGCTTTGCCGGCACGGATTTTTACCAATTCGTTGCCTACGTGCAATAAGGATTTGCCCATCTGTTCCTGAGCTTCGTCCAGGTATAATTCAATTTCTTCCATGACTTAAAAAATTTTTAGAGACTAACTTCTCTGGGGTCTAACTTATTAAAGTACCGGCTTCTTCGCCTTTGGCAATCTTTAACAGGTTGCCTTTCTTATTCATATCGAACACAATTATGGGTAGTTTATTCTCCTGACACAACGTGAAAGCGGTCATGTCCATAATATTTAATTTCTTTTGATAAGCTTCCTGAAATGAAAGATGCGTGTAGCGTACAGCATCTTTAAATTTTTCGGGATCTTTATCGTACACACCATCTACCCGTGTGCCTTTTAAAACCACACCGGCTTGTATTTCAATAGCACGAAGGCTGGCTGTCGAGTCGGTAGTGAAGTAGGGATTTCCAATACCTGCACCAAAAATTACAATACGACCTTTTTCGAGATGGCGAATAGCCCTGCGCCTGATAAAGGGTTCGCAAACCTGTTCCATTTTTATACCGGCCATTAACCGGGTGTACATGCCGTGGCGTTCCAGTGCACTTTGCAGTGCCATGGCATTAATTACGGTGGCCAGCATACCCATGTAGTCGCCCTGCACCCGGTCTATGCCCAATGCTTCGGCCTGGCCGCCTCTAAAAATATTTCCGCCTCCAATTACAATTGCTACCTCAACGCCCTGTTCCTTAACGGTTTTTATTTCTTCCGAATATTGTTCCAGCACGGCCGGATCGATATTGCTGTTTTTGGAACCCATCAGGGCTTCGCCACTAAGTTTAAGAAGAATACGGTTGTATTTCATGAGAACCAGATCAGAGTTGCCCGCAAATATATTACGATTTGAAGGATTTTTAGCCTGTTTTTATTTGTCAATAAAAAGCGGAATGAAATAAAGCGCAAGCGGTTCTATGATAACTTTCGGGCCGGTATCAGGTAATTTATTAAATTAACTAAACTGCTGACTGCCTTCTGCCAACTGCCTACTTTTGCCAAATGACTCTTCAATATACCTTCGAGCTGCTCGGCACGTTTTTCTTTGCCATTTCTGGGGCTCTTGTTATTCGCGATAAACATGCCGATTTGTTTGGAGCCACGTTTACCGGGTTTGTTACCGCTATTGGCGGGGGTACCTTGCGTGATATGATGCTGGGCAGTTACCCGCTTGTGTGGATTGGAGATATTCACTTTCTGTATGCCATACTGGCCGGAGTGTTAGTAGCCTATATGTTTTCTAATTTTCTGGTTAAACTGCCCAAAACATTCTTGTTGTTCGATTCGTTAGGCATCTCTTTTTTTACCATTCTTGGTGTAGAGAAAGCGCTTAGTGTTGGCGTTAGACCAGAGATTGCAGCCATTATGGGAATGTTTACAGCTATTATGGGTGGCGTAATTCGCGATGTTTTAACGAATGAAACACCGGTATTATTCCGGAAAGAAATTTATGCTACCGCGTGCCTGGCCGGTGCTTGTCTGTATTTGGTATTATTAAATTTTGATCTTAGCCGTAACACCAACCTTGTTGTATCCAGTATGTTAATTATGATTTTGCGGTTGTTGGCCGTTAAGTTTAGACTTGCGTTGCCCGGGTTTAAGCGGTAGCGATTTAAAACTCTATTAATACCTGCCCCTTCTCTACACTATCGCCTTTTTTCACGTTAAGATTTTTAACAACCCCTTCACCAGGCGATTTTAATATATTCTCCATTTTCATAGCCTCCAGAATTAATACAGCATCGCCTTGCTTTACATTATCTCCAACCTGAATTTTTAAGTCAACAATCAACCCCGGCATAGGGGCTTTAATCACATTCAGCTTGTTGCCGCCTGCGCTATTCATTCCCATTTTTTCAAGCAACAGGTCAAATTTGTTTTTAAGTGTAACGGTGCGAATGCGGCCGTTGATTTTAAACGTAAATGTTTTGCTTTCGCGATCGGTCTTCACTAATTCGGCCCGGTAGCTTTTGTTGTTATACAAAATATGAAAGTAGCCTTCGCGTATTTTAACCAGATCCCATTCTACAGTTTTTCCGTCCACCAAAAAACCGGCTTCGGTTGGTTCTATTTCAAACGAATGGTTGTTTATAGTTGCCTTATACATAATGTAAAAATAATAAGTTAGCGGGCAGATTAAGCAATTAGTAAAAATTCCTGATTACATTTGCTTCGTCAAACTGACAAGGGGTGCCTTAAATAATTCGGGCTGAGATTATACCCACTGAACCTGATGCCGGTAATGCGGCCGAAGGGAGGCAATCTGATGAATGAATCAGATAAAATAAGTTAAAGGGCGTGTTCCCCTATGCGTCTGACTTTAAACTTATTAAACATGTTAAAATCAATTCAGGTATTTGTGCTGCTGGTATGGCCAGGGTTATTATATGCACAAACTATTCGGGGGCGGGTGGTAGAAGTACACACGCAAACCCCGTTGCCAGGCGCAACGGTTCAGGCAAAGCAAAATAAAAATGCAGTTACCGATGGCCTGGGTTGCTTTACATTGCCCAATCTGCAAGCTGAAATGGTTGAAGCCGAAATTCGTTTTGTGGGCTATCAATCGCAGGTTGTGCAACTGGTTGCAGGAAGAGAAAATATAATTGCGCTGCAGGAGGACATACGCATTACCGACCAGGTAATTGTTTCGGCTACACGGGCTAATGAAAACGGACCAACCGTTTCAAGCACAATTAATAAGATCACCTTGCAAAAACAAAATTATGGCCAGGACTTACCAATTGTGTTAAACTGGACCCCATCCTTAGTAAGTACATCCGATGCCGGAGCGGGGATAGGGTACACCGGTTTGCGCATCCGCGGAAGCGATGCCTCGCGTATTAATGTTACTATTAATGGTATTCCGGTTAACGACAGCGAAAGCCAGAGTGTGTTTTGGGTAAATACCCCCGATCTTACATCATCGGTCCAAAGTGTACAGGTGCAACGTGGAGTGGGTACTTCTACCAATGGTGCGGGGGCATTTGGGGCAAGTGTAAACATGCAAACCAACACACGAAACGATGTGGCCTATGCCGATGTGGTTAACTCACTTGGTTCGTTTAACACATTACGTAATACAGTAGCCTTTGGAACAGGATTAGTGAGCAACCGGTTTGTGTTTGATGGCCGTGTGTCTAAAATAAGTTCCGATGGGTATATCGACCGGGCAAGTTCTGATTTGAAGTCATACTATTTATCGGGTGGTTATTATGGAGACAAAACGATTTTAAAAGCTATTGTATTTGGAGGCGCAGAAACAACCTACCAAAGTTGGTACGGGGTGCCTGAATCCAGACTAAACAACGATACGGAAGCCATGCTGGAAACCGCAGCAAGTGAAGGATGGAATCAGGAACAAATTGATAATCTGTTATCAGCGGGCCGCACCTTTAATATATATATGTACAAAAACCAGATTGATAAGTATCAGCAGGATCATTACCAGTTTCATGCATCGCACAGGGCTAATGATAAGCTTACTTTACATGCAGCCTTGCATTACACAAAAGGGCAGGGCTATTACGAAGAATTTCGGTATGATAATGATTTTGAAGATTACGGTTTGCCCGATGTGGTTATTGGCGGAGAAACTATTTTGTCAACAGATTTAATTCGCAGACGCTGGCTCGATAATGATTTTTATGGATTTACCTATTCTCTTAATTATGAAAATGAAAGACTGAATTCAACTTTAGGAGGAGCCTGGAATAATTATGATGGCGATCATTTTGGTGAAATTATATGGGCGCAGGTATCGGCAGTTCCAAAAGACCATCGTTACTATTTCAATAACGGTTTAAAGAAAGATTTTACTATTTACTGGAAAAACACCTATGCATTTACCGAACAAGTGTCGGGCTTTGTAGATTTACAATACCGCAATATTGATTACCATGCCAGTGGTAAAGAAAACAAACAATTCGATTTTACAGTTGGGGGTCACTTCAATTTCTTTAACCCTAAAGTAGGGGCTACGTATACAGTTAATTCCCGCAATCAATTTTATGCATCTTATGCAGTAGGTAACCGGGAGCCGGTGCGGAATGATTTTATTGATGCCCCTGCGGGAAGAACCCCCAGGCACGAGCGCCTTGGCGATTTTGAAACAGGTTGGCGTTGGCGCAATACACACCTCAATCTAACCGTGAATTATTATTACATGAATTATAAAAATCAATTGGTACCCACGGGTAAAGTAAATGATGTGGGGGCATCTATCCTTACCAACGTGTCAGACAGCTATCGCACGGGTGTAGAAGTGGAAAGCTTATGGAGAATTAATCAAAAACTATCGTGGATGGCGAACGTAACGGTAAGCAGTAATAAGATCAAAAGATTTGACGAAGTGATGTATGATTATGGCGTAAACTTTGATGAGTATAATGAAGTCATTTATTCTCATCGCAATACTAATATTGCCTTCTCGCCTTCGGTAATTGCCGGTTCTGCTTTTATGGTTGTGCCAACACCTGGTTTTGAGATAGCCTGGATGAGTAAGTATGTGGGCCGTCAGTTTCTGGATAATACTACGAATACAACAAGAGATATAAGCGCATACTTTATTCAGGATTTGCGTATTGCGTATGCGTGGAAGGCTAAGGGAATGCGCGAGATTTCGGTAAGTGGTTTGATGAATAATGTTTTTAATGTAGCGTATGTTTCAAACGGCTACACCTATGGTTACCGGGGTGGCCCAACAGAATACCGTCAGAATTTCTACTATCCACAGGCAGGAAGAAATTTTATGCTTATGCTGGCGCTGAAATTTTAAACCTGGAATTTGGGCTTGTGCGCAGAGGATGTTAAAATCCGGTTTACCTTTGCGGGCATGGCCAACTCTGTTCGGCAATCGTTTAGTCTGCTGGCGTTAATCCGCCTTACCCGGTTCTGGAATCTGGTAATTATTGCTATGGCCCAATACATGGCGGCTTGTTTTCTGATTGATAGCAACTTGTTGTGGGATTGGCGACTGCTGGTGTTGGCTGCTTCCACTACTATTATTGCAGCAGCCGGGTATATCATTAACGATTACTACGATATTAAAATTGACTTAATCAATAAACCCGACAGAGTAGTGATTGGTAAAGGCATTACGCGCAGGTATGCACTGTTTTTTCATACCACACTTTCAGGTATAGGTATAGCGCTTGGGCTTTTGTTAGGATTACGCATTGCCGCTATTCATTTTGTTTCGGTGTTTTTGCTTTGGTGGTACTCGAACAATCTAAAACGCCAACCCTTTATTGGAAATCTTACTGTGGCATTACTAACGGGGGTATCGGTGTTGTTGGTTAATGTGTTGTATTATCAACACCATGCGCTGGTGGGTATTTATGCCTTGTTTGCATTTTTTATGACGCTGGTACGCGAAATCGTAAAAGACATGGAAGATCTGAAAGGCGATAATACGTTTGGCTGCCGTACCTTGCCCATTGTGTGGGGCTTGCGAAAAACCAAATGGGTAATTTATATTGTACTAATTGTGTTTGGTGCGTTGGTATTGTATTTGAACTATGTTTATACACGATTGCCCGAATACTATTTTTTAATTTTTTTGTTTGTGCCGCTGGGATTGTTTGTGTCGCGATTAATAATAGCAGACACGAAAAAAGATTTTTACTGGCTTAGTCAATGGAGCAAAATTATTATGCTACTGGGAATTTTAAGTATGGTATTTATTTAGCGATTGAATTTCTATGAGCCAGCGGATAGCGATTTTTATTTCGGGTAGCGGATCAAATGCAGAGCGAATTATAGCGCATTTTCAAAATCACCAATCCATACAGGTAGTGATGGTTTTGAGTAACAATGCAGAAGCACAAGGATTACAACGGGCTGCACGATTAAATATTCCCACGCAGGTCTTTAACAAAATTCAGTTTCGCGAAAGCGATGAAGTAATACAGATATTAAAAACGGCTGGCGTAACCCATGTGGTGCTGGCCGGTTTTTTATGGTTGATGCCTCCTAATTTTATTGAAACATTTCCACATCGTATTATCAACATTCACCCGGCTTTGTTGCCAAAGTTTGGAGGCAAGGGTATGTATGGTATGCGTGTGCACGAAGCTGTAAAGGCGGCTGGCGAAACAGAAACCGGAATTACCATTCATGAAGTGGATGCCCGCTATGATGAAGGCAAAATTTTATCTCAGCAAAAATGCGCGATTGAAAAAGCAGATACACCTGCGCAAATTGCATTAAAAGTGCAGCAACTGGAACACCAGTATTACCCTGCCATAATTGAGAAGTGGATTACTTCTTTGTAAGTTCAATCCATTGAAAATCGGCCGACTTGGGGAACTCTGAAAATATTTTTTTTATGTACTCGTTAGGCTGAGCCAGCTTGCGCAAATTCAAATCAATCCACGAGCCATCAATACTTAGTGTGGTGGCTAATGTTCCGTCTTCTTTTAAGAATGTATGCCGTAAACTCCACCGGCTAAAGTCAGGAGTGCTTTTATATAATTCAACTGTTAGGGTTATTTTGTCTTCTAACCTAATCTCTCTTCTAAAGATGGCTTCTTCTCTGAAAAGTATGGGCCCGGTTGCAAACTCTTCGAATTTTTCTGTTGTAAGGCCACGCTCGCTTAGTAACTGCATACGCGCAGCGGCAGCAAAATCGTAATACACAGAATGGCGAAGGTGGCGATTGGCATCAATATCGGACCAGCGAATGGAAAGCGGCATAGCGAATACAGACATATCAAAAAAATTTAGATTCCTAATTTCTGACGTTGCGTCCAGATTTCATCTATTGGGTCGCCTTTGCTGCTTTTGCCACTATGGCGCCAGTTGCCATCTACAAACGAAAAATCAAATTCAAGTTTTGCACCTACGCGGCTATTATCGCGCGAGAAGACTTCAATAGTTTCGGTATACTTGCCGTTTTCAGTGGTGTACGTGCCTCCGCCTGTTCCAAAAAATTCTTTCGTTTCGCTGTTGTAGGCAATCCATTGAAATCGTGAGCCCGATAGTATCTTCATGGTTTTACGCGCACCAGGTGTTATGGTTTGCATGCCGTTGTCGGTAACACGGCCTGTTATTAGCCAGGCTCCGGCCAGCGCGCCCGGTTTACCATCATCAAGTCGTTTAAAATCCCAAACAATTTTACCTGAACCAAGTTTAAGGGTATTGCCCGATATCTGAATGGTGGTGCGGCCTTCCACACCAATATCTTCTTTGTTTGCTGTATTGAATTCGTTTACGAAAACGAATTCATTTTTTTTAATCCTGAAAACCCCGCCATAGGTGCCGATGTAATTTTTGTCTTTTTTGTTATACACGGCAACCGAATAAAATTTATCGGCCACAATCATTACCATCTGGTTTTCATCCGTACCAGCCTGCCAGGCGCCTGTAATGTTGGGTTGGGCTGTGGAAATAATACTAAACCCTGAAAGAAGAAAAGTAATTAATGTTTTCATGGCTTCAATTTTTAAATGTTGAATACGAAATTTTGAATTTCGAATTGTTAAGGTGTATTAATCTCATTAAATCCTCCTTCCGTATTATCCGTCCAACTCATGGGGTAATTATTGTCCAAAAATTCCAACGAATCTTCCGTAAGGAACAAAGGCCGGAATGTATCAATCATAACCGCCAACTCGTGGGTTTCTTTGGCACCAATACTTTTTTCTACTGTGCCGGGATGTGGGCCGTGCGGCAGCCCGCCCGGATGCAACGTAAACGAGCCACGTTCAATTCCCCTGCGGCTCATAAAGTTTCCTTCGGCATAGTAGAGTACTTCATCGCTATCGATGTTGCTATGATTATAGGGTGCCGGAATGGCCAGCGGGTGATAATCGAACAAACGCGGCACAAACGAACAGATAACAAAATTGTGAGCCTGAAAAGTTTGATGGACGGGTGGTGGCTGATGAATGCGGCCGGTAATGGGTTCAAAATCATGAATGGAAAAAGCATAAGGCCAAAGAAAGCCATCCCAACCTATTAAATCCAGCGGACTGTAATCATATACATATTGATGCAGGTAACCTTGTTTTTTGATTTTCATCAGGAACTCGCCTTTGCTTGTGTCTGTAATCAATTCGTGTGGTGGGCGCATATCGCGCTCGCAGTAGGGGGCATGTTCACCTAATTGTCCTAATTCATTACGATATCGTTTCACCGTTTCAACAGGCGATGCGGCTTCAACAATCAGCAGGCGTAACGGGCCTTCTTCAAACTCAAGTTTGTAGATTACCGTGCGTGGAATGACCACATAATCGCCCTGATTTATTTCGAGTTTACCGAACTGCGAAATTAAAACACCTTTGCCATCGTGAATAAAAATTACTTCATCGCCTTCGGCATTTTTGTAGAAGTAATCCATTTTGCGTTGCACGGGCGAGCAGATGGAAATGGAGCAATCGGTGTTGGCCAGTAATACCTTGCGTGCCGAAAGGTAATCGGGGCCGGTGGTTGTAACCTTTGATGTATTTAAGTGTGTTTGCCGAAGCGCATAATCGTTGATGAGTTTAGCGCCATATTTAACAGGATCTTTTAATGCCTTGATGCGGGTGGGCGGATTGATATGATACAGGTTGGAATAGATGCCCGAAAAGCCTTCCGAACTTACTAATTCTTCTTTGTAGAGGCTTCCATCGGGTTGGCGGAACTGCGTGTGGCGTTTATGTGGAATTTTTCCAAGACGGTGGTAATACATGGATGAGGAGTTGTTAATGCAGTGAAGGTAAAAAATTAGGCGGGCTATGAAAACTTAATTATTATAAACCATAAATGCCGAAAGCCCGGCACTTATGGTTGCTGATTTGAGAAGTCCTTACATCTTGCTGCGGTTCAGTTCCGGAATGCGATCAAAAAGTTTGATAGCCTGTTGCAGTACTTCGTTGGTTTCGTTAATAATCGGATAGAAACTTTGATTGTCCCACACATTGCGTGCAATTTCAGCCTTCAGATACACCTGAAAATAGCGCTTGTTTTTTTCGAGATCTTTTGGTTTTGCTTCAATCTTATTTTGGATACCCATTACTACCATGTGGCTTAACATAACATCGCTTACTTTAAAATTCTGAAGGTACTCAGGATATCCCTTTTCAAGGAGGTGAGTTTTATTATCGGCTGCATATTTAAACGCATACTCGCGCAAAACATTGGCTGCAAATAATTCATTAAAATAACGGCTGCTGCCCAGCGCAGTATCGAGCGGTACAAAGTAGTCGGGCATTATTCCGCCTCCCCCATATACCGAGCGCCCATTCGCTGTTTCAAACTTCAATGAATCATTAAACCGGATACTATCGGCCGAAAAGAACTCGCCTTTTTTATAGCGTTGCGTAAGGTCTTTATCATATTCATCCAGGTTGCTATACGGTTTTTGAATAGATCGGCCGCTGGGTGTATAATACCGCGAAATGGTAAGCCTTACTTCCGATCCATCATTAAGCCTGAAGGGCCGCTGTACCAAACCTTTTCCGTACGATCTGCGCCCTACAATCAGGGCACGGTCGTTATCCTGCAAAGCTCCGGCAACAATTTCAGAGGCTGACGCACTGCCTTCGTTTACCAGCACAATCAGGTCGCCTTGCTCAAAGTCACCTCGTTCTGTTGCAAAATGTTCTTCGTCATATTTGGTTTCATGACTTTTAGTAAATACAATCTTTTTATTCTTAACCAGAAATTCATCTGCAATACTTACAGCCTGGTCCATGTATCCGCCCGGGTTTCCCTGCATATCCAGAATAAGCTTTTCCATGCCTTCGCGCCTGAGTTTGCTCATAGCATCTTTAACTTCCTGATATGTGGTTTGCGAAAACCGATTTACTTTTATATACCCGATTTGCTGATCGAGCATGTAAGCTGCATCTACAGAAAATTGCGGAATTTTGTCGCGCACAATAGTAAAAATGATGGGCGAGGGATTGTTTCTTCTTATTACTTCAATCTTTACCTCCGTACCCTTCGGGCCCTTTAAATGTTTTTGTACATCAAGATTGGATAAGCCAACACTGGCGATGTTTGTATCATTAACCTTTATAATTTTATCGCCAGCCTGAAGCCCAACAGACTCAGACGGGCCGCCACTTAATGCGGCAACTACCACCAGGGTGTCGTGAAAAATGTTGAACTCAATACCAATACCTTCAAAGTTTCCCTGCAGGTCTTCATTGGCTGCTATCTGATCCTGGGCTGAAAGGTAGGACGAATGCGGGTCTAGTTTTCCCAGCATGTGGCCAATGGCTTCTTCCACCAATTGATTGGTTTCGGCCTCGTCCACATACTCGTTTTTAACTAAACCCAGTACTTCTCTGAATTTTTGCACATCCTGATTAATTTCTGGCCCACCCGATTTATCGGTCAGGCTTGCGCCAATCAACACCCCGGCTGCCAGGCCTATACAAAGAATAAGCGGCAGGCTTATCTGATACGATGAATTCTTCTGCTCTTCCATAAATTTTAACTGCCCGAAAGGTACTTTAACGGAAGTTCCAAATTAATTGTTAGGGGCTAAATTTTACCTGTTTCACTTTGCTATATTTACAGATTAAATCAAAAAACTAAGTTGAAAAGCCAAAGTATAGCAGAATTGGTAGAGCAGGATAATGTGCGCGCCTATGTGCTGTATTATTTTGGCATACGTTTTTATGAGTATTCTGAGTATACGCTGGAGCAGGTCTGCCACGAAAAGGGTCTTAGTACAGATTTGGTAATAAAAGAATTAGAGCATCCCGGCATCCATTTTACAGAATCGGAATTGCCCCTGATCAGTTACCCACTCGATCTGATTATTGAGTACCTGAAACATGCACACTTCATTTTTGTGAAGCATAAATTACCCTACATTGGGCGATTGGTAGAAAGTTTTAAGGCTAATCACAAACAATACGACCAGATTGAAAAGGATTTAAAAATTCTTTTTCCCCTTTTTCTGGAAGATTTTATTCATCACATATACGAAGAAGAGGACACACTCTTTAAGTACATCCGGTTATTGGAAAAGGCTTCGCAGGGAAAAGCTAATCCAGCTCAGTTATATTATATGATTGAGAAGAGCTCGTTGCAGAAATGCGCAATAGAGCATGAAGCGCATGATGATGAAATGGCAGGCATTCGTAGAATAACAAAAGATTATCATCTGGCGCCCGATGCTCCATTACATGTAAAGGTTATCTACACAGAGCTTCTAAAGTTTGAAGAAAGTCTGATTGCTCATGCGCGCGTAGAAAATGAAATTCTTTTTCCTAAGGCCATGGCATTGGAAAATCAGGTGAAGAAGAAATTCTTTGAGCGTTCGAAGTTTAATTAGTTTAAGGAAAAATGGGCAATTACTTTTGCCCCTTCTGTTTTTTTAACTCATCCGCACACTTCTCAAAAAATATGTAATCCAACCCGGGGAAGTTATTTCGATAGCTCAAATCGAAATAACCTATAACCATTTTCTGGTCAATTAGAATACCTGAATCAAGTTGAAAGATTAGATTTTGAAAACCCTCTTCTCGTATAAACCTTGCTTTTTGTGTGTAGATTTGAAATGCTACCGTTAATAGTAGCGGGTCGGCTTTTTGAACATCCGGTTTATATTGTTGTTCGGAGAACTTCAATAGGTAAGGTTTAAGATTTTTCTCAAAAGTATCAGCAACCTTATTGAACTCTTCTTTAAAAACTTCTTTTTGCTTGTCTTTTAATTGACAAAAACCGGATACTGGTAAAATAAGGGTCACAATTAAAAATCTCAGGTTCATAGTGCTGGAATTTTATTGGTTCGGGCCATTTTTACATCCATTCATACAACCGGCATAATGGATAGATCGAAACTTATGATAATCTATACCTTCGGCAGCAGGCCATGCAATTATTGAATCCATAGTACAAAAGCCATCACAGGTTACAAGCCACCAAATCAATGAACCACTACGCTGATTTGATACTAAATCCATTTTGTACTCAAAACGTATGCGCGCGTCAATGATTTCAATCAGGTCTTTTTTCATGAAGGAATAGTCAGAATTCAAATGATTTATTGTTGACTGAAGAAATTGTAAAGCTTCGTCTCTAAAACCGATCTCTTTGAGAAAAATTCCGGATTCTTTAAAATCAATTTTGTTCTTTTTTTCAAGCTCTGAAAAGTAGTATTGCAACTTAACTGAGTCCGATTCGGACAACGCGGCTATCGCTTTTCGATTCTCCAGGTGAAGATGTATAAATGAACCAAAGTCATTTGACCTATTGAGAACTTCTTCAAGGTCTATTCGATCAAGTTCAATTTTTTCCTGTATCAAATCTTGATTACAGCCAGTAACGAAAAAAATAAAAACCAGAACTATTCCTCGAATAATTCTGGGGGGGGGGTAAGTTGTATCATAAAAATTTTTAGTTATTGACTAAAATATAGCTCCAGAGGATTGGGCTATCCAAATTCATGGTAGCCTCATTATGTAATATTTTTAGATGAATTCTACTCCTTAATAGGGTGTTTTAGATTTTAAAAGCTGTTTATTTAGAGTTTGACAAGCGATTTGTTAATTTGTTTATTGTAATATTATTTTTAAATGGGAAGATTTCTGGCCATTGATTACGGAACCAAACGAACGGGTTTGGCTGTAACTGATCCGCTTAAAATTATTGCTACTGCGTTGGACACCGTTGAAACATCTACGTTGCTCACCTACCTAAAAAGCTATTTTCAAAAAGAACCGGTAGATCAAGTCATCATTGGGCTGCCTAAAAAACTAAACAACACCGATTCTGAAACGGCACCCGCAGTACGTGCTTTTGTTGAGAAATTTAAAACCACATTTCCAGCTACCCCTATTTCTACTATTGATGAACGATTTACTTCTTCCATTGCGCAGCAAGCTATGTTGGCTGGGGGTATGAAGAAGAAAGACCGGCAAACCAAGGGCAATGTAGATAAGATAAGCGCAGTACTTATTCTGCAGGATTTTTTAACCATGCGGAAAGTTTAGCTACAAGGCTTGCTCAAATCAAAATCTGCGTGAAAACGCAATTGTCCGTCTCGTTTCAATATATAGCTCAACGTTTTTTTGTCTTTACTTAAAATCAGGCCCCACTCGTTTGTGGCTGCTGCCGGAATAAGCTCTGCGGTGTGCTTATCGGCAGGGAATGCGTGAGCGAATGAATCGCCACCAGTTTTTGCATAACCTCCGTACATCGTAACCTTATCGGGAGTGCCATCTTCATGGCGATGATCGTGCTTTAGCAGAAAACCGGTTTCGTCTAAGGTAAGTACCCATGTTCTGGACTTATCTTCCCCAACCAGAAAAGGAATGCGAACTTCTTTATCCGTGCAGGTAGAAAAAATTATTTTAAGAGCCTGTCCCTTAAAGGGATTTTTTTCTTCTTCCGGAAAGATGGCTTTGCCTGCAAACGACTGGCCGCAAAAGGCGTTTAAATTTTTTAGAAATTCTTTCTCAGCCCTTTGGGCTATTGCTACATGGCCAAGCAGAATAAATAGTGTTACCGGTGCAATTCTCATGGTTCAAAATACATAAACCGGGTAATTGTACCATGTAATACCCCAAATAATATGGTTATTTTTGCACTTCAATTAATTGACAATGATTTACCCTATTGTAATGTATGGCGATGCTGTTTTGCGTAAGCGCGCCACGGATATAGAGAAAGGCACAGATTTAACTCAGTTGGTTTCTGATATGTATGAAACCATGCATGAAGCTAATGGCATTGGGTTGGCAGCTCCCCAGATTGGCAAAAGCATTCGTTTGTTTGTAGTAGATGGCACAACCCTGGAAGATGAACCTGATCTGAAAGATTTTAAAAAGACATTTGTAAACCCACAAATACTGGACGAGCACGGAGAGGAGTGGGAGTTTGAAGAAGGCTGCCTGAGTATTCCCAACATTCGCGAGGGAGTTTGGCGTAAAGAAACGGTTCGCATAAAATATTTTGATGAAAACTGGAACGCCTTTGAAGAAGAGTTTGATGACATGAAGGCGCGTATTATTCAACATGAGTATGACCACATAGAAGGAAAACTTTTTATTGACTATCTGAGCCCGCTAAAAAAGCGCATGTTGAAAGGTAAACTCACCAACATCAGCAAAGGCGATGTGGATACCGAATATCGGATTGCAGCACCGTTGAAGAAGTAAATTTCTTGAAATTGACTTTCGAAATTTGAAATTTTTAGTAAATTGAATTTCCAAATTCAAAAAATATGAAAAACTCAAAAAATTAAGTCCTATTGCTTGGCGTATTGTTTTTAGCCTGTACTTCAAGCAACGAAGATATGTTGACTCCAGAGATGCTCAGTCGTGATTCAATTTTCAAGGGAATAATGGAACAAAATCATATTGCGAAAGAAAAATTTAATACAGTTTTACGAGGAAGTACTGCAAAAGTAGAAAGTACTCTTTCGACCATAAGTAAAACAATAGATGAGAGAGATTATGAGACTTTAGTTTTGCAACTCGGCTATTCTAATGTTGATGAATTCGAAAATTTGAACTTTAAACTTTTTAACTCCTACCAAGAGTTATTCAAGAAATATCCTTCATTGGAAAGAGGAGGGTTTTTATATAGAGAAGCAGTATCTATTTATTTTGCTGATTTGGAATTTAAGGTTTCAGAAAACTCATATGCACGAATAAACTCAGGTTGTGCGGGGGGTGGGGGTTGCTTTAGGGCAGCGTCTAATTGCAATTATGATGCTGAGGTTGATTTTGGTGTTTCAAGCTCTATGTGTGCTGGTTATGCTTGGTTTGCACCATATTGGGGTCTTTGTCAAGGGTCGGCAAATTTGGTCTACGCTGCTGATGTTTTAGATTGCGCATATCAACTTGATAGGTGCTGTGGGTTGTAAGAAGAAAATCATCTTTTGGTTTTTGATTCTATCGGTTTTTTTTTCTTGTAAGCAATCGAATCAGCCGGAAAGCAAATTATTGTTCAATCAAATTGATTCGCTATATGAAGAGATAAATTTTAAAGTAGATAAATTTGACTCAGTAGATATTTATCGCTTTGATGCCCTTCATATGACTTCGGATTCCCTTAGGAACCTTATTAATGTCGAGTTATCTTTTTTGAAGTCAATTCGAGATAAACATCGAATTAAAGTATACTTAAGATGGGACATAAAAGTGTTTAAGGATCGCTATCAAAACAATAAAATTGAGTCAGAAGTTAACAGACTCCTCAATAAATTAAATAATTCCTTGAACGAGGTAGACAAGCAATACGATCCGAACGATTTTAAGTTTGTATCAAACGATTCTTCATTCTTTTATGATAGAATGGACATCCCTTTAATGATAAAATATTTTGACTTTTTGCTCTTCTCTACTAATGAAGCTGAAAAAAGTGTGCTTCTTAGAACCTTAAAATGACAGACAATAAGCCCTCTCATAAGACCAGACTTATTGTTACCACGATTATATTTTTAATTGTATTCTTTTGGAATAGATACGGAAATTTTAAGGCCATAATTGGAAATTATGCCGAAGTCATTGTCTCCTGCTTTTGCATACTTATCGTTCTCTATACTATTTCGATAGGCTTCATGAGAAGCCAACGTAAGTTGTTGCGGGTATTATTATTCTTTCTGGGTACAACCATACCCATTCTTACTTTGATGAAAATTGAATTAGTGAATTCATCTTTTGTTATTATTTATTGTGTTGGAATCGGTGCCCTTTGCATAATTTTTCGCGACATGATTAAAGTTTACATTAGCAGATATTGAGCGCCTCTTTTTTTAATATTTCCCGCCTCCCCGATGTAGGCACTTCCATCTTCACCGTAATGTCGCGCATGGCGCAAGAGCATGGTGCTATTAACTTATCGCAAGGCTTTCCGGATTTTGAAGTTTCGCCAGCGTTAATCGATCTGATTTATAAATACCTTAAGGCAGGCCATAATCAATATGCACCAATGCCCGGTACTCCNNACCGATTTTGAAACGGAAGTTACCATTACTGCTGGTGGTACCGAAGCGTTGTTTTCAACCATTGCTGCATTGGTGCAGAAAGATGATGAAGTAATTGTATTCGATCCGGCTTACGATTCGTACAATCCGGCTATTCGGTTGAATGGAGGTGTACCAAAACACATCAGCTTAAACCCACCGTACTTTGTCATTGATTGGGAGCAGGTAAAGCATACCATTACACCGCGTACGCGCCTTATCATTATCAACACACCGCACAACCCAACGGGTTCTATTCTGCGCGAAGCAGATTTGAAACAACTGGAATCAATCGTGCAGGCGCACAATATTATTGTGTTGAGCGATGAGGTTTACGAGCGCATTATTTTCGATAATAAATCGCACGAAAGTGTATTGAAATATCCGGGGCTTGCACAACAAAGTGTGGCTGTGTTTTCCTTCGGAAAAACCTTTCATGCCACAGGCTGGAAGGTAGGATACGCGGTTGCCTCTGAGCATCTTACCCGCGAAATCCGCAAAGCGCATCAGTTCATCACATTTAGTGTAAACACGCCTGTGCAGTTGGCATTGGCCGAATACCTAGGTAATCCCGATCATTACCTTAGTCTCAGAAAGTTTTATCAGCATAAACGCGATTTTTTCCTCAATCAGATTAAAGGCTCCTCTCTGCAACCTTTACCATGTGCCGGAAGTTATTTTCAACTTCTTTCGTATGCCGGTGTAAAATCACTTCCCGAAAAGGAAATGGCTGAATGGATGACCAAAGAACTGAAACTGGCCCCCATTCCGGTTTCGGCCTTTTATACAGATGGCTCTAATAATCAACTGCTTCGGTTTTGTTTTGCCAAGAGCGAGCAAACCCTCGAAAAAGCAGGAGGAATACTTAGAAAACTTTAACGGTCTTTTTGTTGTGGAGGGGTTCATAATTTAACTCCGGATTGCTTTCTTTGCAGTCCCGTTTTGGCCATGCAGGACTTAAAAATTACCATTATTCAATCCGATCTTCATTGGGAAGATATTGGCGCCAACCTGGCCATGTTTGAAGAAAAAATCTGGCAAATTGGCGAATCGACTGATGTGATTGTTTTGCCCGAGATGTTTACCACGGGTTTTACCATGAAGGCCCCCAAACTGGCCGAACACATGAACATGCGCACCACCAAGTGGATGCGCCAGATGGCCGACCAAACCGGTGCTTTAATTTTGGGAAGTTTTATAGCCAACGTACACGACCGGTTTTATAATCGGTTGTTGTGGATGGAGCCAGGCGGAACGTTTAAAACATACGATAAGCGCCATCTTTTTCGTATGGCTGAAGAAAACCAGGTATTTGCCCAAGGCGAAAGTTTATTGATAGGGCATTGGAAAGGCTGGCGAATTTGCCCGTTGATTTGTTACGATTTACGGTTTCCGGTGTGGAGCCGCAACCGGTGGAATGCTTCGTTAAAAAAACCATCATACGATTTACTGGTGTATGTAGCTAACTGGCCTAAAGTGCGGGGTAATGCGTGGGAAACACTATTAAAGGCCCGTGCTATTGAAAATCTGAGCTATACAGTTGGGGTAAACCGCGTAGGGTTAGATGGCAACGGAGTAGAGTATAACGGGCTTTCAACTTTTATTGGCCCTAAAGGCGATACTTTCTTTTCGGTAGAAGATGTAGAAGCGGTAAAAACAATGTCGCTGAATGCACATGCGCTACAGGCTTATCGCGATAAATTTCCGGCCTTTATGGATGCCGATGACTTTAGTATTGAAGCCGAGGCATTTGAAGAACGCGACTACCTGTCGGGATTAAGTTGAGCAAATAGCCGGATGGCCGTCTTAAGCTTTTCTGTCTCAGTTTCCTTCACAAATTTTTCAGCTAACGGATTAAGCAATCGCTCCAGGCTGATGTGATTACCAGCCAAAATCACTTGGTAAATTTTTTCTTCTTTGCGTAACAGGTGGTGAATCAGTTTTAGCGTTACCCCCAACGATTCTTCAGGCTGGGCCTGGATTAACACAAACACAGATTCGGCCTGGTCGCACAAGCGAATAACAAGATCAGCAATTGCACCATCCGATTGATTATCCAGTTCGGCTCCTATTACATCATCCGAAAGACCGGAAGCAAAAGTTACCAATGGTTTCTGGTAGCCCGCCTCTTTCCAGGGAATCAACTCTATTTGCAGGAATAATTTCATACGCTAAGCCGGCAAAGTAGTTCATTTATTTAACCCATTAAAGTGTCAATGATTATCTGCATTTTTGCACCTCATTTCTTCTGTCATGGCATCTGTAAAAATCACCCGCGCCCTTATTTCCGTTTTTTATAAAGACAACCTCGAATCCATTATTCATTTTCTTGGTAAACAAGGGGTAGAGTTTGTTTCTACCGGAGGCACACAGGAGTTTATTGAAAAATTAGGTTACCCTGTTATACCGGTAGAAAAACTGACCAACTACCCTTCCATTTTTGGAGGCCGGGTTAAAACCCTGCATCCGGCAATTTTTGGAGGCATTCTCTACAGACGCGAAAACTCAAACGACCAGACGCAAGCCAAAGAATACAACATTGGTCCGCTCGATCTGGTAATTGTAGACCTTTACCCGTTTGAGGAAACCGTAGCCAAAGGAGGCAGTGAAGAAGAAATTGTAGAAAAAATTGACATTGGCGGAATTTCGTTAATCCGGGCAGCGGCAAAGAATTTTAAAGATGTATTAATTGTTTCGGCCCGTACGCAATACCCACAATTGCTGGAGTTACTTAAAGCAAAAAACGGATCGAGCGATCTGGCTGACCGTAAACATTTTGCTGCCCAGGCTTTTGATGTAACATCGCATTACGACTCGGCTATTTTCAATTACTTCAATCAGGAGCAGAAGTTAACCCATTTTAAATCCAGCATTCAGCAAGGTAAAGTATTGCGATATGGCGAAAACCCGCACCAGCAAGGCATTTACTTTGGCGACCTGGAAAGTTTATTCGATCAGTTAAACGGCAAGGAACTTTCGTATAACAATCTGGTGGATGTAGATGCTGCCGTTAGCCTGGTAAAAGAATTTGAAGGCGAAACCGCTTTTGTAATAATCAAACACACTAACGCCTGCGGAGTGGCCACGGCATCTGATGTTAAAACGGCTTATCTCAAAGCCTTTCAGGCCGATACTATCTCTGCTTTTGGCGGGGTGCTGGCAACCAACCAAACCATCAATTTGGCTGCAGCCGAAGAAATCAATAAACTGTTTTTTGAAATATTAATTGCACCGGGCTACGATGCGGCCGCGCTCAACCTGCTCAAATCGAAAAAGAACCGCATCATCTTAACACAAAAACAACCCTTAACAACCACACGCCAGTTTAAGAGCTTGCTTAACGGAGTAATAGAACAAGACCTTGATCTGAAAACCGATATGCAAGAAGACCTGAAACCGGTAACCAAACGCATGGCTACGGCCGATGAGGTAGAGGCGCTGCTCTTTGCCAGCAAAATCTGCAAGCACACTAAATCCAACACTATAATATTGGCTGTAAACGGTCAGTTGCTGGCCAGTGGAGTGGGGCAAACCAGTCGGGTAGATGCTTTAAAGCAAGCCATTGAAAAAGCCGCAGCCTTTGGCTTTAGTTTGAAAGGTGCAGTAATGGCATCCGATGCCTTCTTTCCGTTTCCGGATTGTGTGGAGATTGCCCATGAACAGGGAATTGAAGCGGTTATCCAGCCGGGTGGATCAATCAAAGATCAGGACTCCATCGATTTCTGCGATAAGCACAATATGGCTATGGTGTTTACCGGCATCAGGCACTTTAAGCATTAAACTCCCTGTAAGTTTTTCGACTGAATACTCATAAAATTCACAGGATTATTTCTGTAATTTCGGGCTTCATAACTTTTTAACCTTCGGAACGAATGGGACTCTTCGATTTTTTTACTCAGGACATAGCCATAGACCTGGGTACTGCCAATACCCTCATTATTCATAAAGATAAAGTGGTGGTAGATGAACCCTCTATCATAGCGCTCGATCGCGTAAGCGGAAAAGTGCTGGCCATTGGCCGCGAGGCCATGCAAATGCACGAAAAAACACATGACAACATCAAGACTATCCGTCCGCTAAAAGAAGGCGTTATTGCCGATTTCCACGCGGCCGAAATGATGATTCGTGGCATGATTAAGCTTATCGACACGGGCCGCAGGTTGTTTCCACCGTCTTTGCGCATGGTAATCTGTATTCCATCGGCCATTACCGAAGTAGAGAAACGCGCTGTACGCGATTCGGCCGAACATGCCAATGCGAAAGAAGTATACATGATTCACGAACCCATTGCAGCGGCAATTG
The DNA here is from genome assembly GCA_002352225.1 of Flammeovirgaceae bacterium UBA2786. Taxonomy (GTDB): domain Bacteria; phylum Bacteroidota; class Bacteroidia; order Cytophagales; family Cyclobacteriaceae; genus ELB16-189. Next base: position 87,679 of record DEIA01000081.1, read on the forward strand.
GTATAGGTATAGATATTGAACAGCCCGTAGGCAATATGATTGTGGATATAGGCGGAGGCACAACCGATATTGCAGTAATTGCCCTTTCGGGGATTGTGTGCGACCAGTCTATTCGTATTGCAGGCGATACGTTTAATCGCGACATTCTGGATTATATGCGCAGGCAACATAACCTGTTGATTGGCGAGCGTTCTGCTGAGCGTGTAAAAATAGAAGTTGGCTCCGCGCTTACCGAGTTAGATGACGGCCCGGAGGATTATGAAATCAGAGGCCGCGATTTGATGACCGGTATTCCCAAAACAATAAAAATCTCTTACTCAGAGGTAGCCTTTGCATTAGATAAGTCGATTTCCAAACTGGAAGAAGCCGTACTAAAGGCATTAGAGTTATCCCCTCCCGAATTATCGGCCGATATTTATGAGCAAGGCATTTACCTTACCGGTGGTGGGGCTATGTTGCGGGGATTAGACAAACGACTTTCATTAAAAACCAAATTGCCAATTCATGTGGCCGATGATCCGTTGCGTGCTGTAGTAAGAGGAACGGGTGCTGCTTTGAAAGGACTTGACCATTATCGTAAAGTATTGATGACTTGATAGAATGGAGCGGCTCATAAATTTTATTTACGAGTACCGGGCATTCTTCACCTTTCTGTTTCTGGAGTTATTGTGTGCATGGTTGGTAATTGAAAACAACCAATATCAGAGCACCCGGTATTTCAATTCATCTAATCAGGTAGCGGCACAGTTATTGGGGTTTTCGCAAGATGTTCGCGAGTATTTTTCTCTACGTACTATTAACGAAGACCTGGCTCGCGAAAACGCTGAACTGAGAAGAGACCTTGAACGAGCCCGCCAACAACTAAGTTTACCTTTAACCGATACAGCCCGAATTAATCAATTTGACTTTGTGAGTGCCAGGGTGGTGGCCAACTCAACTCATTTGTATAAAAATTTTATTACAATAGATAAAGGCGCCCGGGACGGGGTGGCGCCAGGAATGGCAGTGTTAGGAGATGGCGGGGCTGTAGGTAAAGTGAAATCTGTTTCTGAGCGATATGCTGTGTTGATTTCGCTATTAAATGTAGATCAGCAACTATCAGGACAAATAAAACGAACCAATCATTTTGGAACCGTGCGTTGGGACGGTGCAAACATCATGCACACCAATCTGCAGTTTATACCCCGGCATGCTACTCCTGTAGTAGGAGATACCATTGTTACCTCCGGGTATAGTGCAGTGTTTCCCGAAGGAATTATGATAGGTATTGTGCGCGAGGCTTCTTTAAAACCAGAAGCACCATTCTGGGAGATTCGTGTAGAGTTGGCGCAGGATTTTGGCCGACTTACCTTTGTGGAGGTTATTATGAGTAAGTTGAAAAGTGAAAAAGATTCGTTGGAATTGGTAACCATAGGTGAACCAAAATGAGCCGCTCGGGAATTATACAGGTTGTTTTATTCTTTGTGTATTTATTGGTACAGGTATTATTGCTACGCAACCTGGTACTGTTCAATACAGCCTTTTGTTTTTTGTACATCGCATTTATTCTTCTGCTCCCCATCGAAACTAATTCGCTAATTCTCATGCTGGCAGGTTTTCTGTTAGGGTTTACGGTAGATATATTCTATGACAGTATGGGGTTACACGCCCTGGCTACTGTAATGATGGCCTACCTGCGCAACTACTGGCTTAGTGCAATAACCCCGCAAGGGGGCTACGAGAATAATGCTACGGCAACAATAGCCGCCAATGGCCTTCAATGGTTTTTGGTGTATTCATTACCGCTTGTGTTTTTGCATCATCTGGTGTTGTTTTTTGTTGAAGCCTCAGGGTTTACCATGTTCTGGTACACCATGCTTAAGATTGTAGCCAGCCTTTTATTTACTATGTCTGTTATTGTACTGCTTCAGTTTTTAACTCCACAACGCAGGCGCATATGAATGAGGGTAGACGCGAAATAGTGCAATTGGTGTTTGCTCTGGTCGGGATAATCTTTCTTGTCAAACTTTTTTTCGTTCAGGTTTTAGATAACAAGTACGCAGAACTGGCCGATGGCAATGCCATTTTAAAAGAAGTGGAATATCCGTTTCGCGGATTGATCTACGATCGAAACAATAAATTAATTGTCTACAACACACCTGAATATGATATCCAGGTAATAACAAAAGAAATTCAGAATTTTGATTCTGCAAAGTTTTGTACTGTTTTTGGACTAACACGCGAAGAACTTCGGGTAAAGTTTAAAGAAATGAAGGGGCGTAAAGAGTACTCGCCCTTTAAACCCACACTTTTCTTAAATCAACTTTCTAATATTGACTTTGCACGCGTTCAGGATTTTCTGGACGAATTTCCAGGTTTTTATATACAAGCCCGTACCACGCGAGCCTATCAGTCGCCCACATTAGCTAATGCTTTAGGGTACGTAAGCGAAATCAGCAAAGAAAGCCTTGCCCGCGATGCCAGCGGAATTTATAAGCAAGGAGACTATGTAGGGCAAAGTGGGATAGAAGCTTATTATGAGGAGCAACTTCGGGGTAAGCGGGGAGTTCGCTTTAAACTTCGCAATGTAAAGGGTATTGAAAAGGGTTCGTTTAAGAATGGCGAGTATGATACGCTCTCCACGCCCGGGGCTAACTTATATACCGGTATTGATATCGACTTACAGCAATATGGTGAGTTTTTAATGAAAGGTAAGGCTGGTTCGGTGGTGGCTATTGAACCTGCAACCGGAGAAATTTTATCAATCGTATCCGGCCCTTCTTATGATCCCACACTGCTTACCGGCAGAAATTACAGTTCTAATTTTAAACTGATAAGCAACGATTCACTTAAACCACTATTTAATCGCCCCCTTATGGCGCAATACCGGCCGGGTTCTATTTTCAAGATTGCCCAGGCCATGACAGCCCTGCAGGAAAAAGTAATTACACCCGATACACGTATCCGGTGCGATCGGTCCATTATCAATTGCCATGGAGCTCATACAAATGAAGACTTGCGTGGAGCGATAGCAAATTCCTGTAACCCATATTTTCATAACGTGCTCAGACGAATGCTTAATAAAGGAATAGTTAACGACCCCTATGAAGATACCCGAATTGGACTTGAAGAATGGGACAAACATATTATGAGCTTCGGGTTTGGTAGTCGCTTAGGTGTTGATTTACCTAACGAGAAAGACGGATTAATTCCAACACCAGCATATTATGATCGGGCCTATCGCAACAAGCCGTGGAAGTTTTCAAACATCTATTCTATTGCCATAGGCGAAGGCGAAAACCTGGTGGTGCCTATTCAAATGGCAAACTTTGCCGCTACTATTGCTAATAGAGGGTATTATTACACACCACACCTGATTAAGGCCATTGGCGAAAATGGTAAACCGCTGCCTCAGTATACCGAGCGACATTATACTTCTATTGATTCGTCTTATTTTATGATTGCAGTAGATGCTATGCAGAAAGTGGTGGAAGAAGGCACCGGTCAGTACCGGGCACGGCTGGCCGATGTAATAGTGTGCGGAAAAACCGGCACGGTGCAAAATGCTCCGCCTTTGTTCGATCACTCTGTGTTTATTGCATTCGCACCCCGCGACAATCCCAAGATTGCTGTTTCAGTTTATGTAGAAGATGCAGGACAAGGTGCCCGTGCAGCGGCATCTATCGCCAGTTTAATGATTGAGAAATATCTATTCGGTGAAACGAAACGCCCGCACATCGAACAATATGTGCTAAACAATAAGTTTGAATGAGTAGAGAAGGTGATATATCGGGTAAGTTAGACTGGGTTTCGGTACTACTCTATGTGCTTATGGTAGGGCTGGGTTGGCTTAATATTTTTGCGGCCGTGTACGATGAAACAGCTAATCAGTCAATTTTTGATTTGAGTTTAAATTCAGGTCGCCAACTCATGTTTATAGCAGCAGCAATAGTTATCATTCTGGCAATTATTATTATTGACATGCGCTTTTACGAGACCTTTGCCTACATTTTTTACGCCATCATTCTATTAGTGTTAGTTATGATTCCGGTTATTGGTAAAGAAGTAGGGGGCAATAAATCGTGGATAGGTGTTGGTTCATTCGGAGTACAGCCATCTGAGTTTGCCAAATTTATTACTGCGCTGGCTGTTGCCAAGTTTATTGGTAGTGTAGGTTTTAAAATGGATAGCCTAAGAAATCAGGCCATATTGTTTGGAATGATTTTGTTACCCCTGGGCCTTATTCTGTTGCAGAAAGACTTTGGTACGGCAATCGTGTTTATGTCGTTTCTCATAGTGTTTTACCGCGAAGGCATGTCGCCTTTCATTTTAATTGTAGGAATATCAATGGCCGTACTAGCTATTCTTACCCTAATTGTAAAAAATCAATGGTATTTGCATGGCATTATAGGAGCAGTTGTGGTATTGCTGATTTTTTTTGGTAAGCGTACTCTTAGAAGGATTTTAACCCTTACTGCCGGGGCGCTGATTTTAATTCTTACTATCGAAAGTTTTGATTATGTAATCAACAACGTGTTACCCGAACGTCATAAAAAGAGGTTAGAGGCTTTGGTAAATCCTAACTTCGACCCGATGGGAATAAACTGGAATGTAACACAATCAAAAATTGCAATTGGCAGTGGTGGTTTTGCCGGAAAAGGTTTTTTAAAGGGCACGCAAACCAAGTTCGACTTTGTGCCTGAACAAAGTACCGATTTTATTTTTTGTACAATAGGAGAAGAACACGGTTGGATAGGAAGTCTGATTGTTGTGATTCTGTTTGTGTTTTTTTTGCAACGGATTATTTTTATTGCAGAACGACAGAAGAACCGGTTTGCACGAGCTTATGGATATTCAGTGGCCAGTATTTTCTTTTTCCATTTTGCTGTTAATATCGGCATGACGATCGGATTGTTTCCGGTAATTGGAATCCCATTACCATTCTTTAGCTATGGCGGATCGGCCCTGTGGAGTTTTACTGTGCTCTTGTTTATACTGCTTAAGTTAGATGCGCACCGCAGCCAGGTGTTGCAGCGGATTTAGCTAAACCGGGTTTGTAAAATTTCCAAAAACTCTTCGTACTCCTCGCTTTCGCGATCCCAGTCCGGATAAGCATCATTAATAAAACGCATGGCCTGTGTCAGGTTGTCGAACCGATCTAACTTATCTATAGCCTCAGTAAAAATTTCAAAATCACCATGAAAAAGAATTTTGGTGAACATGAATTTTTGGTTTATGGTAAGGTTTTCTTTTAACCGTGTAATCTTTTGTTTAGCCAGATTATCAGCTAAGGTCGTTTTTGGCTCTGCAGCAATTACAGGTTGAGTTATCTGGCTTACAGGTTTTTGTTCTATAGGTGTTGTTAATTGAGTAACCGGTTTAGTTTCTATAACCGGAGTTGTTGGTGATACCTTTTGTTCGTAAAATAAGTTTACGTTAACCGGTACGATTTTGTTAAGGGCAGACAAGTACGGCTCTACATCTTCCGGTGTAAAGTTTACTTCTTCCAAAATCTGATCCAGCAGAGCAAACGCTTCTTTGCCCCTTATGGTATCGGTATTTTTTTCTTTCAACCGGGTAACCAGATTCTCGAGCGGGGCCTTATTGATTTTGAGATACTTTACTTTATTTTCCAGCTCGTTAACAGATATCCACTCGTCCTTGCTGTCTAATGTATCGGAATAAAAATCGTACGGATCCAGAACAAGGTATAAAGCTTGGCTTACGCCTCGTTTAAGCAAAGGCAAAAAATCTGCTTTGCTAATGGATATGTGATTGCTGAGTGCAACCTGAAACTGATTAAGCGCTTCGGTTACAGCTTTTGCCTGATAATCAAAATACGGACTTTTAATTTTTGCACTTTCTTTTTTCCAGGCATTCAGCAAATCATGAATTACAAAAAAGTTTACCTGCTTTACTTCGCATAACGTTAATATTTCAGGCCCGGTAATTATACTCTTGCGCGAGAAAAAATTTTCACCGAGCTGATTAGCAACCTGAATGGCGTATTGATCGAGTGCTTTTAAACTTATCTTTTCATCCATGCCTTAATATTTTGTATTCTTGTTAGCTGCGTTTTATACAGATGGTAAAGATAGTGATAGAAAACATGGCCCAAAAGGAAGTACACGGTAAAGCCGGAAGTTCTGCGTTGCGCTTACTGCACGAAAACATGGTGGATTGGATGCATGCCTGTGGAGGAAAGGGTCGCTGTACTACTTGTAAAATGATTGTGGTAGCTGGAGCGGAGGCATTAAGCCCGCTTACGGACGCTGAGCAGCGCTATCGGGCAAAAAACGAGTTGGGCAAGGCAGAACGTCTGGCGTGCCAGGCAAAAATATCGGGTACATGCCATGTTCGGGTGCCGGAAGAGTACAAGTTACCACACCTGATTTACACAGAATAACTATGCAATTGTATAGAGCCGCCTAATCCCTAAATTGCCAGCATGTTTATAGAACCACAGCTAGGAAGAACCCCATCGGGTAAAAGAGGTTGGATTGAAGTGATATGCGGGTGTATGTTTTCCGGTAAAACTGAAGAATTGATTCGTAGGCTTAACCGTGCACTGATTGCACAACAAAAGGTAGAGATATTCAAACCAGCCGTTGATACCCGATACCACAACGAAAAAATTGTTTCGCACAGCGAGCGCGAAATCCGGTCTACACCTGTGCAGTTTGCTTCAGACATTATCTTACTGGCAGGCGAATGCGATGTGGTAGGTGTTGATGAGGCGCAGTTTTTTGACGATGCTATTATAGAGGTGTGCAATACATTAGCCAATAGCGGCAAACGTGTAATTGTGGCCGGGTTAGATATGGACTATGAGGGCAAACCATTTGGACCTATGCCTAATCTGCTGGCTGTGGCCGAGTATGTTACTAAAGTGCACGCCATCTGTGCACAAACCGGAGAACTGGCCTCATTCTCATACCGTTTAGCCGATAACGATTCGCGTGTGTTATTAGGCGAAAAAAATGCATATGAGGCGCGCAGCCGTCAGGCTTTTTTTGCAGATAAGAAAAAGCTATCCTAGTGTTAGTTAAAACAAAAGGTATTGTTTTCAGACTTACTCCGTATGGCGAAACCTCGGTTATTGTAAATGTATTTACCGATTTATTTGGCCTGCAAAGTTACATTGTTAATGGCGTTAGGTCTAAATCTCAAAAAAGCAAGATTGCATTATTTCAACCTTTAACGCTACTCGAGTTGGTGGTATACCACAAAGAGAATGGAAACATTATGCGGATTAAAGAGGTTAAGTGTTACCACCCCTGCATCAATTTATCGGGGCAGGTAAAAAAATCGGCCATCGCACTTTTTATAAACGAAATTTTAAATAAGGCTGTAAAAGATCAGACACACACAGCCGAAATATTTGAGTTTATCTCCGATTCGCTGATCATACTAGACGAACTCCCTAAGCCCGAAAACTTTCACCTTGTTTTTCTGGTAGGCCTTAGCAGGCATTTAGGATTTGCCCCTAATCAAACCCGCGAAGTACTTGGAGTGCATTGGATGGATGAGCCCGAAGAGAAATTATTAGATCGCCTGCTGCGTACTGATTATTATGATGAACTGGTATTGTCGTATACACAACGCCAGGCTCTGTTAAATTGCCTGATGCACTTTTACCAAACGCATATTGACGGATTTGGAGAAATAAAATCGTTATCGGTATTACAGGAGGTTTTGCGTTAGCGTAATCAGGCCGCTTTGGCTACAGCTACTTCGCGCAATTCCCGCTTATGTCCTAACCACTTCAATTGGCGGGCATGTGCAGCAATAGCCTGTAGAAAAGTATCCTTCGATTTGTACGGCAACCCGAATTCTGTAGCGGTTTGTTCTACTATTTTTGAAATCTGCCGGTAGTGTACATGGCAAATGTTTGGGAATAGGTGATGTTCAACCTGATAGTTTAATCCCCCCACATACCACGAGAACAATTTCTCTTTATGACCAAAGTTGGTGGTGGTGTGTAATTGATGAATAGCCCAGCTGTTTTCAAGATTTCCGTTTTCATCAGGCAGGGGATATTCGGTTCCTTCAACAACGTGTGCCGGTTGAAAAATAATAGCCAGAATAAACCCGGCAATGTAGTGCATAACCAAAAACCCAATCAGCACCTGAACAAAACTGAGGTTAAGTACCTGCATGGGTATTATGAAGATGTAGGTAACATAGATGGCCTTGGTGGTAAGCATAAATGCCCATTCGCGCAGGGCATTGGTTTTTTGCTTTTTAATATACCCATCGCGCTGATATCTGATCAGGCGAACAAAATCTTTTACAATCACCCAAACCAGGGTCATTAACCCATAAAAGAACCAGGCGTAGTAGTGCTGATACTTATGTAAGGGTATCCATTTTGATTCTGGGGCCATGCGTAAAATTCCCCGTGGGCTGATGTCTTCATCCACATCGTGAACGTTGGTATACGTATGATGGAGTACGTTATGTTGCACCTTCCAGTTAAGGGCGTGGCCACCTACCAGATTAAGAGTAAGACCTAAGAGGTTGTTAACCCATGGTTTGTTCGAGTAGGCACCGTGGTTGGCATCATGCATAATAGACAGACCAATACCGGCCATACCCAAACCCATTATTACGCAAAGCCCTAACATTACCCAAAGGTTTGAGGTAATTCCACCAATCAATAATCCATAAGGCACAAAATATAATGAGAACATGAAGATGGTTTTTATAACCATTTCGCTGTTTCCGGTGCGCTCAATTTTATTGGTTTTAAAATAGGCGTTAACGCGTTGATTTAGCGTAACAAAAAAGTCTTGCTGACGGATAGCGAATTTCAGATTTATATTCATCGGGTAGAATTAAAGCCTTGTGAGTTAAGCAAACGGCCAAACGGGCATAATAATATTTTTGAAAGGTACGGAATACTAAAATGGCAACAGGTGTTAGCCTGTCTATTTCTTTTCAAAAATGACAAGAATCATAAAAAGACCAGCTCAAAACTCGGCAATTACGGTTTTTCCACCTTTGGTTATATCGCCAATCTTCACGGTTACACGGGCATCGAGGGGCAGAAAAACATCTACCCTCGATCCAAATTTGATAAAACCAAATTCATCCCCTTGCTCCAGCGGCTGACCTTCCTTTACATACCACTTTATTCTGCGGGCTACCGCACCGGCAATCTGGCGAAACAATATTTCAGTGCCGTTTTTCATTTTTACAGCTATTGTTGTTCGCTCGTTTTCTGTACTGGATTTAGGGTGCCACGCTACCAGGTATTTGCCCGGATGATATTTGGTGTACGAGATGGTTCCACTAACCGGCATGCGGTTTACATGCACATTAATGGGCGACATAAAAATAGATATCTGTTTGCGTCTTGATTTGAGATGTTCGGGTTCTTCCGTTTCTTCAATTACCACTACTTTACCATCGGCAGGAGCAAGAACCTGCTTTTCATTTTTTATTACCTGTATTGAAGGAAGTCTGAAAAACTGCAACACCAACACCAGCACCACAATACCAACTACTAAAATGGAGGTGGAGAGTATAGAATAAACGGTAGGGGTGAAGTAGGACGAAATGTTTGCCACAATAACCGTAAGGATAACAACTATGGCTGTTGTAGCAAAAATAAGACCTCGCCCTTCTTTATGAATTGTCATGCCTGATTCAGGATTTAAAATTCAAAGTTAAAAATTTTATGCCGGCAACTTTGAATTTTAAACCCTGAATTATGGGATTAATAACCACCGCGGAATTTATATGTTTTGGCTACCTTATCGATAGCCACCATATAGGCAGCAATACGCAACGATACTTTGTATTGGGTAGCCGTTTTATAAACGGAATCAAAAGCATCTTTCATAATCCGGTCGCTTCTGCGGTTTACGCGGTCTGCTGTCCACTTATAACCCAGGCGGTTTTGCACCCACTCGAAATAAGAAACCGTAACCCCACCGGCATTAGCCAGAATATCGGGTACTACACTTATTCCCTTTTCATAGATTACATTATCAGCTTTTGATGAGGTTGGCCCATTAGCACCTTCTACAATCAACTTGGCTTGTATTTTTTTAACGTTACTGCTGGTAATTACATCTTCGGTTGCAGCTGGTACTAGTACATCTACAGGCAGTGTTAATAAATCAGCGCCTGGTATTTTCTGCACTTCGGCATACCCTTCCAAAGAGCCTTTGTTCTTATCGCGGTAAGCAATGGCAGCGTCAATATCAATTCCGTTTTCATTGTAGTATGCGCCTGAAAGATCGCTGATGGCTACAATCTTTAATCCACGTTCATTTAGCAGACGTGCGGCCCACGAACCCACGTTACCAAATCCTTGTACGGCACAGGTTGCCTTGTACGGATTGATTTTCAATTTCTCCATCGCGGCAAGCGTAGAAACCATTACACCACGGCCGGTGGCTTCTGTTCTTCCCAACGAGCCTCCCATTACAATAGGCTTACCGGTAACCACAGCTGGCACAGTCATGCCTTTATTACGCGAGTATTGATCCATCAACCACGCCATTTCGCGCGGGCCGGTACCCATATCGGGAGCAGGAATATCCTGATCGGGGCCAAATACATCCATCATGGCCTGTGTGTAGGAGCGCATTAAACGCTCAATTTCACCCACACTCATTTCGCGGGGGTTGCAGGTAACACCACCTTTACCACCTCCGTACGGAATATCCACAACAGCACATTTCCAGGTCATCCAGGCAGCCAATGCTTTAACCTCATCCAGGTTTACGTGCGGATCGAACCGGATACCACCTTTTGAGGGGCCCAGAATAGTGGAGTGCACTACCCGATAGCCTTCAAATACTTTAATACTGCCATCGTCCATCGTAATAGGCAGCGAAACAATAACCTGTTTGGCAGGTGTTTTTAGTACGTTGTACACTTCATCTTCCAACCCCAGAATTTGCGAGGCGGTGTGGAAGCGAGACATCATGGCTTCAAAAGGATTCTCTTTGTCGAGCAGGGGAGCAGGTTCAATGTATGCCATACGGTTTTAGAAGATTAATTCGATTATGAGTTTATCAAAATGCCCTGTTCAGGGCAGTTAAATCGGTTGCAAAGATATAGAAATTCGGTATTCTGTACGATTATGGCAGCGAATAAAGAAAACCGGGAATTAGAAATCCATTAATTCAATGGGCTTGATTTTAAGTGTTTTAGCGATGATAATCAGGGTACAAACGGTGGGGTTAATCTTCCCTGTTTCAATGCGGGCTATTTGCGAGAGGCTTATGTCGGAACTGTAGGCCAGCTCCTCCTGAGTAAAGTTTTGTTTTTTCCTCAGCCGCTTAAGGTTTTTACCGAAAGCAAGTAGCACTTTTTCGTCCCGGAAGTTAAAAAATGCAGATAATCTTACACATGGCCTTTTTAGTTTTTTCTTTTCAATGTGTGGAGGATTAATCTTGTATTTATGGCCGCTTAATAGAGAGATCAAATGGAATTGAAACTTTTAAAAGGATCATAACCTATGATACTTCCAAAATTTAGCTATTTACTATTTATCGGATTAGGAATTGCTATGTATGCAATAGCGTACAAAAAAAACTGCTGGTTTGGGTATCGTACTAAATTTTCCTTGAAGAATGATTACAACTGGAAAGTTGCCAACAGAATTGCTGCAACTTGTTTCTTAGTATTCGGATTTATTCTCTATTGGATTCACCAGTTAATTACATCTATTAATACTATTGTGGCGGCAGTTGTTTCGTTTACGGTATTAATATTAGTAATTACTGAGTTGATACTTTACCTGCTTAAAAGGCGGGGATATTTTGAGTAATGTATCCTCTGCTTTACTCCAATAAAATGGACTGAAATCAATTCGTGAAATACAAGAGTAGGCCCCACTAAATGAAGTTCATTCTGTAGAACAGACTCAAAAAATCTCTGGAAACGCCACAATAAACGGTGCTGATATCAATAAACCATCAAACCTATCCAGAAAGCCGCTTTTCTGCCGTCAGGTTTTTCAACCTGACGGATTTTAAGTGGGCCAGTCAGGTCGGAAGACCTGACTGCAATTAAATTGTACACAGCTTTAAAAGGATTCTTCTCTTTAGATTTGTACCTATTACCAATCCAATCGACTAACATATTTTATGTGAGAAGTGGAGTACAAAAAGCAGATAATTTTTATAATCCCTTTATTGAATTTAGTCCTTTATTCCTATTTCAGCCGTTGATAATATCTACCTTGGTATGGCTTGCCTATACTGTTTTTATGAAGAAAGACATTGAGCAACTTTCTGACTAGGAAAACAATTAGGCATTTTACCTCTTCCTGCCGATTGATAAAGTTTTACCATCCGTTAAATGTCCAAATTGGAATGGAATCGCCATAAACATGTATGTATTATACATAAATGTATTATACCAGAATGTCTTATTCTGGTCAATCAAAAAATCTCCAGAAAGGCTACAATAAACGGTGCTGATATCAATAAACCATCAAACCGATCCAGAAAGCCACCGTGGCCGGGCAGGCTGGTGCCAGAATCTTTTATTTCGATACTGCGCTTTAGTAAAGATTCTACCAGATCACCAAAGGTGCCACCCACAATTATAATTACTCCAATCACCATCCATTGCCACGATTGAATGGTGGGCTCTTGCCCGATTGCACTAAAGAAATACGGAAGCCCATAAGCAAATGCAAACGCCAGTGCAGCACCTCCGGCAAAACCTTCCCACGATTTTTTAGGCGAGATGCGTTCGAATAATTTTCGTTTACCGAACAAACTTCCGGCAAAGTAAGCACCCGTATCGCTGGCCCACAGAATAAACAAACTGCCAAAAATAATCTGGTAGTTATATAGCTGGTTTTCGAATGTAGCAATGTTTAAAAGAGCGAACGGAACCGCTACATAAAAAATACCCAGAAAGGTATAGGCAATATTGGTAAAGGGTTTACGCTCAAATTTTTTGTAAAGCTTAATCATATACACGCATGAAATAGCCGGAAAAATCAGGAAGTAATATCGATACGAGATGTCGCCCCGTTCAATAAAAAAAGACAAGCAGAAAATGGACAGCCCGCAAATAGTACCAAATGTTTTTTGTGGTACCATACCATCCAGGCCTGCAAGTTTATAGAACTCAATTAACGAAAACAGGCAGATGATAAAAAAAATGGCAAAGTATGTCCACTCGCTAAATACAATACCAAACACGATACCGGCTGCTCCTAACAAAGCCGTAATAAGGCGGGGAATGAGATTACTGAATTTACTGCTCATACACCGGTAGTTGATTTTTATAATACCTGAAAAAATAATAAAGCAATCCAACAAACAAAATGGTAAAAGGAACAATGGCCGTCCAGGGGGCTGCTTCAGGAGATTCAATATCCAATGTACTTATATCCTGTTGGTGCAGGTACATCATTAAAACCATAAATCCATTATTAACAAAATGCGCGATAACCGGCATTAGGAAATTTCCCGACCACAGATAAAGATAACCAAACAATGCCCCTAATAACATGCGCGGCACAAATCCAAAAAACTGAAAGTGAAATGCGCTGAAGAGGAAAGCAGAAACCCAGATGGCAACATGGTGGTTTCCGCTGGCGCGATAAAACTCAGGCTGTAACATACCCCGAAAAACCAACTCCTCGCCAATAGCGGGTAGTAACGCAATAATTACTAAACCAAAAATAAACTCAAGGGGGGTATTAAATACTGTAAAAAGTTTGGTTAGTTCTGCAGCCGCATCTTCACGTTCGCGGGCCCACGCACCAAATTCTTTCATAAAATCCGGAAAGGTGAAGGTAGCGTTCCACTCAATTATCAACGAGTTAGGAACCATAAAAGCAATTACGGCCAACACGACTACACCTACCAGTAAACCGGAGCTTTTCTTAACCCATTGCAGGGGGTTAACATGTTCTTTCGAGTGCAGGTATAACCATGGAATAAGTATCAGACCTACCAGAGTAGCAAAGCCCTGCATAACCAATATGGGTATTCGCAATTCAGGATGTTGAAGGGGGTTGGTAATTTTTTGTACGAAGTCAACCATAGACCCTTCATAAAATACAAGAGAAGCAAAAAAACCCACAATAGGGCCAATAATATAAAAGCCGATGAAAACAACGCATAGAATAAGAAAAACTGAAAGAATAGGATTGAGCTTCGAAATACCTGTCAGTCCGGACATGTGTGCAAAAAGGCTTAATTTTGTGCCGCAAACAAACGGGTTTTTAATCAGAATATCAACGTGGTAAAAATTGGCAACATATCGCTAAACGATTTTCCGCTTTTGCTCGCACCTATGGAAGATGTGAGCGATCCGCCTTTTCGTGCCGTGTGTAAAGCCGGTGGTGCCGATTTAATGTACACCGAGTTTATTTCAAGCGAAGGCTTGATTCGGCATGCTGCCAAAAGCAAGCAGAAACTTGATATTTTTGAATATGAACGTCCAATTGGCATTCAGCTTTTTGGAGGCAATGTAGAGAGCATGCGCGAAGCAGCCGAAATTGCTGCGGCCGCCAATCCTGATTTAATTGATATTAATTACGGCTGCCCGGTTAAAGCAGTAGCGTGTAAAGGTGCCGGTGCGGCCTTGCTTCAGGATATACCCAAGATGGTACGCATGACGGAAGAAGTAGTAAAGGCAACTTCGCTACCCGTTACTGTTAAAACCCGTTTGGGGTGGGACGATAGCACCCGAAACATTGTGGAGGTAGCGGAGCGGCTACAGGATATAGGAATCAAAGCATTATCCATACATGGTCGCACACGCGTACAAATGTATAAGGGCTCAGCCGACTGGACATTAATAGGTAAAGTGAAAGAAAACCCGCGCATGCACATTCCTATATTTGGTAATGGCGATATAGATTCGCCACAAAAAGCACTGGAGTACAAGAACCGGTATGGTGTTGATGGCGTAATGATTGGTCGCGCATCTATTGGAGCACCCTGGGTGTTTAATGAAATTAAACATTTTGTAAAAACAGGAGAGGCGTTACTACCACCCGATATGGCAGAACGGGTACGAATAGTTAGACAGCATCTTGATTTTTCCATTCGCTGGAAGGGAGATAAGTTGGGCATTTTTGAAATGCGCAGACATTATACCAATTACTTCAGGGGCACTCCTGATTTTAAACCTTTTCGTACCCGCCTGGTGGAAGCCGGTACACATACAGAGGTTAATGAGATTTTGGAAGAAGTTGTTCAGGCATATGCCGAGATTCCAGCCTGATATTTAGCCACCACCCGCATTTGAATTCCTCATCCGAATAGCGTTCTTTGGCCCGCTTTTGCCTGTATGCCTCAAGAAAAAAATTTCTCAGTCTTTTTATTGATTGTACTTTCGCTTATCTGGGGAACTTCCTTCATCCTTATCAAGCAAGGTCTTATCTATTTTCCACCTGATGTAGTGGGTGCGCTGCGCGTAACGGCTGCTTCATTGTTCCTGCTACCGCTTGCGTTACCGCGATTAAAAGAATTAAAAAACGGGGATTCGTTTAAACTGTTTGTATCAGGATTGATGGGGATTTTCTTTCCGGCCTTCATGTTTGCATGGGCACAAACACACCTTAGCAGTTCGGTAGCCGGTATTTTAAATACACTTTCGCCTGTGTGGACTATGATCTTTGGTGTGTTATTGTTTAACCAGCGATTTAAAGGATTCGCATTGGTTGGAATAGTTATTTCGTTTGCGGGCACAGTTTTGCTTGCCCTTTCGCGATCGGGCGGAAGCATTACAGGTTTTAATGTATATGCCCTGTTAATTGTTGGAGCTTGTGTATTTTACGGGGCCAACCTGAATTGGATAAAATTTAAAATTCAAGGATTGGGGTCATTAACTATTACCAGTGTGTCTCTTTTATTCATCGGGCCACTGGCTGCGGTGTACCTTTTTCTGGCTACTGATTTTGTATCCATCCTTACTCAAACACCTGCTGCCTGGAAAGGGTTGGGGTTTGTTCTTTTGCTGGCGCTAATGAGCACCACTATTGCTAATCTGCTTTTTGTTAAGCTACTTAGTATCTCCACGCCATTGTTTGCAAGTTCAGTAACGTACATCATGCCTATTGTGGCTGTAATGTGGGGGTTTATTGATGGCGAAATGTTAACCGTTTGGCATCTGGCGGGTATGGTGCTGATTATTATAGGGGTTTACCTCGCCAATAAGAAGTAGGTGAGGCTGTACCAGAAATAATTAATGTATTGTCATTCCGGCCTTGTGCCGGAATCCCGTTGAGTACTGCTAAATCAGGGATCTCAGAACAAATCCGCGATGACAGAACGACTTTTGGTACAGCCTTATATTTTACTTTCAAACTTTTAATTTCGTGTATGGCGTTAACACTGGCATCTTTAAACTCGGGCAGCAATGGCAATTGTTATTATATTGGTAATAGCAATGAGGCCGTGCTGATTGATGCCGGTATTTCGTGTAGAGAAACAGAACGCAGACTAAAGCGGTTAGGGTTGTCTATCGAAAAGGTAAAGGCTATTTTCATTACACACGAGCACAACGATCATATTTCGGGCCTGCACAGATTAATTAAACGCCACAGTATTCCGGTATATGTTTCGTTGGCAACCCGACAGAGTTTCGCGATGGAGTGGAGTATTAAGCTAGCTCATAGTTTTACCCCGTATCAGCCTGTAATGATTGGTGATTTATCAATAACCGCATTGCCAAAGTATCATGATGCGGCAGATCCACATAGTTTTCTGGTTACCCATCAAACCACAACGGTTGGGGTGTTTACCGATATGGGGCGGGTATGTAAACACCTGATCAATAACTTTAAGCAATGCCATGCCGCCATTCTGGAATCGAACTATGACGAAGAAATGCTGGAAACAGGAAGTTATCCAATTCATCTGAAGAACAGAATCAGAGGCGGTATGGGTCATATCTCTAACCGGCAAGCCTTGCAGTTGTTTATGGAACACAGGCCTGCGTTTATGTCGCATTTGGTGTTAGGCCATTTATCATATAACAACAACAAACCTTCTATTGTAGAGAACTTGTTTCAGGCCGTAGCGGGTAATACAAAAATTGTAGTAGCATCGCGTTACCGCGAATCGGAAGCGTTTAGTATTAGTGCCGGTGCAACACCAGGCAAAGTACAGCCGGTGGCAGAACAGTTACAGTTATTTTAAGGTAAGTGTAACCAGCACGGGTAAATGATCGGAAGGATAATACCGCCCATCATTATCCTGTATAACCTGATACCCCGATGCCTTCCAGCCTTCTGAATGGAAAATGTAATCAATGGTTTTGCATTCCATTTTATCTAATTCAAAACCACAAAAAGTTCCGGTAAGGTTATCGGCCGGCCGCGAGTCGAATAAAAGAAAACCTTTCCCGTTAGTTATAGTCAGGTAAGGAGCTTCGGTAGGTTGTGAATTAAAATCGCCCGATACGATAGCCGGCAGTTTGCCAGCGCCTGCAATAAAACCAGCTATATATGTTTTGATAAGCTCAGCACTGTTTTTTCTTGCTTCTTTACCAATATGATCAAAATGTGTATTGGCATATAAGAATTTCTTGCCGGTGGCTTTGTCTTTAAATACTGCGTAGGTAACCACGCGGGTAATAGCTGCATCCCAGCTTTTACTTCCGGGCACTTCGGGTGTTTCAGAAAGCCAGAATGTTTTTTGCGAGAGCACTTCAAATTTTTCTTTCTTATAAAAGATGGCCGAGTACTCACCTTTTTCTTTTCCATCATCGCGGCCAACGCCAACATAACTATATTCAGCAAGACCGTTTTGTAAATCCTGCATCTGATTGTGCATGGCTTCCTGCACGCCAAACAAATCGGGATTATATTTTTTAATGAGGTTTATAACTTTGCCGGGACGGTTTTTCCACTGGTTTACACCATCAGCCTGTGTATCCAGCCGGATGTTGTACGACATGACTTTTACAGATTGTGCATTCATACCCGGTGATGTCAAAAAGACTAAAAGCAACAACAAGATATTTCTCATGCTTTAAAAGTTTACGATTCTTAAGACTTAGAATGTTGTTGGGTTAAAACTTTCCGCCTTAAAGCGCTTCCACTTCCTGCACTTCTTCCGGCATCATGCGCTTGAAGAGATTTTCGATACCGGCCTTTAACGTAATGGTGGATGAAGGGCATCCGCTGCACGATCCCTGAAGAGTTACTGTTACTTTTTTATCCTGATAAGAGTGGAAAGTAATGGCACCGCCATCCTGTTCTACAGCCGGGCGGATATATTCATCCAATATGGTTTTGATTTTTTTTATCGTTTCGGTTTCTTCCTGTTCTGGTGTAGCCTCGCCTTTTATCTCTAAAATCAACTTGCCACTTTCTAAAAAGGTTTTGATATGGTTCTTTAAAGTATCCTGAATTTCCAGCCATTCCACGTCTTCTTTTTTTGTTACGGTAACAAAGTTGCTCATATAAAATACCCGATCAACAAAGGGATACATGAACAGTTCCTGCGCAAGAGGTGCATTTTCGGCATCAGCCGGAGTAGGAAAATCGAAGGACATTCCTTCCGGAACTAACATGTCACTAACAACAAATTTTAATGAATTTGGGTTAGGGTTTGATTCTAAATAGATATGAAGCGCTTTTGGGGCAGATTTTAACATGGTAAATCGTTCTTGTTTTTGAAAGAACAAATTTAATGAATATTAGTTCAGGACTTTTCTGGCTCCGGTTCGCCCAGGGCATTTTCCCATTTACTTACCACGGCAGTAGCTACGCTGTTACCAATAACATTAGTGGCGCTACGGCCCATATCCAATAAGGGATCGATACCTAATAACAAGGCGAGCCCTGCTTCCGGAATATTAAAGGTAGCCAGCGTTCCGGCAATTACTACAAGCGAGGCGCGCGGCACACCGGCTATTCCCTTGCTGGTAAGCATAAGTACCAATAACATACTTATTTGGGTGGCGAAAGGAAGATCTATACCATACGATTGAGCAATAAATAAAGAAGCAAAAGTCATATACATCATGCTGCCATCCAGATTAAAGGAGTAGCCCAGGGGTAATACAAAACTCACAATCTTATCCTTGCATCCAAACTTCTGAAGTTCTTCCATGGTTTTTGGAAAAGCGGCTTCGCTGCTGGCTGTGCTAAAAGCAAGTAAGGTTGGTTCTTTTACATGTTTTAATAATGAGAGAATTCGTTTACCAATTACCAAAAACCCGGCTAACCCAAGCAATATCCAAAGCAGCGTTAATCCAAGATAAAACTCTCCGATAAAGATGGAATAGGTTTTTAGTATCCCTACACCTTGCTTAGCAATAATAGCAGCCATTGCACCAAACACCGCAATAGGGGCAAGTTCCATTACATACCCCGTTACTTTTAGAATTACGTGAGCAGCGGCATCCATAAAGTCGATAATAATCTTTCCTTTTTCACCAATAGCAGCTGTGGCTACTCCAAAGAATAAAGAGAATACCACAATTTGAAGAATCTCATTTTTGGCCATCGACTCAATTACACTACTGGGGAAGATGTGGTATAAAAAATTTTTGAGTGAAAACCCGACATTGGTAATACCCGATGACTCGCCCGTATCTGGTACGGGCAGGTTCATGGCTATGCCGGGTTTAAAAATATTTACCAGAATCATACCCAGCAATAAACTCATTAGCGAAGCGCCAATAAACCAAAGCAAGGTTTTGCCACCAATACGCCCAACGGCACTAATGTCGCCCAGTTTGGCCACACCCACTACTAAGGTGGTAAATACCAGAGGGGCCACAATCATTTTAATAAGTCGAAGAAATACATCGGCCAGAATTGAAAAGGGTTCAGTTTTACTATCGCGGGCGCTAAGGGTTTCATTTCGCTGTGCATTGATGGTGCCTTTTTCGGCTTCCAGTATAGAGGCCCGGGCGCTGTCGGCTGTGTGTAACTCTCTTTTAATTTCGTTTAGCCGGATATCAAGAGCCTCCAGTTTGGCATTATCATCATGCAGGTATTTTTTGTTAAGAATAAAACCGGTAGCAATACCCACAATTAAACCTATAATAATGTAGAGGGTTAACCGGCTTTTCTTTTTTGGCTTAGTTTCAAGTTCCATGCGCTTTATATCAAAATAACAAGGGGGTAATATCGGTAAAAATGATTGAAAAAACGTGGTGTTGTATATTGGCGGTTATATTGAATGTTGAGTAGGGCTTACAACTTTTTTTACTCCACGTGTGTCTGAGTTAAAGTAAACCTGAGATGTGATGAAAAACTATACACTTTTATTCTTACTATCCTTGCTTTTTGCCTGTTCGCCAGCAGAACCCGAGCCGGATAACACACCCAACCTGCGCACCTTAAGTGCAACAGAAAGTTCACTTGTAAACAGTAGCAATGAGTTTGCTTTTAAACTGTTTAGTCAAACACAAAGCAATGAGTCCAACTATTTTCTTTCGCCTCTTAGCATAGGCATTGCGTTAGGGATGACCCTTAACGGGGCCGAAGCTGAAACCAAGCAGGGCATTCTGAATACAATACAGTTTGGTAACCTTACCGATGCCGAAGTAAATAAAGGTTATGCCGATTTAATGAGCCTGCTCACGGGAATGGACAGAAAGGTGAATATGAGCCTTGCTAACTCTGTTTGGTATCGGAATACGCTGTCTGTAAAGCCTGCCTTTAAATCTATAATTGAATCAAACTACAAAGGCACGGTGCAGAGTCTTGATTTTACATCTCCTGCCGCTAAAAATACGATCAACGATTGGATTGAAGATAAAACGAACAGTAAAATCAAAGACGTAATTCAGGAAATTGATCCTGATCTGGTAATGTTTCTGATTAATGCTATCTATTTTAAAGGCGACTGGACCTACCAGTTTGATAAGTCAAAAACCAAAGATGACAATTTTTACCTGGAGGGTGGTGCGGTTGTTGCAACACCGATGATGCAAGTGGCGAAAACAGCAGTTACCACTTACATGCACGAGAAATTTAATCTTATCAATATTCCGTTTGGCAACAAGCAATTTGAGTTTACAGTATTGTTACCCAACAATCAATTTAATACCAATGATGTAGTGTCTGAACTGCAAACCACCTCGTTTAATGAATGGATCGGCCAGGCACAAGACGCAACTATTGAATTACGAATGCCAAAGTTTACCATGAGGTGGAGTAAAATTTTAAATGATGATTTGTCGGCTATGGGCATGGAACAGGCGTTTACCCCAGGGACCGCAGAATTTCCAAACTTTTTTGAGAACCCAATGAATCTCAATATCGGGTTTGTCGATCATCACGCATTTCTGGAAGTAAACGAAACGGGTGCAGAGGCTGCTGCAGTAACGGTAGTGGGTGTAGTTACCACTTCCATACCAGTTCAACCTCCTGTTATATCTATCAACAAGCCCTTTATCTTTCTGATACGTGAGAAACACAGCGGTACCATTTTGTTTATGGGGCAGCTTAAAGATCCCTCAATACTTGTGAAATAATTACGAAAGGCGAGAAGACTTCGCTCTCAAATAAAAATCGGCTAATACCAGCGCAGCCATAGCTTCTACAATAGGAACAGCACGTGGCACCACGCATGGGTCGTGGCGGCCCTTGCCTGAAACGGTAGTTTCATTACCATCTTTATCCACGGTGTACTGATCTTTCATAATGGTAGCTACCGGTTTAAAGGCTACATTAAAATAAATGTCTTCGCCATTGCTGATGCCGCCCTGTATGCCGCCCGAATGATTGGTTTTGGTTCTGATCTTTCCACCTTCGTTGTAAAACTCATCGTTATGTTGCGAACCGCGAAGTCTTACTCCTTCAAAACCACTACCGTATTCAAAACCTTTTACAGCATTAATGCTTAGCATAGCTTTGCCCAATTCGGCATGAAGTTTATCAAACACCGGCTCGCCTAAGCCAACCGGAGTATTTTTTATAACGCATGTAACAATTCCGCCAACCGTATCGCGGCTCAGTCGCACTTCATCAATTAGCGCAATCATTTTTTCAGCAACAGATGCATCCGGGCAGCGTACTATGTTGTCTTCTGTTTTGGATAAGTTGAGTTGTGTATAATGAGGGGCTTTCAAATCTCCCACCTGAGAAACAAACGCACTGATTTCAACACCAACTGTTTTTAGTAAAAGTTTGGCAATGGCACCGGCTGCCACACGAGCCGCAGTTTCTCGGGCCGAACTTCTTCCACCACCCCGGTAATCGCGAAAGCCATATTTGGCATCATATGTAAAATCGGCATGCGATGGCCGATAGGTATGTTGTATGTGCGAATAATCTTTGCTGCGCTGGTCTTCATTTTCAATAAATAAGGCAATGGGTGTGCCGGTGCTCTTCCCTTCAAACACGCCCGAAAGAATTTTAAACGTATCGCTCTCTTTACGCTGCGTAGTAATTTTTGATTGCCCCGGTTTTCTGCGGGTAAGCTCCGTCTGAATAAAAGATTCATTAATCTCAAGCCCGGCCGGGCAGCCATCTATAACTACACCAATAGCAGGGCCATGGCTTTCGCCAAATGTGCTTATCCGAAATAGAGTACCGTAAATATTCATAAATGAATCAAAAACCAAAATTCACAAATTGAAACCAACCTTACTAAATTCCGGGTAGCGAATTTCAACATTATCTTTTGAAGATCAGGTAAGCCGAGGCTGCCAGCATAATTACAATAAAGGCATTGAAGCCAATGGTAAACCAATTTGTGTGGGCAGTTGCCTGAAGTATATTCTGAGTTGCATCGGTGCGATCGTAGAACGACCCCGGGTCGGTACTTTCAATAAATTGATTTTGCTGACTCTCGCCCTCTACGTGTAGATTGTAGGCAGAACGCAACGTATCGTATTGCTGTTTGTTAGGATTAAAAAACACCCATTGCATATAGTGCGCCAGGTTGTAATTGCCGGGTTCTTTAGGTACAATAAAATAGCTGAATGTTTTTGTACCGGCTACACGTTGGTTTTCGCGATTGATACTTTGTTTTACGTTGGGTTCATAAAAATCAAACGCGGTGTCTTTTGATACAATGGGTTTTTCAATGGCCGAAATATTTCCTTCACCAAATATACGAAACTCATACGCAGTACTTTGCCCGGTTTGTAAATCGGTACTTGAGATTTTTTCATCTAACCGATAATCGCCTACGGCAACCGCATCGCGCAGGGGGTGCGGTGGCAGTTCTTTTACTTTTATGGTTTTAGGTTTAGAGTAGAAAGTTTTAAAATCTTCCTGCCGGTTTTGCCCGAAGAAGGAAGGGTTTCTGGCTACTTTAAATTTGATCATTTCTAAACCAACACTGGGAAACTCAACCGGTTTTGTATTGAGCGGATAAAACGTGCCTTGATAAATTTTATATTGCGTGTAGCCCTTACCGTTTATTTCTACATGCTCGCCTTCAATATTTTCAATGTTGAAGTTTTCTTCCCAGCAATTGGCTGGCCTTAACTTTTTCAGCACATCAGTAAGTTGAGGCCCAAGATTATGAAACTGCATGGGTGCCCGATTATTATCGGCTACTAAAAACGACAGTGTGGTGGTAAATCCTTCGCCTACAAATACTTCATCTTTGTTGGTAGTTAAAGCAAGTAATGCATCCTCTCTTATATCTACAAACTCAGTATCGCTACGCCCGAAGAAATCCTGCATGGGGTCGCGATCAAAAAAATTCCGGAACGGATCGGGTTGGGCTTGCACAGCAGCACCAACAGTTACCTTCTTACCATTTACCGAGTAAATCTGATCGTTAACCTTGATTTTAAACGAGGGAATAACAAATGTGCCCTGGCGTGTAGGCAAATAAGTCATAACAATGCTTTGTGAAGAGCTAACCTGGCCATTTACAATGCTGGTTTGCGATTGGGTAGAAGTCCCTCTTTTTTTAAATCCATCTATTTCCGGAAAATTCTCATAATTTTTTAATCGATCGTTATTTACGGTAATTGTAATTGTCCACGGCTGATTTTCACCTATTTCATCGGGGCCAAGCGTAATTTGTACATTATCCTGAGCCACTACCAGGTGAGCCAGAAGCAACAAAATAAAACTAAAGGTCGTTTTCTTTCTAAATTTCATATCGCAACAACATCGCAACGCGGTTGCATAGTTACAAAAGTAAGTGCTTTCTTTTCAGGGATAAAATACTTTTGTACATTAACGGTTGCAACCCGGGCGGTGGGTTGTTATTTGAAACAAAACAAATACTTACCATTTTTTGATATGAAGATGCTTAGTTATGCAAAGCACATTCTCACACGGGTGAGTTTCGATGCGCTTCTCTTTGAGAAAGAATTGCGCAAGGCCATCAACATGTTGATTGGCGATGAAGTACAGGAGCTCAAAAATTGGTGTTATGCCAATTTTTCGAGAGAACATGAGGCGATACTGAATCGTTGTTTTGTGAGAGCGTAAAATTTAAAACTGAAAACGACTTGAATCTTAGCCCCTGATTTTAGGGGCTATTTTTTTTGTTTTACAAACTGTATGTTTCTTTTCAATCCTTCGTATTTGGTTCGCTTTACAGCGGAGTGTTGAAATACTTTTTGAAACACGTCTTTAGTAAGCTCTTCCCAATTCTGTTTTGAAAACGTTACGAGTTCTGGCGGGGGGGTAAAATCAGGTTGGTTGTGCGGTTTCGAAAAACTATTCCACGGGCAAACATCCTGGCAGATGTCGCACCCGAAAATCCAATTCTCAAATTTGCCTTTTACTTCGGCAGGAATTTCTTCTTTTAATTCGATTGTAAAATAGGAAATGCATTTACTGCCATCTACCACATAGGGTTGCGCAATAGCATTGGTAGGGCAGGCATCCATACAGGCGGTACACGTTCCGCAATAATCTTTTATAGGCCCATCGTATTCCAGTTCGAGATCTATGATCAGTTCGGCCAGAAAGAAAAAGCTACCCATGGTTTTGTTGAGGAGCAAACTATTTTTACCAATCCAGCCCAACCCAGCTTTTTTTGCCCATGCCCGTTCGTGTACTGGGGCAGAATCTACAAACGCACGACCTTCTACTTTTCCAATACTTTCCCCTATTCGTTGCAAGAAAAGTTTGAGTTTATCTTTTACAACATGATGGTAGTCTTCACCATAAGCATACTTGGCAATTTTATATGAATCGGGATTTTCTTTGGCCAGATCTTTTTCCGGATAATAATTATAAATCAGGCTGACAACTGATTTGGCACCGGGCACTAACAAAGTTGGATCAAGCCTTTTATCAAAATGATTTTCCAGATAACCCATCTTGCCCTGATATCCCCGGGCAAGCCATTCTTCCAGCCGTGGTGCTTCTTCTTCCAGAAACTCAGCTTTGGCAATGCCGCAATAACTGAAGCCTAGTTCGGTTGCTATTTCTTTTATTTGGACTGATCGGTTCATGACTTTGTGCCCCTTTGTGTTCTTCGTGTCTTTGTGGTTCACAAAATCAGTCTCTTGATCCCATCCTTCATCAAGGGAATATGGAAATTTATCAAAAAACCCAATCTCTTATTTGTTAACCTAAGATAGCTAAGGAGTTGAGCCTCCCAAACAGGATGAAAATTTTCTTGTGCCTTTAATTCTATAATCACCAGATCATCTACAAGTAGATCAAGTCTAAGGCCGTCCTCAATAAGTAAAGACTCGTAATGAATTGGAACTTCTTGTTGCCTTACATATGATAGATCCCGTTGGGATAATTCGTAAGCAAAGCATTTTTCGTAAATACTTTCCAGTAAGCCAGGACCTAAATTTTTATGAATCTTTATTGCGATATCGACTACTTGGCTTGCAATAAGTTCTTCACGTTGTGAAAGTTTAGTGAACATAATTGGTAAAACTTTTTTGAACCACTAAGGCACTAAGACATTAAGAAGCACGAAGGATCAGTCAAACAAACCAGGGCCTCTGGATGAAGGCGGAGGGACAAGTTTCAAATGCTTGTACGATTTTTCCGTAGCTTCTCTTCCTCTTGATGTCCGTTTAATGTATCCCTCCTGAATCAGGAAAGGTTCATATACTTCTTCTATGGTTTCAGCCTCTTCGCCTACCGCAGTGGCAATAGTAGTAAGCCCTACCGGACCACCTTTAAATTTTTCGATGATGGTGCTAAGAATGCGGTTATCCATATCATCTAACCCGTTCTCATCCACATCCAATGCCTGCAATGCCATTTGTGCAATGGCTTTGGTAATGGTACCATCTCCTTTTATCTGCGCAAAGTCGCGCGTGCGTCTTAATAAATTGTTTGCAATGCGTGGAGTGCCCCGGCTTCTGCGCGCAATTTCAAAGGCGGCATCATTCACAATGGGTGTTTTTAAAATATCAGCCGAGCGCTTAACAATTTTTGTAAGTAATTCTGAATCGTAATACTCCAACCGGGCATTGATGGCAAACCGCGCGCGAAGGGGCGCTGTGAGCAAGCCCGCGCGGGTGGTTGCTCCAATCAACGTAAACGGATTTAAACTGATTTGTACCGAGCGGGCATTAGGTCCGGAATCTAACATAATGTCAATCCGGTAATCCTCCATGGCTGAGTATAGATACTCTTCCACAATAGGATTAAGCCGGTGAATCTCATCGATGAACAACACATCATTGGTTTCCAGATTGGTGAGCAGGCCGGCAAGGTCGCTGGGTTTATCCAATACAGGTCCTGAAGTGATTTTTATATTCGAACCCAGTTCGTTGGCGATAATAAATGAAAGCGTGGTTTTTCCTAACCCGGGGGGACCGTGGAGGAGAACATGGTCGAGTGATTCTTCGCGTTGTTTAGCCGCCTGCACAAACACCTTTATGTTATCCACTACTTTCTGCTGGCCGGTAAAATCGATAAAAGATAGTGGCCGTAAGGCCTTTTCAATTTCCTTTTCGTTGGAGTTAAGCCCTTCTGAATCTCCCTTTAAATAGTCTTCGCGCATAATTTGTTTCAATTCGAAAGGTAAGCAAATAAACTGCTTGATGGTTTAGATTGTGATTCTGCGTTTTATCTTGCATGCCCAATTCTACCTATGAATAACCGTTGGAAAAATGCAATCTATTCTGTGCTGGTGCTGGCAGCCATGTGGGCCGTGTATCAGTGGCGTAACCGTGTGCCCGAGCCCATAAAGATTGAAGGCGAGACCATGGCCACCACCTATCACGTTACCTATTTTGATTCCGAGAACAGAAATTTCAAGTCATCGGTTGATTCATTGTTGGTATTGGTTAATCAATCTATTAATAATTACAATCCTGAATCGGAGGTATCCGTATTCAACCGATCGGGTGGTTTTAAGTTTAAGCTTCCGTACCTGCGCCCGCCTATTCAGGTTGCTCAAAAAGTTTTTTCCGATTCACAGGGCGCATTCGATCCAACCGTGTTGCCGCTTGTTAATTTATGGGGCTTTGCGCAGAAGAAGGTAACGCGCCCCGACAGTTCAAAGATTGATTCCATCCGGACGATTATTGGTTTTGAAAAAATTCAGTTCAGTCCGGATAGCATCTGGAAACTGGATGCCAGATCGCAATTGGATTTTGGTGGAATAGGCCAGGGGTATGGTGCTGATGTAATTACAGATTTTTTGAAAGCAAAGGGAATTAAAAACATGCTGGTGGAGTTAGGAGGAGAAGGTATGGCATGTGGTATAAATCTGAAGTCGGGAAAGCCATGGGAATTAGGTATTCTTGATCCCAACTCCACACACGAGAATCAATTCTTCAAAGCGTATGTTTCCTTGTCAGATAAATCATTTACTACATCAGGCAACTATTTTAACTATCGCGAGATAGATGGTAAAAAATATTCGCACACGATAGATCCGGAAACCGGCTATCCGGCTACACGATCTATTCTTAGTGCGTCAGTCTTTACTAACGACTGCACTACGGCCGATGCCTGGGGCACCGCGTTTATGGTAATGGGGCACGAGCGCGCGATAGAAGTATTGAAAAAGCGTCCCGAAATCGATGCCTTCCTGATTTATACAACTCCTGAGGGTATTGCTACCTTTGCTACCGAAAAAATAAGCAAGCAGCTAAGAATTAACCCCTGACGGGCAAAGCCTCTATGACGTTAAAATTACTTGTACTTTTTTTTACGCCTTTGCTCGCAGGATTAGTGGTGTACCTGGTGCCTTCTCCAAAGGGAACCAACTTTAAATTGGTATTAGTGTTTGCCGGAGCCTACCTGTTTGCCATAACGGTAACCCATATTTTGCCTGATTTGTATCGGGAGCATGGCGATATGGCCCTGATCGGTTTGTTTGTACTGGCGGGTTTTTTTCTTCAACAACTGCTTGAATACTTTACCTCTGGGATTGAGCATGGCCATATTCATACGCATGATCATAATCACGAACATCACCACCATCACACCCATCATCAGGCATCGGCTCTGGTATTGTTAGTTGCCCTGTGTGTACATGCCTTTTTAGAGGGCAGCATGTTAGCACAACCCGAGGTGATGGGAATAGGCTATAGTGTAAACGCTGTATTGTTGGGCATAGCCTTGCATCGCGCCCCGGCAGCCTTTGCATTAATGACTGTTTTAGCTTCCCAACTTCATTCGAAGGCTAAGGCCATACCGCACCTAATAATTTTTTCGTTGGCTGCGCCCATTGGATTATTGGTTAGTTCCTATTTTGCCGAAAGCAAGGTGATTACGGAAACCGGCATGATTTATCTTTATGCCCTGGTGAGCGGAAATTTTTTACATATATCGACTACCATAGTTTTCGAGAGCAGTCCGGAACACCGCTTCAATGCAAAAAAATTGGCCGTAGCCATAGC
>DEIA01000053.1:0-46733 GCA_002352225.1 Flammeovirgaceae bacterium UBA2786
ACACTATCGATTCTTCCCAACCAGCGAAATTTATTTTTACTAACAAACTCAACCAAATCGTTGGTGATGATGGGTTCGTGACCCAAGTGTGCAGCTTTAACGATAAGACAACCTCTTTCGTCCCTGTCAATTTCAAAACCAGGAAGAATCTGAAACGTGTTTTCTGCTAACCCATTTATTTTTTGAAGCGCAATATGCGTAAGTGTTTCCGTCATGCCGTACGTGGCATACATGGTATTGGTAAATGGTTGTAACGCTTCGCGGGTTTGTTCAGACAAAGGCGCTCCGCCAATAATTACGATTCGGATTTCATTTAGCCTTTCGCGCTGTGGAGATTTTAGTATGGATTCCACCTGGTAGGGGACAAACGCGGCAAAATCAATTTGTAGTTCTGTATTTAAAGATTGAAGCGGGTTGGCTTCTGGCGATGTAACAATTATGTTCATACCTGTTTCCATTGCACGCACCAGCATCATCAATCCTGCCACGAATGAAATTTCTAAACAAACCAATGCTGTTTGTTTAGGTTTAAGGCTAAGATACTCAGCAGTAATGCGGGCGCTGGTTTTTAACTGTTCTCGTGTAACGTGTATCTGCTTCGGTGTTCCGGTAGAACCGGATGTTTGCAGCGTAAACTCAGTTTGCCCGTTCAACCATTGCTCACAAAAGCGAATGGCTGAAGATTTTTCAGCCACTCCGTTTTTGATTTCATCAAACGTATAACGCTTATCGTTTTCCAGCAACCAGGGCATTGCTTTATCTGATTATATGCTTAGGGGAACTTTGGGTACTTGGAGAAGTCGGGATCTCTTTTTTCAAGGAATGAA
Organism: Flammeovirgaceae bacterium UBA2786; assembly: GCA_002352225.1. GTDB lineage: Bacteria > Bacteroidota > Bacteroidia > Cytophagales > Cyclobacteriaceae > ELB16-189. The sequence continues at coordinate 828 of DEIA01000053.1, forward strand.
TTTTTACCTTCTTTCGCTTCATCACTCAGGTAATAAAGCAGGGTAGCATTGCCGGCTAGCTCCTGAATACCTGCTTGCCCGTCAAGTTCGGCATTGAATGAACTTTTAAGCATGCGTATAGCCAACGGACTTTTCTTTAAAATCTTTTTGGCCCATGCTACATACGTTTCTTCCAGTTTATCTAGCGGTACAACTTTGTTTACAAGACCCATGTCTAATGCTTCCTGTGCATCGTACTGATCGCACAAATACCAGATCTCACGCGCTTTCTTTTGTCCCACAATACGCGCGAGGTAAGAAGCACCAAAACCGCCATCAAAACTTCCTACTTTAGGGCCGGTTTGTCCGAAGCGTGCATTTTCTGCAGCAATGCTCAAATCACAAACTACATGCAACACATGCCCGCCACCAATTGCCCAGCCTGCTACAGCGGCAATTACCGGTTTGGAAATGGAACGGATAATTTTTTGCAGGTCAAGAACATTTAATCTTGGAACAGTATCGGTGCCCACATAGCCGCCATGCCCGCGCACACTTTGATCGCCACCGCTGCAAAATGCTTTACCGCCTTCTCCGGTAAGGATAATAACACCAATTGATTCGTCTTCACGACAAAGCAACATGGCATCAATCATTTCCTGAACGGTTAATGGGGTAAACGCATTGTGCACCTCAGGCCTGTTAATGCTGATGCGCGCAATACCTTCGTATTTATGAAATAATATTTCTTTGTACTCCTTTACAGATTTCCAATCGTATTTAAGTTGCATAACTCTTTTTTATAGCTTGTTTAAATTCATTAAATGCACGGGTTGCTGTTTGCTGATCGCTTTTGATTTCCAGTATTTTAGTACGACCATCAAAAGTATAAAACTCTTTTAAAGCCAGATTAAGTTCTTTTAGATTAGTAGCAGATAAATAGACATGACTAAACTCTTGAGCAAGATGTTGGGCGGTAAGCTGTTGCTTCGTAACAAAAAGATCATCTTTCTCGGCTACCTGCCCCGGGCCATCAATTAAATTAAAAATTACTCCTCCATGGTTATTAATAACCACCACCCGCAGGTTGGGTACTAAATAGTTATGCCAGAAAGCATTGCGATCGTAGAAGAAAGCAAGATCGCCAGTAAGCAACACGTTTGGCACATCGCTACCCATGGCGTGACCAACCGTTGTACTGGTGCAACCATCAATACCACTGGTGCCCCGGTTGGCATATACATGTATGCCTTTTTGCTTTTCGGTTAATCCAATCAAATTGGCATAGCGTACAGACATGCTGTTGGCTACATGAAAGTTACAACGTACGGGTAATGTTTCGAGTATAATCTTTACTGCCTGTAATTCCTGAAAGGAACTACTCGCAAAATGATTTTGATAACTTCGTACTGTGCGATGTTCTTCGGCTAACCATAATTTGGTGTAGTTTGTTTTTTTCTGAAGTTCAAACTTGGTGACGTTGGGGGTGTTGTTTAAACTTGAAAAAAATGTTTTTGCATCACAGGCAATTGTTTTTGTGAGAGACTGAAAGGGGTCTGGTACAACACCCGAGGGTTGAATATGCCAATGTTGTGCCGGTGGAAACCTGCGTAAAAATTGTTTCAGGTTTTTTGAGATAACCGATTTGCCAAACGTGATAAGCAGTTCGGGCTGTAAACTTACTTTGATTGAATCCGGTGCATGTGCCAAAAATACATCCGCAAAGCGAATTGTTTTTGATGATGGATGAAAATTAGAAATTACATCGCCAACCAAAGTTGCCTGATGTACTTCGCAAAACCGGGTTACGGTTTTTAATAAGGCAGTCTGGTTTTCCTGTTGGCCGGCAATGATTAATATCCGGGTAGTGCCTGCCAGTTGTTCTGCTAATTTTGCTTTGCTCTCTTTTGGAAGTTCTGGGTGCGAGGCTTCAACCTGAACTACTTTTATTTTTTTGTTGAATTTGATTTTTTCTCCTGCTTGCGGGTACAAAGGCTCGCGCAAGGGTACATTAATGTGAACCGGACCAAATGGATAAGTTTGAGCAAGTATAATTGCTTCATTTACTACCCGATGAATATGCCACACCGAATCGGGATGTGTATAATCAGAAGGGAGATTGTATGTACGTTTTACATGTGTGCCAAAAATATTTTCCTGACGAATGGTTTGACCATCCCATTGATCAATCCATTCTGCCGGACGATCGGATGTAAAAACAAGAAGCGGAACCTGCTGAAAAAAAGCCTCAGCTATAGCGGGAGCAAAATTGTAAGTTGCACTACCCGAAGTACAAACCAACACGGTGGCTGAATGTGTTTGTTGTGCAAGTCCTAACCCGATAAACCCGGCACTTCGTTCATCGCTAAACGTTCGGCAGGTAATTGCAGTTTGCTTTGCGAAGGCGAGTGTAAGGGGTGCACATCTTGAGCCAGGGCATAATACAGCATTTTGTATTCCATGCCGGGCACAGATTTCAGCAATATCATAAATGGGTTGATGTGCAGTCACTTAGTAAACAAGTTTTTTNNGTTTACAAACAAGTGCGATTGATTTTGAATATTGAGAGGACCAAGATAGCCACTATAGAATTGTCTGGAATACCCTTCCTGATTTTCAAGGAATTCCAGAGCAGGTTCAAGGGGCATACCACACACGGCCGAAGTGGGGTGCAAGAGTTTAAGCATGACAGAGCCAAGCTGAGGAAAATTGGTTGCCTGCATATCAACTTCAAAGTCAGTTTTCAGATGCATTACGTTACCGGCTACAATGGTTTTAGGCCCATGTTCATCATACTCGCGCAATCTTATTTTTTTGAAACAACTAATAATATACCGGCTTACCAGGGCTTGTTCTTCAATTTCTTTTTGTGTCCAGGCAACTGTTTTAAGATTCGTATCGGGAGAATAGGGGAGAGTTCCGGCCAGTGCTATCGTCTTAAATTTGTTTTGTGAAACGCTTACCAGTAACTCGGGTGTGGCGCCCATCCAGGTGCCGGTTTGGGGCGAAGAGACAAATGAAACAAATGCCTGTGGATGGTTTTCACACAATTGTTCGAACACTTTTATGAAATCAATTTGCTCATTGTAAGGAGAGTCTTCAAAACGGGATGGGACTACTTTTTCAAATATGCCCGATTCTATTTTAGCGACACTGAGTTTAACTAAATCCTCATAGTTAATATCATTTGTTGGTGTGGCTGTAAGAAAGTGATATTTTTCGTTTTGAATTTTTGAACTGAGCGGGTTAGGTAATTCTCCCTTAGTTAGTTTTCCATCGGTAAATTGGTATAACGATTCAGCCGGGAAAATTACTTTTTGATTCGTGGGATGAAAGGGAGCAAAGGCAAACCCGGAAATGTCTCCTTCCAGGTTAACTTCATTTGCGAGTATAACTTCTTTTGTGATCAGTAGAAATTTTTCAGTAGTACCGGGTGCCCGCCAAAGACAAAATGATTTTCCGCGTTGCAACGCATCAGCAACTAATCCGGTAATAATTTCGGCTTCGGTGTTAATGGCTATACGGGGTGTTGAAATCATCCTATCGCTTATCTAATACGGCCAATGTTATGCGGCTTATGCAAACAAGTTCCTGTTTTTCATTTACAATTCTTATCTCCCATAGCTGTGTTCTTTTACCAATATGAATAGGCCTTGCGGTTCCGGTAACAAATCCTTCGCGCACACTTTTAATATGATTGGCATTAATTTCCAGACCTACGCAATATTGAACGGTTGTGTTTACACAGCAGGTAGCTGCAATACTACCCAGCGTTTCGGCCAGTGTTACCGAAGCGCCACCATGCAATAACCCTAAAGGTTGTTGTGTTCGGTGGTCAACCGGCATGCGGGCTTCCAGAAAATCATCCCCTATTCGGGTGTATTCAATACCAAGATGAGCTACCATGGTATTAGCCGATAGCGCATTTAGCTTTTCGAGGGTTACTGCTGAAGTGAAAACAGGCATAAATCGGAATACTTGGGTTAAAACAAATTCCTTATTTTTGCGCCCAATTTATAACAGATACCTCAAAACTCAGTTAGAAATTGACGACTAAAAAAATATATCTAATCCGGCACGGTCAAACCGATTTTAACCTGAAAGGTATTGTACAGGGCAGTGGTGTAGATTCTTCCCTGAATGATAGGGGAAGAGCTCAGGCAGAAGCATTCTATGAAACGTACAAGAATATTGCGTTCGACAAGATTTATACATCGGCATTAAGGCGAACAAGGGAGTCGGTTATCGGATTTATTGAAAAAGGAATACCAACAGAGTGCCTTAGTGGCCTTAATGAAATAAGCTGGGGAACCAAGGAAGGGCAACCCATTACCCCTGAAGAGGATGCCTATTATCATTGGATGCTTGATCAATGGCGTTTAGGGAATACGCACGAACGAATTGAAGGTGGAGAGAGCCCGGAAGATGTTACAAAACGACAAGATCCGACTTTAACTCATATTCTTAACCAATCCAACGAAGAGAACGTTTTGATTTGTATGCATGGCCGGGCCATCCGAATTTTACTTTGCCGGTTACTCAACTATCCCCTGAAAAGCATGGATATGTTTGAACATGAAAACCTTTGCCTTTATTTATTAGAGCAAAGTGGTGCTTGTTTTACCGTGCGTAAATACAACGACACAACACATTTAAAAAACCGGGTAACAGAAGCTGCTGAGGTTTAGGATTGAGCTTTTGTGGTGGTAAGCAGTTCTAACTCGGTGCGCGCCTTACTGTCTATGCTGTTTTTGTACTCATGTTTCTGAAAGCTAAGGGCCAGTTCAAAATACCTGCGTGCGTTTGTAAAATCTTTTTGCTCTTTGGCAATGTATCCTAATTGCAGGGCTGAGTTGGCGCCAAAATACCAGGGATTATTCTTCGTCATGTCGATGCTTTGCTGATAAAACAATTTAGCCGCGCTAAGTTCGCCTGTGCCGTGGGCAAGTCTTGCTTTGCGATAGTAATATTCAGTTTGTTCTTTAGCCGAAGGTAAATCGGTTGGTGTTATACTTTGCAGAACAGCGTTAGCTTCTTTGTAATAGCCGCCATCGGTACTAAAGCGAACCTTACTTAATTTTTTATTGGGAAGGCTTCCGGTTTCTAATTGATAGGATGCATACCGGTCGGGTTCGGCTTTGGCACTTCCGGTAGTTTTAGCTTTATCAAAATAGAACTGTGCCTGACGCGAATCGTTTAGCAGCCAATAGTTAAGGGCAATTTTAAAGTGCGAATCTTTTTTAAAACTTATACTTGGATAGGTATCAACAAATTTCTTAAAGGCCTCAATTGAACGGGTATATTCTCCTTTTTGTAACAGAACTTCGCCCCGTAAATAATTGATGTAATGCATAGGCAGCCCTTGCGTTTGCTGGTCTATTCGATAGATCATCTGCAGGGCCTCTTCGCTTCGGGCATCCTTTATCAGCATGTTTACACCCATAAACAGGAGTAATCGGTTTTCGGGTTGTTCTTTCAGGCAATCGCGTATGCCAACAGCCGCTTCGGTAAATTCCTGATTTAAAAATCCTTTTACAGCAAAAAACAAAATACTGGCTTCTATACTTAACGATGAGGGTGAGTTGCGTAAATCAGTAAGTAATTTTTGACCTGTTGTTACAGAACCTTTCAACCCCAGCAGGTTCATAAACCATTGATATTTTTCGGGTACGGCACCTACCATTACCTGTATGGCTCCTGCAGTTTTTTTTATCGGAATAAAAGCCGGAAATTTTTTTTGACAATCCATCACCAACTGGTTGGCCTTGCGAATGGAGAGTACAGCATTTACTTCCTGCCCCAGATTTAAGTAACAGAATCCACGCTGTAAGTGTATTTCGGCTTGCAGGAAAAGTGTTTCGGCTGAAGGAGAAAGTCCTTCCAGGTATTTTATCCGTGTTTTAAATTGCTCATCAAACCCTGCAAAGCGGGCATGATCTTCTGTAATTAATATTTGCAGGGTTTCGTTAAGGGTTTGCACATAGATTTTGTGCAGCGCATTTCCCTTGTAGCGGCTTAACAATTCATTGGCTTTTTCGGGATGTAGATTAATAGCCCACTCGTATGCTTTGTTAAGCTCAGGGTCAAATCTCCATATAGCCTCACTGGCATTTGCTTTCCACAAAAACAAAAAAAGGCAAGTGGTTATACCTGCCTTTTTTATATACTGTATGGGTAATGTACTATCCAACTTTTTTGGCTCTTTTTACCGGAGCTGCCTTTTTGGGTTTTGGTTCTTCTTCCATCGAACCTAGGTCCACGTCAGCTAATATGCGGCCTGAGTGTTCATCGATTACTATTTTTTTCTTCTCTCGGATCTCAGCAATTTTTTGTGGAGGAATAATAATGTTACAACCTTCGGCTGCACCTCTTACCACCCGCACAACAGCTAATCCGTTTGATAAACTACTTCTTAAACGGGTGTAGTGTTTCAGAAGTTTATCTTCAATTTTCTTGGTAGCCTTTTCACGCTCGGCCAATAGCTTCTTTTCTTCTTCCTGATTTTCGCCCAGAATATTTTCCAACTCGTCTTTTTTGGCTTTCAGGTCTTCTTCTCTATCCTTAATAACGGCTTCAATACCAGTTATTTCAGCCTTCTTCGCATCAATTTTTTCCTTGGCTTCTTTTATGCGCTTTTCGCAGATTTGTACTTCAAGTTCCTGCAGTTCAACCTCTTTGGTTATGGCATCAAACTCGCGGTTATTCTTAACGTTTTTCTGCTGATCGTTGTATTTTTTTACCAGCTTTTCAGCCTCTTTAATACCCTCTTTGTTTTTCTTGATGGCATCTTCCAATTCCTTCTGTTCGCCCTCAAAACGGGCTAATCGGGTGCGGTAGCCTTCCATTTCGTCTTCCAAATCCTGAACTTCATCGGGCAAGTCGCCCCTCAATTTCTTGAGCTCGTCCAGTTTTGAATCTATTGTTTGTAATTTAACTAGGGCCTCGAGCTTCTGTGCAACTGTTTGATTTTCCATTACTTACAGGTAACAAATTGGGTTGGTAACAACTTTTGAAAAAGAGATTGCAAAAGTAGGAAAATTTTCTTGTAAAAACGCTATTAACAGGTCTTTCGTGTATTGCTCACTTTCGTAGTGGCCTATATCAGCTATTAGTATTTTACCATCGGCATCAAAAAACTCATGGTATTTAAAGTCTGCCGAAACAAAAGCATCGGCTCCTTTTGCTATAGCTTTATTCAGTAAGAAACTACCGGAACCACCACAAATGGCAACCTTTTTTATCGCTTTTTGCGGTGGTGTTGTATAGCGCACACATCCTGTATTCATTTGTTTTTTCAAATGCTGAAGAAACGCCATAGCATCCATTGGCTCAGTAAGTTCACCCATCATGCCCGAACCAACTTCCTGATTATCATTTTCTAACGAAGAAAGGTAATAGGCTACTTCTTCGTACGGATGGCTGTTTTTTAAGGCATTTAAAACTTTATCCCGAACGGGCACCGATAAAATTACCTCTACCCGAACTTCTGAAGTACGTTCTACTTTATTCTGTGTTCCCAGAAATGGTTTGGCTGCCTCGGTTGGCATAAAAGTACCCTCTCCAATTATGCTAAAGCTGCAGTTTTTATAGTTACCGATTTGGCCGGCTCCGGCAGCATAAAGGTGATTCCGTACGTTTTCGGCATGATCTTGCGGAACGAATGTTACCAGTTTTAATAGGGTATGAGGGCGTGGCAAAAGTACTTTCAGATTTGTAAGACCAATTCGCTCGGCAATTTTCCGGTTTACACCCATATGCACATTGTCCAGATTGGTGTGTATGGCATAGATTGCTATGTTATTTTGAATGGCTTTTAGTAAGGTACGCTCCACATAATTCTGGCCTGTGAGTTTCTTAATTCCCTTAAATAAAATGGGGTGATGAGCCACAATAAGGTTACAGTTTTGCTGTATAGCTTCCTCCACCACTGCTTCAGTACAATCTAAGGTTACCAGTATACCCGTAACCGAGGTCACGCTATTACCTGTAATTAAACCACTATTATCATACTCTTCCTGGTAAATTCCGGGTGCTAATTGTTCCAGTTTACCTGTAATATCTTTTATGGTTGCAGCCATTGAATGTGTACTTTTGGTTCAAAAATAACGAAAGATTATCGGCACAGCTTTATGTCTCTTTTGCGGTATTTGTGGTGGCCTTTTGCGGTGTTGGTAGATGCGATAACCCGATTCCGCAATTACCTCTATCGCATCGGTCATAAAAAATCATTTCAATTCGATTCGGTTGTTATCAGTGTGGGTAATCTGAATGTGGGAGGCTCGGGTAAGACTCCTATGATTGAGTATTTGATTCGGCTACTTAGCACACAGTACAAAATAGCTACGCTTAGCCGTGGCTATGGCCGAAGTACATCTGGTTTTAGATTAGCCGGCCCTGAAGATAATGCCCGCACCCTTGGTGATGAGCCGTATCAGCTTTATAAGAAATTTTACGATCGGATTTATGTGGCGGTAGGCGAGGAGCGGGCTTTAGCTATACCAACTATATTGAATGAGTGCCCTGACGTACAGATTATTTTATTGGACGATGCATTTCAACACCGGGCGGTAATACCTCAGTTCTCTATTTTGGTTACCGACTTTCAAAAACCATTTTATAAAGATGCTTTATTGCCTATGGGGCGCTTACGCGAGAACCGAATGGGTGCAAGCCGGGCCGATGTAATAGTGGTTACTAAATGCGTTACATCAGAAAGCGAAAAACTGAATGAAGTGCAACAAGCCGTAAGAAAGTATGCGCCCTCAAAGCCTGTATTCTTTTCTTCCATACGGTATTCAAAGCCGGTGGCAATTGGTGCACAGGCAGAACTGAGCGCAGAAGTGGTTCTGGTAACCGGAATCGGAAACCCCAAACCGTTTAGCCAACACCTTGAAAAAACGCATACCATTTACAAGCATTTTCGGTTTGAAGATCATCATCGCTACACAACCGAAGATGTAAGCAAAATTGTTTGCGAGGCGGGCGCGCGTAGTATCCTCACCACCGAAAAGGATATGGTTAAACTGATTAGCCCTGAACTTTACCCCAGTATTCAGCCCGGGGCCTGGTTTTATTTACCCATGCAAGTCGAATTTTTACGGAGTGGTTCGGAATTTGATAGTTTGGTGCAGTCTGTGGTAGCTGAAAAGTTAAAAAGGGTTACAATCATAAGTGGCGATAATCTTTCCTAAAACTGGTCTATTTTTGCACGTGCGATTTTTTGTTTTGCTTTTATTGAGTTTGGCGGCTACGTCAGCGATGTGTCAGGAAACCCCGCTTCCTCAAAAGAAACGTATTATTCAGGATGCAAACCCCAACACCGTTACCACCCAATCTAAAACCCAACCTTCTGGAAAAGGATCACAGATTGTAGACGATTCTACAAAAAATGTGTATGGTCCTAAAACCACATTATGGATTACAGAGAATGATGTTTACCAGAATAAGAACAACTATCAACCGCTTGATACCACGATTAGCGACTATCACCGCTGGACTTTTATACAAAACCTGAATAACTTTTATCAGGATCTTGGCAACGTAGGTACAGCGCTTAACCCTATCTACCCAATTGCTCCGGTAAATATTGGTGCAAACCCGGGGTATTCTACTTATGCTCCTTATTTTGATTTGGCCGAGCCCCGGTATTTCGATTCTAAATCTCCCTACACACGCATTTTAGTGGTTTGGGGTGGCGATGGACGTGCCAGAAGTCACATAGAATTTACCCGTAACATTAACCCGCGCTGGAATTTTGGTTTTAACTACCGGCCCATACTTGTTGATAAGCAAGTACAACGAACCGGTAAAGGCGATAGACAAACAATTAATCATTATTATGATTTATATACCTCGTATAAATCCAAGAATGAACGCTACCAGTTACTGGCATCGTACAGGCGCATGCGCCACCGTGTGTTTGAATACGGGGGGATTCTGCTAACGCCTATTGATACCACGTATGCAGGCTATTTTGATGAAAACGCAGGCCCCTATTTAAAAGGGGCACAATCAGAAGAACTGCGAAATGTATTCCACTTGTTTCATCAATATCAATTGGCATCGCCATTTCAGGTGTATCACAAGGCCGACTTTACTCGGCAGCGTAATTTGTTTGCTGATACGCGGGCAAGTGAAATAAATTATGACGCTTACTTTAAATACACCAATCCCGATAGTGATATCAATACCACTACAGTTAGTGATGGAACCCGGTTTAATTCCATGGTGAATGAGTTTGGAATAAAAGGAAAAGCAGCTTTTTTCTACTACAGCCTCTTTTACAAGTTGCGTTTATATAATACATCTAATAAGTATCTCGATAATTTTGCGCTTCCGTATAACAAGAGTGGAGTCGAGAATTATTTGGGGGGGCAAATTGCGTTCAGGTTTGATTCATTGAGTGAACTATCTGGTAAGGCGGAATATCTGCTGGATGGAAACTATCGGCTGCAGGCCCAACTGCGTACGCCCTGGTTAGATGCTACCGGTACAAGTGCATTGGTTAAACCTGGGTTTTTACCGTTGGCCTATAGGGGAAGTCACCACGAGTGGATTAATGATTTTAACGATCCGTTTACTAACCAGCTTTCGGCTTTTTTGAAAGTGAAGTGGGGAAGATTGTTTGTATCGCCTGGTGCTACATATACAGCATTAAGTAATTATATCTATTACAGAGCTAATGCGGTAACAAATGAACCTGTTGTTGTGGCTGCCCAGTCGGGCGGTAATCAGCAAATTTTTGTTCCGGAGTTGCGCATGAGTTTGCGTTTTTTAAGGCATGTATATATAAGGCCGCAGGTATTATATACATCGTTTTTGAATAATGATGGAGATGTACTACGCATTCCGAAGTGGTTTGCCAATGCACAACTCGCTTATGAGAATATGTTGTTTAAAGGAAACCTGCAAGTACAGATTGGCGTAGATGCACACTGGCGGTCTGAATACTCCGCCTTAGGTTACGATCCGGCCATACAACAATACTATATACAGGATGCTACCACCTCTCGTGCTTTTCCGTTGGTAGATGTATTTTTCAATGGCAAGTTTAAGCGCGGACGTTTCTTTGTGAAATACCATAACCTGCAACAAGCCATTACAGGCCTTGGTTATTTACCCACACCAGGGTATAGAGGGCAGCGTAATATTCTTGATTTTGGGTTTGATCTAATTTTGTTTGATTAAATGGAAAAGCACGTTTTAGGATTAACGTTGCCTACCGACCCACGTTGGGTAAACATTGCTGAGAAAAACATTGCCGACATTTTAATAGATCACGCCTATTGCGAACAAAAGGCTGCGTCTTCCTGTATTTCATTAATTATAAGTTATCCGGAAAAGGAAAAACTTGTTGATGCGTTAACACCTGTAGTAGCCGAAGAGTGGGCACACTTTGAGCGGGTGCTTGAGCAATTGAAGAAACGCGGTTTTACATTAGGGTTTCCGCGGAAGGATGAATATGTAGAACAAGTACAGAAGATTATTAAAAAGGGAGGTAACCGCGAGCAGCAATTGGTAGAAAAACTTTTACTGAACGCATTAATTGAAGCCCGCAGTTGCGAGCGATTTAGATTGTTGTGGAAAGAAATTGGCGATGCCGAACTCAGTACTTTTTATTATGAGTTGATGGTTTCAGAGGCCGGACACTATAAAAGTTTTTTAACGCTGGCCAAAGAATATATGAATCCTGATCTGGTTGAAAAACGCTGGCGTGAGATATTAGAGCAGGAAGCAGCAATCTTAAAGAATATGGAAGTGAGAGGGGATAGGATGCATTAAATCAAAACCGATTAATAATCATAATTCCAAATTCAATGTCGTTTAGTTAAAGAACAAATGTGTAACCCCTTCGGGGTTCTGCTTTGTGTTTCATGGCATTTCTATAATCCTGTCATCCCTTCGGGATTAGTGAAAGCCTGAAACGATTAAAGAAGGCAATCCAATAACTATCGAAAGCCCCGAAGGGGTGACATCTTAACTAAGCGGCATTGAATTTGAAATTCCGGATCACGTCTTCTGTTTTTTCTTTTTGGCAGCAGGAAAGAGAATGTTGTTGAGGATAAGACGGAAACCGGGTGAGTTGGGGTGAAGATTCAGATCGGTTGGTTCTTCGCCTACTGTGTGTTGGTAATCTTCTGGGTCGTGCCCGCCATAAAATGTCCAGAAACCTTTACCAAAAACGCCATGTAAATATTTGGTTTCTTTTATATCAACATTTTCTCCCATTACCACTACATCGGGTTTAACCAATTTCTTTTTAAAGCCGGTCGTTTGTCCATAAAACCCTTTAATTACCCGAGTGTGATTTTGTGTAAGCATGGTAGGAATGGGATCCCACTTGGCTGAAAACTGAAAAATGGTGAAGTAATCATTATCCTGCCGCAAGCCACGGTCAGGAAAATTATTATCGATATCAGAAAATTCGTATTGATAGGGGTCGCGCACTAACCTGAAATCCTGAAAGGCAAATGAGTTATCGAAGTTAAGTTTTTCCTGGGCCTGTGGGTCGGCTGCATCGCCATCGTACATGCGTTCGCATATGTCTATGCCTTCGGCAGCCAGGGCAATATCGTAGGTATCGGTTGCAGAGCACATAGCAAATAGAAATCCGCCACCGGCTACAAACTCTTTAATGCGCTTTGCTACGGCTAATTTTAATTGCGAAACTTTATGAAATCCAAACCGGGTTGCGGTTTCTTCTGCTTCTTTTTGTTGCTCAATGTACCAGGGATAGTTGGCGTAGTTACTATAGAATTTTCCGTATTGCCCGGTAAAATCTTCGTGGTGTAAATGAAGCCAATCGTATTTGGGTAACAGATCGTTCAGCACTTCGTCATCAAAAATTATGTCGTATGGAATTTCGGCATAGGTAAGAACCAGGGTAACGGCATCATCCCACGGTTGTTTGGTTTTGGGCGAGTACACCGCAATGCGCGGATACTTTTCCAGTTTCATAATGTCGTAGTTGAGGGCAGGGCTGGCAATTTCAGTTACAATGGCATTTACCTTTGCTTCCGAAATAATTTCAAAACTTACGCCCCGCACCACCAATTCGTTTTGAATTTTTGGATGGTACTTACACATAAAACTGCCCCCGCGATAGTTAAGCAGCCAATCTACCTCCATTTCAGATTTCAGAATCCAGTAGGCTATTCCATAGGCTTTCAGGTGGTTAGCCTGTTTTTCATCCATGGGTATAAAAATGGAGTTGGCCGCTGCCCGCCCCGAAACCGTAATCAATAAAAACAAAAACACAATTCTTCCCGTTAAACCACTCATTTCTTGTTCAGTTTTGTAACAATTGCACCATTAAGAATGTCTTACCATTTTATCGATTAAAGATATAATTTTGAGAACGAAATTCCTGAATCTTGGTTTAAACCATATCATTAAAAAAGCCCATATCGCATGAATTTACTTGAAAACATGAAAGAAGGCCTTCGTTCAATTAAGGCCAACATGTTACGCTCGGTACTAACGGCCCTTATTGTGGCAATTGGTATCACTTCGCTGGTGGGTATTTTAACAGCTATTGATGGCATAGAGTATTCGGTTAACGAAAGCCTTTCGTCATTGGGGGTAAATACATTTGAGGTGTATTCAAAATGGAATAGGGGCACTAATCAGGATGGCGTGCGTGAGAAGACTTACGAACGGCTCAATTTGCATGAGGCACAAAAATTTATTGAAGAGTATCCGGTTCAGGCTTCAATCTGCCTGCAGGCACGCCTAACCAACCTGGCCGAAGTTAAGTATGGTTCTGTAAAGACAAATCCCAATGTAGATATTCGTGGAGCTAATGATGAGTATGTGGCTATTAAGGGGCTTAATATTCAGGAAGGTCGAAACTTTTCTAAATTTGAAATTCAAAATGGGAGTAAGGTGGCCATTGTTGGCTATAAATTAGCTCAGGCGTTGTATGGAGATGAACCCAAACCAATTAATACAGAAATATCTTTTAAGGGTGTACAATTTAAAGTAATAGGTTTATTAAAAGAGAAAGGCGATTTCTCTGATAATAATTACGACAACATGGTTATTATTCCCATTCTGGTTGCTAACCAGATGGCAGCAGGCCAACCGCTTAGCTACCGGTTAACAGTAGGTATAACAGATATGAACCAGGTAGATTATGCAATGGGCGAAGCTACCGGGTTAATGCGCAAAATCAGACATGATAAAATAGGTGCCCCCAACTCATTTGAAATTGAGAAGAGCGAATCGCTGGCAGAAGAAATGGAAAGCATTACCAGTGGGTTACGCTGGGGCGGATTTGGTGTGGGCTTTATTACTTTGTTAGGAGCTTCTATAGCACTAATGAATATTATGTTGGTATCGGTTACAGAACGCACTCGCGAAGTAGGTGTACGCAAAGCACTGGGCGCAACTCCGCTGCGCATTCGTCAGCAATTTGTAATTGAAGCCATTGTAGTGTGCTTATTGGGTGGGGTAGGCGGTGTGTTGCTTGGCATTTTAATTGGAAATGTAATATCACGGTTTATGGGTATTACAGCATTTGTGCTACCCTGGTTCTGGATGTTGGTGGGCATGATAATATGTGTGGTGGTTGGGCTGCTTTCAGGATACTATCCGGCACATAAAGCCTCTAAACTTGATCCGATTGAATCGTTACGATTCGAATAATCTTTATGAAGGGGTAAGCGAACAGAAGGAGACGTAACAGCCATCTTCAAAATTTTACCACCTTATACAGTTGCTTTTCTTTTTAAAAAAGTAAACAATATTTTTTTAGGCGTAACGGAATACTACACCTAACATTTTACTTTTGCTTTTGGAGAGGTGCCAGAGTGGCCGAATGGGACGGTCTCGAAAACCGTTGTGCGGGTAACTGTACCGAGGGTTCGAATCCCTCCCTCTCCGCATTTTCTAAAAGCTCACAACCCCCAATACATTATTACCGGCAATCACAACCCAGTTTCCGGTTCTTGCTTTTCGGACCACATGAAAACCCTTATCATCAGATAAAGGCATCCAATGATTACCTCCATCTGCCGAGTATTCTGTGCCCGTTGGTCCTGTAGCAATCCACTTACCAGCAGCAATAAACTCCACACATTCACGATAACCTCTGGGGGCAACTTTAGCCTGCTTCCACGTTTTGCCAGCATTGGTAGTATAAAATGCATTTTTGATTTTTAATGTATCAATAGCAAAATTTCCACCCACTACTATACCTGATTTAGGATTTTGAAAAGAAACAGAAAACGCACCACTGCTTTCGTTACCTTGTTGTACCGGTGGGTTTGAAACACGCCAGCTCTTCCCCTGGTTGTCAGACAAAAACAAACGCGAGGTTTTGCCTCCGGTTGTAATTACAATTCTTTTTTTAGGGTAACATCGTATGCCGGTACCACTGGCCGCAAACGAAGCTTCACCTTCCATTAGTTTAGGCCGGGTTTCAGGTGCAGGTTCGTTCCAGGTTTTGCCACCATCTTTTGTAAACAGCAGAAACAACCGACCCTCTATCGGGTCACCGTACATCACACCATCATTATCATTCCAGAAATCAACACCATCAATAAAAACAGCAGACGCGCTATTGGTATACACAACGTGCCAGCTTTTACCGCCCGTAGTTGTTCGTAAAATATAGGCAGGTGTACCCGCATTGGCTAGTAGTGCAACAGAGTCGTTAAAAGCATAAAGCGATCGGAAATCCAACGCTTCAAAACCGGGTACTTGAGTAAAACTCCAGTGTAACCCACGGTTTGTTGTGCGCCCAATCCAACCTTTGCTGCCACTTACCCACGCAACTGAATCGTTTACCACCGAAAGTCCCCTAAAGGATGAATGCACCGCAGGTAACGTGTATTGTTGAAGGGTTTGCGATACCGCGGTTAAGGAATTGCTTATAAGAATAAAGCTAAGCAGCCAATTGCGTAGGTTCATTATTATTCAGGATAATTTCTTTTGTGAGATTATATAAGCATATTTAAGAAATTAATTTCTAAAAAATAATTTCATGAAACAGATCAGATTTTTTTCACTGGTTATTTGTGCCACAATGGCTACACTCTCATCGTGTAAAGAAGATGATCCTGAACCTGCATACGAAGTAAAAGCGCGCTTATTGGCAGGAGCAAAAGGAGCAAGTAAAAGCTGGAAACTAACCTCAACTACAGTTGCCTATGATGGAGGAACAGAGACGCTCGAATTTTCACCCTGTTTTTTAGATAACGTATATAAGTTTAGTAACAATGCCACACAAGATTATGAATTGAGTGAAGGATTGTCTAAGTGCGAAACGGAAGCTCCGGCCATTGTAGAATCAGGAACCTGGTCGTTTACTGCCGATGGTGGTATTTTGGTAGTGCTTACGTATGATTTTACGGGCTCAGATGCTGTGCTCTTTGCTTATTTTGCGCATCCGGCAACCGTTACTGAACTAACAGAAAATTCTATGAAGCTTAGAATTGTACTGGACTTTGATGGTGAGGTTGAAACCTATAATTTCAATTTTGAGGCTATTTGATACGGTGGGGCCTGCTCATGTGCATGATTTCGTTGTTTGAAAATAGAACCCATGCGCAACAAGATAAAAAATTTCTTGCCTTAGGCGATTCTTATACCATTGGTGAAAGTGTAACCGAATCCGAGCGGTGGCCCACTCAACTCGCAGCAAAACTTGAATTTTCAGAACCCCGCATTATTGCCACTACAGGCTGGCGAACAGACCAATTGAAAGAGGCTATTGAGGCGGCAACACTGAAACCAGAGTATGACCTGGTATCGTTACTGATTGGAGTTAATAATCAATACCAGGGCAAACCTATTTTGGTTTATGAACGGGAATTTGAGGAACTGCTTCAAACAGCAATTAAGCTTGCCAGGGGTAAGAAGGAAAAAGTATTTGTAGTTTCTATTCCTGATTATGGCTATACACCTTTCGGAAAGCCGAAGCAGGAAAAAATTTCTGAAGCGTTAGACCAATACAATGCGATTAATAAACGCATAGCAGAAAAGTTTGGTGTTACGTATTTTAATATAACCGGTATTTCGCGCAAAGGGTTTGATGATCCTGACCTGGTGGCTGCCGATGGCTTACATCCATCCGGTAAAATGTATGCGCAATGGGTGGAGGTTATTTATTCTACACTAAAAAATTATCAATAGCAACTTAGATTAGTTTTTCAAAAACAGACTTCAGATGGGTTGCAATTATTTTGTGGCCTTCAGCTGTGGGATGAATGCCATCTGCCTGGTTTAATTTTTCATTACCGGCTACACCCTCCAGTAAAAATGGAATAAGGGTAGCATTATTTTTTTTTGCTAAGTCGGGGTAAATGTTTTTGAAAGAATCAGTGTATTGCTTCCCCATATTAGGGGGCACCATCATGCCGGCCAACACCATTTTACATTGCGGATATTTAGCCTTCACTTTATCGATAATGCTTTGCAGATTTTTTAGTGTTTGATCAAGCGGAAGGCCACGTAGACCATCGTTGGCCCCCAATTCTAAAACAAAAATATCTACCGGCTGACGCAAAATCCAATCAATGCGACTAAGACCACCAGCTGAAGTTTCTCCACTTAAACCGGCATTTACAACCTTTACTTTTTTTTCTGATTTGTTCAGTTCTTTTTCGATTAGAGCCGGGAAAGCCTCTTCGGGCGAGAGGCCATAGCCAGCGGTAAGACTATCGCCAAAAAATAAAATAGTTTTAGGCGGAAGGGGAGCAGAAAATGCCGTTAACAAAACAATAAGAAGTAAATATTTGCCGACTACCATAATAATTGCGTATTGTTGAAATTACGTTGAACAATTTTACAGAAATAACGCTTTAATTCAAGTCAGGTTACCGTTAATTATCATGCCAGAAACAGTTTTACAGGCCGAAGGCCTTACCAAAGTTTATAAATCGGCCGAACGCGACTTGATCGTATTAGATCATGTTTCGTTTGAAGTACACCAAGGCACAAGTGTAGCCATTATTGGCCCATCCGGTAGTGGTAAAACTACTTTGTTGGGCTTGTGTGCCGGGTTGGATGTAGCCAGCAGCGGAACGGTTTCCCTAATGGGGTTTAAACTTAATGTGATGAATGAAGACGATCGCGCATACCTGCGCAATCAATATATTGGCTTTGTGTTTCAGAATTTTCAGCTACTGCCTACACTAACGGCATTAGAAAATGTAATGGTACCCCTTGAACTTCGGGGCGAGCGAAATGTAGCAGCTAAGGCGAAAGATTTACTGGAACGGGTAGGGTTAGCAGAACGAATCAGTCACTATCCCTCACAACTTTCGGGTGGAGAACAACAACGCGTGGCTATGGCCCGTGCTTTTATAACCTCGCCCAGAATTTTATTTGCCGATGAACCTACCGGAAATCTGGACGATGAGAATGCCACGCAGGTAACCGATTTACTTTTTGAAATGAACCGGCAAGAGAAAACTACACTGGTGCTGGTTACGCATAACCTTGAATTGGCTGAGAAAACACAACGCATTCTTCAAATGAAAGGCGGCAAACTGGTTAACGAACGCATTCTTTCATTAGTATGATTGAGTACTTTATCCGCTTAAAGCGTAAGGCAAAACCCATTTATCGCGATGGTTGGGTATGGCGAATGGCGTGGCGCGATGGCAAGCACAATTTTGGACGGTTGTTTTTGTTTGTAGCTTCTTTAATTACCGGTATTGCTGCAGTAGTAGCTATCAGTTCGCTGAATTATGCTATGCAGGACGAACTTGACCGCAATGCAAAAGAACTTTTAGGTGCCGACCTGGTAGTAAACAGCGGTCGTCCGTTCGATTCTGCCTTCCTAAAGAAAATAGACACAGCTAACCGTCAGTTTGCACAAGACACAGACATGGCTTCGATGGTGATGTTTATGAACACCAAACAGAGCCGGCTTGTTAAACTAATGGCGCTGGAAGGAGATTTTCCGTTTTATGGAACGGTAGTAACCCAACCCGCCAATGCCTATACATTAATGAAAACCGGCCGCTATGCCATGCTGGATGAATCATTGGCACGCCAGTATAATGTAAGTTCAGAAGATTCCATCAAGATTGGTAACATCCATTTTAAGATGGCCGGTGTGGTAGAAAAATTTCCGGGAGGTGGTGCATTAACAGCTACTCTTGCGCCTGCAGTATATATTTCATTACATGCATTAGACTCTACCGGATTGGTTCAGTATGGAAGCCGGGTTAATTATAGTTTGTTTGTTAAAACTGTTTCCGATGCCGATACAAAAGTTGCAATGGGAACTATTAAGCCTTACCGCGATGAGTTAGGGTATAATGCCGATGATGTGGAAGAACGCAAAGAAGAATTGGGCGAAGGCTTTGGGTCGGTATATCGGTTTTTTTCTTTGTTGGCATTTGTGGCGTTAATACTGGGGTGTATTGGGGTGGCCAGTTCAGTTCATATTTATGCACGCGAAAAGCGCGATGAGGTGGCTGTGTTACGGTGTATTGGTTCTTCGGGTTGGCAGGCTTTTAATATTTACTTTATCCAGATTTTTGTGTTAGGTATAGTAGGAAGCATGATAGGAGCAGCATTGGGAGTATTGATTCAGCAGATTGTTCCTATTGTTTTTGGCGAATATTTGCCGGTAGAACTTCAGTTTGGAATTTCGTGGCGCGCAGTAACAGAAGGTGTTTTGCTGGGCACTATAATTTCTGTATTGTTTTCTGTTTTGCCTTTAGTTGCTGTACGATTTGTGCCTCCCTTATCTGTATTGCGTGCCGATTTTCAGCCTAACCGTGTATTTTCTAAAACGCGTTGGGCTGCAATCATATTAATCTTTTTATTTCCCTTGCTGGCAGCGGCTTACCAAACCGAAAGTCTTATATCGGGTGGTTTGTTTTCGGCAGGGCTTTTATTGGCGTTGGGCGGTTTAGCCCTGGTGGCAATGGGCGTACTCTATCTGGTGCGCAGGTATTTTCCACAAAATAGTTCATTCGTATTCCGTCATGCCTTATCAAATTTGTTTCGCCCCAACAATCAAACTCAGGTATTGTTGGTTACAATAGGATTAGGCGCGTTTATTATTGCTACGCTTAATATCATTCAGAGTAGTTTACTCAACCAGGTAGAGTTTAGAGGTAACGCGAATCAATCCAACACCATACTTTTCGATATCCAATCGCACCAAAAAGATTCGGTGGTTAAATTAATTAAGAAGTACGACTTACCGGTAAACCAGGTTGTGCCTATCATTACCTGCCGGTTGAGCGAAGTGAAAGGTAAACCGATAGATCAGTTTAAACGTACCGATGTAGATTCGGTGCGTGTTCCTAACTGGGCGCTTACGCGCGAATACCGGGTAACGTATCGCGATAGCCTGCACCTTTCAGAAGAATTAATAAGAGGTGAATTGCATTCTTATAAGAAAGGTTCGCGCGATTCGGTGTATGTAACAATTTCGGAAGGCATGCATGAAACATTACGGGTAGATGTAGGAGATTCTCTCGTATTTGATGTGCAAGGTGTTCCGATAAAAGCATTTATCAGTGGTATTCGTAAAGTAGAGTGGCCCAAAGACCCACCTAATTTTATTTTTGTTTTTCCCAAAGGAGTATTGGATGATGCACCTCAAATTTGGGTGGCAGCTACGCGGGTAGAAAATCAACAGAATGCCATTCTGTTTCAACAAGAGCTTGTATTTAATTATGCTAATGTTTCGCTTATTGATTTACGCCTGATATTAAGCACGGTAGATGAACTTTTTGATAAAGTAGGCCTGGTGGTGCGCTTCCTTGCTTTGTTTAGTATTGTTACCGGGTTGGTTGTGTTAGCCGGTGCAGTACTCAACAGCAAGTTTGCCCGCATGAAGGAAAACGTTTTACTCCGCACCATTGGGGCCCGTACCGGCCAGATTACACGCATAACTATTATTGAGTATGGTTATGTAGGAATTTTCTCGGCTATTACCGGCCTGGCACTTTCATTAGGAGCGGGATGGTTACTCACTAAATTTTTCTTTGAAGTGCAGTTCTCGGTTGATTTTATTGAATTATTGATAATATCAGCCGGAGTAGTGATACTTACCGTTTTCATTGGCTGGTGGAACTCCCGCGAAGTCATCTCCACGCCACCCTTGCAAGTATTGCGTAAGGAAAGCTAACTTTAAGGCATGAGTGCCCCAAAAGTGTTTGTTTTGTTTTGCTTTATTTCCGGTTGGATCAGCTCGTTCGGCCAGATAGAGTTTATCGAAAACAAATGCCAGTGGCCTGATGCAGTAAAGTTCAATGCCCGGGTTCCGGGTGGAACAATGCAACTGCAATCGACCGGGTTCAGTTATTCATTTGTGGATTATACACGCCTCCAACACGGGCATGAGTTAGGTCATGGAACACCAAATGAATCGCACGGTATAGATTCGGACATAACCATTAATGGCCACCGGGTTGATGTACGGTTTAAAGGAGCGAATAAGAATGCTATTGTTTCGCCCATAAGTAAATTATCCAGGTACTACAATTACTTTTTAGGTTCCGATCCATCGGTATGGGCTTCGCATGCAAGTGCGTTTGAGGCAGTACAATTTGTTGATTACTATGCCGGCATCGATCTGAAGGTTTACAGCCAGGGCAATAATATCAAATACGATTTTTATGTTGCGGCAGGGGCAGATGCTTCGCAGATTGAATTTGAATATGCCGGTATTGATCGTGTGTTTGTGCAACAAGGTGATTTACATGTAGAAGCCTCGCAATTTGGTTTTATTGAGAAGAAACCCGTTGCCTGGCAATGGATTAATGGAGTGAAGCAGTATGTAACCTGTGAATATATGTTAGATGGAAATACTGTAAAATTTTTATTTCCGACCGGTTACAATTCCTGTTATCCTTTGGTAATCGATCCGTTGCTGATCTTTTCAACCTATAGCGGATCTACTGCCGATAATTGGGGAAGCACAGCCACCCCGGGCGAGCATGGAAGTCTTTATTCGGCTGGTGTAACCAATCATCATTTAGGCGGAACATTTCCGGCAACTCCCGGTGCATTTCAAATTACAACAGGTGGAGCTTATGATGTGGCTATTCTAAAATACGATTCGGCAGGAGCCAATTTACTTTACGCCACCTACCTGGGCGGTGTACATGGCGAATCTCCACATAGCTTAATAATGGATAAAGATGAAAACCTTTGGATATTAGGTACAACAAGTTCTGCAAACTTTCCTATTACTGCGGGTGCAATTGATAATAGTTTTAATGGTGGCATTAGTTTGTTTAATGTAATCGCTTACGAAAATGGATCTGATATTTTTGTTGCAAAATTAAGTTCAGACGGAAGTACGCTTTTAGCCAGCACCTACCTGGGTGGTTCAAATAACGATGGGCTTAATCCGGCTAATAGCCCGTTAGTCAGAAACTATGGAGATGAGTTGCGTGGCGACATTATTATTGATGCCAATGGCGATGCCTATATCAGTACCGTAACTGCCTCTTCAGATTTTACGGGTATCAATAGTTTTAGTACAACCTATAAAGGAGGTATTACCGATGCACTTATTATGCACCTGAACGCATCACTCACTACAGTCTATTGGTCGGCTTTGCTGGGTGGAACTTCGGCAGATGCATCGCACACCATTAAATTGAATGAGGCAGGCGATGTGTGGGTGGCGGGCGGTTCGAATAGTTCAGATTTTCCTACTACAGCCGGAGTGTATCAGAATGCTTTAGCAGGAGGTACAGATGGCTGGATGGCAAAACTGAAAGCTGACGGATCTGCAATTATGGTTTCCAGTTTTACTGGAACATCGCAGTATAATCAGGTTTATTTTATTGATATTGATCTGAACGAAAACGTTTATGTGTACGGACAAACGGTAGGCGTATTTCCAGTAACGCCAGGAGTTTTTTCAAATGCGAATAGTGGGCAGTTCTTACAAAAATTTGATAAGGACCTTACAACACTTTCATTTTCAACAGTGTTTGGGGCGGGTAGGGGCATACCCGATATTTCGCCAACGGCTTTTCTGGTTAATGATTGTAACAACATCTACATGAGTGGCTGGGGTGGGTCAATCAATTTCTCCAGAGGTTTTTGGAATAGCGGTACTACCGGAATGCCCATAACACCTGATGCCTTTCAAAAAACTACAGCAGGTTCTGATTTTTATTTTATTGTACTTACAGATGATGCATCAGAAATGTTGTACGGAACATTTCTGGGAGGTAATCAATCTTCTGTACATGTAGATGGAGGCACAAGCCGGTTCGATAAAGGGGGTATTGTGTATCATTCCGTGTGCGGGGGTTGTGGTGGAGGGTTTGATGATTTTCCCACAACTTCAAATGCCTGGAGCCGGCAGAATGAAAGCTTAAACTGCAATAACGCTGCATTTAAATTTGATCTTTCATCACTAAAAGCGCGCATTCAAACCAATAACATTACATTCGATATGCCGGGTTTGAACCGGGTGTGTATTCCAGATCCAATTGTGTTTCAGAATTTAAGTACAGGAGGTCGTATATACGAATGGAGCTTTGGTGATGGCGGCCAGGTGGTGAAACAAGACACTACGTTTATCATGTATAAGTATAGCCAGCCAGGTACCTATCGCATTAGATTATTGGCTATAGATGCCGGTACTTGTGTAGGGTTAGACTCTACCTTTACACAAGTTGTGGTTACCATGGCTGCAGGCCGGGCGGGCCCCGATCAGGATATGTGTTTTAATGCAGGAGCTGAACTTATCGCTACAGGAGGCGTATCATATCAATGGAGAAACTTCAACAACACGTACACTTCAACAGAGCAGTCGCCAATCGTAAATCCTGAAGAAGATGATGGATATATAGTTTCGATAGCAGATTTTAACGGTTGTATAAAACAAGATACGGTAAATATTCGGGTGGTACCCGGAGTAGATCTTGACTTTAGCTTTTCTAAGACGTACGATTGCTTTAACCGACCCACCCTCCAGGTTCAGAATCTTTTACCCGGTGGTCAGATGTTTTTTGACTTTGGCGATGGTAACACATCCGATCTCGAGCAAACAGTACATACCTACGATCAGGATGGCACCTATTCCGTTAAGCTGGTAGGATTAAAAGAAACTTGTGTGTACGAAAAGGTGATTAGTATACCAGTGTATGAGTTAAAGGTTCCTAACGTAATTACTCCCGATGAATTTCCTGAGAATAACAGATTTGTAATTCAATACGCTGGAGATAGACTTTCGTCATCGGCACTATCAGCTCGTGTAGTGATTGTAAACCGGTGGGGAAAGAAAGTTTTTGAAAGCAATAACTACCAGGACGATTGGGATGCCAGTAATGTGGAAGGTGGAATGTATTTTTATGAAATCCAGATTCCGGGTGAAGCCGTGTGTAAGGGCTGGCTGCAGGTGATTAAGTAATTGCCACCGCATTAAAACTGGAAATAGATAAATGGTTGTATGCCGGCCGATTTGGTTTGAATAACCAGTAAGATGGTAACAAAAATAACTACAAATTTTCCGGTTAGTGAAAGATTGGTAACCCAGTTTTCAGCGCGTTGTTCAACGGGGGCCGGCACAAAGTGAAGAACATAACCCACCACCATTAAGAATAAAACTGCTTTGTAGCCCATTACAAAGTCAAAAAATATTCCGGGTGAAAAATGAGTGGCAATCTGATTAATTACCTGCCCGGCAGTATTCATATCCTGCGCTCTGAAAAAAATCCAACAGAAGCAAACAAAATGAAAGGTGAAGAAGATACTGAGGATATTGCCACTATTTTTTAGAAATGAGTTATGAACCGTTGGCCAGTTAAAAGAAAGAATAAACTTATGCGCACCTAAAGCCAATCCATGCAAAGCCCCCCAAAGTATAAAACGAAAAGCAGCGCCATGCCATAGGCCACCCAGTAACATAGTTAAAAACAGGTTGATGTAAGTACGAATTTTTCCTTTTCGGTTTCCTCCAAGCGAGATATATAAATAATCGCGCAACCAACTGGACAACGACATGTGCCAGCGCCTCCAGAATTCGGTAATGTTTTTGGATTGATAGGGCGAATTGAAGTTGAGATTGAAATGAAAACCCAGTAACAAGGCAATGCCAATAGCCATATCGGAGTATCCAGAGAAATCGCAATAAATCTGAAGTGCATAACCGTACACACCAAAAAGATTTTCGAGGCCGGTGTACAGGGTGGGGGCATCAAAGATGCGATCAACAAAATTGAGGCTGATATAATTTGAGATAACCGCTTTTTTGAATAGTCCGGTGCAGATTAGAAATACACCACGGCCCAGCATTTCTTTGGTAACAAACGTAGGTTTAGAAAGCTGCGGCAAGAAATCGGCTGCGCGTACAATGGGGCCAGCAACCAATTGCGGAAAAAATGAGATGAAAAATGCGTAGTCCAGCAAATGATCAACGGGTTCAATTTTTTTCCTGTATACATCAATGGTGTAGCTAAGCGATTGAAAGGTGAAGAATGAAATTCCAACAGGAAGAAAAATATCGAATGGCTGAAATTCGATTCCGGCCAAACCGCTGAAGATCTCATGTAAAAAATTAGTGTACTTAAAATATCCAAGCAACCCCAGGTTGGCAATCAGACTAAGCGCCAGAATGGCGCTGCGCTTCCAGGGAATATCATTTTTTGCCAATAAACGGGCAAGATTGTAATCAATAACAGTAGTACTAATCAGTAAGAGAAAATAGATGCCACTCGATTTGTAATAGAAGTAGAGCGAAAACAGGGTTACAAAAATAAGTTTTGGCCGGTGTGTTTTGTGCAGCAGAATGTAGATGGCTAAAAATCCCGCAAACAGAAAGAGAAAGAGCCCGCTGTTGAAGATCAGGGGTTCTTGCGGGTTATATACAAACTGCTGGCCGAGTTTATGGATATCTATACCGAAGATATTCATTATATCCTTTTATCAGTGCGTGATACAATAGTGTTCCTTGAAGTTCGTAGCCATTTTTGGTAAAGTGTACACCATCACTTTGCATTAAACTATTATTTTTCCATAGATCGGCAGCGTGTTTACCGCCTGCAACCGAATACAGATCCCAGAAGGCCAGACCGTTTGCATCGGCATACTCAATTAACTTGCCGCGCATAATTTCAACCCCGGGATTTCTGCGCGTTTTCTTTTTATAGAAATCCATTGGAATGGTAAGGATGATTTTGACTTGCGGGTTATGTTGCTTTAACTGGTTAACGAAGGTATCAAGCTGATCTTGAAAACGAGGATCGACATAAGGATATTCTATAACTTCGTTTGTGCCTAACGATATAATGATCAGATCGGGGGATAGTGCTTTTGTTTGTTCTGCAAATAAGGCCGCTTCTATATAATGCTTTACTTTGGCTCCATTGCCCCCTGTGCTGTGATAGAGCACTCCGGGTTTACTGTTTTCAAGATTTATTCCATATAAGGTAAATTGTTTTTGAAGGTGGGTGGATTGCATGGTCTGAAATTCTGCCTGGCTAACAAGGTAGGGCAGTATTACCTGCGAGGTATTGGGTGTTTCAAATGTGTAAGGGCCAACGTAGGCAATATTTTGATTTGCCGAATCTTTTACCACCACATTAAAACTGGAAAGATCTTTTTCGTAGAAGAAGGTGATCTTGTTAAAGCTATAGTTCAGTTCATTAGAATTGGTTTTAAGCGAAATGGTGTTGCCGGGTTGTTGGGTTTGCACCGTCATGCCGCCAATGCCAATTGGCATGGGCTGGTTAGTATAGATAATTCGTTTTGCATCCCACAGCCCTGTCGAACTTGAATGGATTGTGCCCGATTCATTCGTGCGTCCTACGCGCCCCGGAAAAATTAATCCGCGACCGGCATTTCCAAATTCGAGTTGAATTAGTTTGCGAACCGCTCCACTAAGAAAATCAGCCTGAATGTGCGAGTCGCCAATCTGCAAAACATTAATCGTGCTCTTTTTTAATTTTTTGAGTTGATAGAGTTTTTCGTAGAACTCTGAAAGCGTTACAGAGTTTTGAATGATGTTGGCATCTTCCTGAATAAAATCAAAAGATTGCTTCGGAAAGAAAGCAATAGTGTCTTGTGCCCATATCGGGGTACTTATACAAAAGAGTAAACTAAGAGTCAGGTTTCTTATCATACCGGGTTCGTTCAAACAATAATGCATCGGCCAGTTTTTTGGCTAACCTGCGCCCACCCAAAAAAGTTAAATGCGTAAAATCTTTCGCTGCCAGTGGTGGTTTCGCTTCTGCAAATGTAACGATACTATTTTCTCCACCCATAGCCTGATACAAATCCCAGTATGCAATTTGGGTGCGTTGGGCAATATTTCGCTGGGCTTTGCGCATACGGGCAATAGCCGGAAGGGTAGTAATTTTTCCGTTTTGATTTCCTGCTCTATCGCTTATTCCAACTAAAACAATAGCCGCACCAGGAAAAACTTTCTTTAACCGGTTTACTACTTTTATCATGCGTGTTTCGTACCAGGTGTAGTCGGTTGAGTCGGTTTCGGTTACTACGTTTAGTCCGTATTGGAGAAAAATTAATTTGTAATTGAGATAATGATTGAACTGTTTTAAACACGTAGTGTCCAGGCCATACAAACCAATTCCGGAATTACCCCGCATGGCAAAATTATCTACGTACACACCGGTTTCGTCATCAAAACTTAATCCATAAGCTACTACACTATCAGGCTCAGTAAAAGAGAGTTTAACAGATGCAGCTGGTGGCGATTTTAAAATAACGCGGCCTATGCTGTCGGAAGGGGGGAGTGATGCGTGAAGAACCAACGTATCGTTTACAACGTATTGAAACGGAACCTCTGTAGCACTCTTATAAAACAAACTCATTCGATCGAATTTTCTGTTAGCGGGTCTGCGCGGAGGTTTAAATTCAGCTTCATTTTCGGGTAATGGAATAAATGCATGGCCGGATATCCCTAACGGGGCATGAATACTTTGTTTGCTAACCAATGAATATGTTTCCCAGTTGGAATAGGTATGCAGTATAGTGGTGCGATATTGTGCAACTTCAGAGGCAATAGGAACAAACCCCACACCCTGGCCTCCGTAAATTCTTTGTAACGTATCACGAAAGTTTCCACACAACACATCCCCTTCAATAAACGAATCACCATAAAAAGCAATGCGAACTTGCCTGCGCTTAACCTGACTTAGGGCGCGAAAGAATTTTTTGAGTGTTGCTTTATCAGGATTAAAATCCTGTAAGCAATTTCCATCCGGGCATGGATAAAGCTCGGGTACGGGTTTGGGTTTAGCTTTAGTCTGTGGTGTTGAATCTTTTACTGAATCTGCTGCAATGCTATCGGTAGGTATAATTTTCGTAATAAGCTGTGGCAGATCAGTTTTTATATCGGCCAGCATATCCACCTTTTTAATATCAACCGGTCCAATAGTAAAAGCAGGAATAAGCGAACACACCAGCAATGCGGCAATAACCATTAGTAATATCAAGAGCGATTTCTGTAGCTGGTTAGCCTGCATGGGTGCTTTTGAAATTCAAGTATAAGCAGGTTAGTTGGCAAATGAAAATCCAATCATATGTATCCCGAAATTTTATAAGCTACCATACCAACCCATTCACGCACAAGGGTAGTCCAGATGGTTATTGACTCTGCCCGGGGCACTAGCAAAACATCGGGTGTAAACCTGCGTTCGTGCGAAAGAAAATCGCAGGTAAAGGTATCACATCTCCATCCCACCTTTGTGTAGCAAGCCAGAGATCTGCGCATATGGTAAGCGGATGTAATAAGCAAACAATCGGAAGGTTGATAATCATTCTGCAACATGGCCTTAACGACTACAGCCGATTCGTGCGTGTTGCGTGTTTGATTTTCGATTAGAATATCATTTTCTGACACACCCATTAATGTAAGCGCATCAGCAATTTCATCGGCTTCTTTTCTGGCTCGCTGGCTGATAGAACCACTTCCTCCGCTTATTAAAATTTTTTCGATGATGCCGAGTTTATAAAGTTGCAAAGTGTGTGTAACCCGATCGGCTCCACGTTGAAAATACACCCGATCATCTGGCTGCATATTGCCTTTTGTTACTCCGGTAAGCAAAATACCAAGCTTATATTTTTTTTTAATCTGATTGAAGGGTGTAGCTGAAGGTTCCCACCACATAGCTACTTCATTGGTAATAAAATCGTTCGATAGAAGCAGAAGCAGGGAAAGACCAGTTACTGCCAATCGTTTTTTCCACTTTACACTGCGAATAAACCTTGAAACAATCCAAAGCAGGCAAACCAACACTAATGGCATAGCCAGGAAGTTGATGGTTTTAGAAAAAAAGAAAAACATGGGTTACATCCGTTTTGGAATTGGGTTCGAAATGTTACCTAAGCCATCTACAATCTTACGCAATACTTCAAAATACAGGGTAATGATCAGCAAGGTAGTCATGGCCCAGATTACACCCAGGTTAAAGTAGAACGTATCTATGTTTTGGTTGAGGAAGTGTTTGGCTGGCATGTAGAATTGCGCCTTGAAATCTACCATATGGCTGGGGTCTGGATTTTTGTAGATCGGAAAAATCTTTTGGATAAGGGTTCCATTTTTTTCAATAATACGATTAGACTCTACTGTATTTTTCACAAGTTCGGCAATAGACTCGTTCTGGTAGCTATTGCGGGTGGCTTCAAATTCTTTTTCAAGCTCGGATGTGCGTGTCATAGCGTTTATCTTTTTATCCTTTGCTATATCTGCTTTGTTATAGCGGGATATATAGAATCGTTTTAGCGCATTGAGAAAATTTTGAGTTTCATAGTAGGTCGTACTGTCGAATTTTTCTGCCGTGAGTTTCTCGAGGCTGTTGAAGTCAGTTTTACCAACAAAATTTAGTTCTTCTTTTATTTCGGCCTGAAGCACCTTAAGATCACTGGATAATTTTTTTCTGAGTGTAGAGTCTGTTTTTTTAAAATTCTGAAGGGCAAAATCCAAACGGGTTTCAAGTGCAGGTATAAAATAAATTTTCTTGTAATCGGCATCGGCCATGATCTTATCATCTTCGTAGAATTGCTTTTCAAATTCGTTGTCTTTGAATTGTGCTACCATACTGGCCTCAAATGCCCAACGCGAAGCCATTAAATCGCCTACCATGGGTACAGTAGAGGTGTTGCCAATACTCGGATTTAGTTTGTCAAATTTAACCACTACACCACTTAATATTAACTGGGGGATAAGTAAAATGGGAATGAGTATATAAATAGTAACCGCAGAGTTAAAGGAAGATGAGATATTAAGGCCCACTAAATTGGCAAAGCAAGAAACGGAAAATAATATTCCCCAATAAATAAAGAACATACCTTTAATTTCGAGCATGGTGTTACCTACCGCCACGAACAAGGCGGTTTGAATGGCGGAGATTAAGAATAAGATTCCTATTTTAGATAACAGGTAGCTGCTGCGGTTTAGGTGCAGAAATTTCTCGCGTTTCAGAATTTTACGGTCGCGTATTATTTCTTCGGCACTTACGGTAAGCCCCATAAACAGCGCCACAATTACACTCATAAACAAGTAGGCAGGCATGTTCAGGTTTTTGCTGAATATGTATCCGGTATTGGCCAGATCATCGGTGTTGTAATAGCGTACTATAAAGGCGAGTATAAAAGCGAGTAACGGTGCCTCTAGCAGGTTAATAACCAGGTATTGCGTGTTACTTAATTTGGAAAGTAAATCGCGACTGCTAAAAATGTTTATTTGTTGTAACCACGAAGGTATGCGCAGGGTAGAGTGTGGTTCTTCGGGTGAGGGTACAACAGGAACAACTTTAATTCTTTCTTTAAATTTCTTATTCCATAACTCGGGCGAAAATTTTCTTTCGTCAGTAAAATTCCCGAACTCGTTAATTACTTTTGTTTCAATGATATTAAAAATCTGTTCAGGATTTACGTTGCCACACGTTTTACATTCGCCCTCCTGACTATTAACCAGATTAATATTGCCTTTAAAATAAGTAATGGCATCTACCGGATTGCCATAATAGATCTGGTAGCCACCAGTATCCAGTATTACCAGTTTGTCGAACATCTTGAAAATGTCTGACGAAGGTTGATGGATTACAGCAAAAACAAGTTTGCCTTTTAGCGACAATTCTTTTAACAGATCAATGATATTTTCTGAGTCGCGCGAGGACAACCCGGAAGTAGGTTCATCTACAAATAATACGGCAGGTTCGCGCAATAATTCCAATCCGATGTTTAGCCGTTTTCGCTGACCGCCACTAATTGTTTTACGTAGAGGCGAACCAACTTTTAAATCTTTTGTTTCGGACAGCCCCAGATCGGAAAGTGTTTTTAGTACCAGATCGTCAATAGCTGTTTCGGTAAGATGGCTAAAGCAAAGTTTGGCTGCGAAGTATAGGTTTTGATAAACCGTAAGGTCTTCAATTAACAAATCGTCTTGCGGTACAAACCCGATTACACCCTCAATACGTTGAGGTTCGTTGTAAATGTCTATACCGTTAATTAATACTTGCCCGGCCGATGGTTTTTCGGTTCCGTTCAACACGTGTAGTAAGGTTGATTTACCGGCACCACTGGCGCCCATTAGTGCAACCAGGTTGCCCGATTCTTCTTCAATATCCACTTCGCGTAAACCCAGTTTACCATTTTTGAATGTGTAAGAAATAGCTTTGGCTTCGAAACTGGTGCGTGTAGTAGTTATCTCCTTTTTAAACAGATTAAGAATTTCACCAAAGTAAACAGCATCAGCAGCATCCCACCGTATAGTACTGCCTATGGCTAACACATTAATGTTGCCCGACTTTTGGGGTACACCATTCAGGTACACATCGGTATGGCCGATATATTTAAAGAAGAAAGTATCGGTTGAGCGTATGTATAGTATACTGATAAACCCATCCAGCCCTTCGCGCAAAATATGCCGGCCAGCCCTGGGCATTTCTGGTTTTGAATCAATTACCAGAATATCGTCATGGTTAATCTGATCCCGGTTTTTAGCCACTAAGTAGTGTGTAATCAGACTAAGGTCTTGTGCCTGAATATATAATGAATCGGAAATGATTTGAGCCAGGCTTTGCTCCCGGGCCGACATCGTACCATCGGCCATAATTACGCTCAACAACTCAAGCATAATTACCACTTTTTGTTTTTGGGCAACCTCTTTGTTAATTGAGCGGCAAATTTCAAGAATGGTATCTTTTTCCTGCGTAGCCGAAAGCTTGTTTGAGATTTCTATCGCAAACTCATCAAACAATTGCATGTGGTTGTCAGCCCCTTTCTCGCTAAGATGATCGGAAAGAAAGGCATGAATGAATTCCCGTTCCTGTTTAGTGATTTGGTCTTCTTTGGCTAACAAAGCAAACAACCTCATAATAGCATTCAGTACGGGTTCGCTCATAGTGCTGTGGGGTTTGGCGCAAGGTTAAAGATAATAAAAGGCAGATGATTGAAATAAAAAAGGACTGGCCCCATGACCAATCCTTCTTCGTTTACTTATCGAAAAGATTAGTTAACGATTGAGTTTCGCATTTTTTCTACAATGGTAGTAATATCAATCAGGTTTTTATCAGAAAGAACCAATGCCGAATTGTTGTTCTTAATTTGTTCTTCAATGTTTAATGCTTTATAGCTGGCCTGAAGGGATTTAAGATCAGTAACCAATGTGGCTACTGGTTCTTCCTGCTCTACAGTAGAAAGCATTGCTGTAAGTTCATCCACCGATTTTTCCTGCTCCAGAATAACACGCATTAAAGGGGTAAGCACCAGGTTGCGGGAATCATCGGGCAGTAAATCTTTTGGATAGGTTTTAATCAAACCGGTAGAGATGTACAGCCCCTCAATAAAGCTACCAGAAAGCAGTAATGCGGCCAGCTTGTTGCGGCTATCGTCTTTCAGGTATTTTTCGCTGCTTTGTACGGCTGTATTCAGAATACCGGCTAATGAGTCTTTGTTTGAGATATTGCTTTCAAAGCGTTTTAGCACATCCACATCAAAAGTTCCGATAACACCAATATTGTCAGCTAGTTTTTTGGCGGCATTCAGGTAGTCGATCGCTTCCTGAGTTTTGTCGTACGAACTTAGGTATCCGATGTCTGCGGCATACACACCCAGATTAAGAGCGGCTTTATCAGTACGGCTGCTGTATTGATCTACTTTGTTTCGGCTGTTAATAAGACTTTGGTTGTACTCTGCACCGGTTTGCTGAAGCAAATACGGTATTTCGGTGGGTGAGGGAAGGTTGTAAACAACTTCTTTAATCTGGTCTTTCAGGGATTGTTCGGCCTCGTTGAATTCGTTGGCATTGTTCTCTGTTTTTGAGCCGCCACCGCAGCTCCACAGCCCGGCCAAAGCTACAATTGCAACAAAAGGAAGTAAGAGTCGAGTAAATTTCATGGGTTTTTGGTTTAGACCTTCAATTTTAGCATATTTTTCCAAACGGGTAAAACCGTTAGTGCAATATTTTGAAGATAAAAATGGATAAACCTGAACATATTCCCGTAAATTCAGTTTAAATGCAGATGATGGCGGCAAGTTCCATTCAAACGGTATTTCTGGTAGACGATAATGAGGTAGATCTCTTTGTTCAAAGGCGATTTATTGAGATGAAGAAGTATGCCGGAAACATTGTAACCTTTACCAGCCCCTCTAAGGCACTGGAAGCCCTTACCGGCAACCCGGCTCATGTTCCGGGTGTCTTGTTTCTAGACCTTAACATGCCCATGATCAATGGGTTTGAGTTTCTGGAACAGGTTCGGGAGTTTTCTCAGGACTTATTTAACCGTTTGCGGGTAGTGGTACTCTCCAGTTCTAACAACCAGATGGACCGCGAGCGGGCTTTTGGTTTTAGTAATGTAATTCGGTTTATTCCCAAGCCCTTAACCAGCCAGGGGCTGGATGAAATATTTAACAATCTGGAGCGGAGGTATTAATGGCCAGTCGGCCCGGTTTTTTTCCAGGTGCGATGCTTGTTGTGGAAGTAAAGCATGGACACGAGAATAAGAATGGTACCGGCAACCGACATGATGTAGCCGCCCGAAATAAAGAATTCCAGCCAGCTTAGGTTAGCCTGAAAGAAATTTTTGTACACCAACACCGCTATGCTTCCTACATAACCAAACGAATCGGCCACATACATAATAAACCCCACTGTACTTACATATTTGAAGGCAGCAATCAGGCGATCGAAAAAAATGCTGTTGAACGGAATATAACCAAGGTACAAACCCACCCCAACAAGGGTCATCCATACCAGCGGGCTGATTATTTCAGTTTGAAACAAGAGATTTGCAACACCCACCAAAATCATTCCGGCTGCAATAATTAAATGATTAACCATTAAGGCCAGCTTATTATTTTTTATGAGCATCAGGCTACCCATACAAACCAAAACAATTAAAGAAACCGGAATTTCGGTTTTGGTAAAAATAGATGGATCGCTACCCATGCCAAGGGCATCCCATATCTCTTTCGAAAAATTATCGCGGAAATCGCGGAAAGCGGTAAGCAAGACATAACACAATGTAAATAAAACAATACCAGGCAGAAATGTTTTGGTGAAGGCCCTGCGCTCGGTACCATTCATAGGAAGGCGTTTGGTTCTTAACCGCTCGTCTTCTGCCGAAGGAGGAGGAATTTTGTCGAGCAGATACAGAAAAACCAATAAGGGTATTGTAAAAATGCAACACACAACAAACGGCATCCAGTATTCTGATGTGCCCCAATCGCGCATTACATAAGCACCTACCGAGCGGCATAAACCTGATGAGAAAATAAAGCTTACGGCCAGCGAAGCTCCCAATACCTCTGTCATGCGTCTGCCTTCCAGATACCCGAATACCATACCCCAAACCATACCCAATGGAAATCCATTAACAAAGAGGAAGATAATATTATAAGGGGCAGGTGTAATGGCAAACAACAACCAGGACAAAGCGGCAATGCTTACCATTAATAAAATACCAAAGCTGCGCGAATGGGCCTTGAGTTCGGATATGGTTTTAATACCTACAAACTTAGCAGCTCCATAACCCAACACCTGCGAAATAACCAACCACGATTTGTAGTCAAGACCTGCGAAAGTAATACCACTATAGGTAGCAGCCGGAAATGCTTTGCGGAAAGCAAACACACAGGTATATAAGGCAAATGCAGTGAATGAAGTGTATAGCGTAAACCAAACCGGATGCAGATTAGTTAGCCAATGTGTGAGTTTGTTATACTTTGGGGTCAAGTGTTTTACCTGTTTTGGATAAAATTAACTTCTTTATGTTGTGTTGCAAAAAAAGTAACAAGATGGTAATGGAAGCGCATTAATTATATTGCCATTCAGTATCATCAGGTTTATTAACTTGGCCAAAACTTTGTGCAATATGAACAAACTTATACTGGTGTGCCTGTTGGCCCTGGCGCAGGGACTGGCCTCGGCTCAAACCAAGACCGAAAACGTAATCTTAATTACACTCGATGGCCTGCGTTGGCAAGAAGTATTTACCGGTGCCGATTCCGGGTTGATCAAAAATAAAAAGTATGTAGAGGATGTTGTGGGGTTGCGTGATCGCTTCTGGCACGAGCAACCTGATGTGCGAAGAGAAAAGCTAATGCCATTTTTCTGGAGCACATTAGCAAAGCAGGGAGTGTTGTTTGGTAACAGAGCTTTTGATAATGAAGTGAATTGTTCCAATACCATGTGGTTCTCCTATCCGGGGTATAACGAAATTCTTTCTGGTTTTGCCGATGATCAACGCATTTCCAGTAACGATAAGATTAATAATCCGAACGAAACGGTGTTAGAATTCTTAAACAAACAGCCAAAGTTTAAAGGTAAAGTAGCAGCCTTTGGTTCGTGGGATGTGTTTCCTTTTATTATTAATGAAGAACGAAGCGGTATTCCGGTAAATGCCGGTTTCGAATCAGCATCCCGGAAAGACTTAACGGACCGCGAGAAATTTCTCAATCAACTTCAGGTAGAAATTCCAAGCCCGTGGGGAGGTGTGCGGTTAGATGCCTTTACGCATCATTATGCAGTAGAGTATATGAAAAAACATAAACCCAAAGTAGTTTATATTGCTTATGGCCAAACAGATGATTTTGCGCATAATGGTAAATATGATGCATACCTTAAATCGGCCTATCAAACCGATCAGTTTATTAAGGCTATTTGGGAATGGGTGCAGGCAGAACCACAGTATCGTAACAAAACAACTATACTTATTACAACCGATCATGGCCGTGGTACCGCACCTGTTGATGATTGGCGCAATCATGGTAATAAAGTAAATGGGGCCAATCAAATCTGGTTAGCAGCTATAGGGG
Organism: Flammeovirgaceae bacterium UBA2786; assembly: GCA_002352225.1. Lineage (GTDB taxonomy): Bacteria > Bacteroidota > Bacteroidia > Cytophagales > Cyclobacteriaceae > ELB16-189. Next base: position 37,026 of record DEIA01000053.1, read on the forward strand.
CGGGTGTAGCTCCTGCTGGCGAAGTAAAATCAAAAAATCAATTGTATCAGAACCAGGTGGCGGGCACAGTGGCCGCTTTGCTTGGCATACCCTTTTTGCAACAGGGAAAGGCCGGGGCACCCATTAATCTTTCGGGTAAAGAGTAACAATCGGGTAATACCAACTATATTATAGCTATTGTATTATGTTTCTGAGGTAGGTATTTTAACCCCTCAAACATAATATTATATGATGCGATTAGTTAAACTTTTTGTCGTACTGGTGTTTGGTTTGGCGTTAGCCATTCCCGCCTCTGCACAAAAAACAAAGAAAAAGGATGACAAAAAGCCAGTGGCTGTTGCGCCCGTAAAGGCCGATACAGCAAAAGCCAAAGGCCCAACACCTCCCGGGCCAAAGCCATACAGGCAGGTAATTACGGCAAAAGCCAAAACGCAGAAGGGGCTTTTTACCGTTCATAAAATCAACGAAGATTATTTTCTGGAAGTAGCCGATAGCCTTTTGGGGCGCGAGTTTATGGCCGTTACCCGCAGGGCTAAGGTGCCAGCCGGTGCAGGCTATGGCGGTGAAGAGGAAAACCGCCAGGTTTTGCGCTGGGAACGCGGCCCTAACAACAAATTGTTTTTGCGCGCAGTGCTTACTGTTAGTACCACCTTTGATGAGGAAAAACCAATATCACAAGCAGTAAGTAACTCAAACGTAGAACCTATTGCAGCCGCATTCGATATTAAATCCATTCGTAAGGATACTTCGTATGTGATTAATGTAACGGACTTTTTTAAAAGCGATAACAAATTAGTTTCACTTAGTCCGCAAAGAAAGCGCTCGTTCAGTTTAGCGGCTATTCAGGCAGACCGGTCTTACATTCAGAGTATGAAATCGTTTCCCATTAACACAGAAGTACGCATGGTAAAAACTTTTGCTTCTGTGTTGCCTCCGGCAGGTGGAGGGGCAACTCCTGCCCAGGTGCGTGAACTTCCTGCAGGAGCTAATGCAGGAGTTGTAACAGTAGAAATCAACACGTCTATGATTCTGTTACCTAAAGTTCCGGCCCGCAAGAGATTGTTCGACCCGCGTGTGGGCTACTTTGCCAACGGGTACACCGTATATGGCGAAGAATCTCAGAAATCGGAAACAGAAATTTTTGCTGTACGCTGGCGTCTTGAACCTAAAGCGGAAGATGTTGAGAAAATGAAACGCGGAGAGTTGGTTGAACCCAAAAAACCGATTGTGTATTATATCGATCCTGCAACTCCTGTAAAATGGCGTAAATATTTAATAGCGGGTGTAGAAGATTGGCAAAAAGCTTTTGAACAAGCCGGTTTTAAAAATGCCATTCAGGCTAAAGAAGTTCCGGCTGGCGATTCAACCATCAGCACGGAAGATGCCCGCTATTCGTTTATCCGTTATTTCGCATCCGATATTCAGAATGCCTACGGACCAAACGTGCACGATCCCCGTTCAGGAGAAATTATCGAAAGTCATATTGGCTGGTATCATAATGTAATGAGCCTGCTCAATAGTTGGTACACCATTCAAACGGCTGCTGTAGATCCACGTTCGCGCAAGCGCACGTTTGATGATGACCTGATGGGCGAGTTGATCCGTTTTGTGTCTGCGCACGAAGTTGGCCATACGCTGGGTCTGCGCCATAACTTTGGTTCAAGTAGCAGTACACCGGTAGAAAAACTGCGCGACAAAGAGTACCAGGCTAAACACGGTCATACACCTTCTATTATGGACTATGCCCGTTTTAATTACGTGGCACAACCGGAAGATGGTGTTACAAATTTGTTTCCGGGTGTGGGTGCATACGATCGTTGGGCTATTCAGTGGGGGTATAAACCTATCTTCGATACAAAGTCTGTAGAAGATGATAAGAAAATTTTGAACAAGTGGGTGCTGGAACATCGCGACCCCATGTATTGGTTTGGATCAGAAATTAATTCATACGATCCTCGTTCGCAAAGCGAAGATTTGGGTAACAACGCCATGTTGGCCAGCGATTATGGTATCAAAAACCTGAAACGTATTTTGCCAAGCCTAAACGGTTGGTATAAGGAAGAAGCCGAAGGATACAAGAAACTGGACGAAATGTATAATCAGGTGGTGGGCCAGTATCGCAGGTATATGGGGCATGTTACCAAGTATGTAGGCGGTATTTATGAAACACCAAAAACGTACGATCAGGAAGGTATGGTGTATGAGCCTACACCTAAAAATCTGCAGCGCGATGCAATTGCGTTTTTAAACAAGCAACTATTTGAAACCCCAAAGTGGATGTTAGATGCNNGATTATGGACGCATGCAGCGTTTAATTGAGAGCAGTGCCCTTAACGCAAATGCCTATAGTCTTGATGATATGTTTACGGATTTGCGAAAAGGCATTTGGTCTGAATTAGCTTCGGGTAAAACAATAGACAACTTTCGTAGAAATTTACAGAAAGTGCATACAGAAAAGATGATTGCATTACTAACACCGGGCAATACACCGGCAGGTGGCGGGATAGGATTTTCAAGTCCGTTCTTCCCGGCATCACCGGCATCGCCTGTGGCCGATCCGAAGAAGAGCGATGTAATTTCATTAAGCCGCGCACATCTGATAGCATTGCGGGGTGAAGTAACAGCAGCGCTTCCGCGTACTACCGATAAACTAAGCCGGTATCACTTGCAGGATGTGTTGGCCAGAATTAATCAGGCTTTAGACCCTAAGTAATTTTAATACATTACAATTAAAAAAGGCCTCGGTTAACCGGGGCCTTTTTTTCATTCAGCATGAAAAATATCAGCGATTTACTTTTACGTCTTTAAAACTTCGGGGTAGCCAAACCTGCATCTGATTTTGCCCCCGGTTACACCAGGCATAATATGGAATAGCCGTTATTTTTTTTATATCAGTACGGATTGACTGGCCATCGGGGTTAATGTGTAGGGTAGGTGCATTAAACTGAATGGTGGTAATACCCTCCAGCAAATCTTTATTGAATTGTGTGGTGAAATTTACCTTATCGGGAAGTACAAAATTCCAGGCGTACCCATCGTTATCGGCACCTTCTACACAATATACCAAAGGGCCGCGTTGTAAGGCTACCCGGTTTTCATTTTGTTTTACTTCTGTGCGTGAAGTAATTCGCTTTACTTCCATAGGAAGATTCAATTCAACAACATCACCTTTCTTCCACTCGCGTGTTAGGGTGGCATAGCCATTATCCATTTGGTAAGGTGCAGGTTTGCCATTTACCAAAAGCGTAAAGGCATCGTGTGTTTTGTTGTCAAACACAAATAAATCGCCAGGCACAGCTTCGCCACGCACCCAACCGGGTATGCGAAGGCTTATTTTAAATTTTGATTTTGTTTTCGGGTTTACCGTAAGGGTTGTTTTACCATCCCACGGGTAATTGGTTGCCAGTGTTACCGGAATTTCCTGTTTGCCGATTTTAACCGATGTGTTGCTGCCAATAAAAAGATTCACCCAAAGTCCGGCATCGGAATAACCGTATATGTAATCGCCCAGTGAAGCAACCAGCCGGGCAATGTTGGCCGGGCAACAGGCTGTGCCAAACCATTCTCTGCGGTAGTGTCGTCCGTCCGATGCCAGCGGATTACCATAAAAAAACCGGTCTCCGGAAAGAGATAAACCATCGCGGGCACCATTATATAAACTGCGCTCCAGCACATCAATAAACTGACTGTTGCCGGTAAGCAAATTCATGCGCTGATTCCAGAATACCATGCCCACCGAGGCGCATGTTTCGCAATAGGCTTGTTCGTTTGGTAAGTCATAGTCTGTACTGAACCCCTCATTGCTGCCTGATGAGCCAATGCCACCAGTTACGTATAGGTTGCGATGTACTACATCTTCCCAAACGGTTTTCATAGCATTCATATAACCTTCATCTCCTGTTAACGCAGCTACATCAGCCGCACCAGTGTACATATACATTGCGCGCACAGCATGGCCTGTAATTTCTTTCTGTTCGCGTACCGGAACAACATCCTGAGCATAGGCAGTGTCTCTCCAATCCGTCCAGGTGTATCCTTTGGCATTTTTATGACCACGTTCTTCCAGTAACCAATGGGCAAGGGTTAAGTATTTTTTATTTTGTGTTACATGATATAGTTTGACCAATGCCAGTTCCAGTTCCTGATGCCCGGTAACCCAATGCAACTTGCCCGGCCCAAAGCGTGCATCAAAGTGGTCAGCAAATTTTATAGCCACATCCAATAGCTTCCGTTTTCCGGTAACCTGGTAATACGCTACTGCAGCTTCAATCAAATGCCCCCCGTTATAATCTTCGTGCATGCTCATGTCAGTCCAGCGTTCATTCATTCTTCCTAAAGTATAATATGTGTTAAGGTAACCGTCTTCTAACTGAGCGGCAGCGATTTTATCAATCCACTCATCTGCTTTTTGTTCAAGTGCTGCATCGGGATGATTTTTTAGTGAGTATGCAATGGCCTCCAGAGCTTTAAATACATCAGAATCATCGTAAAAAATACCCTCATGTTTTTCGTTTTTATTGCGGGCTACTTTTTCGAAGTTTCGGATACGCGGAGTTTTTACTTCTGTTTGGTAGATGCAGGCCTGAAGGGTGGTAGTGGCTACTTTAGCTAGGGTGGGTTTCCAGAACGAATCGGTAATAGTAACCTTAGAAAAATTTACAGGTTCAAATTTGCGGGTAGGGGGCTGGGCATGCAAAAAGAATGTGCCGCATAGAAAAGTCAGGAGTGTAAAATAATTTCTCATAGCCTAAATTTAGTGAACTAAAGATAAGTTCTGCGATGGAAAGTTAACAGCAGGGCAGGTAAATTGTTTGCGCTTAGGCTTAGTTTACTTCTCCAACACAGTAACTAACACTGCAGAATTAAACATGCATTCGGGCGAGATAACCTTTTCGTGCAGAGGAATTTTATTTCCATAACGCTCCTTTAATTTTTGCTTTACTACGCTGTTGGTTAGATTAAACTCGTTTAATTTCTGTAATGAACCAATAGAAATACCGGTGGCTTCGAAGTATATCTTCCAAACTAATTCAGAACAATACATCCGGTCATCAGACCATTCAAAGTACAAATCATAATTTTTACCTTTAAATTTATTTCCAATGGCCTTCATTTTTTTTAATGTTTCGGCAGTGAGTAACTCACTTTTTTTTAACCGTTTTACAACATAATGGCTATCCTTTCCTCGTTCAATCCAGTTTTTTAACGGAGTTAATGTTACAGGCTGAACGGCCTCGAACACATACATTTCACCTTCCTCTTCATAAATAATTCCCATGTGGCTGTAAACCGAGCCGGTGGCCAACTGAATGGCCTTGCTCTGCCCGGATAGTGATGTTTGAAAAATGATATCACCACTTTGTAATTGCCCGGAATAAAGGGGTGGTTTATCAGAGACTGGTACAAATGCTAACAGGGCACTAACCCCAAGTAAACCTCCAGCAAGAATTAGTATAACGGTGCGCATTCTATTCAAACCGATAACTTACTCCTGCCTTAAACCATCGGCCAGGCATTGTTACCAGATTAGTTTCTTTGTAGCTAACGTTAAACACATTAGTTAAGTCTGCAAAAGCACCAAATGTTTTTCCTTGCCACGCCAGGCGTGTGTCCACTAAATTATAATCAGTAAATTGGCCCGATCGCAATACCGGTAATTAATGGCGTGCGAAATGGAATTAGAATAAAACAGAGTAAGCCCGCCCTGCACCTGGTGTTTCAGGTTCTCAAAAGCATATCGCGAAAATCCGAGGTCGGAAACTTTGTCGGCATCGATATAAGTATAACCGGCTGTTACCGCCATATATCTGGCTGGCTTTAAGGTTAAGCTTAGGTCGATACCCTGCATGTTTACACCAATCAGATTATCGGGGCGCCAGGGGTCAGCGGGTTGAGCTTTGGTCCAATCAATAATACGTTTTCCGTTTCTTACAAAATAAGATAACTGCCCCTGAAGTATTTTGGAGTCAATTAATTTTAGTCCAGCTTCATACGAAAGGGCATATTCGGGTAGCAGATTTGGGTTTCCGAGGTTGGCCGGATCACTATAATATAAGTCGGTATAAGTTGGTACCCGATACGTATATCCAACATTGGCAAATGCGGCAAGGTGTTGATTGATTGCAAGCCCCACATCCAGGCCTGGAAAAAAATTAGAACCGAAGTCGGAATAATAATTGAATTGCACACCGGGCGTAATGGATAGCCGTTTATTCAGAAGTTCAATACGATGCTCGGCAAATAGGGTAGCCACTATGCGCTCGCGATTGCCCAGGTTGGTACTACGCAACCAAAGCTGATTGACGTCTATTCCTATACCGGTGCTGCCATGGTTGTGCGTAAAAGAAGCATTAGCCTCATAACCAACCGTGTTGTTCAGGTGAAAGTTGCGATAAGCTGTTGGGTTAAACCTGTTGTAAATATATTCGTCCTGATTTCTTCGCCAGTATACACGATGGTTTAGTGTTACCTTTTGAGCAGGTTGTGTTTGTAATGTAATTGCGGCAAGACTGGTTTGTATAGCCTCATGTTGTTCAGTAGCTGCCGGGCTTGCGTAAAATCCATTAGCACCAAATACGCGATTGGTATACCCGGCCAGAACATTCAACTTTCCTGCTGTTGTATTTACCTGCGATTGATAAAAGAAGTTATTGATTTGGTAAGCAGTGTTGTATTGGTAGCCATCTGAAAAATCGCGCGAAGCAGATAAATAATGTTTTACCTTCTCACTTGTTTGGGCTGCGCTTATTCTGAATCCACCCAGCCCGTTACCACCGCCAATAGCCTGCAGTTTGATAAATGCTTTATCCGGATTTTTGGTGATAATATTGATAGCACCGGCAAATGCATTTTGTCCGAAAATCCGTGCGGCCGGTCCTTTTAAGATTTCAATCCGCTCAATATTATCAATATCAATTGGTAGATTGAGTGAATGATGCCCGGTCTGTGCATCACTTATTTTAATACCGTTAATCAGGATCAGTACCTGATCGAATGTACTACCCCTAATACCGGCATCGGCTTGTATTCCGTTTGCACCCCGTTGGCGTATGTCCACACCGGGTATATAGTGTAATACATCGCTTACACTAATAGCCGGAAGTTGCTTCAGTTCATTAGCTTTAAGTACAACCACATGGGCTGCGGTTTCATCAAACCCGGTTTGAATGCGATTGCCTTGTATAACAACTTGTTGCAGGAGTTTTGCGCTATCCTGCTGGCCAAAAGCAGTTATAGTAAAAAGTAAACAGACCGGAAAAAAACGATTCATAATTGGTAAAAATGAGGTGCAAGGTAGTGCGATGGATATAATTTTCAATGTGTAACTAAATCAATACCAGTGCAACTCAAATAGTTTATGCATCTTTAGGCATGAAATTTTGGACGCGATTTGTGGTATTGGCAGGAGTTGCCGTAGCAATGAATTTTTCAGGGTACACCCAAACCCTTTCTTCTAACCTGCCCATTGTGGTTATAAACACTGCGGGCGCAACCATATTAGATGATCCCAAAATTGTTGCCGATATGGGGATAATTGACAATGGTCCGGGGCAGCGCAATAGTGTTACCGATACGTACAATAATTATAGTGGAAAAATAGGAATCGAAATTCGAGGCTCATCTTCTCAATCATTTCCTAAAAAGCAATATTCTATTGAGCTACGCGATGCAACGGGTGAGGGGGTGAGTGCTCCGCTATTAGGCCTGCCGCCAGAAGAAGATTGGGTTTTATTTGCACCCTACAATGATAAAACGTTAATGCGCGATGTGCTGGCTTACAAAATCGGCCGCGATTTAAATCGGTATGCGCCCCGCACGCGCTTTTGCGAATTAGTACTAAATGGAAATTACGAAGGTATTTATGTGCTTATTGAAAAAATAAAACGCGATAACAACCGGGTAGATATTAACAAACTTAACCCTGACGAAAACTCGGGTAATGATTTAACAGGAGGATACATTATTAAGATTGATAAAGAAACCGGAAGCGGTAATGGTGGGTGGACATCCAGCTATGTGCCTCCCAATCGCAGCGGCAATCAGACTATTTATTTTCAGTACGATTACCCCAAAGCAGAAGATATTTCAACAGAACAAAAGAATTATATCCGCCAGTTTATGTTAAACTTTGAAACAGCTTTAACCGGAGCAGGCTTTACCGATCCGGTAAACGGATATACCCGGTATGCAGATGCAGATTCATTCATTGATTTTTTTATTGTAAATGAAGTTTCGAAAAATGTAGATGGTTACAGGCTTAGCACCTTTATGCATAAGCAGCGCGATTCGGATGGAGGAAAATTAATTATGGGCCCCGTGTGGGATTTTAATCTCGGGTTTGGTAATGCAGATTATTGCACTTCGGGTAACCCCGAAGGTTGGGTAACCGGTTTTAACTCAATCTGTCCGCAAGATTATTGGCTCATCCCATTCTGGTGGGGCCGTCTTTATCAAGATCCTGTTTACAGAAGTAAATTAGCTGCACGGTGGGCCGAAGTTCGGTCCAATCAATTACAAACCTCGCGGCTTCATACCTATATAGACTCTGTTTACTCGGTATTACACTCCGAAGCAACCTTCCGCAATTTTCAACGGTGGCCCGTAATCGGTTTATACGTGTGGCCTAATTTTTTTGTGGGTAGTTCCTATACCGAAGAAGTTAACTGGTTAAAAACCTGGATAACCAATCGTATGAATTGGCTGGATGCAAATATGCCACAGGTAATAACAGCGGTCGAAAGTAATACTTCGTTTCAGGTTTATCCTAATCCATTTTTAAACGAAGTGTATCTGGAGTACAGTTTATCAGAACCCGGTAAGTTTGAGGTTGAGTGGTTTGATAGTTCTGGAAAAGGGTTTCATAAATTTTCTGAAACACAGATTTCAAAAGGTACTTATCAAACTACCATTAACACACAAAACTGGCCTTCGGGTTTGTATTATTTTAGGGCGCAGCCAGGTAGTGGTCCTGCCTTTTCCGGCAAGTACATCAGGCAATAAACCACTGGTATACGCTTTTCCCTGTTAGCCCGGTCTGGGCTATGATTATTCAATTATTGTGAGCAATTTAAGCAGCACAATATATTTAATCATGACAAACTTCAATAGAAGAGATTTTATTAAGCGCAGTACATTGGCTGCAGCCGGTGTGTTTTTGTATTCGCCCTGGCTGGCACAAGGCCGCCCGTTGGCCGATAAAGTTGTGATAGGTGTGGTGGGTACCAACAGCAGAGGACATTATCTGGCGCGTTTATTTGCTCAGTTACCCGATGTGGAGGTTGGTTTTATCTGCGATGTAGATGCTAACGTACTTGAACGAACTGTTTCCGATTTAGAGAAACTTACCGGTAAAAAACCGAAAGCATTTAAGGACGTACGCTTGTTGTTAGAAGAAAAAAATTTGGATGCTATTGCCATAGCTACGCCCGATCATTGGCATGCACCGGCAACCTTAATGGCATTAAAAGCAGGTAAACATGTGTATGTAGAAAAGCCATGCTCGCACAACCCGGCCGAAGGCGAAATATTGGTGGCAGCTGCAGCAAAGTATAATAGAATTGTACAGATGGGTAACCAGCGCAGGTCTTTCCCTAACATAATCAAAGCCATGAGCGATTTGCATAGCGGCATAATAGGCCGGGTATATTCTGCAAAAGGGTGGTATGCCAATGCGCGCAAGTCGATTGGAACCGGAAAAGTAACTGCCGT
>DEIA01000053.1:46750-47257 GCA_002352225.1 Flammeovirgaceae bacterium UBA2786
CGGTATGCCTTTAACGATGATTGGGAAACCCCCGATACACAAACGATTACCTACGAGTTTGCCAATAAAACTTCTATTCTTTGGGATGGAAGAAGTTGTAATGATTATGACGAGTTTAAGAGCGGCAGGGGTGTGGTGTTTTATGGCGAGAAGGGAACTATGGTAATTCCCGGTGGCGATGATTACAGTGTGTACGAATTAGGAAACAAATTGCTGAAAGAAGTAAAAACAGAAATTCAGCAGGTAGATGCTACCAACACGATGGGAATGGGAGAGAAGTTGGATAGTCTGCATTTGAAGAATTTTATTGAGGCTGTGCAGGGTAAAGTAAAACATACATCGCCAATAAGCGAAGGCCATAAATCTACTTTAATGCCACAGTTAGGTAATATTGCCTGGCGTACCGGGCAAACCGTATATTGCAATCCTGACACAGGTCGTATTCAGAATAACAAAGCTGCAAACAAACTCTGGAGCCGGGAGTATGAAAAAGGGTGGGAAATGAAA
>DEIA01000053.1:47343-66275 GCA_002352225.1 Flammeovirgaceae bacterium UBA2786
ATTTTTGAAGTACAGATAAAGATCGATGCCGGTATTAATTCAGGTATTCAATTCAGGAGTTTGCAACGCGAGGGCGATGGACGGGTAAATGGTTACCAGATGGAGGTGGATCACAGGCCTGAGCGTGGGTGGTCGGGTGGAATTTATGATGAAGCACGCAGAGGTTGGTTATATCCGGTTGAACTTAATCCTTCCGCGAAAGCAGCGTACAAGTGGGGCGAATGGAACACGTATCGTATTGAGTGCATCGGTAACACAATTCGCACCTGGGTAAACGATGTGCCTGTTAGTTATCTTGTAGATAATGCTTCATTAAAAGGATTGATTGGCTTACAGGTACATTCTGTTTATAACGAAGAAGGTTTAGGAAAGAAAACGTATTGGAAAAACATCCGCATTCAGACAGAGAACCTGAAACCAAGGCCAGTTGCTGATATCACCGTAGTAAACCTTATACCCAATACCTTAACGGATATGGAGAAGCAACAAGGGTTTTCTTTGTTGTGGGATGGAGCTACTACAAACGGATGGCGGGGTGCGCACAAACAAACCTTTCCCGATAAGGGCTGGGAGATAAAAGATGGTGTACTTTCGGTATTGCCTTCAAACGGGGCAGAGTCAACCAATGGAGGTGACATCATCACAAATGAAAAGTATGGAGCCTTTGAACTAACTTTTGATTTTAAGTTTACTGAAGGAGCAAACAGTGGTGTAAAATATTTTGTGGATGAGAAGTATTTATCCACCGGCTCAGCTATTGGACTTGAATACCAGATTCTGGATGATGTTCGCCACCCGGATGCAAAAGAAGGAGTAGTAGGAAACCGCACATTGGGTTCGTTGTATGATCTGATTCCTTCTTTAAAGATTCAAGACATACCACGTGTATGGAATGAAGGACGTATTCGGGTATACCCGGATGGCCGCATTGAACACTGGCTTAATGGCAGAAAGATTGTGGAATACCAACGAGGCACACCCATTTTTTATGCCTTGGTAGCCCGTAGTAAGTATAAAGACTGGGAAGGTTTTGGTATGGCTGCCAAAGGGCATATTCTTTTACAGGATCATGGTAATGCTGTTTCATTTCGTAGTATTAAAATCCGCGAACTGAAATAACAACTATGAAACCAATTAAAACTGCGCTGCTTTCTTATGGTATGTCGGGCGAGGTATTTCATGCTCCCTTATTGCATGCTCATCCGGGCTTCGAAATTACTACCGTAGTTCAACGTACCAGAAACACCGCCAAGGACCACTACACTTCGTGTAACGTTGTGCGCTCAGTCGATGAAGTCTTTGCTGATCCTTCCATTGAGTTGGTTATTGTGAATACGCCAAATGAGTTGCATTTCAATCAGGCATCGCGTGCGATACTGGCCGGTAAACATGTGGTGGTTGAAAAACCATTTACCGTTACCGTGCACGAGGCCGATCAATTGATTGAACTGGCAAAAGAAAAGAATCGTGTGCTAACGGCATTTCAAAACCGGAGATGGGATGGTGATTTTCTAACCTTGAAAAAAGTGTTTGATAATGGATGGGTGGGGCGTGTGGTAGAATTTGAAGCACATTATGATCGCTTTCGTAATTATGTAGAACCTAACACGTGGAAAGAAGAAGCCGGAATAGGAAAAGGAATTTTATATAACCTCGGTTCGCACATGCTCGATCAGGTGTTGGTGCTGTTTGGCATGCCGGAATGTATCGATGCGCGCCTGGGTACTCAACGTACGGGTGGTAAGGTAGATGATTTCTATGATCTGCGGCTCACTTATCCGGGTGTAAATGTGATTGTGAAATCGAGCTACCTTGTGCGTGAGCAAGGCCCACGATATCAGCTGCATGGTACGGAAGGATCGTTTGTAACAGCCAGCAATGTCGATCCGCAGGAACAAGCATTAAAAGAAAAGAAAGTACCTGGAAGTACCGGCTGGGGTACAATGCCCGAAACCGCCTGGGGAAAATTGAATACCACCATTAAGGGTGAGCATGTGCAAAAAAAAATTGAAACCATTCCGGGTAACTATCTCGGTTTTTATGATAATGTGTTTGCCGCTGTTCGAAAAGGCGAAGCATTAATGGTAAAACCAGAGCAAGCCCGCAATGTAATCCGGCTTATTGAAGCTGCTTACGAAAGTAATAAACAACGTAAGGCGATAAACCTTAATGATTAGGTATTTTAATATATACTAACAACAACCTATATGTCCTATATAGAAAATTTATTCGGTCTCAACTCTAAAGTTGCCATTGTTACCGGAGGCACAGGAGTATTGGGTAGTGCCATGTGTAAATCTTTAGCTAAGGCCGGGGCATCGGTGGTGATAGTGGGCCGTAGAAAAGAAGCAGCCGATCAATTAGCTAAAGAAATTATACGCACAGGGGGTAATGCATTTGGGGTATCTGCCGATGTGCTGAATAAAGAGCAACTCACTTCTGCAAAAAATATTATTCTTGATAAGGTTGGTAAAATTGATATTCTGATAAATGGTGCTGGGGGCAATTTACCCGGAGCAGTGGTAACACCGGATAAAACCATCTTCGACTTAAACATTGATGATTTTAAAAGTGTAGTTGATCTGAATTTAACGGGTTCGTTGTTACCTACTCAGATTTTTGGCGAAGCATTGGTTGCCAATAAACAAGGAGTCATCATCAATATTTCATCCATGACGGCCATTCGTCCACTTACCAGGGTGTTAGGCTATGGTGCAGCCAAGGCAGCCATTAGCAACTTTACACAATGGCTGGCAGTAGAAATGGCCAAAAAATTTGGCGAAGGTATTCGCGTAAACGCGATTGCGCCAGGCTTTTTTCTTACCGAACAAAACCGTAATCTGTTAACCAATGCCGATGGGAGTTTAACAGAGCGGGGCCAACTCATTATTCGCGGAACTCCATTTAATCGTTTTGGTGAGCCTGATGAATTATGCGGAACTTTGCTTTGGCTTTGTTCCGATGCTTCGAAGTTTGTATCGGGAATTGTAGTGCCGGTAGATGGAGCGTTTAGTGCGTATGGAGGAGTTTAGAAGTCGATAGTAGTTAGTCCTTAGTACTTAGTATTTAATTGAAGGTTGTCTAATTTCTAAAATCAAAACCAAACAACGTTTGAATAACGCAACTAACAAAACATGGTCTAACTACCGCTGGGTAGTATGCGCGCTGCTCTTCGCAGCTACTACTATTAACTATGTAGACAGGCAGGTGTTGAGTTTGCTTAAGCCTGTACTTGAGAAAGAGTTTAACTGGAGCGAGATTGATTATAGCAATATAGTAATGGCCTTTAGTGCTGCCTATGCATTGGGCTATCTGGTATTTGGCCGGGTGGTAGATTGGGTAGGTACAAAAATGGGGTATGCCATTTCTGTTTTCTTTTGGAGCATTGCTGCCATTGGTCATGCCTTTGTGCGTTCTACGGTTGGTTTTGGTTTTATGCGTGCTTTTTTGGGAATAAGCGAAGCCGGAAATTTTCCAACAGCCATTAAAGCTACTGCGGAGTGGTTTCCAAAACGTGAACGGGCATTAGCTGCTGGCATTTTTAATTCGGGCACTAACATTGGTGCGGTGGTAGCTCCGTTGTTAATACCCTGGATTCTTAGTGCATATGGCTGGCAGGAAGCTTTTATCTGGACTGGCCTTGTTGGATTTGTATGGCTTATCTTCTGGTTTGTGTTTTATGAAATCCCATCGCGACAAAAAAGATTATCGCCTGAAGAGTACAAATACATTCACAGTGATGAAGACGAGCAACAAGAAGAAGGAAAGCCAATTAAATGGATAAAGTTGCTGGGCTTTAGACAAACGTGGGCATTTATAATGGGCAAATTTTTTAGCGACCCGGTGTGGTGGTTTCTGTTGTTCTGGCTGCCATCGTATTTTACCGAAGTGTATGGTGTAGATTTCAGAAAACCCAACTTACAACTTGCAATCATTTACACGGCTTGTACAATTGGAAGTATTGGGGGCGGGTATCTTTCAAGTTGGTTGATAAAAAAAGGCTGGCCCGTATTTAAAGCACGGAAAACTTCTATGTTGCTGTTTGCGATAAGTGTAATGCCCATAATGACAGCCCGGTTTATAGATAACATTTGGGGTGTAGTGGCCTTAATGAGTTTAGCGGTAGCGGCACACCAGGCGTGGAGTGCCAACATTTTTACTACTACGTCCGATATGTTTCCTAAAAAAGCTGTGAGTTCGGTAGTTGGTATTGGTGGAATGGCCGGTTCAATGGGCTCGTTTTTATTTCCCTTGCTGGTTGGGCATTTATTAAACCATTATAAACTACTGGGCAACATTACTACCGGGTATAACATTCTGTTTTTAATCTGCGGTTTTGCTTACCTGTTTGCCTGGCTACTGATGCATTGGCTGGCTCCGAGGATGGAGCGGGTGAAGGTGTAGGGGATTAGTGTATGAGCGAGGGGTGAAACGGCTGGGGCCTGGCGAAGTGAAAACGCCATATTAGTTTATTGTTGTTTTATCCATTCATAAATCGGGTCAATACCTTTCATAAGATCAGAAAAGCTCATTTCAATTTTAACATCAGGGACAAGCGTACTCACATCTTTCTTATTGTATTTAAAATATTTGGTGGAATAATTGACTGTCAATTGTGAAGTTGGTAATTGGAAATTTTTCACCTCGCCAAAATGATTTGGCTTTCCTGATGTTTCTTCACCTACAAATATTGCATGGGTCATCCGTTTGAAATCCATCGCATTTATTATTGCAGAAGAAAATGTTGCTCTGCCCAAAACCACATACGTTTTTATAGTTGGATTTGCTTTTAAAAATTTTGATAACCTTTCAATAAAGGCTGTGCCTTGTGCCGAATTTCCCCCACCGTTGTATCGCATATCAAATACAATCTTTTCAATAGACTCAGTAGATAGTATGCTAAATGCTTTTTCTTCAAACTCTTTAAATGAAGGTAATTTGTCTGCCATTTGGTTATTTCCATACGCTAATGCGACTTCCTTACTCAAGCATTTATTGTATTGCATATAGTATATCTTTTCATTCGGATAATAAAAATCAGTAAAAACCTGACTTTCATTTCTTGTACTGAAAGCAAGAGAATCGGGTTTAACAGAAACACTGTTATTCCGATTCATTTGCGATGGTTTCAATATATAAGTTCGATTTTGATTCAAACCAAGCTCAACCTGCTCTGTGTTTGCAAAGCCAAAATATTCCAAAATCTGAAGAGAGGGAATAGTTTTGGGAATTAGTGATTTTACCGTTGCTTGATTATCAACAGCGAACAATGTACTCAAACTGTCTATTACAACAGTTAACGGAACATTATTGATTGATAACACTTTACTTCCCAATATCTTTTCATTTTCTAACGTTGTATGCAGTATATAAAGTCCATCACTTGCCCAAAATAAACTTATTGGAAGAATTTGATTCGCATTTAATAGCCGGTTAAAATTTAACATGGTATGCGAATCTCCAAATTTTGCAATTAATTGCTGAGCTTTCAATGCTATTTGAAAGTCATTAAGATTTTTACTTTCCTTCTTAATTGCATTTATACCCGACAAAAAATCTTTACTGCTTCTTACTGTAAAGAAATTATAATGTTTTGTGGGCAACACTTTAGCCAGGTAGTCTAAATCTGTATTCCAATCCATTTTTACATTTTGAGAATACATTGTAAGGGGCAACACAACTCCTAATACAAGTAAACTAATTTTCCTCATTTAACTGTCGCTTTTTTCACTGTCTCCAGAAATTCTGACTAACGTTTTGGGTATTCCCTAAGTGGGGGCAATCAAGTAGCTATGTCTAACAAACTTACACAAATTCGTCCTTTTGGTGTATTTGTCTGTAAACCCCAGTATTGGTTTTGCCTGAAACAAAAACAGTCAGGCTCTTAATCCCGACTGTTTTTTATTATGGTTGTGTTGTTATTGCTTATGCCACCCGCATTTTATTAATTACTTCTATTTAATACGTAACAACCGGATGCTCGCTATTCCTTTAAAAGCTTCACTATAAGTACAATACATGTTATCGGGGCATATAATATGCTCCGTAATGGCAAAATGCTGGTAAACAATATGTTTGCCGTCAGGATGCCAGGAGGGGCTCATTGACATGAAACCAAGGTAATCTCCTTGTTTTTGTTCATAGAAGTGTTTGTGTGGAACTACCTTAAAAACATCTGAACCATCAGCATCCATAACGTAAACTCCCTTTGTATTCCAATAGACAATATGATTGCCGTCAGGTGAAACCTTGGGATACCTATTGTCCTCATCTTTTGTGGCATTAAGTCTTGCTATCTCCATTTTTGTCTCTATATCATGGATCAGAAATTTTCTCCAAATAGACATATTATCGATACTCTTTCCTGATATTATTCGATTTCCATCTGGAAAGAAATCAGGTGTGCCTCCTGATTGAAAAAGGTATTCATTGCTAGTCCTGTTTGTTAAAATATGCCACAACCCACTTGGATCAGAAGCACCACCTCCATGATGCACATACACAATACTTTTACCATCTGGACTCCAAGTTGGAGAAAAATCACTTCCAGTTGGTAGCACTGATAATCTCAATAAACTATCTCCGTTCAATTTAATCTTCGAAATTACTCCATATGAAGAATTGAATGCCACCCAGCGTCCATCTGGTGAGAGATCAATACCATAACCAAACGCTGTAATCATGGTTTCTTCTTCCGTGGTAAGGTCTTTTTTCATCAACCTGGTATGGTTTGGAAAATCGCTATACACGCTTCTAAAAATCAGGTATTTTCCATCGGGTGTAATGGCTGGCTCCATTTCGGAGTAGGTAAACCAAACTGGTAATTCTGTTACCTGCCACAACACTTCACCCTCATTATACACAGGGTAAGGGTCATCGCTACAGGTAAATAAACCTGCTAACAGAACAACCGCAAAAAAAATAGTGTTTCGCTTTGCTGTCATTTTGCTTTATACACTTTCATGGTCTCGGATTTCCCTCCACTATAAAATATTTTCACATAGTAAAAGCCTGGCATCCATTGCCGTGCATCAAATTCTTCCGCAAATGTGGTAAGCTGTTCGGTTATTAGATGTCTTTCCTCAATCCTTTTGCCTATGGGATCATAAATTTCTATGCCCACTTGTTCATCTTCCGCAAGGCCAGATATTACTATTTCGGAATTGGCCGGGTTTGGATAAGCAGTTGCCACACTGCTGCTCATTCGTAACTGGCCGTTATCGTAATACACATTTTTATAACCTGTTTTGGTTATGCCGTTACACATAACATCGCAACGTAAGTTGGTGTTGGCAGTTATGGTGGTGTTAAGTGTTGAAGACGTAACTCCCGTGTTTGTCCAGGTAGAGGCAGTAAATAATTTTTTATACCACTGATAATTTGTGGGTGTGGTCGCGCAGTTTACCGCACTGGCTGTCCAGCTACCTTGCTGCCCTTGCTCCAGCAGATCGGGCCCGTCAATGACAACCGTGTATTCAGGCTTGCCCAACAGCGAGTATCCAAAAACTACATTGGCTGGTGTAGATGGATACCAACCAATAAAAGAAGGTGTGCTTGTATTAGTGTAAACCTGATAAACATAGGTTTGCAAGTTAACCGATTGGGCGCTTTTGCCCACTACTTCGGTAAAGCCTAATTGGTAATTGGGAGATTCTTTCGACCAACCTGTCGAGGTGCCTACACTTCTGCCCCAGGTATAAAACTCATTATTCTGGTAAAAGGTGGTGCCGGGGGCAATACGCACAGCATGGCGTATTACTTTATAAGTGCCGTTGAGCGGCCCGCCCCCGTTGTTCATAAACTGCATAGTGTACATGCCGGTAGAGCTGTGTATGCTGCCGCCCGTCCAGGTGTGCTGGCTTACCTGCCAGGGGGCGTGCATCATTTCCATAGCTTTGCCTGCATCTATTTTTCCATAACCCATTTCAAGGTTAAAATCATTGATATACTGATAGTTCTGATTTCCTCTGTCAGCAGAAGCCTTTATAATCCCCTCCACATCATTGGGGTGTAAATTGATATTGATCGATTTAATAAGCGCGGCTAAACCGGCCACATGTGGCGTGGCAGCAGAGGTGTTTACAAAATTTTCATACAGGTTGTCTTCTACTCTTGAGGTAGTTATAATCAGAGATTCTGATCCAGGAGCAACAACATCAATGCCGCCACCATAATTTGAACTCGCCAATCTTCCACCTGAGCCATCATTGGCACCAACCGCCAGTACCCACTCTTTATCATAATCAGCAGGATAATGCGATCCCGTTGAACCATTATTTCCCTTTGATGCGACCACCAAGGTTCCAAACTGGTTCGCGTAACGTATTGCATCGCGCACAGTTTCACTGTAGGTTCCACCTCCAGAACTTATATTAACAATATGACAACCAAAACCATAATAGGGTACTGAAGCTTCCACTATTGCTGCCGCCATATCGGCTGTGGTCGAGCTTCCAGAGGTTGATTCTACTATTTTAAAGGCATACAGCCGGGCACCAGGCTTTATTTTATTGGGGCCGGTATACTTGCCTCCTGCCAGTCCTGCCACACCTGTGCTGTTATTCCACCTAGCTCCAATTATCCCGGCAACCTTAGTTCCGTGACTTCCTCCACCAAAAACATCGTCATCATCTGGATCAGAATCATCATTGACATAGTCATAGCCGCCACGTACAATCGCTCCTGCTGTTGCTCCATAAGCACCGTTACCAAGATCAGGATGGTGGTAATCAATGCCTGAGTCAATGATTCCTACCTTTACAGTTTCGTTGCCTGTTGTAAAATCCCAGGCACGGGCAGCGTTAATATCTCCCTGGCTAAAGTCTGTGCTCTCAAAACTGAGCTGCGACTGAAAGAGAATATCATTAGGTGTGGTATCATCCTTTTTTAAGATGAAATTGGGCTCGGCATAGACCACACCATCCAGATTATTAAGTTTTTCACATAATGCCGGTATGTCAGTCTTACTAGTAACCCGCAGTACAAAAATACTTGATAAATCACGGAGTATTTTTTCATTGTCTTTGGATTTTGGGCTGTTAAGTATCTCATCGGGTAACGGACGTAAAATCTTTCGGAATTCGTAAATATCTTCTACCCGCACAAGCGAATCAATCTTGGTATTCCGTATAACCTTACGAGGGGTCAACGTGTTGCGCTGACTACTCAACAGAAAAGTGGAATCGAGTACTTCACTCTCAAAGCGTACGATAATTTCTCCTTGTACATAGCCATTTTGTTGTGCATGATTGGTGCAAGGGCTAACGTAGAACAAAGCGATAATAATCAAATGTAGGTAGGCATTCTTCATATTTGCATGAATCAATTTACATTTTTTTGAGATAAAATCTTATACAAGACTGTAATATTTATTAATGGCAAAGTTGTTCAATCAGCGTGGAAAATCTTTGTTAGTAAAAGTGTCACTAAGTGGATGTTGATGCCCAAATTGTCCGAGGTACTATTGCTGCCAATTAGTGGCTATGTCTAACAAACTTACACAAATCCGTCTTTTTGGTGTATTTGTCTGTAAACCCCCGTATTGGTTTTGCCTGAAACAAAAACAGTCAGGCTCTTAATCCCGACTGTTTTGTATTATGGTTGCGTTGTTATTGCTTACGCCAGTTCTCTCAAATCTACCGGCACCACACGCGAAATCCCTTTTTCTACCATCGTAATTCCGTAAATCACATCGGTAGTAGTCATGGTGCGTTTGTTGTGTGTTACAATTACAAACTGCGAGTCTTTGCTAAAGGTGCGGATGATCGTGTTGAACTTATCAATATTAGCATCATCCAACGGAGCATCTACCTCGTCAAAAATACAGAATGGTGCAGGTTTCAATAAATACATAGAGAAGAGCAGGGCAGTAGCCGTTAGCGTTTTCTCTCCACCCGAAAGCTGATTGATTGTTAATGGCCGCTTGCCTTTAGGTTTGGCAATAATATCAATTTCAGATTCCAACGGTTTGGTAGGATCAACCAGTTTCAAATCGCAATCATCGCCTTCGCTGAACAACGAACGGAACACGCGAATAAAATGATCTTTAATAGATTGGAAAGCCACCATAAAGGTTTCGCTGGCTACACCTTCAATTTCACTAATGGTACTAAACAACGATTCTTTAGCCTTTAGTAAATCGTCTTTTTGTGCAATGATGAAATCGTTTCGCTGTTTTATTTCGGTGTACGCTTCCATGGCCATTGGGTTTATAGGCCCCATGTTGTCGAGTTTTTCGCGTATCTTGGTTACCTCAGCCCGCAGTTTCTCTTCATCAAACAAGGCAAGTTGTTCAGCTTCTTCGGGTGTAGAATTTGCCAAAACACTATCCAGGTCAATGTTGAATTCCACATTCAGACGTTCTTTAACTGAGTTAAGTTGCAGTTTACTTTCGTTTAACTGATTCTGTAACTCCATCAACAACGTATCAATATTCTGGCGTTGATGCTGCACTTCGCGCAGGTCTTTCTCAAATTGATCAATTTCACCACGACCCGAATAGTATTCTTTCTCTGCCTCGCTCAACCCTTTTTCCATTTCATCCTTCTCGGTGTACATGGCAATCAGGTCTTCATCATTACTTTGGGTGGTTTCAATAATGGTGCGAATCTCTTCTTCGTTTTCCTTTAGCTCATCCGTGTTAGTGCCAATGCGGGTACTACTTTGCTCCATCGATTCCTGCTTGAATCGAATTTCCTGATCTACACTTTTTACCCGGTTCTCCTGCTGGTGAAACGAAATGTTTTGTTCGTTGAATGTAGATGACTTATTGCTCAGCAATTCGTTTTGAACATTCAATTCAGCTGTAATGGCTTTCAGTTTCTCGTCTTGTTGCGCGAGTTCAAGGTGTGCCTGTTCAGCTTTTGGTTTCAGCTCGGCTAATTCCTGGCTTAATGTTTCAATCTTTTCAATGATATCTTCCTTACGCAAATCTGCGCTGCTGAGCATATTCGAGAATTGCTCTTGTTTGGTACGCACAGAGATGTACTCATCATTTACCAGTTTTATGGCACTTTGAGCTTCCTCAATCTGTTGCTTAAGCGTATTGTTGCGCAGGCGCTCCAGTTCGCGTTGGCGATCTACCAAAGAGTGGCGGATGTCTTCTACCTTTTTGGTAAACTCTTTAATCTCTTTATCAAGCTTTTCTAAATTCTTCGCACGACCTATTTTCTTGCCTTCAAACAAACCAACAGAGCCACCCGACAAGCTAAATCTGCGCTTGGTTACTTTGCCGCTCTTGGTAATAAATGTATTCTCATCGGCCGGCATGTTTTTTACATCACCTTCATATACATACACCTTATCGAGTATGTAGGCCATTAATTTGCTGTACTTCGGATCGAACTCGATAATTTGCGTAGCCGGAAAGGCATTTGCATACATCTGTACGGTTGAAGGCGAGAATTTTTCGAATGAATCGAGAATAAAGAAATTCGCCTTGCCTTTGCTGGCATCGCTTAATATGTTGATGGCCTCGTACGCTTCAGCTTCGTGTTCTACAATGTAGTAGTTAAGAAATGGCTCCAAATAGTTTTCAATCGCCACCCGATACTCTTCGCTGGTGGCCAGAATATCTGAAAGAAGGGGAGCATTTTTTGTCCAGCTTACATTTTTCTTTAAAAACTTAATAGCTTCAGGAAACCCTTCGAGATTTTCAACCAGNNTCCTCGCGAATCATCTCAATGGTTTTTTCCAACGAGGTTATGCGCTGGCGCACATCTTCTTCTTCGCGTTTTAATTTTTCGAGGTAAGAATTTTTTTGCTGAATCTCTTCATTCAGAATCACGGTCTTCTTCTCAAACTCGGCAATGCTGGCACTTTGTTGAGAAGTATCGGAAGTGGTACGTTCCAGTTCTTGTTTGAATGAAGAAATCTGAATCTCCCTAATCTCTAATGATTTGTTTAATTGAAACGATTCTTCCTGCTTGGCGCGATACACCTGGCGCAAGGCATCCGATTCACCCTGTAGGGTATAGGTAGAAGCTTTTTGTGTTTCATAATCAGCTTTCAGGGCTTCAACCTTATCAGATATTTCTTTCAGAATCTGGCTGGCACCTTCGCGTTCAGTTTCCAGACTTTGAATACTGAAGCGCGCACGCTCGTTACTTTTTTTATCCTGATCAATTTGTTCTTTCAGGTTGGTTACCCGATCGTTCAAAAAACGCAGACGCTCGTTCTTGATTTGTTTTTCGCTTTCGTACTGCCTGATCTTTGAAACAAATTCGTTAATCGTCTTCTGGCGAGAGGAGAGTGTCTTCTCTTTAATAATAAGTTCGGCTTTCGATTTTTCAATCAAAGCCTCTTTCTCGGCTACTTCGGCCGCGAGTTTGGTTTTGCGGTCGCTCTCCTGTTCAATTTGTTTTTGTACCGTGGTAAGGGTGTCTTTTTGTTTGTTCACCACCACCTTGGCCAGGTTTATACTCTTGTCTTTATAATCTTCTTTAATCTTATAATACTGTTCTGTTTGCCGGGCTTGTTTTTCCAGGCTCTTCATGTTTTTCTCAATCTCNNCGCGAGTTGTCGCGGTCGTTCAGAATATCATCCACCATCCCCAATTCGATAATAGCATAGCTGTTGGAGGCAACGCCCGTATCCAGAAAAAGATTGGTTATATCCTTCAGGCGGCAAGCTACTCCGTTCAATAAGTACTCGCTTTCGCCCGAGCGGTAAAGCCTGCGCGTAATAGTTACCTGCGAATATTCTGTAGGCAGGATATTTTTAGTGTTATTAATGGTAAGCGAAACCTCGGCCATTTGCTGCGGAGAACGTTGGCTGGTACCATTAAAAATCACGTTCTCCATTTTTTCAGAACGTAACGCGCTGGTTTTCTGCTCGCCCAGTACCCAGCGGATGGAATCCACCACGTTAGACTTTCCGCACCCGTTTGGCCCTACAATACCGGTAATCCCTTCGTCAAAATTGATCACTATTTTATCGGCAAAACTCTTGAAGCCCTTGATCTCCAACTTCGATAACTGCATGAAACCTGTAAGAATTTAGTGGTTGTAAAAAAATTAAGATGGCAAAGATAACCGGAGGTTTCGCATTTGGAAAAGGAGTGATGCCCAAATCATCCACATTTTATACCCTGTTAAAGATGCCGGAAAAGGCTGTTTTTCCAATTATTTAGATACCTTTGGCAGGTATGTTTGACAATGCGCAATTTTGGATATGGCTGATTGTAATTGTAATTACATTAATAGCCCGGGCTAACAAGAAAAAACAACAACAATCCGAACACGATCAACCCGAATTTGGTGGCCCGCAAGAGAGCAAGCCAATTTCATTTGAAGACCTGTTGCGCGAAATTCAGGCATCAAAAGCTCCCGCCACAAAACCCGTGGTGCAACCTCAAACCCAATCTAAAACCATTGAATATGTGGATTATGATGACGATTTGGAAGAGGAGAGTAAGCCATTAGAAAAGGCGAATTATAAAACCGAAGACGAAATCTACTCTACCTACGAGAAGGCAAAGTCTGAAGCCTTTAACCGGGCCTCTCTGGAAGAGACCATGCACGTAGAAGATACCGTGGTTACGTACGAAAAATTTAAGGGCTATAAACGCGAGCGTCAAATGCCTCTTGCAGGTAATTATGTGAAGGAGTTGCGTAATCCAACGTCATTTAAAAGGGCCTTTATATTGAGTGAAATCCTAACTAAGAAATATTAAAAACCTTATTTTTTGACGAAAACATTACTTTCATTAGGTAAAGTTTTTTTAAAGATTGTGCTTTGCAGATTAGGAGGCGTGTGCTAAACGCCCAGATTTGAAAAAGTAGTATTGCAAGGGCCACAGGAAACTGTTACCTTGCCTTTAATTTTTTGCTTGATATGGTTGGTTTTAAATACCTCACTTGCAGCTTATTAGTTTTTGCTGTATGGCATCCTTTCCGGATTGATAACAACGTGACAGAACCACGTGTAAAACCCTGCGAAGAAATTCAGGTAACCTATAAGATTAAGAATACCTCCGACAGCCAGGCCAATGGCGAAATTGAGCTAAAGTTTAAAGACGATAAGCAAACCTATACCAGTTACCTTTTTTCGGGCGATAGCAAAAACAACCGGCTGAATATTACCGAAAGCAAAATTACCGAACTGAATGCGGGCGATTATAACCTGTACATTAGAAACAAAGAAGGTTGTACCCGGCACCTAACCATCAGGATTAAATGAAGAGAAATTTACTTCCCCGCTTATTTCTCCTGACGTTACTTGGTATTGTTGCTTTGGCAGCCGATGTAATGGCTCAATCTCCCGTAGTAGTGCTTTCCGATAAGAAAGATGCTTGCCGCGATTTACTTGATGCCGGTGGCGCACCGGGAACTGATGGAACGCTTGATAATGGTTCGATTAATGTTACCGTTACATCAGGCATTCCACCCATTAGTCTTTTTATTATTGGCCCTACCAATTTGGTAGGCATTCCCTTAACCCTGGGTGTTCCTTTTACGGCACCTGATCTTAAACCCGGGGCTTATGTTATTGTAGTGCAGGATGGCAACCCGGCCGATTTCAATGGTAATTTCATCATTAATGGCACCACCGATATTAACGTGGCTATTGACTCTGGCTTTCCCATTAATAGTACAAGTTGTGGTACACCTAATGGCCAGATATCAATTAGTGTTACTGGAGGAACTTCTAGTTATTCATACGCCTGGACAGCAACCAATGGTTTTACATCCACCTCAGAAGATATTACTGGTCTTACCGCTGGTGATTACACTGTAGTGGTTACAGATAATGGAACAAACTGTTCTCAAACACTCGGCCCCATTACAGTTCTGGAGCCACCTGCTCCTTCTAATGCAGTGCTAAGCCTTACAGGAGCAAACCCCGTATGTGCAGGCGAAGCAACTACCTTAAAAGTTGATATTACCGGGGGTGCTGGCCCGTTCACGCTTACGGTTACAGGCTTAGGCACAATAAATGGATATGCAAGTGGTGCAGATTTTATAGTTGCTCCCGTAGTAAACACTACTTATACACTTACAAATGTTACAGATGTAAATGGTTGCCCTGCTACAGCAGTTAGCGGATCNNATTATCGCGCCAACAATAACAGCACCTGTAGGTGGCAGTACTTATCAATGGTATGATGATGCCGGACTAACTACCTTGTTAATCACCACCACCACCCCAACTAATGCGCAACTGGGTTTTAGTAGTGCAGCAGCCACAACAAAAACAGTTTTTGTAACAGAAACCAACAGTTTTAACTGCGCTGGGCCGGCCACACCGGTAACATTAACCGTTAACCCTGTTCCTGCCGCACCAGCTGTTACCTTCAGCCCGTCTTCTTATTGTGTGGGGGAGGTAATTACACCACCTGTTATTACTGCGCCTGTAGGAGGTAGCACCTACACCTGGTATAGCGATGGAAGCTTATCCACCGTAATTGCCACCAGCACCACACCCACCAATGCCGCATTAGGGTTTAGCAGTGCTGCTCCTGTAGTGCGTACAGTATTTGTAACCGAAACCAATGCAAGCGGATGCCCGGGCCCGGCTACAAGTGTAACATTAACCGTTAGTGTTGTGCCATCTGCACCGGCTGTAACCTTTACTCCTTCTTCTTATTGTGTAGGAGATGCCATCGTACCTCCTGTTATTACTACCCCGGTTGGCGGCAATACCTATCAGTGGTATGATGATGCCGGATTAACAACACTGTTGGCAACCACAACCACTCCAACCAATGTTCAACTTGGCTTTAGTAGTGTGGCAGCCACAACCAAAACAGTTTTTGTAACCGAAACGAATAGTAGTAATTGTACCAGTACCGCTACCGCAGTAACCTTAACGGTAAACCCGATTCCAGCTGCACCAACTATCAACTTTAATCCATCTACCTATTGTATTGGTAACATAATAACGCCACCAACGGTAAGTTCGCCTGTTGGCGGAAGCACCTATACCTGGTACAGCGATGCCAGTTTAACCACCATACTTACAACCGGAGCAACACCGACCAATGCTGCTTTAGGATTTAGTAGTGCTGTTCCTGTTGTACTTACTGTATTTGTAACAGAAACCAACTCAAGCGGCTGCGAAAGTGCTTCCACCAGTATTACCCTAACTGTAAGTGCAGTACCGGTAGCTCCGGCTGTAACCTTTACGCCCAGCAGTTATTGCGTAGGCGATGCTGTATCACCACCATTAATTACTACTCCGAATGCAGGCAGCACGTATACATGGTACAACAATGCAGGCTTAACGATAGTACTTACAACAGGTACCAATCCAACCAATCTTGATCTAGGATTTAATTCAGTTGCCCCTCTGGTACGCACGGTGTATGTAACAGAAACCAATGGAAGTAACTGCACAGGCCCGGCTACACCGGTAACACTAACGGTAAATGCGGTTCCTGTTGCACCAACTATTACATTTTCTCCGTTAAGCTATTGCGTGGGTGAACCCATTACACCACCAACTGTTAACGCCCCTGTGGGGGGAAGTACGTATACCTGGTATAGCGATGCAAGTTTAACTTCAGTACTTACCACCGGAACTGCCCCAACCAATGCGTTGCTTGGGTTTAGCAGTGTTACGGCAAATACCCGCACTGTATTTGTAACAGAAACTAATGCCAGTGGCTGCGAAGGGCCATCAACCAGTATTACCTTAACCGTTAATCCGGTTACCTCAGCTCCGGCCATTACTTTCAATCCATCAACCTATTGTGTAGGAGAAACGATAACATCTCCCACAGTAACAAGTCCGGTACCATTTAATACCTATACCTGGTATAGTGATGCCGCCTTAACAACACCACTAACTACGGGTACCAGCCCAACTAATGCAGCACTTGGTTTTAGTTCTGCTACGCCAATCGTTCGTACCATTTTTGTAACTGAAATTAATGGTAGTGGCTGCGAAAGTGCTGCAACAACCATTACATTAATTGTTAATGCAGTACCATCGGCTCCGGCTATTACCTTTACACCCTCATCGTATTGTGTAGGAGATGCCATTGTTGCTCCTTTTGTAACTACTCCAGGCGGAAGCAGCACCTATACCTGGTATAGCGATGCAGGTTTAACTACAGTATTAACTACGGGTATCAGCCCCACCAATGTACAGCTTGGGTTTAGTTCCGCTTCCGCGGGAAGTATAACCGTTTTTGTTACTGAAACAATAAGCGGTTGTGCAAGTATTGCCACTCCGGTTACCGTAACAGTAAATGCATTGCCAACAGCATCCATTTCGGGAGATGTGACTATTTGTAATGGACAAAATACAAATCTGACATTTACGTTTACCGGAACCGGCCCCTGGAATTATGAATATTCAGATGGCGTAACCACCTTCTCTTCTTCGGCAGCTACCAGTCCGGCCATTGTTTCAGTAAGCCCCACAACAGCAACTACCTATACCCTAGTATCGGTTGAGGATGTAAACTGTACGGGAACGGTTTCAGCCACACCTGTACTCATTTCTGTTGATGATCCCCCCTCAATTGCGTTGGGAGTTACTGCAACCATAAGTCCGGTTTGCTCAGGAGGAAACAGCGATATTGAAGTTGCTGCATCTGAAGCAGGCGTGAGTTATCAACTCAGAAATAATGCAGATAACAGTTTGATTGGATCTGCTGTGGCCGGAACAGGTGGTACAATTACATTACCAACAGGACCTCTTACGGCTACCACTACATTTAATGTGCTGGCAACACGCGGCATTTGTACTGCGGTGCAACTAACAACTACCGCTACAGTAACCGTTGCCGGGGCTATCAATGCCGGGCTAACAGTAACTGCCACAGCAAGCCCGATATGCGAAGGCACCAGTTCAAGTATACAAATTGCAGGCTCTGAAGTAGGAGTAACCTACCAGCTAAGAAATGATGCCGATGACTCCTTAATAGGAACTCCCATTGCCGGAACCGGAGGCACTATTACTATTTCAACCGGTGTATTAACCACGGCTACAACCTTTAATATTCTGGCTTCGAATGGTACGTGCGCCATTGAGTTAGCAAATCAGGCAACTGTGGCAGTAGATGTAGATCCAGATCCGACCCTAACCGTTACCGGACCGGCCTCTACTCTGTGTACGGGCGGAAGTGCTTCTATTCTGGTCGATAACTCAGAAATTGGGGTTAACTATCAATTAAGAAATGATGCTGATGATAGTGCTATTGGCACTGCTGTGGCAGGTACTGGTGGTATAATAGCCTTGTCAACCGGGGCGTTGGCAGCTACAACTTCATTCAATGTGTTGGCTACCGGTGGAGTTTGCCCCGCTGTTGAGTTAACCACTATTATTACTGTAAATGTGGCTGGTGCTGTTAACCTAACCTTAGGTGTAACAGCCGATCAAACCGCATTTTGTGCGGGTGGTGGAACTAACATCAATATTGCCAACTCTGAAGCCGGGGTAGATTACCAGTTGCTGAACAACGCAGACGATAGCCCGTTATCAACTGTGTTTGCCGGTACCGGTGGTACGTTAGTAATTCCAACAGGAACGTTAACGGCTACTACCGATGTGGCTGTGTTGGCAGCCACCGTATCGTGTGCAGCCAAACTAAATACCATAATTAACATAACCGTTAATCCATCGCCCGATTTATCATTCAATGTGGCGGTTCAGAGCAGTCCGGTTTGTTTTGGAGCAACCACATTTATTGTAGTGTCAAATTCAGAAGTAGGCGTAAGCTATCAATTGCGTGATGATGCTACCGATACACCGATAGGGGCACCTGTTTCAGGAACAGGATCTTCCATAAATCTGCCAACAGGCAGTTTAACAGTTAATACAACATTCAATGTTTTTGCCAGTATTGGACCTTGTTCGGGTGAGTTGATAAACACAACATCTGTTACGGTATTACCAAGCGGTGATCCACTTTGTGCACCTCTTAATAATTGCGCTACGGTTGTAATTATACCGAATACTACAGCAGCTACATGTGGTGCCTTAGT
>DEIA01000038.1 GCA_002352225.1 Flammeovirgaceae bacterium UBA2786
TTTCCTATATCGCCCAGTTTTCGGGTAAGCAACAACTCTACCTGCGAATGAATGTCTTCTACTCCTGCCTCAATCTCGAACTTACCGGCTTGTATTTCTTTGTAGATCGATTTTAATTCTTTGAGCAGTACATCAAGCTCGGCTCTGGTAAGCAGCCCGATAGTTTCCAGCATGGTAATGTGGGCCAGCGATCCCAACACATCGAACGGGGCCAGGTATAAATCCAGTACATTATCCTGACCGGTAGTAAAATCGGTTACGGATTTAAGTGATTCTTTGTCTTTGCTCCACAGTTTCATTTAATTGGGAATTAATATCCTATGTTTAGTATCACTTTTCATAGTAAAGAACACTTACTTCTTTTACCTTAATCAGGTCTTTGTCGGACGAAAGCAGAGGTAAGTCCAGATGAATGCCTGTTGACAGGATGATGCAATCCGGAAGTTTTAATTTATACAGCTTACTAAGCTTAACTACATTGTTTTTGATTTCCTGATTAATATCGATTATGGTGCTTTGGTTCAGGAAATCGATTACCATTAATTTTTGTTTAGCTGAGAGCTCATTATATCGGAGTAACTCTAATTGTGTTATAAAGGAAATGAAAATTGTTTTCTTGTGAAGAATATCGGCCAGCGTACGGTCACCGGCAAGGAGATAAATTATAATGTTAGTATCAAGAAGAAGCTTATTTCCATTCATCTCTCCATTTCTTTTGAAGGACTAATGCATCTTCCTTGAACGTAACAGTTCCACAATACTTATGAGCATCCAGCTCTTTCTTAACAAGCCTTTTTGATGACGCTTTTTTTATAAGCGTTTTTAAGGTTTTCTTGCTCGAGCCTTTTTTTAGAATTGTCGCCATATACCAAAGGTAATAATTTCTTCACTCGATTACCTTACTCAGTAATTGAATATACGAATCAATGCCGTCCTCAATCTCGTGCACATAAATAAACTCATCGGCACTATGAGAACGGGCCGAGTCGCCCGGCCCCATCTTGATGGAAGGTACGGGAATCAACGCCTGGTCGGATGTAGTGGGAGAGCCGTATAATTTTTTCCCTATTGATTTGCCGGCTACTACCAATGGATGATCGTTGGCGATACCGGATGGACGAAGCCTTAGCGAGCGGGGTGTAACTTCGCACGAAACATTTTGCTTAACGGTTTCCAGAATTTGCTCCAGCGTGTAGGCATCCGTGGCGCGTACATCAACCGTAAATTTACACTCGGCAGGAACCTGGTTGTGTGCTTGCCCGGCATGAATTACCGTAACCGACATTTTTACTTTGCCCAATGTTTCTGATTCTTTTGGAAATGAATAGGTGCGAAACCACTCAATATCTTTCAGCGCTGTGTAGATTGCATTAACGCCTTCCTCACGGGCGGCATGCCCTGCTTTGCCTTTCGCAACACAATCCAAAACCAGTAATCCTTTTTCGGCTACCGCTATTTCAGTTAACGTGGGTTCGCCTACAATGGCACAATCAATTTTGGGTAAATCGTTCCAGATCAATTCAATGCCACCTGTGCCGGAAATTTCTTCTTCGGCCGTGGCAGCCATCACTAAATTATATTTCAGGTTAGGTTGATGACTGAAATAGAAGAATGTCATAATCAGCGATACTAACGGACCACCGGCATCATTGCTTCCTAATCCATAAAGTTTGTCGTTTACAATATGAGGTGCAAACGGATCGCGGGTATAGCCCGGATTGGGTTTAACGGTATCGTGATGTGAATTAAGCAACAGCGTAGGTTTGGTTGCATCAAAGTGTTCATTGATGGCCCACACATTATTCCCTTTACGAAAAGCCTTCATGCCATGATGCTCGAAGAACCCCATAAGCAGACCAGCTGTTTTGTCTTCTTCCTTGCTGAAAGAAGGAGCAACAATGAGTTGCTGCAGCAGATCGATTGCAATAAAAGTCAGGTGTTCTCTCATGCCTGGGTAATGAGGGTTCCTTTTGTATCGTACCCGGTATTGGCCAACAGATGTGTATGTTCACCAATTAAAACTTCTTTTACCCCTGATTGAATGGCACTGAATGCATTTTCAAGTTTTGGAAGAATGCCATCGTGAAAAGAACCTTTAGCTAAAAGCTCTTTGTATAAATTATAGTTCAGGTTCCGGATTACCGAGTCAGGTTTGGTTACATCCAGCAGCACGCCTTCTTTCTCAAAACAAAATAGTAATCGCACATCAAAATGTTTGCTNNACATCACCCACCGGGCGTTTTTTTGCTTTAATTAAATTTCCATCGGCACCGGTAACGCCCATGGCATTGCAATGAAGATTTTGAAGCGAAGCAACAACTTGTTTATTCACAAGACCCCCATAAACCATGGTTACCAAATCTAACGTGGGGGCATCGGTAATGCGTCTTCCCTTTACATAGTTGGATTGAATGCCGAGTTGATCGCCCAACTTGGTTGCAATTTTTCCTCCGCCATGAATCAAAATTTTTGGCGCCTGAATGGTAGCAAAGTCATTGAGAAAATTTTTTAATGCCTTCTCATCGTCCAACACATTGCCCCCAATCTTAATTATATAAAGTTTATTCATATCATTTGTCAAAAGTAGGCAGTTGGCAGTTACCAGTAGGCAGTGCCGACTGCATACTGCTTACTGCCCACTTGCTTTTAGTAACTCCGCTAACACAGCCTGCGCAGCCCACACCCGGTTGCCGGCTTGTTGGGTAACAAGGCTGTTTGGTCCGTCCAAAATCTCATCACTAA
The DNA here is from genome assembly GCA_002352225.1 of Flammeovirgaceae bacterium UBA2786. Lineage (GTDB taxonomy): Bacteria > Bacteroidota > Bacteroidia > Cytophagales > Cyclobacteriaceae > ELB16-189. The sequence goes on from DEIA01000038.1 coordinate 2,743, forward strand.
GTTCCACATTTCTGCGAACGGGTAAACAGTGCATAATTTTAGCGTTGTTAGTGCGAGCAAGTTTTTTGTTAGTCAGCATCCAGTCCGGATCGTTACAATAAATTTTCCCGTAGTCTTTGTAGGTACTCCAGTTTTTAATGTAAACGAAATCGGCATCTTTCAATGCTTCATCTTGATTATGCGTAATGGTTGCTCCTTTTGTGAACTTGCTATCCAGTTCATAGTCTTCCGGATGGGTGATCACAAAATCAGCCTGGCCCCAGGCGTTTATCCATTGTGAAAAGCTATTGGCTACACATTGCGGCAATGCTTTTACATGCGGAGCCCAGGTAAGTACAATTTTTGGTTTGACCGCACCCCCGGCCCCTCTCTGTGGGAGAGGGGAGGAATTCCACGTTTCCTGAATAGTAATCAGATCAGTGAGACTTTGAAGCGGATGCAGCGTGGCACTTTCTAAACTTAAAATGGGAACACCGGCATACTTTATAAACTGATTAATATAAAGTTCGCTGTAATCATCTTCTTTATTTTTGAGCGATGGAAACGTGCGCACACCCAGAAT
>DEIA01000040.1:0-10417 GCA_002352225.1 Flammeovirgaceae bacterium UBA2786
GCCATCGCTTTCACTTCATGCACCGATGAAGATGTAGCTCCTAAGAAAGAATCACATAACAACGGAGGCTCTCCAATTAAAGAAGGATAATCAATTGTAAAATTTTAGGACACCCAAAACATTAATTAATATGAAAACCAAATCAATCATTGTATTAGCTGCGGCTGTGATCACGGTATCATCCCTGGTGGCTTTCAAGTCAGTAAATAATACTACCAAACCTGTAGCCCAGAAAGAAGTTGAAGGTATGACTAACAGCGGAGGTTTTGCCTTAAAGGATTAATTCAAAGAACGAAGGGTGAATTCCCGGTTACGAAGGTAGCCTGTTTACCCTTATCATTTTGAATAATCTTTCCACCTTGTTAGGGAAGTAGTATTTGCGAAAGCAATTAATACATACATTTACCGCTCCTTCATAGGCTCCATCTCTGTGATTGCTTCTTCACCGGTAAGGCTAAACAAAAATTCCCATGTGGGAAGGGGGCCGCTGTATGTCAAAAAATACCCGTTTTTTACAATTTCGGGGGGTAATCTTACATTATATTTTACCTACTCAATGGTTAATTCATAGGGCATTCGCATCTGGCTGCCTTGATAATTTTTCAATTTTTTCAGGTATTGGTAAGTATCAAAATAGACCCCTAATTCTCTTTTTAGCATGCGGGTTTCGGCACTTTCTTCTAACCCGCCAAGCCACTGCTCAAAGAAACTCTTCTGTATAGGGTAATACTTTAGTCTGTAATCTTCACCTAATCCTGCTGCTCCGGCCGCCAGGGTAACCGCTGTTTCAAAGTTGCCCAGTACATCTACCAACCCTCGTTCTTTGGCTTGAGTGCCGGTCCAAACCCGGCCCGATGCCACTTTCATCAACTCGTCCACAGGCATAGCTCTTCCCGCAGCAGCTTTGGTTGTAAATCCTTTATAAATCTCTTCGGTCTTCTTTTGCCAAATATTTTTCTCAACCGAATTTAGTGGTCTCGTCATGGTAATGAGTTCTCCAATTTCACCAGTCTTCACCTCTTCAAACGTAATACCCAGTTTGTTATCCAGAAAATTACTCATATCAAACAACACGCTAAACACACCAATCGACCCGGTAATAGTAGTGGGTTGAGCAACTATGGTATCGCAGGCCATAGCCAGGTAATACCCACCCGAAGCCGCGTAGTCTGACATAGATGCAATTACAGGTTTTACTTCGCTGGCCAGGTTAATCTCGCGCCACATTACATCCGATGCCAGTGCACTGCCGCCAGGAGAGTTTATTCGAATCACAATTGCTTTAATCCGATCATTTGTACGGGCTTTACGTAACTCTTCTGCAAAAGTATCTGACCCGATTAATCCATCTTGCGCCTTACCGGAAACAATTTCTCCATCGGCCACTATTACGGCTATCTCGTTTTTAGATGAGGATGGGTTTGATAGACTACGCTTATACTTACCATATTTAACAAGGTTTATTTTTGCCTTATCCGATAGCCCTAACCGGCTGCGCAGTTCTGCCTGTACCTGATCGAAGTAAACCAGCGAATCAACAAGGCCATATTCAACAGATGTAGCAGTGTTAACCACCAACATCTTGTCGGCAATTTCGCGTAAGCGTGTACCGTCAATATTGCGTGTAGCCGACACATCGTTTAAAATAGTCTGATGAATATCTTCAATCATTTCGTTAAGCTGAAGTTTATTTTCAGTACTCATACGATCTAGCATGAAGGGCTCTACTGCACTTTTAAAATCCCCTACTCGAAAAATCTGCGGCTTAATATCCAGTTTGTCAAACAATTTTTTAAAAAAAGAAACCTCTACCGAAAGACCATTAAACTCTAACTCACCTTCGGGATTGAGGTAAACTTTGTCGGCAGCAGAAGCCAGATAATAAGCCGACTCAGTATAATATTCGCTATATGCAATTATCCATTTACCTGATTTCCTGAAATCTACAAGCGCCTCGCGCAATTCCCGGGCAACTCCATAGCCGCCCATAAGCGTACCTACCTCCAGGTAGATTCCTTTAATCTTTGAGTCGTCTTTTGCATTTTTAATAGCGCGCTTAAGGGGCAGCAATCCGGTAGAAGAAACTATTCCGGGTATTGGCATATCTTCAAGCGGATCTTCAATTTCATTTTCTGTTATGGTACCATCCAGTTTCAAGTGCAAAACAGATTGATCTTTTACAACCACCTGTTGATTACTATCTGAAAAACTGGCAACCATGCCCACCAGCAGAAAAAAGCCCAGCACGCACAAAACAATAAATGCCAGCAACGACCCCAGGCATGAAGCTAAAAATGTCTTAAAGAAATTCATGGATTAGTTAATTAAGAATCCGAAAATTACAGAAAGAAGCACGGGATATAAAGCGACACCCTATCTTTCGCAAGAGAATGAACGCAACCCCGCTAATATTGTTACTTGGCAGCAACCTGGGCGAAAGCGACAAAGTGTTAAAAAACGCCATGCTTAGCCTTGAACATCACTTTGGAAAGATTGAATTAGCCTCATCCGTTTACAGAACTCAGGCCTGGGGCGAAATCAATCAACCCGATTTTTTGAACCAGGTAGTAGTAATACCATACAGTGGTACTGCGCACCAGGCGCTTAAAATTGCTTTGGACATAGAAAGTAAAATGGGACGCATTCGGTCCAAAAAATGGGGGCCTCGTATAATCGATATTGATTTATTATACCTGGGAACCCAGATTCTCCGCACCGAACACCTTACCCTTCCTCATGCGGCCTTGCACATCAGACGCTTTACTCTTATTCCGTTGGTAGAAATCCTTCCCGATTTTATTCATCCGGTATTCAATAAAACACATCAACAACTTCTTGCTGAATGTCCTGATGGTTTTGAGGTTACAAAATTACAGGCTTAACACCTCGGCTTGTGGTGCAATCTTCTTAACCAACCCTTGTAGTACCTTTCCTGGCCCACACTCAGCAAATTTTTGGCCACCGTCTTTAACCATGTTCTGTACCAGTTGAGTCCAACGTACAGGCGCTGTTAACTGATCGACCAGATTTTTTTTGATTACTGTAACATCGGTAGAGGATAAAGCCGTTACATTCTGATAAATCGGGCAAACCGGAGTACTAAAGGCTGTAGCCTGTATCGCGGCAGCCAATTCTTCACGGGCCGGTTCCATTAAGGGCGAGTGAAATGCTCCCCCCACCTGCAATGGCATTGCACGCTTGGCCCCTGCAGCTTTAAGTTTTTCGCATGCAATATCGATTCCCTTTAGTGAACCCGAAATCACTAACTGGCCCGGGCAATTATAATTAGCTGCCACCACAATCTCTTCGGTTATAGAGGCGCAAACCTCTTCAACCTTTGTGTCATCCAACCCTAGTATGGCCGCCATGGTAGAAGGATTAATTTCACACGCGCGTTGCATTGCCATTGCCCGTTTATAAACCAGCTTAAGTGCGTCTTCAAAGGAAAGTGTTTGGTTGGCCACTAAGGCCGAAAATTCGCCCAACGAATGGCCAGCCACCATCTGCGGTTGTATTGAATCCTGTGCCAGGGCTGTTACAACAGAATGAATAAATACAGCCGGCTGTGTTACTTTGGTTTGTTTCAGTTCTTCGGCCGATCCGGAAAACATAATTTCCGTGATATTGAAACCCAGAATATTGTTCGCTTTGTCAAAAAGTGATTTAGCTATAGGGTTAGCATTATAAAGTTCCTTACCCATTCCTGTAAACTGGGCGCCTTGCCCCGGAAAAACAAATGCAATCATGTGTGTGAAATTTGAATGCAGTTTACTGTATGCTGCGATAAGATCAAAATGTAGTTTACGCTACAAATCTGGCCTTCAGCTCGGGTGTGGGAATCATACAGGCCTCTTTTCTGCCAAACCAACGGTATCGATTACGGGAAATCCAATTATAAACTCCATCGCGGATAAATGACGGAATAATTATAAACCCGTATAGCAAGGGCCATCCACCTGTTAGCTGGCGGGCTATTTCAAGTGCAGCATTACTCTTTTGAAAAAGCTTATCTTGTTTAACCAGTAACACACTGTTCAGTTCAGAATCATCTAACCTGAAGTTGCGCATTTGATTTCTTCCAAATTCAGATTGAAGAGATGCAAACCTAAATTTTTTCTTTGGGTCGCGCTTAATTACAAACAGAACAGAATTATTGCATAGGTTGCAAACCCCATCAAACAAAATTACCGGATGCTCTACCGCACCAGTTGTACCCATCCTTTTATAACTTTATTTTGTTGGGCAGGGTCAATCATATCGAACGTAACATCTGCACTGTAATAATACATGCCGCTTGCCAACTCCTTGCCGCCACTATCGCGGCCATCCCAGTCTATATAAATAGAACGTTCGCCACCTGAAGTATACCGATACACTTCTTTGCCCCACCGGTTAAAAATTTTTACATCAACTTTAAGCACAAAACGTGCGCAACGTTTCCGTAAATCATTAAGATTCTGCCCGCAAGGCCCCACACCATCCTCGCCTATTACCGCTCCAATTCTATCGCTAAATGCGCTGAAAAAATCATTACACTGGTCGCTATTTGGCGTAAAAATATTAGGCAACTCATAATACGGACAATTGTCGAAACAGAACATATCACTCGCTTCGCTTTCGTTACCTGCCCGGTCTACGGCTACAATCTTATAACAAGCCGCAAAAGAAGGCAAGTTGGAATGGATAAAGAATGTATCAGAAACTACAGCTATTTCTGTAAACTCTTCTGTAAGGCGGTTAGCCATTAGTATTTTGTAATTACGAATGTCATCGCGGCAGGTTAGGTCGGCCGGGCGTTGCCACGATAATGTGTTACTGTATAAGTTTACACCGCATGATGCTGATTCCATAAAGTCGGCACAATCCTGTCCCGTCATTGTAAACTGTGGCTTGCAGGGCGGCACATTATCATTAGGTGTAGCACAAATAATTTGCGAAAAGTTTTCCAGGGGAGCGCTAATTTCAGGATTACCGTATGTACCGCGTGTGCGTACCCGGTAACAGTATTCCTCCGTTTCTTGTAGCGGACCTTCATCTATATAATTAAATCCGGCTTGCGTTACATTTACATCATCCAGAAATACCATTTGTATTTCGGTAGCATTTTCGGGGCCTCTGAAAATATCGTGCAGCGGATAGCTTTGTGAATTATTAGCCCAGGGCACATCGGCATTCCACGTTAAATCTATTTGTTGAAATTTAGAGGCGGTTTCTAACCTTACGGTAGAGGCTGTAGCCGATTCGCCAACTTTTACATTATTAGCATCATATGCTGTAACCCGGTAGTTATAGATCAGGTCTTGTGTATTGAGCTGCGTATCTAAAAAGGTGGTATCGGGGTCTGACCTTCTACCCGGAAATGCCGGTGTTAAATTAATGTTACCCGAGAAACCTTCAGCTCTGTGCAGTTCGTAAGTATAGGGTGGTGGAAACTGACCCGGGTCCGCTTCATAGGGTTTTGTCCATCGGATAAAAATATGCCCATCTGTACGACTTGTTACTTCAACCGAAACATTGGTAATAGTTGGTAAATCTGCCAGAATGGGTGGCAGACAAACTTCCTGAGATACCAGGCTTTCACCTCCACCCGGTTGAGGAAATACCGCCACCAGCCGATAGCAATACTTTGCCCCGGAAGCTAATCCATTTCCTCCGTTATTATCATTAAATGTAGTTGTACTTATGGGTACTGTTCCAATTAAGGAAAACCCAAGAAAATCGGGCATACCGGTAACGCAATCCGGAACAAAGGTTGACGAATCGACTCTACGCCAGATCTGCATACTTACAGCTTTGTCTTTACACGCGTAATCTACCCAGGTAATCTGAGCCGATCGGGTAGCCAGGTTTAGCACAGGGGCTTGCAGAACAGGAGGAGGACCAACAACTCTGATATTTACAGTTTTAAATTGCACCAGAGAAGGGCTTCCCTTGTCGGTGATTTTAAAATTTATCTGATAGGGTTGGTCTTTGATGTGATCGCAGGTGGTATTCCAGTTTAAGGTTTGAACGGCCTTTATACCCGATGCGGTGTATTGAAATTTAATAGGTGAAGGCGTAAAGGTTGCAGGAGATGGGTTAACGGAAAAAATCTGGGAGAAGGCTTCGATTTTCACACTGTCAAAATCCGGATCGGTACCAAACACATCAAATGTTATCGTTTCGCCTGCCACTACACAAAAATCAGAAGGTACTTCCAGTTCGGGGCGTTGATTCAAACAATCTTCCACAATAATCTGCATATCACGCACTACATATCCTTGCTGCACCCAAACTCCACTCACCTTTCTCCATTCAATTATTTTAAATGCAATGTTATACTCGCCTGGTGCCCCGGGTGCATCCCAGGTAATATTTCCGGTTACAGGATCTATTTCAAAATCAGGTTCTCCATTGCCGGCTTCATTGGCCGATCCATAAATCAAACCTATGCGATCGTAAAATGTCTTGGTATTCGGATCGAGGTAGGCTATTACATTAGAATTCTTATCCATCTTAGGAATAGTGAACTCGTACGATAAACTATCTCCATCCGGATCATACGCTCCGGGGTTATGGAAAAACGCTACACCCGTACATCCTTTATCGATAGGGGGAACTAACAACACCGGAGTATTACTGCACCCCAAAAACGGATCAATAATAATTTGAGTCTCAATATAAAAGGTAGTGTTAACAGAGTTGGCCATGTTTAACACACCTTCATTTCGATTAGCCTCCAGGTAACTAATAACGTACCGCCCGGGGCCGGGAAAGGTATGTTCAATTGTAAACGTTACAAAGCCAACTTCCTGCGGCAGGTTAAGTTCGGGAGGAAAAGTATTAGCGAGTTCGGGGGTTATAAAGGGAGCCGTTCCATCGCCAAAGCGTAACTCACCATCGCCAAAGCGGATAGGCGAACCCGTGTCGGTATACATGTTGATGGTTACAAAAAATTTAAGCGAATTACAATCGTCTCTTCGTAGTGTAATTTCGCCAGCGCGAATGTGAGTAGCCCAAACTGAAACCGGAAAGCTTGCTAAAAAAAGCCCCAACCCTAATAATCTGATCGCCCTGCTTAACATGTTGATGCCCTGATTTTTCACCGTTTAAAAACAACCAATCTGCACGCTAAGATACAAGTAACAATAAATACTTAGCCTTACCAAACCCGATTCTATTAACGCATTACCCGCTTAAATATTTGCCATTCGCACAACAATATATGGTTACGCTTTTGGCTACCAATAATTTCTCTAAATTTAACAATTAAGGCTATGCGTATCATTAAAGAATTTCTGAAGGACGAAATCAAGATTACCCTTTACCACTGGAATAACCGGTACCTGATAAAGTTAGAGTGGGAATTATTCGAACAAACTTTTAAAATACCCGAATGGGATTTAACCAGCGAAGCCGACATAGATGAAATTCTAAGTGCCGATTTTCTAAACACGGCTGCCAACCGCTTTCGCGAGATGGCAGGTGCACTGGGGCAGGCTATACAGCGGCTACCCTAGCCTTTTTGGTATTGACCCGCCAGCCCTTACCTTTGACATCCGCATTAGTTTACAGGAATGGAATTACTGGAAGAAAAGAAAAATAAGAATAAAAAATACGAACCTATACTTCACGGTATACCCGATTGGCCTGTATATCAGCTAAGCAAAAACCGAAAGGAGTTTGTTGAGTTGGTAACCCGGCAAGCAATAGAACGTATTAAAATATTACGCCCCTCGCGCAAGCAGCTAATTGATGAACTGGAAGCAACCGCTTACCGCGAACAAAACCGCATTAAACGAAACCGCTGGCGCGTAGACCCTAAAGATGATAGTCGCTTTTGGTCGTATATCAAAAATGAACTGGTTAGTTTAAGTGCTAAAAACGCTGAAACAACCAGTGCCACAGAAGACGCTCTGCTCGAAAAAATTGTACATCGGTATGCCAACGAGATTGCTGGTAATTTTAAACCCAACTCCTATCGCGTTACACGCGAAGTAGTTAAATTCTGGTTTCAGCGATTGCTTAATGGTGCACGGGTAAAAAAATTCGGAGCATTTTTTCGCAATCAATACACGCTTCGCGATAAAATTCATGTAGTAGGCAAAGTAAAGATGTTGCGCAGCTTGGCCAAAAAAGGAACCGTTGTAATGGTACCCACTCATTTCAGCAATCTCGATTCGATACTGATTGGATGGGTTATTCATTCTGTTGGCTTGCCTGCCTTTATTTACGGAGCAGGGCTCAACCTTTTCAATATAAAAATATTCGCTTACTTTATGAATAGCCTTGGGGCCTACAAAGTAGACCGAAGAAAAAAGAACCTCCCCTATCTGGAAACGCTGAAGATGTATTCCAGTCTGGCAATTCAAAAAGGTGCACATAGTTTATTTTTCCCGGGCGGAACGCGCTCCCGTTCGGGTTTAGTTGAAAAGCAATTGAAGCTGGGCTTGCTCAGTACAGCCATTGAAGCTCAACGCAACCTCTATCAGGAAACTCCTGAGGGTGAGGTTCGGAAAATTTTTGTAGTACCCGTTACACTCAACTACAACTTTGTATTAGAGGCGCCAGACTTAATAGAAGATTATCTGCAGGTAAAAGGTCAGGATAAATATTTTCCCGAACAGGATAAGTATGGAAGCATGGAGCTATTGCGCTTCATGTTCAAATTCTTTACCAAAGGCTCAAACATTTCTGTTTCAATAGGACCCGGTTTGGATGTAATGGGCAATTATGTAGATGATGAAGGAAACAGTTTAGACGCGCAGGGTCGCGTTATCGATACGCGCGGTTATTTTATTTCAAATGGAAGTATAACCGATGATAAGCAACGCGAGGATGAATACACCCGCATGCTAAGCCAGCGTATTGTTACAGAGTACCATCGCATCAACCGGGTATTCGCAAGTCATCTGGCAGCTTTTGTTGCATTCGAAATGTGGCAAAAGAAATATGCTAAACTGGATCTATTCAATTTACTCCGTTTACCAGAAGAAGACCTTGAACTGGACTACGAAGAATTTCGCGCAACCTTTAAGCGGGTGCGTAAAAAAATCTATGAACTAAAAGATCAAAATAAAGTTTACCATGCCACACACCTGAAAGGAAAAGTAGATCAGGTAATAAAGTTGGGTATTGAGAACGTGGGCATCTTTCACTTAAAACGACCGTTGCTCAAAAACAAGAAGGGCAACATTATTACCAAAGATCTTNNATTGGTGCGGGCAACTTCGGAACGGTGATTGCCAACATACTTGCGTTAAACCGTAAGGTATTACTCTATACACGCGATGAGCAAACCGCTACCCGTATTAAATCCGAGAATCAAAATAAAGGGTACATTCTTCATGCAAATGTAGAACCTATGCATGACTTACAACGCCTGGCCAAAGAATGCGATGTACTGTTTCCTATAGTACCCTCTCAGCACTTTCGTGCAATGATGCGCCAACTCTCACCCTACCTGCAACCCTATCATATTCTGATACACGGCACTAAGGGTTTTGACATTACCTTACCCGAAGGGCAATTAATTGAGAACGTAACCAAACTTACCCGCCAACAGGTAAAAACCATGAGCGAAGTAATTCAGGAAGAAAGCGTGGTAGTACGGGTGGGTTGCCTGGCCGGACCAAACCTTGCAAAAGAATTAGCACAACGCCAACCCGGTGCAACGGTAGTGGCAAGCCATTTCAACGAGGTAATTCAATTAGGAAAACGCCTGCTGCGAAACGACCGCTTTCAGGTATATGAAAATAATGATATTGTTGGCGTTGAGATTGCCGGAGTACTTAAGAACATCATCGCGATTGCATCGGGCGCGTTAAGCGGATTGGGGTATGGCGAAAATGCAAAAGGATTATTGATCAGTCGCGGAGCAGTAGAGATGGTTTACCTCGGGCGTGCACTTGGTGGCGATTTAAAAGCATTTCTTGGTGTAGCCGGTATTGGTGATCTGGTAACTACTTGTAACAGCCCAATGAGCAGGAACTTTACAGTAGGATATCGATTAGCGAAAGGTGAAAAACTATCCGACATTCTTGCCGATATGACTGAGGTGGCTGAGGGTGTAAACACAGTACGAATCGCCAAGAAGTGTGCCGATCATTACAAAGTACGCGCACTTATCACCGACAGGTTATACAAAGTACTGTTTGAAGGTATGACGGTGGAAGAAGCCCTTGAATTTCTGATGCGCTATCCACTCAATGTGGATATTGATTTTATCTGATTACAGATTTGATTTAATCCGATCGGCAATAGCCTGCATCGTTTCGGCAGGTAATTTAATTTTGGGCATTGTAAAATTAATGTCGTTCATCGTATTTAATGGCACCAGATGCACGTGGGTGTGGGGTACCTCCAAACCAATTACAGCTACGCCTATCCGTTTACACGGAATTGATTTCTTTACAGCCTTTGCCACGCGTTGCGCAAA
>DEIA01000040.1:10487-51646 GCA_002352225.1 Flammeovirgaceae bacterium UBA2786
ATCGCCTTTCTTTTTTCCCAGCAGTCCTTTGCCAATAGGCGATTGCGTTGAAATCTTACCCGCTTTAAGATCAGCTTCTTCTTCGGAAACTAACATATACGTTACCGAAGCTCCGTTCTTTTTATTCTTGATGGTAACTTTAGATAAGATGGATACAATACTGGTATCAATTTTAGTTTCATCTAATAAGCGCGCATTGCTAAGCAGGTTTTCCAACTGGGCAATCTTTGCTTCTAAATGCCCTTGAGCATCTTTAGCCGCATCGTATTCGGCATTTTCGCTCAAATCTCCTTTATCGCGAGCTTCAGCAATTTGTTTTGCAATATCTGCGCGTCCTTTTGTTTTAAGTGTACCTAATTCCTGGGTAAGTCTATCCAGCCCTTCTTTCGTGTAGTATGAAATCTTTTTACTCATAACATTCAGTTTTTTATTTCGTCAGCATTCGTTCTGAATCTGACAAAAAAAGAACAACGGCTTTTCAGCCGTTGTTTAAATTATACTTCAAAAGTATTCTTTTAATTCACTAAAACAAAATTAAGCCCCAACCAGATCGGGCAGTGTAAGTTTAATTTCTTCCAGAATTTCATCATCAAATTTAGCCAGGTATAATGTTTTGGCTTTTGTAAGTTGTTCTACGGTTAGCCCTTTAACACCACGCAGATCAGCCTTGTATAAACTGGCATTTTCAAAATCGGCACCCATCAGGTAACTACCCGAAAGATTTGCCTCCATTAGAAATGCATTCTTAAAATTTGCTTTTATCAGAAATGAATTTTCGAATTGCGCCTTAATTAAAAACGCATCTTTAAAATTAGCACCGCTTGCATACGAACCCTTAAGCATAGCCTGATTAAGGTTAGCATTTTCAAAATTGGTTTGATTAAGGCGGGTATTCTCCATATTAGTTTCAATCAACGATGAACTGGAGAAGTTTGCTGAATTGAGATTAGAGCCTTTTAGGTTTACGTAGTTAAGATTAGTACGAGACAGGTGGCAGTTTACCAGGTTAATCTCGTGGATTTTATGTCGGTTTAACCGTTTAATATTACCCACTGTTCGAAAGGCTGCTTCATCCGATTCCCACAACCGAAAATCGTCAATTTCATCTTTATAGGTTCTAATGCGCTGCCGGGTTTCTCCGTTCTGATTTAACCAGAATATTAAAATACCAATTATAGCAATATCGAAAATCATTCCGTGTGCCTCTGCTAAAACCTGCCCCCAGAAGTTATCGAAATCGTTCAGGTAATACGAAATACTCAAACTAAGCACCAACACTGTTACGCCAGCCAATACAATGGTAGAGGTAAGCAATGGCTTTTCAATAATTATATTGAAACGCTCTACAAATGTGTGTCTGAATTTCTTAAAGCGGGGCATAACACTATACAAATACCATCACTCAACAAGTCTCAAATAAATAATAAAAAGTCAAATCACACCATATTCTAAAAAAATAATAGTACATCACCTTACGTGTAGATTATGCTATAATCAGAAATTACAATAATAGATGAATAGTGAGGAAATAAACTCCTAATCCCAACAAATCGTTAGTGGTTGTTATAAATGGCCCCGATGCAAGTGCCGGATTAATCCCAAACCGGTTGAGAATGATAGGGGTTATGGTACCCACAAAGGATGCAAACACCACTACAAAGAACAATGCCAGAGAAACCACCAGATTAAGCGAATTGCTTCCAAACACAAGCCAGTTTACACCAAATACAATCAACCCCAGGAATAACCCATTTAATAATGCCACGCTAAATACTTTCAGCAATCGCTTCCAAAGGCCATCGTCTACAAAACCTGGTTTCATTAAACTCTGAACAATCAGCGATGAAGTTTGAATACCTACATTTCCCCCAGTTGCCTGAATTAAAGGAACAAAAAATGCAATAGCCGTTACCTGCACCAACTCTTTTTCAAAAAATCCCATAAAACGGGCACTAATCAACCCACCTAAAATACCAATCAATAACCAGGGCAGGCGAGCACGTGTATTACGCCACACGCTGTCATCTTCTTCTACATCTTCGGTAATACCCGACATTAACTGCCGATCTTCTTCTGCCTGTTCGGTAATTACATCCACCACGTCATCAATTGTAATGCGCCCCACTAACTGGCCCTGTACATTTACAACGGGTACCGATTCCAGGTCGTACTTACTCATAATTTCAACTACCTCCCGGTCCTCCATATAGGTTTCTACAGATACTATATCTTCGTCCAGCAAGTCTTTAACAATCGTGCGGGGGTCGGTTAGAATTAACTTTTGTAGCGATACTTTGCCCAGGAAGCGATCAAAATCATCTACTACATACACAGTATAGAATTTAGTAACGTTTTCGGCTTGCTTGCGAATTTCCTCAACACATTGCACCACATTCCAATGGGCACGGGCTTTAATTAATTCCTTAGCCATTAACCCCCCGGCTACATTTTCATCGTAGCGCAGCAGATCAATTACCTGCGATTTTAAATCTGCATCAAGGCTGGCAATAATCTCTTCGCTGGTTTTAATGGGCAACTCGTTCAGAATATCGGCTGCATCATCCGAATCCAGGTGATTAACCACTTCTGTAATTTCACCTGCCGTATAATGGGTAAGGAAACTTTTGCGGGTTTCTGTATCTAAGTCATTAATGATTTTGGCGCGTACATCAACCGGTAGCAGATCCAGTACGTACTTGGATTCCTCGCCATTAAATTCATAAAGCAAGGCTGTAATGTCGGCCGGATTAACTTCTTCGAGCGAAGTGCGGATAAATTCATTATCGCGCGCATTTAGTGCCTCCTGGAAGCGATCCCGAAATTCCTTATTTAACTCAAACTCAATTTGCTTCACGATGCTTCTCCAGTTGAAGGGTTAAAAAAACAAATTGCTCTACATTTAATTGTTCGGCCCGTTTATCCATAAGCGGATGAGCCATTAATGAGGCTGGCAAATTTAAAATTTTAAGCGCGTTACGCAAGGTCTTACGCCTGTTTTGAAATGCCTGCTTTACTACAACCTTAAACAATTCTTCATTACATCCTAACTGCGTACAATTATTTCTGGTTAACCTGATAACAGCCGACATTACCTTGGGAGGTGGAAAAAAAACTCCGGGTGGCACCTTAAATAAATAGGTAACATCATAGTAAGCCTGCAATAACACACTAAGAATGCCATAGGTTTTACTGCCGGGCTTTTCTGCAATCCGATCGGCTACTTCTTTTTGAAGCATGCACACCACTTGTGTTACCTGATTGCGGTGTTCTAATATCTTAAAGAAGATTTGTGAGGAGATATTGTAAGGAAAATTACCAATAATAAACAGGGGTGCTTGGTACTTTTCTTTTAAATCGAGTTGAAGAAAATCTCCTTCGGTAATTTTATTAACCAACGAAGGGTAGTTCTCTTTCAGGTAAGCAACCGATTCGCGATCAATTTCAATAAGCTGTAGATCTACCTTTGGATTGGTTACCATAAATTGCGTTAGCACTCCTGTACCTGGCCCTATCTCTACTACTTGTTGGTTTGTTTCTGGTAACTGCAAAGCTTCTACTATGCGTTGCGCCACACCTCTATCTTTCAAAAAATGCTGACCAAGAAATTTTTTAGGACGTACACCCATCCGGCTATGAGAATTTGTACACAAACTTCACACTATAAATTCAAAACAAGAAATGTCCACTAAAAACAGTGATTATTAACCAGGCTATTCTTATGATTCTTAGAAATAATTACTAACCGATTAAATTTCGGTTAACTTGCAAGCTACACTCATTTCATTTTTTATGACTCCATCTTTAGACAAGCCCCGCATCGGTATTACCATAGGCGACCTTAATGGCATAGGCACCGAAGTAATTCTTAAAGCGCTTGCCGATAACCGCCTGCTAACCCTTTTTACACCTGTAATATATGGATCAGCCAAAGTCCTCTCCTTTTATCGCAAACAGATGGGCCTTGAAGAATTTAACTACAGCCAGGTAAAGGTAAAGGGTCAGTATTTTGGCAAGGCTATAAACGTTGTAAATTGCTGGGAAGAAGTAATTGAAATAAACCCCGGCCATCCCTCCAAACAAACAGCAAAAGCAGCATTATTAAGTCTTAAACAAGCAGTGGCAGAGCTGAAAGAAGGGCACATAGATGGATTGGTTACCGGTCCAATTGATAAAAACACCATTCATGGTGAAGAATTTCCGTTTCAGGGGCATACTGAATATTTAACTCAAGAATTCAATGCCGGTCAAAGCCTTATGCTAATGGTGGGCGAAAACCTGCGGGTGGGTTTAGTAACCGAACATGTACCGGTAAAAGATATTACCACCTTTATTACTAAAGAACGGGTAGAGTTGAAAATCCGGCTAATGGAGCTTTCCCTAAAACAAGACTTTCTGATACATAAACCAAAAATTGCCGTTCTTGGGTTAAATCCCCATGCAGGAGATGAAGGATTACTGGGCCGCGAAGAACTCGATGTAATCAAACCGGTAATCAACGATCTTAAAGCAAAAGGAAAATTGATCTTTGGGCCATTTCCTGCTGATGGCTTTTTTGCCAGCGGCCAACACAGCAAGTACGATGGTATAGTAGCCATGTACCACGATCAGGGTTTGGTGGCTTTCAAAACCTTATCGTTCGAATCGGGCATAAATTACACAGCGGGGTTACCTTATGTACGCACCTCGCCCGACCATGGCACAGCCTATAACCTGGCCGGAAAAAATATGGCCAGCGAAAGTTCTATGCGCCAAGCCATGTATGTTGCATGCGACATTATTAAAAACCGAATGGAACAAATAGTAGAAAAGTAAAAAACTTACATGGTTTTTTTACCATTCATATGCCTGTGTGCGGATTATTCGCAATAAGTAACTACTTTACTAGCAAACATGTGAGACGGAGCGAATGGATATTGTTACTAAAAAGAAACTAAACATCCTGATTCAACTGGCAGAAGCAGACAAACACTTTGCACGGGCAGAGCGCGAAATGATCCTGAAAATTGCCAGTGACAGAAAATTCCCGGAAGATGAAGTAAATCAACTGGTTCGCAACCCTGAGCCTATTGATACACTGGGCGCACTTTCGAACGACCAGAAGTTTGATTACCTGGTAGATTGTATCGGTTTGATTTTTGCCGATCAGAAAGTATTTGAAAGCGAAGTTATTTTTACCAAAAGCATTGCCATTAAGCTTGGATTTAAGAAAAATGTAGTGGATTACCTGATAGAAAATTTGGATAAAAAGCCACATGCAGAATTAAAAAGCACAGTTTTCGCAGAATACTGGTAATAACAGCCGCCCACCGGAATTGATTTTATAAAATACTCAAAAAACCGGTCGAAAAAGGCGAAAATCCAATAAATACTAATAAATTTGCCCGCTCATTTTAAAAACCTTCGGGTTTGAAAGAGTTTGCAGTTAATATCATTGGCCTGAGTAATAAGGCCCATCTTTTCAACTACAACCTTGGAAAAGGTTTTTTTGAAAAGTACGGTACTGAAACCATTTCGGATGGCCGTTTTGATGTTGAGGTGACTCTGGATAAAAAGGAGACGTTCATTGAAGTGGATTTTAAGATTTCTGGCCAGGCGGCCCTGGTGTGCGATCGCACGCTGGAACCGTTTGATTTTCCCATTACTGAAACCCGTAAAATGGTTTTTAAATTTGGAGAAGAAGCCGCAGAAATAAGCGATGAAATCGTAATTATTACACGCGATCAGGACAGTATTGACCTGGGGCAGTACTTATACGAATTTATTGCACTTGCCATCCCCATGAAGAGGCTGCACCCACGCTTTGCCAATGAAGCCGAAAGTGAACAATCTCTTATATACTCCACTTCAAATGACGAAGAAGAAAAAAAAGAAAATGAAGAAATTGACCCCCGCTGGGAAAAATTGAAGAAATTAAAATAGAACAGATAAAGTAAAAGTTAAACAGAATAGGTTATGCCAAATCCAAAACGTAAGACCTCGAAAACCAGAAGAGATAAAAGAAGAACGCATTACAAGGCAACTCCCAAGCAAATGGCTGTATGCCCCACTACAGGCGAAAACCACTTACCACACCGCGCTTTCTGGCACGAAGGCAAGTTGTATTTTAAGGGTAATGTGGTAATGGAAAAAGAAGTACTGGCATAATACGCCATGCGCGTTCTGCGAAAGCAAAACCAATTTAATTTTCCATCAGCTTCTCGTAATCCCGAAAAGCACACGTAACGTATGTATTTTTATTGCCCGATTGTTTATCAATCGGGCTTTGTTTTTATAAGCAGTTAAGTTTTAGATTTACCTACACGCAAAAAACACTATGAGTAAAATAAGAGCGGCTATTACAGGAGTTGGGGGATACGTTCCTGATTATATTCTCACCAATCAGGAATTGGAGAAAATGGTTGAAACAAACGATGAGTGGATTACCACCCGCACAGGTATTAAAGAAAGACGCATTCTGAAGGGCGAAAACCAGGGTGTATCGGTTATGGGTATTGCAGCTGTTCATGATATGCTGGCTAAAACCAAAACAGATCCTAAGGATATTGACGCTATTATTTTTGCTACCGTTACTCCCGATATGACATTTCCGGCTACCGCTAATATTGTGGCCAGTACCATTGGTGCAACCAATGCCTTCAGTTTCGATATGGGCGCTGCCTGCTCAGGTTTTGTTTATGCTTTGGCCACAGGATCTAGTTTTATTCAATCGGGTGTTTATAAAAAAGTGATTGTAATTGGTGGCGATAAGATGTCTGCTATCGTAGACTATACCGATCGTACCACCTGTATTATTTTTGGCGATGGAGCCGGTTGTGTGTTACTGGAACCCACCACAGAAGATGTTGGGGTTATGGATTGGGAACTGCGCAGCGATGGAAGTGGCGAACAGTTTTTACACATGAAAGCCGGTGGCAGCCGTAACCCGGCCTCAATTGAAACTATTGCAAAACGTGAACACTTTGTGTACCAGGCTGGCTCTGCGGTATTTAAGTTTGCTGTAACCAACATGGCCGACATTTCGGCACAGGTAGCGGAACGCAACCATCTGAATGCCGGTAACATTACCTGGCTGGCTCCGCATCAGGCCAACAAGCGCATTATAGACGCTACCGCCAACCGGGTGGGTATTAGCGAAGATAAAGTAATGATGAATATAGAACGCTACGGTAATACCACAGCCGGCACCATTCCGCTTCTGTTGTGGGATTATGAAAAGAAACTTAAAAAAGGCGATAACATTCTGATGGCGGCTTTTGGCGGAGGATTTACCTGGGGAGCCGTTTATGTAAAATGGGCCTATAATGGCCAGTAAGTATTGCGCTCGCCTACATCATAAATTGACATTATCCATTTCATTTGTAAATTAAAGTTTGATTTTTTATGGCAACTATTTCTGATCTGAGCAAAGGGAACTACATCCGCTACAATGGCGAGGTGGTACAAGTAGAAGAACTCTTGCACCGCACACCCGGCAACTTACGAGCCTTTTATCAGGTTAAAATGCGCAGTGTACGCACCGGCAAAATCGTAGAAAACCGTTTCCGTCCGGGCGATGCCGTAGATCAATTACGTGTTGAAACCAAAGAATACCAATATTTGTATGCCGATGGCGATAGTCTGGTGTGCATGGATAACGACACGTTCGAACAGGTGTATATCGACAAGGTATTGCTGGGGCAATCCGTTAACTATATTAAAGAAGGAGTTACATTATTAATTGCCTTCGAAAATGGAACTAACCCCATTACAGCCGAGCCACCTGCGCATGTAATAGTAAATGTTACCTATACAGAGCCTGGTCTGGCTGGCGATACCGCTACCCGTACACTCAAAGCTGCCACCATCGAAACGGGTGCCGAAATTCGGGTGCCGTTATTTGTAAACACAGGCGATACTATTAAGATTAAGACCGATACTGGCGAATATATTGAACGCGTGAAAGTATAAATCATGGCAACAAAAAAAACCTCTAACGGAAAAAGCGCAAGCAGCGCAAACGAACCCACAAAAAAAGCTGAAATGAAAACTTCTGAAATCCGGGATCTTATCGACTTTATTGCGCAGTCAGGCTTAAATGAAGTAGATATTGAAACCAAAGAATTGAAACTTCATGTAAAACGTGAGCCCGATCAAAAAGTAATCAAATCCTCGGCCCCCGTTATTGCACAACCCGTATCGGTTACACCACAAGCCGTAACCGCACCGGCTGTAACACAAACACCGGCCAAGGTAGAGAAGCCTGCTACCGGTAAAAATACGGTAGAGATCAAATCGCCTATGATTGGTACTTTCTATCGTTCGGCAAACCCCGATTCGCCCGCGTTTGCATCGGTAGGCGATAAAATTTCAAAAGGACAAACGGTATGTATTATTGAGGCTATGAAGCTATTCAACGAAATTGAATCAGAAGTTTCAGGCACTATAGTAAAAGCGATGGTTGAGAATGCATCGCCCGTTGAGTACGACCAGGTACTATTTGTGGTAGAACTGGATTAATTTCCAATTCAGAATTGAGGGTTTAAGATTATTGAACGGAACCTTCCGGCTAAACCAATCTTGAATTCGGAATTTTAAATTTTGAATCTAAACATATGTTTAAAAAGATATTAATTGCCAACCGGGGCGAAATTGCGCTACGGGTAATCCGCACCTGTAAGGAGATGGATATTAAAACAGTAGCTGTTTACTCTACTGCTGATAAGGAAAGTTTACATGTGCGTTTTGCCGATGAAGCGGTATGTATTGGCGATGCGCCCAGTAAAAACTCCTATCTCAATATTCCACGCATTATTTCTGCGGCCGAAATTACCAATGCCGATGCCATTCATCCCGGCTATGGTTTCCTTTCGGAAAATGCGGAATTCTCTTCGGTGTGCCACGAGTATGGAATTAAATTTATTGGCCCAACCCCTGAAATGATTCGCTCTATGGGCGATAAAGCCACGGCAAAAGCAACCATGATAAAAGCTGGAGTGCCCTGCATTCCCGGTTCCGATGGCTTGCTCGAATCGATGGAGCAAGGCATGAAAATAGCCAAGGAAATAAAATACCCGGTTATTGTTAAAGCTACTGCAGGAGGTGGTGGTAAGGGCATGCGCATTATTAACGATGAATCGGAATTTAAAAAAGCATGGGACGATGCCAAGCGCGAAGCTGGTGCAGCCTTTGGTAATGACGGTTTATATCTTGAGAAATTTGTAGAAGAACCACGCCACATCGAAATACAGATAGTGGGCGACCAATATGGAAAGGTGTGTCACCTTTCTGAACGCGATTGTTCTATACAAAGAAGGCATCAGAAATTAGTAGAAGAAACACCCAGTCCAATTATAAATCAGGAGTTGCGCGAACGCATGGGCGAAGCTGCCATTAAGGGCGCCAAAGCCATTAACTACGAAGGTGCTGGCACAATCGAGTTTCTGGTAGACAAACATGGCGATTTCTACTTTATGGAAATGAACACCCGCATACAAGTAGAACACCCGATCACCGAAGAAGTAACCAACTACGATCTTATTAAAGAACAGATTAAAGTAGCTGCCGGTGTTCCTATTTCTGGTAAGAATTATTTCCCAATGTTATTTTCCATGGAGTGTCGCATCAATGCAGAAGATCCGGGCAACGGGTTTCGCCCTTCTCCAGGTAAGATCGTAAACCTGCATACCCCAGGCGGGCACGGAGTGCGGGTGGATAGCCATGTATACGCAGGCTACACAATTCCTCCTAATTACGATTCGATGATTGGTAAATTGATTGTAACGGGTCAATCGCGCGAGGAAGTGATTACCCGCATGAAGCGCGCACTGAGTGAGTTTGTAATTGAAGGTGTAAAAACCACCATTCCGTTTCATTTAAAATTAATGGATAACCCAACGTTCCGGTCAGGTAAGTTTACTACCAAATTTTTGGAAACCGGATTTGACTTTTCAGACCTGAAGTAACCGGTATTTCAACAACCCTTTGAAATCCCCCGCTCTACCAGCGGGGGTTTTTATTTTATAAGCCATACCCGATCACAAACGTATCGTTCAAGATGGGATACTGTAAACAATATCCTGTTTTTAAAGTACCAGGTGTCAGCAAAAATCCCCTTTTAAGAGGAGTTTTAATACCTCATCTTTTACCGTGATTTGATGGTCTGAGTTGCTCTTTTTTAAGTGTCAACCTTAATTTAATTACCCATGAAAAAAGTATGGATCATTTTCGGCATGTTAACCATTGTTGTATGGAGTTTTGCTCAAACCAAGCCTAAGCCTAAAGAGAAAGAGAAAGAGAAAGCACCCACAGCCAAAGAGATGGAAGAGATGATGAAAGAGGCTCAGCAATTGATGGATGACCTGGACCCTGAAACCAAGCGCATGATGGACAGTATGGGTATAAAGGTTCCTTCCTTCAAAAATGTACCCAAGGTTACCGATAAGCAACTTGCAGAAGCAGCAGAAATGGAAGGAATGGTAATTCCTCCAAAGAAAACAGAGTTAATAGCTTCATTGCCAAAAACCATTTTATCCAAAACCCAACTTGCAGACTTTGTTAAAAAACAAAATTCTTCCATTGCGGGTATAATCAACCCAGAATCAAAACTGGTAGCCGATAAATTAATTCAACAGTTTAAGACCGATCCGAATGCCGGTGCCATGCTTGCTTCGGGTGCAAATGGTATGTGGTTGTATGGTCAGAAAGAATCGGCTGTGTACCTGATGGGTAAAGCATTAGAGTTACAACCTAATGCCGATAATTATAATAACTATGCAGCCTATCTTACCATGACAGGTGCAGCACACATTGCTATACCTATTCTTCAAAAACTAAATCAGGTGCATCAGAAGAACAGCACCATTTTAAATAACCTGGCCCATGCCTGGCTTCAATTAGGCGATGGCGTGCTGGCAAAAAAATATTTAGACAGTACAATTGCCATTTATCCGTTCCATCCCCAGGCTAACTTCACCAAATGCCTGATTCTGGAAAAAGAAGGAAAAACAACTGAAGCAGCGGCAGCCTTAAAACAATCTCTTCAGCACAGCATAACCCAAAAAAAAATTAATAAACTAAAAGAACTTGAAAAAAATAAATTCAAACATCCGGGATATACTATTCCCAAAGTATACGCGTCAACCTCTTTTAATCTGGCAGCGTACTCAGCTCTTGTGCCTTCAGAATATGCCGATGAACCCGGACCTGCCGTGCAGGATAAATGGAATGCATTTAGAGAACAGATACTGGAAGAAAAAAACAGAGTTGAGCAACAAAGTGTAATGGCCGGTAAAGCAATGGACTATGAAATGAAGAAGGTTACAAGCATGGCCGCCAAAAAGGGTGGTGTCAATTTTCCACCGTACTATCACCAGGCACTGGATAGGCTCAGTAACTACAGTACAAGCTTCGGATCAAAATTAAAAAAAGAAGGTGAAGCTGAAGTAGCCTTCGTGTTAGAGAAAGCAAGATTGAAAACTGAATTTGAGAAAGAGCTTGCAGCTGAGAAAATCCGTTTCGAAAAAATTAAAGGAATTTCAAAAGGCTCCAATAGTTGTGAGGGAGAATTACCTATTATTAAAAAATATCTGAAAGCGGTAAACACCCTTAATCAGAAACACAACGAAGCACTTATTACAAGCCTGACTTCTTCAGCATACCAGATGATGAACTATTCAATAGATGTTGCCTTAACCGATGCTGCCGCACTTAAAGCCATGCTGGACATTAAATATAATTTTCTGGACAAACTCTATCAACTTCCTCATGAATCTTATACCGGGCTTATTTGCCCTGGCCAAAAAAAAATTGAGCCATACAAAAACCAACCGCTTCCTGATTATGATGAAGTAAACTGCAATATCTTAAACACCATTAATTCGCCTGGCCTGGGTACCATTGTTATGCGGTGCAATAAAATGACTATGAATTTAAACCCTGTTCTCTTTCCGGCCAAGGGATCTATTACCGCCAATTTTGATGGCTATGTAGAGCAGGCTTCTATTGGGGTTACTGTAAAAGCAGTAGAAATTGAAGTGGGCGCATCATTTGATAAAGATGGAAATTTTGTGAGTGGTAATGGCAGTGCAACAGCAACCGTTAAAGGCGTAAAAATAACTGCCAGCGGAGAAGTAGATCCAAACGGATTTAAAAAAGGCAGTGTTGAGCTTGGCTTAGATGCCGAAATGAAAGTAATGCCAAAAGAACTTGAAAACATGGCACCCGTTCAGGTTTCTTTAAAAGATCAATTTGGCGTTGGTATCGAGGTAAATAACGATGGGCTTTCGGGTGTGTATGTAAAAAACAGGGCAAGCGGAAGCGTAGCCGCCAGCATCAAAACCGATAGTGGTGAAAAAGTAAGTGCTGCCAGCGCTTCGTTAAGTGCCAATAATCGTTGGGGTGTAAACTCCGGGCACTCCATTGGCGGGTCACTATCCGGTCTGAAGTTTTAGTTATAATGATTTTGTTTCCAAGTCAGATACAAGCGGGACGCTTGCACCTGACTTGGAATATTTTAGAATCAAGCACAGGCAAAATGTTTTATCATGTTACACACCATCAGAAGTTAATACGACATAGTCTGGATTGAGAAATGGTTCAATTCGTGGAATAAAATCCATTTCAAATCTCATTTAAAATTCCCACATTAGTCCTCAACTACCTGGTATGAGGATTTTAGTTGGAATCATTTGTATTGCTCTTATTTCGTCTGTCATTATCAGCGGGTGCAGGCAAGATAAATCAACTGCTGAAGCATTAGACTCAGTAGATTACAACCTGCATATCCGCCCACTCCTATCCGACCGCTGCTTTAAATGTCATGGCCCCGATGCCAACCAGCGCAAAGCCAATCTGCGCTTAGACACACCAGAAGGCGCACGGGCTGCACTTAAAGACAACCCTTCTGCTCATGCCATTATTCCAGGAAACCCGGATAAATCGGAAGTGTATGTTCGTATTTCTGCATCTGATACCTCTGAGGTTATGCCACCACCCAATTCGAACCTGTCGTTAAATCAGAATGAAATTGCGTTAATCAAAAAATGGATTGAACAGGGCGCGAAGTACAAACCGCATTGGGCCTTTATTCCGCCAACGCAACACACACTTCCATCGGTAGCGGATGAAACCTGGCCCAAAAATGAAATTGACTATTTCGTCTTGCAAAAAATTGAAATGGCCAATCTGCAGCCTAACGAAGAAGCCGACAAAGAACGATTATTGAAACGTGTAAGCCTCGATCTTACCGGTCTTCCCCCCTCACCCGAATTGCACGATCGTTTTCTTGCCGACAACTCCGATAATGCCTATGAAAAAATTATTGACGAGTTACTCGCCCAACCACAGTATGGCGAAAAAATGGCTGTGCATTGGATGGATGTAGCCCGCTACGCAGATTCGCACGGGTATCAAGACGATGGATTACGTACCATGTGGCCGTGGCGCGATTGGGTAATTCATGCTTTCAATCAGAATTATGCCTATGATAAATTTGTTACCTGGCAGGTGGCTGGCGACTTGTTGCCCAATCCCACAAAAGAACAGGTATTGGCCACTGGGTTTAACCGTAACCATAAGATAACACAAGAAGGTGGTGTAATTGATGAAGAATATCGCATTGAATATGTAACCGACAGAACCAACACCTTTGCAAAAGCTTTTCTTGCGTTAACATTTGAATGTGCGCACTGCCACGATCATAAGTACGATCCTATTTCGCAAAAAGATTATTACCGTACGTTTGCCTTCTTTAATCGTGTACCCGAAAAAGGTTTGCTGGGCGATATTCAACTCGCTTCACTGGCCGATCCGCCCAAAATAAAAATCACGAACGAAGAAGTACAAAACATACTCACCTTTATCAACAAAAAAGATACTACTCCGGTTGAAGTAATGGTGATGAAAGACACCACGTGGAAGCGCCCCACTCATATATTAGTTAGGGGTGTATACGATGCACCAGGAGAAATCGTAACCATAGGCGTACCTGATATTATACTTCCATTTGATTCATCCACCTATGGTAACAATCGGCTGGCATTGGCGAAATGGCTCTTCGATGAAAAACACCCATTAACCGCCCGTGTGTTTGTAAACAGAATGTGGCAAGAGTTCTTTGGCCGCGGACTGGTAAAAACCAGTGGCGATTTCGGCATGCAGGGCGAACTCCCTTCTCACCCCGAGTTACTCGATTGGCTGGCGGTTGATTTCAGAAAACACGGATGGGATATAAAGCGATTGGTGAAACAAATGGTGATGTCGGCTACCTATCGGCAATCGTCAGTTATCAGTAAAAAACATGTAGAACAAGATCCGGACAATGTATGGCTTTCGCATGCTCCGCGTATCAGGCTCACATCCGAAGGCATACGCGATCTGGCTTTGGCCAGTAGTGGGTTATTAGTAAAGGAAATTGGTGGCCCCAGCATGAAAGTGTACCAACCAAAAGGTATTTGGGAGTCTTCCACATCGGGGCGGGGCGTGCTGGCAAGGTATGTTCAGGATCATGGCGATAAACTATACCGAAGAGGGCTATATTCATTTATTAAACGCACAGTACCTCCCCCCGGAATGCTAATTTTTGATGCCAGCAACCGCGATCAGTGCGAAGTAAAACGCGGAGTTACTAATACTCCATTACAAGCGTTGTTATTATTAAACGAACCCTTAATGCTGGAAGCTGCACGGGTATTGGCCGAACGGCTGATGTTGAATCAATCCTCAGAAGAAGAAAGAATTAAACGTGCCTTCCTTTCTATTGTTTGTCGCGAGGTTAAGCAAGCCGAGCTTTCGGTTTTGATGACCTATTATGAAACTGAAAAAAATAATTTTCGCGCTGCACCCGATAAAGCCATTCAGTTTATTGCGACCGGAGAATTCCCGCATGAAAACGTAAGCGATACAGTTACACTCGCTGCGTTAATGCAGGTTATTCAAACAATTTATAACATGGACGAAGCCATAACCAAAACCTGAAACCATGAGCAAAGAATTTACCGATCATCGATTTCATCTTACGCGCAGACATTTTCTGGGGAAACTAAGTTTGGGTATTGGTTCAGCTGCGTTGGGTTCTCTATTAATTCCCGATCTGTTCTTAAAGTCCGAATCACCGCTTACTTCGCCTGGCTTACCACACTTTGCTCCAAAAGCAAAACGGGTTATTTATTTATTTCAAAATGGAGCCCCATCACAATTAGAAAGTTTTGATTACAAGCCCTTGCTCAACAAGATGACTGGCGAAGAACTTCCAGCTTCTATTCGTATGGGGCAGCGCTTAACCGGCATGACGTCTGGCCAATCCAAATTTCCGCTGGTGGGTTCGTCCTTTACGTTTAATCAATACGGAAACTCAGGGGCGTGGGTAAGCGAATTGTTTCCCAACATAGCTAAGGTGGTGGACGACATTTGCTTTATCAAAACCATGCACACAGAGGCTATCAATCATGATCCAGCTCTTACATTTATGCAAACCGGTGCCCAGCAAGGTAACAGACCCAGTATGGGTTCCTGGTTGAGTTATGGGTTAGGAAGTGAAAACAAAAATCTTCCTGCGTTCTGTGTATTGCTTTCACGTGGCCGGGGTAACGGACAAGGTGTATACTCGAAATTATGGACGAACGGATTTTTAGATAGTGTGCATCAGGGCGTACAATTTAGCAGTAGCGAAGAGCGCGTGTTATACCTGAAAGATCCGGAAGGCAGAGACCGGGCTGACCGCAGAAATATGCTCGATCAACTCGCACAATTAAATGATTTGAATTACAAAGAATTTGGCGACCCGGAAATAAAGGCGCGTGTACAGCAGTATGAAATGGCTTACCGCATGCAAACAGCTGTTCCTGATTTAACAGACTTAACCAAAGAGCCAGACAATATTATAAAGATGTATGGTTCTGATTGTCTGGTACCCGGAACCTATGCCGCCAATTGTTTGCTGGCCCGAAAACTTTCTGAAGCCGGAGTTCGCTTTGTGCAATTGTATCATCAGGGATGGGATCAACATGGAAACATGGTAGGCGAAATGCCATTACAGGCACAGGATACCGATAGAGCAACCGCGGCATTAATAATGGATTTGAAACAACGGGGGTTGCTCGATGAGACCTTAGTTATTTGGGGTACAGAGTTTGGGCGTACCAATTACTGCCAGGGCAATCTCTCAAAAGAAAACTATGGCCGCGATCATCACCCACGCTGCTATACCATGTGGATGGCTGGTGGTGGTGTAAAAGCAGGAACTACCTATGGTGAAACAGATGAATTTGGATACAACATAGCGCGCGATCCGGTTCATGTAAACGATTTTCATGCTACCGTGCTTCACTTAATGGGTTTAAATCATGAACATCTTACCTATAAACATCTGGGCCGCTATTACAGGTTAACTGATGTGGCCGGTAAACTGGTTCCCGGTTTACTTGCATAAAACAGACATAGAAACCGGACATAATTAATGAGCCCCTTAAAAAACCTGACGCTCTTTATTCTCTTTCTTACTTCATTTCTTTTTGCTTTCGCAGATAGAATAGTGTTACCGGTATGGCTACAGGTTGCCGGGCGCTTACATCCCGTGCTCTTACACCTTCCCATTGGCATTATCGTGCTGGCCGTATTTCTTTTAATGCTTCGATCACAATTTAAGGCTAAACAATTCAGAAAATTGATGTCGTATTGCTTGGTGATTGCTGCCCTAACAGCATCACTCACCGCTTTTTTCGGTCTGCTATTGTCGGTAGGGGGCGACTATGGCGAAGCTTTACAGCGCCACAAGGTAAGCGGTCTTATATTGGGTTGGCTCAGTTACGTGGTTTTAGTATTCTATCAGTCATCATCGGAAATTAAAGCACTAAAACGAGGAGGCATTGTGCTTTTGTTTGCCCTATTGATTTTTGTGGGACACACCGGCTCTGTACTCACGCATGGAGAAAATTTTGTACTGGCGCCCCTCCAAACTTCTCAATCCGTTGCGTTACAAGATACTTCATTATATCAATTAGCTGTTAAACCGATACTGGATAAGAAATGCTTCTCTTGCCATAACGACTTAAAAGCGAAAGGGAAATTCGTTATGACATCAATGGAAAAGTTTATACAGGGAGGCGAAAGTGGTGCAGCGTTCATTTCCGGCAATCCTGATTCCAGTCGTATGATTCAATACATACAGTTACCTCTTGAGCATGATAACCACATGCCACCCGATGGCAAACCCCAACTCTCTCAATTTGAAATTAATTTATTACACGCATGGGTTAAATCGGGGGCTGCATTCGAGAAGAAAATAAGCGACTACAACCCAGTTGACACCCTGGTATTGTTGGCAAATACAGTAACGGCTAAGTTACCAGACGCTAACACGGATTATACATTCAAACCCGCATCTGCTGACTTGGTTAAAAACCTCAACACTCCATTCCGTACAATCTTTCCCTTATACACCAATAGCCCCGCATTGCAAGCTGATTTTTTTGTAAAGGAATATTTTAAGATTGAAGCATTGAAAGAATTGAATAAAATTAAAGAGCAACTCGTTGCACTTAATCTTTCCAAGATGCCGGTACGTGATGATGATCTTAGCCTTCTTTCAGCTTTCAACAACCTGGAAATCCTAAACTTAAATTTCACCGCTATAACCGGTTCAGGCCTTTCTAATCTTAAGACATGCACAAAATTAAAATCAGTTTCATTATCCGGAACAAAAGTTACGGTAGAATCATTAAAACCCATTCTTGAATTACCTGCCATTCAAACCCTATACATCTGGAATACCAGCATTGGTGAAACCCATAAACTTGAGCTGGAGAGAGCGCATCCAAAAATCAGATTCATTCATACACTCTTTAAAGACGAAAGCATTTTGGCTTTGAGTAAACCTATTCTAGTAAATGAAGGTGTACTCAAAAAAAATGATTTGATTCAACTAAAACATACCCTGCCCGGAGTAACAATTCGGTACACCCTTGATGGCCCAGCCCCCGATAGCATAAATGGCACACCCTATCACGAACCAATCCAGATTACCGAAACTGTTAGACTTCGGGCTATCGCATGTAAAGATGGTTGGTATTGTAGCAACGTATTTGAAAGCACCATCTATAAAGAAGGTGTTAACCCTTTACAGGTTGAGTTGTTATCTCCACCCGACAAGCAATACCCTGGCGAAGGTGCTGGTTCACTTACCGATGGGCGCAAAGGTTTTGTAGATATTTTCAAAGAGCCTGCATGGCTTGGCTTCCGCGATAATAATTTTGAAGCTGGGTTCGATTTTGGCGATAATCCACCAACCCTTACCAAATTTGTAGTAAGCTATGCCGATAATCTGGGTGCTTATATCTTTCCTCCCACCGAAATACAGATTTGGGCTGGCACGAATAAAAATAAGTTAGTGCTTATTCATACAGAAAAATTTACTGAGCCTAAGACCTATCGTACACCTCAAATGAGTTTTATCAGTTTGATGCTACCCCCATCTAAGCATTCTTATTACAAAGTAGTAGCTAAGCCCATAACTAAACTTCCAGCTTGGCATAGTGGCAAAGGTCAGAAGGGTTGGCTCTTTGTGGATGAAGTGTTTTTTTATTGATTTATAAAAACAAAAAGAATAATCGTCAAACATAAAAAAAGGTCAGGCTACAAACCTGACCTCTTTTTATTAGTTTTTATATTCATTTTTTATCCTTCCCTTTCTCCTTCTTAATCGTTTCGCTCAACTGGGTTTGCTTCTCTTCTACTTCATCAGCCATCTTTTGCAATTCAGTGGCCACTTTACCTTTCAGATATTCTGGTAATTCCATATCGGCCAGGTTGAATATCATCTGTAACGGAGGTACAGACTTATATAATCCTGAAATAAAATTGACCGTAGAAGTTTTTCCATCGCCTGTTCCATTATTGCCACCGTCCCAAACGGTAAGTTTATCACTAAATTCCCGGAGACCAATTTTAATTTTTCGGATTTGAAATAAGTAGCTATTTGTGACTTGTAATACTGGCTACTATAACCATTTTGGTTTTGCAATATTCATGGATAGTGTAACTAATAAAATCAGTGCCGCAAAAGAGATCAGAATTGCTAAGATCAAAAATCTCCTGTTTTCTCTTTTTATTTCCTGCACCATCAAGGATCGGGCAGATGCTGACATAATTGGATCATTCTCAGATAGCGATTGAGAAGGTTTCGTTTTGAAGCTCAAACTATCCTTCATAGATAGCTTAGTCGCTTCTTTTCTCAACTCACGGTTCTTTACAAAAGAATCATGGGCTTGTTTCAAAAAGCCTCCGCCCAGCATCATTTCTTCTCTTTACCCGGTTCTTTCTTCTCTCCTTCCGTCAGTTGAATTTGTTTAGCCTTGGCTTCATCGGCCATCTTCTGAAGTTCGGCTGCGGTCTTTCCTTTCAGGTATTCGGGCAACTCCATACCGGCCATGTTGAATATCTCCTGCAACGGAGGTACGGATTTATATAATCCAGAAATAAAATTGGCCGTAGAAGTTTTTCCATCGCCTGTTCCACCATTACCACCATCCCACACGGTAAGTTTATCGATCTTAATATTTTTAATGGCTTCAGTTTGCAACCGAACCAGTTCCGGTAATTTATCTACAATCAACAACAACACCGCATCGCGTGCATTATCACCCGAAGCATGTACAATTTGTTGTAAGCCTTGTGCTTGCTTAGTTAATATTTCAAACATACCACGCGCTTCGGCTTCCAACTTGGCAAAGATTGCATCGGCTTCACCTTTTGCACGCTCGCGCAATTTCTCAGCATCAGCCTGTGCTTCAATAATGGCTTTCTGTTTCTGGATTTCGGCTGCTACCACAATGTTGGCATTTTGCGAGGCCCGGTCACGCTCGGCACGCGCCTGTTCCGCTTTCTGTTCTGCCAGATATGCTTCTTCCAGCGCTTTGGCGGCCTGCACTTTTTCTGCGGCTATCGCTTTCTTCAATGCTTCGGCTTCACGTTCCCTACGTTTCGCATCCGAATCGGCAATCGCAATCTTAGATTGATTTTCTCCTGTTACCGCCAGCGCATTGGCTTCCGCTGATTTAATACGGGTGTCGCGTTCGGCTTCTACTTTACCAATCTGCTCATCGCGTTTGGCACCGGCAATTAAAACCTCTTTGTCTTTAATGGTTACAGCCACTTGTGTATCGCGGTCGCGCACCATCTCCGATACTTTAATATCGCGTTCTTTCTCTGCTTCTGTTTTACCAATATCACCCAGTCGCTCCTGATCAGCCACGCGAATTTTTGCTTCATTAATAGCTTTGGCTGCTGCTTCTTTACCTAATGCAGCAATGTAACCGCTCTCGTCTTTTATATCGGTTATGTTTACGTTAATCAGTTTTAGACCGATCTTTTTCAGTTCAACTTCTACGTTATGCGACACATTCAGCAAAAATTTATCGCGATTGGTGTTAATCTCTTCAATGTCCATCATGGCTACCACCAAACGCATCTGGCCTACAATAATATCGTGCGCCAGGGCATGTACATCCGGACGCTGCAAGCCCAGCAGGCGCTCAGCTGCATTTTCCATTACACCGCCTTCGGTAGAAATACCAACGGTAAATTTTGATGGTACATCTACCCGAATATTTTGTTTACTCAATGCATTGGTAAGATTTACTTCAATAGAAATAGGAGTTAAATCCATAAAGGAATAATCCTGAAACACGGGCCAGATGAAAGCAGCACCTCCGTGGATACACTTGGCCGATCCGCCCCCTCCTACTTTACCATACACCACTAAAATCCGATCGGACGGGCATCGTTTATACCTCCGCAACACGGTGGTGATCATAACAAAAATGAAGAGACCGACAATTGCGATAATGGGCAGGGTAAACATACGTTATCTTTATTTTGATGTAACTAAAAGGATATTATTATTTATAATCTGAACAACACGTGCTAATTGGCCGGTAGCGAGAGGTTCTTCATCGTCAGTCATGGCATCTAAGGTACGTACTGCCCCACTCACTTTCACCTGCACTTTACCAAGCGCAGCCCGTTTTGCCTGAATAGTTAAATAAACCTCACCGGTTTGGCCAACTGCGCTTTGAATTTTCATGGTACCATCGGCACCTGATTTAGTCATTAAATAGAACAGGCCAGCCATTAGGCCCATCATTAACAAGCCTGCTATTACGGCCAGAACTAAAGATACTGCATTAGAGTACCCGGCCTCAATACAGGCAATGCCCGTCCAGGCAAAAATGGTAAAGAACCCTATCAGATTTTTTAAGGTTAGAAATTGAAATGGTATGCCATGATCGGCCTCAATTTCTGCATCGGGCAAGTCATCGGGCGATTCGGCTCCGAAAAAAGAAAGCGCTAATTGCAAGACAAAGAACAGCGTAAAGGGTACTGCTATGCTCCAGTAAATTTTCAGCATGGGGCTCAGCCCTTCCCACCATGTACCAAATGCTTCCATAGACAATTTTTGATAAGATAATTCAGAAATTGATGAATTACAAGTGCTTAAAGTAACCTTATCAGCTTCGTAAAAGCTCAAAAAAAAGAGTTGCGCTTGCAACTCTTTTAATTTCAAGGACAGTGATATGCTTGTTATGCGTATGTATTCAGCATAACCGGCATTACCAGCATGAGTATGTCTTCGCCTTTATCTTTTTCGATAGGAAGAATAACACCGGCTTTATTAGGTGCCGACATATTGAGTTTAATCTGGTCGGTATCCAGGTTAGTTAGCATTTCAATTAGAAACTTGGCATTAAATCCAATCTCAATATCGTCACCTTCATGCTCGCAGGAAAGTCGCTCGTTTGCTTCATTAGAGAAATCCAAATCTTCGGCCGACACCTGCAACTCGCTTCCTGTAATTTTTAAGCGAACCTGATGGGTGGTTTTGTTGGCATAAATAGAGATACGCTTCAATGATCCCAACAAATCTGTACGGCTGATTGTCATCTTAATTGGGTTCTGAGAAGGAATTACATTTTCATAATCCGGGAAACGCTCATCAATCAAACGGCAGATCATGCGAATGTTGCCAAACTTGAAGAACGCATTCGACATGTTGAAATCGATGGTTACATCGGTATTTTCTGTTGGCAACGTAGCTTTTAATAAGTTAAGGGCTTTGCGCGGAATGATGATTGAGTTTCCGTTATCCGATTTAATATCTGTTCTGCGATACCGCACCAGTCGGTGGCCATCGGTTGCTACAAATGTGGTGTTCTTTTCGCCCAGGTTTACGTACACGCCTGTCATGGCCGGGCGAAGTTCATCGCTGCTGGTTGCAAAAATGGTATTGTTAACGGCACGGGCAAGCACTTCGGTTGAAATAGAGGCCGAGAAGTCGTTTGACACGGAAGGTACTTTTGGAAAGTCCGTAGCATTTTCGCCCGATAATTTATACCGGCCGTTATCTGAACTAATTTCAATGCTGTAGGTTGATTCATCAATCGAAAAAGTTACCGGTTGATCGGGTAGGTTCTTTAAGGTATCTAAAAGAATACGGGCCGGAACGGCAATATTACCACGCTCTTTAGACTCAATACCCAGTTCGGTAATCATCGAAGTTTGTAAATCGGATGCGGTTACCGTTAAACTGCTTTTATCGATTTCAAAAAGAAAGTTTTCTAAGATTGGTACTACCGGGTTGGTAGTAATTACACCGTTGATATTGGATAGCTGCTTAAGCAGGTAGCTTGAGTTAACAATAAACTTCATTGTAAATCAGTAATTTGTGGTTGTATAGGGCGGTAAAGTTATAAAGAAAAACCAATCCTGAAAATGAATAAACGGGTTGGTTTATTTGCCAAAATAAGTTCGTTTTCGGCCAATTGCTTCGCGGTTGGCCCGGCTAAGTACAAGCCAGGTTTCTTCATTCAATCTGGCTAAAGGCTCTGCCCCTTTTTGTGTGGGTAAATACACTTCCAATACATAGTTACGATTAGCAATGTCTGTAATTTGTATACTGAATTCTGGCCCGGCTTTAATCAAACTATCGAGGGGTAACTCGCCCTTTACAATAAAACGATTAGCCTGCACCAACGAAACCGCATCCAGGTAATTGTTAAGCTTGGCTGTATCGGCTTCAGGCATTCCGGATATCCCAATAAAAGTTTGCTGCATGGCTATTGCAAAGTCTTCTTTCTGCTGATTATGGAAAGTGGCTGTTAAGGATTTAAAATTCTGCCAGTTAAAATTAAAAATCCACTTATCGCGCCATTCTATGGCCGGAAGTTCAAAAACAGAAGCAATGTATAACCGATACCCCGGTATTTGCACTACATAAGGCACCCCATCCGGCATTTGAAAGTAGGTTTCTGTTTTACGATTGTTGCCTCCTACCCAAAATTGCTTTACCAGATTTTCACCGTCATATAATTGTATTTCTCTTCCGGTGTTTTTGATGTGGTTGCTGACGGAGTCCTGAATGGATGCAGCTACTTCTCTACGGGGTTCTGTTTGAAGTAACGTTGCAAACAGGATTTTTATCATCTGCTGATCGGCATCAAACACATTGTTCACCCTCCACTTACCATTGGCAAAATGAAGTTCCACGGGTTCGCCAACCACCGGTTTTATAACCACCTTACTTATATTAGTCTGATCATCAACCTTAAATAATTGTTTATCAACAGAAGTAGAGCTCGTGTTGGTGCTTATGTAAAGCAAAAACATCAAGACCAGGATTGATACCCCCAGTAAAATTAACAGCCGTATATTTCTATTCTCCTGCATCAGAACCGCGAATATTTTACGCTACGCCAATAAGCCCGGCCAACACCAAACGCAAGTAAAACCAAAAGGGGTAATACCAGGTTAATTGACTGCCAGAATACACGTTCGTTTTTGATTTTTACCTTATCTAAGGGTCTTACCTTTACTTCTTTGTTTCGCGCCTTTATCAGGCCGTTTTCATCCAGCATAAAGGCAATGGTATTAAGCAGTAAATCCTGATTGGCAAATGTGTATTGTGTAAACGGATCTAACCCTAATGGTTGCGGACTATTATCACGCGGGTTTACATCGTTACGGGCTAAGTCGCCATCGGCAATTACCACCAGTTTGGTTAGGGCACTCGCTGAACTAAATTTTGCAGTATCCACCCCGGCTGGCGCAAATCTGTTTTTATATAACGATGTAAATCTTCCTTCCAGTAAATAGCCCAGCATAATAGGACCACCCTGAAAAGCTTCATCTTGCATTTGCCTGCGTAAATCATTTACGGTTACTTTAACCGGTGCTGTTATTTTACGGGCATAGACTGACGAGAACGCTAATGGTGTTTTAATTACACCAGTAGCTTTAACTGTATCGATACTGCTAACAAACCGGAATAAGGTTGCGTCCAGATTTCGTGTAACCGGATGTTGTGCATATTGATTAACTAATGGAAAGAATGGCCATTCTAATTGCATAATCTGAGGTTGATTACGGTCGCCTCCAACTACTACCGGATATCTGCCCGATACCCGATCCTGAACCAGATCCGGATTGATACGCACCCCATACCTGAATAACTGATCATCCAGATTCAAATCGTATGGAAATGCAAAATAATCCTCTTCCGAAGCCCGGTTCATATCAGCATCTAACCGATCGAGCAGAAACATTACTTTTCCGCCATTCATAATGTATTGATCCAGCTTGAATTTATCTTGCTCGGTGAAAGCCCGGGTAGGTTTTGCAATTACAATCAAATCGTAACCTGTTAGCACCTGTTTACGATCAAGCGAAACTTTAAATACATCATATTGATCAAGCAGGGCATTATTGAAACCTGCCAATACAAGGCTGTCTAACTCGCCATGCCCGCGTAACAATCCAATTCGTTTGCGGTCTGTATTGCTCAGCTTCTGTATGGCATTTGCTAACTCAAATTCTACTACTTCTATCGACTGGTTGATACTTTGCGCACGATTACCCCGCAGCAACATAACACCGGTTTCGAAGCCCTGATAGGAAACCAATGCTCCTGGAAATACAAATTTTTCTATTCGCTCTCCATTACGGGTTTCAATAACATTACGGGGCATAACGCCCCTTGCATTCAGATCAGCAATAAATTCATTTCGGGCCCGCTCGTTATTAGCCTGAAGCGGATCGGTAAATACAAACTTTACCTTATTGCCAGAATAGATTCTAAACTCATCCAGCGTTTCGCGTATTGATTTTTGTAATCGTCTGAATTCGGGGTTTAATTCTTCACCCTCCAGAAATACTTCTACAAAAACGTCATCTTCCAAAGTTTGTAGTAATGCTCGTGTTTGGGGCTGTATGGTGTATCGTTTTTCTTCGGTTAAATCAATTCTGAAAAAATAAAATGATGCCAACACATTAAGCATCATAACCCACACCAATACATTGGCCAGTAGTAAAAGATCGCCCGTGCGTTTGCTGTTTTTCCACCTTACCATTGCCGGCTTCCAATTACAGTTTTGGTAATAACAAGTACAAATGCAGTAACGCTTATGAAATAGATTACATCGCGGCTATCAATTAAACCTTTGCTAAGCGAGTCGTAGTGATATAGAATTCCGAGTTGTTTAATTAGCAAGGCATTGTTGCCAAATGTAGCTAACGAATCAAATCCGGTGTAAATAAGAAAACACAAAAAAGCAGCCAGTATAAACGACACGATCTGGTTTGTAGTAAGAGAAGAAGCCAATAACCCGATTGCACAAAAAACCATAGCCAGCAGGGAAAGACCTATATAAGAACCCCACACCCCGGCTGAGTCGATGTTACCTTGCGGGTTACCCAATTTATAAATGGACACATAGTAAATACAGGTGGGCGCCAGTGCCAAAAGTACCAAAGCGAATGCAGCCAGAAATTTTCCGAACACTACATCCCAATCGCTAAGCGGTTTAGTGAGTAATAATTCAAGGGTGCCCAGTTTCTTTTCCTCTGCAAAACTCTTCATGGTAATAGCCGGTATAAGAAAAATAAATACATACGGCCCCATTGAGAACAGCGTGTCCATATCAGCAAATCCATAATCCAACACGGCTGTATCCGGAAACACCCACATCAACAACCCAATACCCGTTAAAAAGACCCCTATTACCATATACGCAATAAGCGAATTGAGAAAACTGTTAAACTCTTTGGCAAAAACCTGAATCATTCGGCCGGGGTTTGAGCAGTTAACGATCTGAAAATTTCTTCCAACGAAAGTTGCTCCTGCCTCAGGCCAACTAATGAAAGATTTTGTTCGGTTGCAAACCGGAATACTTCGGGCCGCAAATCTGCACCTTGCACAGTGGTAAGTTTATACACATTGGGGGTTACCATTACGAGGTGCTGCACACCTGGCAGGGTTGCTAATTTTTGTTCATCAACTGGGGCATCAAATTCTACAATAATCTGCACCTGTGCCTGCGACTTTAACAAATCGGCCACGGGTGCATCAGCTACCAGTTCGCCTTGATTAATTACAATAACCCTGTTGCAGATGGCCTGTACCTCTTGCATTATGTGGGTAGAAAACAGCACCGTTTTACTGGCACTAATCTCTTTAATCAGTTTACGTATTTCCAGTATCTGGTTAGGATCAAGACCAGTTGTGGGTTCGTCTAATACCAATACCTGCGGGTTATGAATTAATGCCTGCGCAAGCCCTACCCGCTGTCTAAAACCTTTAGAAAGTTGTTCTATTTTCTTGTTCTGTTCGCGATCTAATCCGCAAAGTGAAACAATTTCAGCAATACGACTCTTCAAGTAGTGGTTTGTTAAATCAAAAACCTTTCCAACAAAATGCAGGTATTCATGCACATACATATCCAAATACAGCGGATTGTGCTCCGGCAGATAGCCCATAATTTTGCGTACCTGAAGTGATTGCGTGGTTACATCCAATCCATTAACCAACACCCGCCCCGAAGTAGGTGGCATATAACCCGTACTTATTTTCATGGTAGTAGATTTACCCGCACCATTGGGGCCCAGAAAACCCACTATCTCACCCGGCTGTACCTCGAACGAAATATTGTTAACGGCCTTTTGTTGTCCGTAAATTTTGGTAAGATTGGAAACCTGTAGCGACATTTTTTAGCGCAGCAAAAGTAATTTTAAAAGTTGAGAGTGCATAAAGTGAATAGCGCAACTTACCTTACGTACGAATGGCCCATTAATTGCCTTAATCCTGCTGATTTAATAAAATTGAATTGATAAAACCCTCCTCATACCTAATGAAACATTGGATTGTTCTGATTGGAATTACTATTACCTCGGTTGCGGTAGCACAACCCGGTTATAAAATTGAGTTTCAGGTAAAAGGCTGGAAAGATACTACGGCCTACCTGGGTTCGTATTATGGCGAACAAACCCGCTTGAATGATACCGCACGGGTAAACAGCACAGGGCATTTCTTTTTTGATAATACCAAAACACTTCCGCAAGGGGTTTATTTTATTGTCCTAAACAAATCCAAGATTTTTGATTTTGTAGTAAGTACTAACCAGCGCTTTTCAATTGAAACTTCGGCTGATGATTTCTCAAAAGCCGTTGTTAAGGGCGATCCTGATAATACCCTCTTCTTTGAAAACCTTCAACATAATATAACCCGGGGCAAAGAAGCCGATCCATACATCGCCATTCTGCGCGACAGCACCTTAAAAGAAGATCAGAAGAAAGAAGCCCGCGAAAAATTTTCAAAAATAAGCGAACAGGTAAGCACGTACCAGAAACAATTGATTGAGAAAAACCCTGCCTCGCTTACCGCCCGGCTTCTTAAATCAACACAAAACATTGAACTACCACCTGCACCCAAAAGGGCCGATGGTACTATCGATTCTACTTTTCAACTGCAATACTACCGCCAGCACTTCTTTGATAATTTCGATCTGTCTGATGATGCTCTGATTCGTTTACCAAGACCAGCCTATCAGGAAAAAATAAAAGAGTATTTGGAAAAATTATATGCCCCCGTACCCGATACTATAATGAAGGCGATTGAGGGAATGGTTGAAAAGGCAAAGAAAAACCCCGAAACCTATAAGTACCTGGTTTGGAATTGCCTGTTCCTGTATCAAAACCCGGATATAATGGGATTGGATGAAGTGTTTGTGCGGTTGTATGATACCTATTTTGCCTCGGGCGCCATGGATTACTGGGTAGCCCCATCTATGAAAAAAAGTGTGAAGGAATATGCTGATAAATTACGGTTAAGTCTGGTGGGTAAAACAGGACCTAATCTGATAATGCAAGACCAGAATCTGCAGCCAAAATCGATGTACGATATAAAAAACAAGTACACCATACTTTGGATTTATGACCCTGAGTGCGGGCATTGCAAAGAGGAAACTCCCAGACTGGTTGAGTTTTATAACAAAAACCATGTAAAGTTCGATTTACAGGTGTTCTCTGTGGCATCTGATACTTCCTTGCTAAAAATGAAAAACTTTGTTAAAACCATGAAGATGGAGCCTTTTATAAATGTAAACGGGCCTCGGTCGTATTTACCTCAGCATTACACTAAACTTTATTATGCAGAGTCAACACCGTCTATTTATATTCTGGATCGCAGTCATAAAATTATTGCCAAGAAACTGCCGGTTAAACAATTGGAAGATTTCTTTACGCGGCATGAAAAATTTGTTCAAAATCAAAAATCAGGTGTTCAGAAAGGAACAAAGCATACTCCATAGCCGCCAGATGTATAACCTCCTGAGATAAATTTTTTATGCAAATCGCAGTTCATGGCAAATTTTTGAGGGTTTACTCAAAAATTTAACAACCCGTGCAACTATTTACCCTAAAGCCAGTATCTAATAGGTAAATAACTACAAACCGCTATGGCCTTGTTTAACACCCTTTTTGGCAAAAAGAAAAAAGAATTTACAGCTGCCTGCCAGATTACCAAAGAGCCCATTGAAAAAAACTTTGGCTATTTGCTTACTACTGCTCAGGTAGTTACCTCAAAGAAATACTGGGATATGATTATGACCGAACCCGAAACATTATCATACACCGTGTCGCACTTTAAAAATCAGTCGAGCGGTACCCAAATGCGAACCATGATTTTTGAGAAGTATGCCACCATTGCCAAGGCCTGGATCGTTAGCGACTCGATCATCAACTATTTTGATGTTGATAAAACTACAGCCCGAGAAAATGCAAAGAAATGGTGGGCTTCTGAGGGTGCTTTTGCCCCCGAAAACATCGGGCCGGCATCACAAACTCTAGAGGAAAATGAGTTTACAAATCTGAAAAAATATGCGATACTGGAAGCCGGGCGCAGCCGGATGGCGCATTAGCTTTTACGTTCAATTGTAAATTGAACCAAATCAATTAACGAAGACTTATAAGTAGAATCGGGACAAGGTTTTATAGTTGCCAGTGCCTGCTGGTGGTACTCCTGCATTTTTCCCTTGGCATACTCTATACCCCCCGATTGTTTAACAAAATCTATTACCTGCTTTATTTTATTCTGATCCTCCGATCCGCTTTTTACCAGGCTGATGATTTTTCGTTTCTCCAGCCATCCGGCCTTCGATAAAGCATAAATAAGTGGCAATGTCATCTTCTTTTCTTTAATATCTATTCCCACGGGTTTACCTATCTCCTCATCTCCATAATCGAACAAATCATCTTTTATTTGGAAGGCCATACCTACAAACTCTCCAAATTGTTTCATTCTGCTTATAGACTCAGGATCGGCACCGGCCGAGCTGGCCCCCACTGCACAACAAGAAGCAATTAATGAGGCCGTCTTCTGCCTGATAATTTCATAGTACACATCTTCTTTTATATCCAGCCTACGGGCTTTTTCCATTTGCAACAACTCTCCTTCACTCATTTCCTGCACCGAAGTGTTTACAATCCGAAGCAGGTCAAATTCATTATTTTCCAGTGAAAGAGCCATTCCGCGCGAAAGCAAAAAATCACCAACCAAAACAGCAATTTTATTTTTCCACAGCGCATTAACAGAAAAGAAACCTCTGCGGTAATCCGAATCATCCACCACATCATCGTGCACCAGGGTGGCGGTATGTAATAACTCAATAAGGGCAGCCCCCCGGTAAGTTGACTCGCTTATTGTACCCGAAACGCCAGCACTTAAAAAAACAAACAGCGGCCGCATCTGTTTGCCTTTGCGCTTTACAATATAGGTCATAATCTTGTCGAGCAGCATAACGCGGGTTTTCATAGAGGTTCTGAACTTGTGTTCGAACTCATCCATCTCGCGGGCTACCGGGGCCTTAATACTATCGAGCGATTTTGACATGTGTTGCAATAATACACAATAGGAACCTTGCCGGAAAGCATCTTTTAAAAACCCTGTGCTTTTACTTCCTGTAAACTATTTGTGTACATTCGAAACCATGAAATGGATTAACCACCACTGGGAGCAGGTCTTTTTTGTACTGGCTGTATTGGTAATATCCTTTATCATTTCGCGTGTACTACGCCTGGTTATTAGCCGGTTTATCCGTAGTGCTGCCACAAAACTTAAGGTTGACCCAACCCGCTACAATTTTTTTAAAAATGCGGTAGACTTTATTATTTTCCTGATTGCTGCAATTATTATCTTTCGATCTATCCCCTATTTCCGTTCGGTAGGCACCACCTTACTTACTGGTGCCGGAGTACTGGCCGCAATAGTTGGCTTTGCTTCGCAATCCGCATTCTCTAATATTATCAGTGGTTTTTTTCTGGTTATCTTTAAGCCTTTTAGTGTTGGCGACCGGGTGCGTATTGGCCAACTCTATATGGGCGATGTTGAAGATATTACCCTACGCCACACCGTAATTAAAGATTTCGAAAATCGAAGGGTTGTAATTCCTAATAGCGTAATCAGCAATGAAACGATTATTAATTCAACTCTAACTGATGAAAAGGTTTGCATATTTATTGAAGTTCCGGTTGTATTTTCGGCATCGGTAAGTAAGGCGATGGAAATAATTAAGGAAACCTGTATGGCGCATCCGCATTGCATTGACAACCGTTCGCCCGAAGAACTTACCAAAGGCGAAGATCAAGTTACAGTTAGGGTAATTACGTATGGCGATTTTGGGATACAACTTAGAGGCTATGCCTGGGCCAAAGACCCCACCCATGGTTTTGAGCTGAAGTGTGATGTATTAAAGATAGTACAGGAAAAATTTTTACAAGAACAAATTGAATTCGGCTATCCGGGCCGGGTAATAATAACCAAAACCTAATTTCCCTATCACCCCATGAAAGGAAACGAAAAAACAAAACGAAAAGCCGCACTAAAACATTTAACCGAGCAGCTAATTGACCATAAACACACAACCGGGCCTGACCAGGGTATACTTGAGTTGATCTCTTATAACGAAAATTCAGTAAGTATTCATAACAATATCCCTATCGAAGAATTGTTAGAACGATGTCAATCTCATCAGGTTAGTTGGGTAAATGTAGATGGTCTTACCAACCAGGAATTGATTCAAAAAATAAGTAAACACTTCGATCTTCATTACTTACTGGTTGAAGATGTTATGAACACTGATCATCAGCCCAAAGCCGATGAATTTGAGGATCACCTCTTCTTTACCTTAAAGATGCTATACCGGATTGAAGGCCAAAGCATCGACTATGAACATATCAGTTTTGTATTGGGTAAAAATTATCTTCTTTCTTTCCAGGAAAAGGAAGGTGATATATTTGACAACCTGAGAAATCGAATTAAGCAAGACAACGGGGTTATACGTAAACGTGGGGCCGATTACCTTCTCTATAGATTAATTGATGCTATTGTAGACAGCTATTATTCGATACTGGATAGTATTGGTAAGAGAATTGAGGAAATTGAAGACAATATTTCGAACAACGCCACCGAACTTGATTTTATTGAAATTCAAAAACTAAGAAAAGAGTTTATCTACTTACGTAAAGTGGTTTATCCGTTACGCGAGGCGTTAAATAAGGTTATCAAAAATGAAGAAGGATTTATAGAAGAGCGAAATGAAAAATATTTTTCTGATGTGTACGATCATGTTATTCACCTGATCGATTCGTTAGACACCTACAAAGATCTTACCTCTACCCTGATGGATTTATACATGAATACCATTAACTACAGAATGAACGAGGTAATGAAACTACTTACCGTAATTACCACTATTTTCATTCCGCTTTCATTCGTAGCCGGGGTTTACGGAATGAACTTTGAAAATATGCCCGAGCTGGCCTGGCCGAATGGATATTATGGTGTATTAATAGTAATGGGTATAATTTTTTTAGCAATGGTTGGTTACTTCCGGTATAAAAAGTGGTTTTAGACCTGCTGTGTTTCGCTATTCAGCTTCACCTCCACTTGTTCGGGTAAGGTTTGTGTAATCTTTATAATTTTAATCCGGTAATTAAATAATACAAACTCATCACCCTCTTTTACGGTTGGTCGTTCGTAGGTAATTAAGCCAGCCAGCGTTTCGTAGTCTTCCGATTCCGGAAAGGGAACATCCAGAAGTTTATTAATGTCGTGTAGCGATGATTGTGCTGCAATGTTAAATGTCTGCTTATCTACAGGCACCACAATTTGTTGCTCCTGATCGTGCTCATCCTGAATTTCGCCTACTAGTTCCTCCAAAATATCTTCAAGTGTTACCAACCCAATAATTCCACCAAACTCACTTACTACAAATGCCATTTGCGCTTTAGTGCGCTGGAAATCCCGCAGCAAAACATCAATCGGCTTTGTTTCCGGAATGAAGTGCACCTGACGCATGATATCCTTTAATGTCTTTCCGTTATTCTGAATATATACCGAAACAATATCTTTAGAGTGTACTACTCCTATAATTTCATCTTTACTTATCTCGTAAATAGGATACCGGGAGTAGCCTTCCTTCAGCATAATATGTAAAGCATCGGCAATAGATGTATCGGACTTAATCATGCTCATTTTTACGCGGGGTACCATTACCTGCCGGGCCACCCGGTTATCGAAATCAAACACGTTTTGAATTAATTCTCGTTCGGATGTTTCAATAGCACCACCCTCTTCACTTTCGGCAATAATCAATTTTAGTTCTTCTTCAGAGTGAATTTCAATCTCACTCATCGGTTTAATGCCCAACAACTTGAGAATAAGATTGGCAAAGCCATTTAACAGCCAGATAAAAGGTCTGAATACAAAATAGAAAACCCGTAATGGAATTGATACCCTTAATGTGGTACTGGCCGGGTACCGGATAGCGATTGATTTGGGGGCCAGCTCACCAAAAACAATGTGCATAACCGTAAGAATGAAAAAGGCTACCGGTAAAGCAATATTATGAGCAGCTGCCTCACTGAGATTTACACCTATGGAGTGCATAGCATTTA
The DNA here is from genome assembly GCA_002352225.1 of Flammeovirgaceae bacterium UBA2786. Taxonomy (GTDB): domain Bacteria; phylum Bacteroidota; class Bacteroidia; order Cytophagales; family Cyclobacteriaceae; genus ELB16-189. The sequence goes on from DEIA01000040.1 coordinate 43,740, forward strand.
GTACCAGTTTTGAAACTACATCCTCACCCACCCAACCTAAACCCAAGCTGGCCAGAGTAATACCCAACTGGGTTGCAGCCAGAAAACCATCCAGGTTATTAATTACTATTTTGGCCGCCTCTTTAGAAAGCGTTCCTTTTTCAAGTGCGATTTGAGAAGACCGGACTTTTACAATTGCAAATTCTGCTGCTACAAAGAATCCGTTCAGAAAAACAAGGAACAGCGTAATAAAAATCTCGAGTGTCATGACGTAGTAAACAGCAAATTTAATAAGAAACCCCATTTTTTCATGCACCTATTTTTCTGATGTACCTTTTCTGTCAATAAAGAAAAGATTCTATCTTTCGGTACCCAAACCCCAAAACCCTTATGCTTTCTTACTTCTTTGAAGGTCTTGTCTTCCATTTCTTAGACCTATTGATTGGTTTTGCCATTTTAATAAAAGGTGCAGACTTTCTGGTGAATGGTTCTTCCTCAATCGCTAAAAAAAATGGTATCTCTAACCTGGCCATTGGCCTTACCGTGGTTGCATTTGGTACCTCCATGCCCGAATTGGTGGTTAGTTTACTTTCTGCCATAAATGGGAAAAATGATGCTTCGTTCGGTAATGTAATTGGCAGTAACAACTTCAACTTGTTATTTATTTTGGGCGTTTCGGGGTTAATTTTTCCGCTAACAGTGCAACGAAATACAGTTAAGTATGAAGTTCCGTTATCCATACTGGCTGCTGCAGTTTTGTTCTTATTGGTAAACGACCAAATGGTTTGGGGTAGTGAAACCAATATCATGAACCGTTTTGATAGTGTAATCCTGTTAGTATTCTTTGGAGGATTCTTACTTTACATCTATCGCACCATGAAGAACACCTCAGATCTTGGTGAAGGTGATAACATCAAAATATTTAGTACAGGTACAGCAATTGGTATGATTGCATTTGGGCTGGCCATGTTAATTGGGGGCGGAACTTCTGTTGTTAACAGTGCTACTACAATTGCAAAACACTATGGCTTAAGCGAAAAACTAATTGGCCTTACTATTCTGGCTGCCGGCACATCGTTACCCGAACTAGCCACATCGGCTGTAGCCGCTTACAGAAGAAATACCGACATTGCTATTGGTAACGTTATAGGCTCCAATATTTTTAATATTTTCTTTATTCTGGGCATAACCGGTTTTATTAATCCTATGCCTTACAACACCATGATGAATTTTGATCTATACGTATTATTGATATCCACCCTTGTCTTAATGGTCTTTATGTTCACGCTAAATCAGAGAAAACTTGATCGGTGGGAGGCATTTATGTTACTGGCCGCTTATGTTACGTATACTGTTTACCTGGTGGGAATGGAGTAATGATCCGCTATGCAATTCTGTTAATTGGTGGTATAACCTGCAGCTGCGCAGGTTTTAAGAATACACCTAAATACGAACTTCAAAATGATTACTACTATTATCACCAACCCGGCCAAAAACCTACCCGCGTATTTGTAACTATAAAAGCCGATTCTATAGAAGTAACCCGCACCAATCAAACGGTTGAGGTGGTAAGCGGAGTGGATGAATACTTTGTTAAAAAAACGCTTGACGTAGATGTTATGAGTATCGCATTTAAATACAGACCTTCCTCGCAAGGTTTTCCGCGACAACTAAATGCAAACTTTAATGGCAATGTCTTTTTAGGTTACCGGATTGATAGATTTTGGTTAGATTTTAAAAAGACACCAACGGGGATTAAGAAACAACTTTACCATAAAGCCATTACACTGGGTGCATTTGGAGGTATTGGCTCTACGTTTATCAGCCCCTGGACAACTAATTACCGAACCACAGACGAATATGACGGTTTTATTCTTTCGCGCGGGGTGGCTACAATGATTGGTGTTAATAACCTAACCGTAGGTGTTGGTGTGGGTTGGGATTACCTAACCGACCGCGATAAGGCTATTTGGATTTACCAGAATAAACCCTGGATAGGTGTAACTATAGGCCTTAATATCAACTAAAAAAATGGGGTACCTCTCTATAGAAGCACCCCACACTTACACTGAAATAATAAACTCTAAATCTTTTTCTCTAACTCTGTAATCCTGGCCTGAGCTTCCTGCTTACCCAGCGAGAGCGCCTTCTTGTATAACTCAACTGCTTCTTTCAGGGTCTCCTTCTTTTTCTTAGGGGCAAGTTTTGTACGGTTAGCCGCTTCTTCTACAGCCTGCGCACGGGCAAAATAAGAATCAGCTTCGCTCACTTTACTTGAAATCATCAATTCCTGAATACGGGCTTCAATCAATGCCAGCTCCTGTTGTTTAGCCAAAATCTGTGATTCTTTATCTGCCAGTTCTGCTTCCTGCAGGCCAACGGTAGTAATCAAATTTTGATTTTCGTTACGCAGGGTTTCTACATGTTCGTTCAATTGTGCAATCTCTTTATTGCGCTCTTCCAGATCAGCCTTCAGTTTTTTAATAGTTGCATTGAGTGCATTACTATTACCTTTTGATTTCTTAAGCGACTTTTCCAGATCTTCAATTTTGTTTTGTGTGTCCTTCACATAATTGTTGATATCCTTCATACGCGATGTGTAGTCATCGTACGTGGTACCTTCCACCATGTTAACACGCAGTAACTTACGATTGGCATCGATGGAATCCATCAGCACACTTACCTCTTGCAGGGTTTGTGCAAATTGCTGACTGGTTTGAAGCTCGGTTTTCAGTGAGTCGACCTGAGTTCTTAATTTTTCGGCTTCTTTGCCGCAGCTCATCATACCTGCAGCAATGGCCAGAACGAATACAAGTTTTTTTACCATAACGGTTGTTAGTTTAGGTTTCAAAAATAAAGGGTTTACATGGGTTAAGGCCTCAAGAACAATTTTTTTTTTCAAAGCCGCCTAAATCATTCGACAACCTGTAAATTGCAGCGCTTTTAGAGCCAGAAACCTCTTCAAATGCCCAAATTGATTACCACGCAAACGCGTATTGCCGACTTGGGCAAGCCTCGTATTATAATAATTGGTGGGGGTTTTGGGGGCCTGGAAGTAATAAAAGGATTACAGGGCTTAAAGGCTCAGGTAGTACTTTTTGACAAATACAACCACCACACCTTTCAACCACTTTTGTATCAAGTTGCCACCTCTGGCCTGGAAACGAATTCTATTGTAGCACCCTTTCGCAAATTGTTTGGTTCGCAGCAAGACTTTTACTTTCGGTTGGGTGAAGTAAAAAGAATTCGGCCGGAAGAAAATTATATCGAAACTTCTATTGGCGGTGTTAAGTATGATTACCTCGTAATTGCTTCTGGTGCCATAACCAATTTTTACGGAATGGATGAAGTAGCCAAAAATTCTTCATCCATGAAAAATATTGTTGATGCTACCAAATTGCGCAACAAAATTATTCGGCAATTGGAGTATGCACTGCTTACCGAAGACACAGAGGTAATGAATAGCCTGATGGATTTCGTAATTGTGGGTGGAGGTCCTACCGGTGTTGAACTGGCCGGTGCATTAACTGAACTAAAGAAAAACGTTTTTCCTAAAGACTATAAAGAACTGGACATGCGCCAGATGGACATCCACCTGGTAGAGGCATCGCCCCGATTATTAAATGGTATGAGTACCCAGGCCGGTGAAAAAGCAAACTTGTTTTTAACTAAGATGGGTGTAAAAGTTCATTTGAATGCTGCTGTAAAATCATACGATGGCTATGAAGTTGTATTGAGTACTGGCAAGCGATTAATTTCTCGATCGCTTATCTGGGCTGCCGGAGTAAAGGGTAACCCGATTGAAGGTATTGGTGAAGGTGCTATTGGCCGGGGCAACCGTATCTTTGTAGATGAGTACAATCGCGTAAAGGGGCACGAAAACATTTTTGCCATTGGCGATGTAGCGCTGATGGAAGGCGATGAGAAATTTCCAAAAGGCCACCCTATGATGGCCCCCCCTGCCCAGCAACAAGGCAGGCTGGTGGCAAAAAATATTACCAATCTGGTTAAAAAGAAAAGCCTTAAGCCTTTTACCTATTTTGATAAGGGATCTATGGCTACCATCGGAAGAAATAAAGCAGTGGTGGACATGCGCGGAGGGGTACGCTTTCAGGGCGTGTTTGCCTGGTATGTATGGATGTTTGTACACTTAATGTCGATTGTCGGTTTCCGGAATAAAGTATTTACCTTCTTTAGCTGGATGTGGAACTACTTCTCGTACGATCGTAGCAACCGTTTAATTATCGGGCGCAACGAAGAAAAAATAAATCAGGAAGAGCTGACCAAACAAACCAGTTAATGGATTTAAGAAATTCAAAACTACACAAAGCATCGGCAGCTGGTGTATTGGTTGCCATGGGTATTATCTATGGCGACATCGGTACATCACCTATTTACACCCTGCGGTTTATTGTGGGCAATCACATCATTACTCAGGATTTGATCTTCGGTGGACTTTCTTGTGTATTCTGGACACTTACCCTCATTACCACTTTTAAATATGTTTACCTGGCCCTTAATGCAGACAACAAGGGTGAGGGTGGAATTTTTGCGCTTTACGCATTAGTACGCAGGTATAAAGCCAACTGGGTAATCTTCCCTGCTATAATTGGATGCTGTACCCTTATAGCCGATGGTTTTATTACTCCTGCCATTAGTGTTACCTCCGCCATTGAGGGATTACGCACACTTAATCCAGAAATCTCACAACAAACAATTCTTACCATTGTAATTGCCATTTTGCTTGCCCTGTTTTTGTTTCAGCAATTTGGCAGCAGTGTAGTGGGTAAAACATTTGGCCCGGTAATGCTTATATGGTTTTTGTTTATCGGAGCTATCGGTCTTTCCCATCTCTCTGCCAACTTCGAAGTACTGAAGGCCCTTAACCCGGTGTATGCATACGACTTATTAGTTAAATATCCCGGTGGTTTCTGGATTTTAGGAGCTGTATTTCTCTGTACCACAGGGGCTGAAGCTATGTACTCAGATTTAGGGCATTGTGGTAAATCCAATATTCGTATTGGTTGGGGGTTTGTTAAAATATGTTTGTTGCTAAGTTATTTTGGTCAGGGAGCTTGGCTGTTAGAACGGCAGGGTACAACACTAGGTGAGTCGATCCCCTTCTTTGAGATTATGCCTCAATCACTACTTTTTATAGGTGTAATATTGGCAACATTTGCTACCATCATTGCCAGCCAGGCGCTAATCTCAGGCACATTTACATTAGTAAATGAGGCCATGAAATTAAAATTATGGCCTGCTACCCGGGTACGGTATCCCAGCCAATTAAAAGGGCAAATCTATATTCCGGCTATCAATTGGATATTGATGTTTGGTTGTATTATCGTGGTGTTTTTCTTTAAAGAATCTAGTGCAATGGAAGGTGCTTATGGATTGGCCATCACGTTCGATATGCTGATGACAACCTCGTTGCTGGTTTATTATTTTTCAACCTCCAAGAAATCTACTATTCGATCTATTGTACTGGCTTTTGCCTTTTTCTCTATTGAAGGAGCCTTCCTTATTTCAAACCTTAGTAAATTCTCGCATGGCGGTTGGTTCTCTTTCTCCATTGCGTTTATCTTCTTTTTAATGATGTACATTTTACTGCGTGCACGCAACCTGCGCGACAGACACACTGAGTTTGTAGACTTGAAACATTACATCCCTTTGATACAGGATTTACAAAACGACACGTCAGTGCCTAAAGAGGCAACCAACCTGGTATATATGGCTGTGGCCAACAGCAAGCGTTATATTGATTCTAATATCATTTACTCTATCTTCAAGAAACGACCTAAGCGTGCCGATGTTTATTGGTTTATTCATGTGGATACAGTTGACAGTCCCTATACATCCAAATACTCGGTAGATACTATTATTCCTAAGAAGTGCTTTTTCATTCGCATTAAACTTGGTTTTAAATCTGATCATCGTGTAAATCTGATCTTCAACAAAATTTTACACGATATGGCCGAGGCAGCCGAAATTGATCTGATCAGCCATTACGATTCGTTGCAACGCCACAGCATGCCAGCCGATTTTAAATTTATTATCCTACACTCACTCGCTTCGGTAGATAGTGAAATCTCCACTTTTGATAACCTGATTATTCAGGGTTATAGATTTATTAAAAGTCACAGTTTGTCTACCGAAGAAATGTATGGCCTTGAACTGGCCAACGTGGAAGTGGAACGCGTACCCATTATGGTGGGGCCACCTGCCAAAGTGCGGATCAAACGCGAAAAAGAAGAAAGTGAACGCGAAAAAGAACTTCGGTATCACGGGGATAATTAATGGTCGATATCGGACGGATACGTACGCATCTGATCGTTATGATATATCCAAATAGCTTAAATCTCATCAAAACACGGCTTTCTGAACTGGCATTGAATTAGAATACCAGCTGGCGAAACTACTTCGCCTATGTTTAAGAATTACTTTAAAATCGCGTTACGCAACCTGGCCCGAAACAGGGGTTATTCTGCTATCAATATTCTCGGACTTGCACTTGGCGTGGCATGCTGCCTTTTGTTAGCCCTTTACATACAGGATGAAGTGAGTTACGATAAGCATCACAAAAGAGCGGAAGACATTTACCGCATTGTAACCCATTTTAAATCAGAAATGGTTGTAGACAAAGCAGGAACTGCTTCACCACCCATAGCCATGACCATGTGGGATGAAATTCCTGAAGTTGAAACAGCCTTACGGGCGCTTCGCCCGTTCGAACAAAGTCTGATTCGTTATAAAGAAAATCTGTTTTATGAACCAGATGCATTTGTAGCCGACTCCACCCTGTTTGATGTCTTTACATACGAACTAACAGAAGGCAATCCAAAAAAAGCATTGATTGAGACTAACTCCGTAGTGCTTTCGGAATCACTAGCACAAAAACTTTTTGGCCACGAGCCAGCGCTAAATAAACTCATTTCCATTAGCCAGGGTGGAGCACCCATTGAATACAAAGTAACCGGAGTATTCAAAGAGCAACACAACAGTATTATTAACGCAAATTTTTTTACCTCCATAACCAGCAACACGGTACTGAGCAATTACATCACCCAAGGGGATGGTGCCAGCCAATGGGCAGGGGAAAATTTTGTACCCTCTTATCTGAAACTGGTACCGGGCCACAACAAGGCCGAAGTAGAAAAGAAAATGAACGAAGTTTTACAGAAGCATGGTGCCGAGCAGATGAAAGCACTCGGTATTTACAAAACACTTTCATTAGAATTGGTAAAAGATATTTATCTCAAATCTGAAGTGGGGCAAAGCCCGCGCATCAACTATTTGTATGTCGTAGCATCCATTGCGGTGTTCATACTACTGATTGCCTGCATTAACTTCATGAACTTGTCAACGGCCAAAGCCACCAAGCGGGCTTCTGAAATTGGCATTCGTAAAACGCTGGGCGCGTTTCGTTCATCCTTAACCGTTCAGATTTTAGGCGAGGCAATGGTTATTGTGGTTATTGCCATTCTCATCAGCATTGTACTGGTACAGGTAACGCTTCCTTACTTCAACCAGCTTGTTGATAAAACCATTTCACTTCACTCAGAAAACATTGTTTACTTCATTTCTGCGTTGGTTATTGTTACACTTTTTACCGGATTGGTGGCCGGAAGCTACCCCGCTTTTTACCTATCGTCCTTTCAACCGGCACAGGTGCTAAAAGGAAAACTGAACGTAGGAAATGCATCAGGAAGGTTGCGCCAGGCATTAGTAGTGTTTCAGTTTATGATCGCTATTGCCCTGGTATGTGGCATCTTTATTATTTCGCGCCAAATGAATTTTATGGTTGAAAAAGATTTAGGGTATAATACCCAGGCCAAAATTATTTTGCCTTTACGCACCGGTGAAGCACGCAATGCTTACGATGTATTGAAAAAAGAACTGGAGAAGAACAGTAATATCGAAGCTGTAGC
>DEIA01000050.1 GCA_002352225.1 Flammeovirgaceae bacterium UBA2786
CGCACATCATTAAAACGGCCCACAATGCCATCGAACGGAGCTCTGATTTCTGTGAATCCTAAGTTTGCTTTAGCCAACTGATAATCGGCTTGTGCTTTTTCAAGTTTGGCTTTGGCTAATGCCAATTCATTTTTGGAAACGATGTTACTATCAGCAAGCGCTTTTGTGTTTAAGTATTCTATTTCGGCAAAGCTTACCTCGGCATGTGCTTTTTGTGCTTCGGCCTGGTACACCACAGGTAATATCTGAAATAGCAACTGACCTTTCTTTACCGATTTACCTTCATCTACATAAATGTGTTGCAGGTATCCTTTCTCTAAAGCCCTTAGCTCTATATGCTGAATAGAGCGAATCTGGCACACATAGGTTTGATAGAGAATAGTATCGGTTTGTACGGCATTTGTTACAAGAAAAGTAGTGGCCTCTTGTTCGTGTTGTTCTTTATGCCCGCATGCGGTTAATATCAAGCCGGCCAAGGCAGTGAGTATGATTAAGTTTTTCATTCTTTAACAGAATTAATCTGTAGTAAAAAAAAATTGAGATATGAGTAAGCATCCAAACAAGATGCTTATAAAAAGTACCCTCAAAGATCAGAAGGGCAGAGCAGAATGCTTAATGCAGAAAAAGTTTCCAGGAATGATAGAGAATGTACAGTTGGGTGGAGTTAACCAAACGAACGAGTGTCCGCCCGGAACAAACCGGTGTGTTACTCCATGTACTATTAAAATCGAAGAGTAAACCAAAGGCTAATTCACCGTTATCTTTTTCGGTTGAGTCTTCTTCTTCGGCTTTTAATTCTGTTTCGGGTTGAGACGCGGCATTTTTTCTATGAACCGGAACATAAGGTTTAATATCCTGGCTGTTATGATCGGAAAAAGTGAGATTGAAAGTTTGTTTGTCAGCGGTACACGAATCAAGGGCTTTAGCAATTGGCGAAGTAAAACACAACGCACCCCATACCAAGGCCAAAACGGTAAATAACCTGATGGGCGTGTTAGGGTTCAAAAATTTCATTTGTTGAATTTGGTACTAAGCTGCGATGCAGGGTTAGAATGCGTTTTTTGCCCGAAATGATTGAATTCTTATGCAAACTTACGATAAGTGTTTGAATTTAGTTGCCTGTAATCAGGTAAATTAATTTAAGGAGTACGCAACACTTGTGCTTATCCTAATATTGAGTTGAGTTAAATCGGTTGCGATTCAAAGGTTTCGAGCCTCATCCGTAATAAGGGATACGCATATCCCTGATCATCTTTGTTGGTGCGCTCGTAGGTAACAAACCCCGATTTTTTATAAAATTCTGCTGCTTTTTGATTTTGTTCGTTCACATCTACTTTAAAAGCTTGTAGGTTTTCAATAGCAAACGCAAGGAGTTGTTTTCCTAATCCCTGGCCAATATAATCGGGAGATAGAAATAACATTTCTATTTTCCGGTCAGCCACGCCAATAAAACCACAAACAGATTTTTCGTGCATCATACAGTACACATCAAAAGCGCTGAAGTCAATTGATTGTACAATTTCTTTAATAGAAATAAAATCGGTTGCGTTCAGAAAATGATGTGTGGCTAAAACCGATTTTTCCCATACTTCCAGCAATTGTGTTTTGTGTGCGGGTGTGTATTTGGTTAGTTGAAAAGAAGCGCGCATGAACGTTGAACGATAAAGGATTTAATAACAGAATTAGTGTGTAAAGTAAATCCCGGTTAAACCGGATCTACATCAAATATTATTTTTATGCTTCGGTATTCTTTTAACTGGTGCAGGAAGGCCGAGGTTTGCAAGAGCAGATTTTTTATTTCATGCAACTTACCCTGGTCGCGTCTGATCTTAAGCAACACAATCATTAAAAATTCATTCCTGATTTTAGATACCATGGGTTCGCCTGGTCCTATTATTTTGGTGCCTGGTAATTTTTCTTTCAGCGATTGCACCAATTGTGTGGCTGCTGCGGTAACAATTTTTTTATCAGTATGTTTAAGTGTAATTTCGATTAAGCGCGAGTAGGGTGGATAGAGGTGTGCTTCACGGTCTTGCAGTTGATCGTGTATAAAACCGGCAATGTTATGATCGGTAATGTAGCGAAACAACATGTGTTTTGGATTGGCAGTCTGCAACACAACCTTGCCCCGCTTTTCTCTGCGCCCGGCCCGGCCACTTACCTGCATGATTAATTGAAAGGCACGTTCGTAACTTCTAAAATCAGGAAAGTGCATCATCCTGTCGGTATCAAATACACCCACTAAACTTACCCGGTCAAAGTCTAACCCTTTTGTTACCATTTGTGTACCTACCAGAATTTGCGTTTCGCCAGTTTCAAATTCATGAATAATGGTTTCGTAGCCTGTGCGCGAGCGGGTAGTGTCTAAATCCATACGTTGTACCCGGGCATCAGGGAAATGAAATTTCAATTCTTCTTCCAGTTTTTCGGTACCATACCCAAGGGTTAAGATCCGTTTTGAACTGCATGTAGGGCATTGGTTGGGCAACTCTTCGCGGTAACCGCAATAATGGCACACTAATGCATGCCGGTATTGATGGTAGGTAAGACTAACCGAACAATTAATGCATTTGGGTACCCATTGGCAATCTTCGCACTGCACCAGAGGTGAGTACCCTCTTCTGTTTTGAAACAGGATAACCTGTTCTTTTTTTTCAAGTGCTTCGCCAATGGCTCGCAGTAAAACGGATGTGAATTCTCCTTTGGTAGTTTTGCGTTTCCGTTCTTCACTTAAATTGGCAAAGACAATCTCGGGCAATTGCGCATCGCCAAAACGCTGATTAAGTTCAATCAAACCGTATCGTCCCTGCGATGCATTATAAAGCGATTCGGTCGAAGGGGTAGCGCTGCCTAACACAACCTTAGCGTGATGCTGCTGGGCAATCAGCAACGCTACATCGCGTGCCTGATAGCGCGGTGCAGGGTCTTGTTGTTTGTACGAAGCATCGTGCTCTTCGTCTACAATAATCAACCCGAGGTTATCAAACGGTAAAAAAACAGAAGAGCGTACGCCCACCACAAACCGAAACTTGCCGGTAAGTACACCATTCCATACTTCTACGCGTTCGTTATCGGAAAAACGTGAATGGTACACACCCATCTCGCTGCCAAACAATTTTTTCAGGCGTTGTACAATTTGGGTAGTAAGGGCAATCTCGGGCAAGAGTAACAAAACCTGCGAGCCGCCCTCCAATGCTTTGCGGGCAAGGTCTATATAGATTTCGGTCTTACCGCTTCCGGTAACGCCTTGCAGTAATGCTACCCCTTGTTTTTCGAATGCATTGAGGATTTGATTGCGTGCAGTTTCCTGTGTTTCGCTCAGCAACACCGGGGGCTGGTGGGCATGATCCGGAAACCCGAAGCGGGGTACAATTACCTCAAACTCTTCCAGTATGTTTTGTTTTATGAGTGTATTGAGTGAAGATTCAGAGATATCGGTTTGCAGGAGTTTTGATTTTTGTATACCCTGCTCGTTTAATTCCGGATTACTAAATACAGGTATATGCTGCAGGTAGTTTAATAGTACGGCTTCCTGTTTGGGTTTGGCAGAAAGTTTCTCAAACAAGGGTTCCAGTAATTTTTTATCCGTAAAGGAGGTATGAAGCCGAATGTGCTTTTCGGTTTTAGGTTTGAATTTCTCCTTTACCTCTTCATATAAAATGATTGCTTCTTTAGAGGAAAGAGATTTTAGAATATGATAAATGGATTTGGTATCCAGTAATTTGGCTGCTTCGGTGTAAGAGAGTACTTCATCCTTAAGCCGGTCCAGCAATAATCTTTCCTTTTCGGAAAAATCAAAATCAGAATCATCCAACGAAAAACCTGGCCGCAATTGAATCATAGATTCGCTTGAGAGTTTTAACCCCGAAGGCAACGCGGCTTGTATTACTTCGCCCAGTGTGCACATATAGTAATCGGCCATCCACTCATACAGGCTAAACTGCTGGTCGTAGATAATCTCTGTCTCGTCTAAAAGTTCAAGTATTAATTTCGCTTCGTATTCTTTAGGAGGCTGATTGTGCAGGTGCACCAGAATGCCAGTCATAATTTTTTTCTGACCGAAAGGAACAATTACACGCTGACCACGCTTTACACGATTATTTAAAGCGGCTGGTATTCGGTAGGTAAACAGCTTGGCAATGGGAACAGGTAGTACAATTTCTGCAAACAGTGTGTTGGTTTCTGTATTAAAAAGGGAGCCTGTGGCCATGGGGCAAAAATACAAGAAATGACGGATGCTTACTTTGTACGGGCTTTAATCATCTCATCCAGTTTTTGGTATGCCCAATCCAGATTTGTATCGCGCAGCGGGCTGGCTATTGTAATCTTATTAAACCGAAAATCTGCCTCACTTTTACTGGTTATGCTGCCAAAAACAGTGTTATCAATAAGTAAAATCAATTCGGTGTTGGGTAATGCGTTAAGAGAACTGCGAAGCCGGGTCATTCCTTCTGCTGAGACTGCAATATCGAAATAACTTTGAGCCTGGTTTAGGTCGTGTGTTATTTTACTCACACTTAAAAACTCATCGACTTCAATAAGTGGGTTTTCGGGTATTTGAAAGCGTTCGCGGTGGGTGCGGTTGTAAACCTTACGGCCATAGCCTTTTGCCTTGTACTTCTTGTCGAGTTTAATACTGGCAAAAATTCCGGTGGTATGCTTTTGTGCATAGCTTGTTGTAGTAAACAGGCACAGAATAACAACAAGCAACCAAAGTTTTGAGTTAATCATTGAGGTAATCAATAATACCAAAAAATACACGCTTAAACTACTAAATCTCAAAAAAAGCAGACCTATTTTAATCCGATATAAATTGTTTTATCTATGCTGCTGTTTCTTAATAGGTACCGATAGCTCATGAAAAAGTTTATTCCATACTTAATCCTGCTTGGTTTTTTTATTATTGCTTTACTGGTAAAAAACTGGCGCGAAACCCAGTATGAATCGGAAACGCAAACCCAGCCTTCCGGCCAATCTTCAAGGGGGCGTGCCAGTCTTGATATTTTTCGCGATCCGGATGCGGAATATTTTTTCACCAAGCATGCCCGGTGCCGTATGGAGTGCCGGAACATTACCCAAAAAGAAGTTAAAGAGATTGTACGCAAGGCAGAAGTGAATTATAACAAAAGCGATTTGCAGGCATCAGCCGGACCGAAGTATGCCTTGGAAGGATACACCACAAAAGACAGGCAACACATTCGTGTGATTGTTGCGCCAAAGCAAAAACACCTTTCTATCGTAACCGTTATTGATCTGGATAAAGATTGGGAGTGCCCGAGTTGTAAGTAGTTTCGAGATTTAAAAGTTAAAGTGTCCGGGGAAGTTAATTTTTAAAGTATAGAGGCTGTCTCAAAAGTCAAATTAAGATTGGAATGTCATTCCGGCCTTGTGCCGGAATCTCGTTTAGTACCACGAAATCGAGATCGCGGAACAAATCCGCGATGACAGAACGACTTTTGAGACAGCCTCGATACATTCCTAGCACCGGGTGCAACCCGGTGCTAGGAAACCTCTGCGAATTCTGAATTAATACACCGCGATATTTGAAATAACCGGGCTTGCCTTTGAATCAGTAATGATGATTCGTATAGCATCTGAATTAACTCCGTTTAGTTTTAAAATGCGTTTGTAACCGATGGTGGTGCCTTCGGCAATTTGTTGCCATGTATTGTTATTACGAACTTCAACCGTAAACGCCTTTATCCGTTGTCCTAATGGAATGTATTCCTGCAACAGGATAAAGTTTAATGGTTTTGTTTCTCCTAAATCAATTTCGATTGAACCGGTAGTAACTGCATCATCGGTTGCCCAATAGGTTTCAGCATCGTTATCGACAAGATTAGAAGCACCATATTTTTCATCTTTTCCCCGGAAGGAACTAACCTGCACGGGTTTCCCTGATACAATATTTGTTTTAAAAGCAGAATCCAGCAATGCCCTAAACCCCATTAGCGAAGAAGAATCTAACGTATGCACTAAGCCGCGCTTGTCAGGAGGGATGTTCAGTAAAAGTGTTGATCCTCTTCCTACAGAAGTGAGGTAAATGTCAAACAATTGCTCAGGTGTTTTTACCAACGTATCTTCTTCTGCATGATAAAACCATCCTTTACGGATAGAAACATCAACCTCGGCAGGAATCCAATGCGTACCATTTTCTGCGCCTGTATTTAGCAGGTTTTCAATTCCGGCTTTACCGGCATAAAGTGTATCGGGGCTAATGGTGTTCCAGTTTGTTTCGCCAGCCACCCCACGTTCATTGCCCACCCAGCGTACACCGGGGCCTGCATCACTAAAGAATAAAATTTCAGGTTCAAGTTCGCGCACCTGATTTAATGTGGTGGGCCAATCGTAGTAGGTTGATCCCTGGATGCTTCGCTTTTCCCGTTTGCCTCCATAATAACCATCGCCACCGTTGGCGCCATCAAACCACATCTCAAACACGGGGCCGTAAGTGGTAAATAATTCGTTCAATTGATTTCGGTAGTAATCGATATAAGCAGTAGAACCATAGTCAGCATGGTTGCGATCCCACGGAGAAAGATAAACCCCGAATTTTAATTCATACTTTTTACAGGCCCGCATTACATCGCGAACAACATCGCCCTGGCCTTGCTGCCACGGACTGTTCTTTACAGAATGTTCCGTGTATTTACTGGGCCACAAACAAAAACCATCGTGATGTTTGCAGGTAAGAATTACGCCCTTGAAACCTGCATTTTTAAAAATCTGCACCCATTGGTCGGCATTGTATTGGGTAGGATTGAAGATTGCAGGGCTTTCATCGCCATAACCCCATTCTTTACCGGTAAAGGTGTTGGTAGTAAAGTGTACAAAAGCATTCAATTCCATCTGGTGCCAGGCTAACTGATTAGCTGCGGGAACGGGCAGGAGTGGAGCAGGCGAGGGTGTTTCCTTGGGAGAGCAGTTGAAGATAAAAACAGTTATAAGTAACAGGTAAAAGTATTTCACAGTTTTAGTTTTTTAGGATTTTGTCTGCAATCGAATATTTTATTGATGTAAACAAGATTATCCTTTTCTCTGAAGATAATCAGGTGGTTTTTGAAAATCAGTTTCTGATAGGAGATGTCTGGTCGTTTATGGCTGCTATATCTCGTTCCCCCGGTAATTGGTCTGCTTAAAAGCGTTGTCCGATCGATTATTTTCTGAATTAATTCAAACGCTTTTTCTTCACCAATCATGTCAATATTGAACTCGTAGATTTTCTTGAGATCATTTTTACTCTGATTAGTCCAAATTATTTCTTTCTCCAAGTTGTGATTTCGTTTTTCAGATCTTCCTGATTAATGGTTTTTCCATTTTGAATATCTGATTCAGAAAGTTCCAGTAACTCATCTAATTCTATTTTGCTAATTGGAAAACCATCTGCCGTTTTAATAACAGGTTCAAGTTGTGAGTTTAATAATGTATGGACAGCTTTCAGGATTTCGGGGTCGTTTACCTGATCAATAATCTGGTGCAGTTTTAATTGTAAATCTGAAATACTCATGTAGACAAAGATATTATAATCTTCTAACTTGTTCAAGGGTATCCGTTACTGTGGTTACCGGCAATTGACACGTTTTATTCCTGCAAACATAAATCAGTGTTTTATTTTTTGCGGCACGCCCTTCCAGTAGCGGTAACAAACTTTCGGTTGTGCCGCCTGCAGTAATTGAAAATGGTAAATAATGTTGATGCAGTTGCTCGCGTAACAATAATGCATCTGTTCCTGTAATTACTATTTCAGTGGGTTCGAGAATCAGTTCACTTAGCAGAACAGCCCAATGGCAGGTATAAACCGGTTCTGTAGCAATCAGGTGCAATAATCTGTTAGTCATGCTGCGCGCCTGTTCCTTCCAGTCTTCACGATCAAGTAAAAAACCAAGCGTATGAAGATTACGGGCCATTACCGAATTTGAACCGGGTATAACATTATCAAAAATTTCTTTCTTTCTGGCAATTAAGGCTTCAGCGGTGTTAGACGAATAGAAGAAAAAGCCTTCTTCTTTATCTGTAAAATGTTGTTGCACGTATTCGGTCCAGGTTTTTGCTTTATAGAGCCAACCCTCGTTAAAGGTTACCTGATACAACGAAGTGTAGGCCTGAATGAGAAAAGCATAATCTTCCAGAAAGCCTTCGGTTTCCGATCGCCTGCCTTTCCAGGTACGATATACTTTATCACTGATCAATTTTTCTTCCAGAAAAGAAATCGCGCCAAGCGCCAGATGCAAAAAGTGTTCATCCTGAAAGGCTTTATAACAATCGGTAAGGCCGTGTATTAGCATGGCATTCCACCCGGTAAGAATTTTATTATCTAATGCCGGACGAATGCGCTTGCTTCTTGCGGTTAACAGTTTTGCTTTTAGATTTTTAATTTCATCTGCTTCGGCAGTAGTAGTTTGCGGGTTTCTTCGCAAAATGTTTCGCCCGTGTTCCCAGTTACCTTCGGCTGTAGCCTGAAAGTGTTGCATCAGGTTTTCAGTATCATCTCCTAAAATTGCCTGAAGTTCTTCTGCGGTCCAGGTATAGAATTTTCCTTCAACTCCTTCGCTGTCGGCATCCAGTGCTGAATAAAAACCACCCGAAAGGTGATGCATTTCACGCTTCAGCCAATCAATAGTATCAATTACAGATTCTTTAAAAATCGGATCGTGTGTAATGCTGAATGCTTCCGCGTAAAGCGAAATTAATTGTGCATTATCATACAACATCTTTTCAAAGTGTGGGGCAAACCATTCGCCATCTACCGAATAGCGTGCAAAGCCTCCGCCAACCTGATCGTAAATGCCGCCCAATGCCAGTTGGCGTAACGTATGCGTAACCATTTCAAGCGCTTCTTTATTTTTTGTGGCGGCATGGTAACGCAATAAGAACAACCAGATAGAAGGCATTACAAATTTGGGTGCTTTTTCAATTCCGCCCCATATTTTATCGTAACGCGATAACAGAATCTGAAACATGGCATCGAGTTGCTCTCGTTTAAAAACAGTTTCGTTTTGCTGTGCGAAACGTTTCAGATCGCTGGTTTGAAGGTGGCGAGCCAGGTCATTGGCCGATTCGTTAATTTCTTTGCGCTTTACCTGAAAGGTTTGATTAATCTGCCGCAGCAGTTGCGCCCAGTGTGCAGGAGGGAAGTAAGTGCCTCCATAAAAAGGTTTCTGATCGGGTGTTAAAAAAACATTCAGTGGCCAGCCGCCATGCTGTTGCATGGCTTGCACAGCCTCCATATACACCTGGTCTATGTCTGGCCGCTCTTCCCGGTCTACCTTTATGCAAACAAAGTATTCATTCATGAGCGCTGCTAACTCATTATTCTCAAAGCTTTCGCGCTCCATTACATGACACCAATGGCAACTGGAGTAACCAATACTTACCAGGATAGGTTTATCTTCCTGCTTTGCTTTTTGCAACGCTTCATTACTCCACTCAAACCATTCAACCGGGTTATGTGCATGCTGCAACAGGTAAGGAGACGTGGCGTGAATAAGTCGGTTAGGCATGATGAATTAATTGAGCGCGCACGTGTTCTATCTCGGCTGTTACCGGAAGGTGCTGTTTAATAGATTCCAGTTTACGTAAAGTGTCTTTTAAAAAGGTTTGATGAGCATGAGAAGTTACCTGAAAGGGTTTATGCGCCAACGCCCGCTGAATTTCGTTTAGCGTATCAATTAACGTTACCGTATCAGGCGTAAAATACTGGTCGCTGAATTTTCGATTAATATAATCGCGGGCTTCTGCAGTGGGATGAATCATGTCGCGTTCATAAAAACGATAATCCCGCAAATCATCCATCATAATTTCGTAGGCAGGAAAATAGTCAACGGTCTGGTTTTGCTGAAGCGTATAACATGCCAACCGCAAAACTGATTTACTTACTGTGTTCAACTCGAAGGTATCTTTGCTGTGCCTTACCGGGCTAACGGTTGTAATCACCCGTAAATCGGGCCTAATTGTTTTTATTCTTTGAATGAGTTTGCTGAACGATTCAATAATTTCTGAAACCGTTAAAAGTCTTTTAAAGAATTTGGCTGCAGGAATTTTATGACAATTGGCTACAACCTGATTACGCGAGATAAGTTCATAAACCCATGCGGTGCCATAGGTAAGCACGAGCAAGTCGGCTTGTTGAAGAAATGCACGTACTTCTCTTTGTTTTTGCAGAAGGGTATGGGTTAGTTCTTCTTTAGCGGTAGCCGAAAACTGCGAATGGTAGGCGTGGTGAAACCACCATCCGTTGCGTTCAACGTACAGATCAGAATCAATAATTTCATTCAGCGAATCAAGTAACAGATTATGAATAGAAACCGGATTATACGTAGTGCCAAACGGATTACCGAGTACCTGAAATTTGTTGTGGGTTAGCCACTGCCCAAACTGATCGGCAAAACACGAGCCAAGGGTTAAGATTTTATGATCTAAACCAATGGGTTGTTTTGGCAAACAATTTATTTCGGTTCGAAACGAATTCATTTCTAATTTTGAATACTTTTAGAATTGGTTTAAAGGTACTACGATACTTTTTACCACATCCTATTCACCATTGTTTTATGAATAAAAATATTAGAAGCCTTCATCGCATTGCCTCAAAAAAATCGCGGTTAATTATCGGACTAATGTCGGGCACTTCGCTGGATGGCCTGGATGTGGCGTTGTGCCGAATTAGTGGAAGCGGAACAGATACAATTATTAAAATAGAAGCTTTTCAAACCTGGCCTTATTCACCCCGGTTTAAGAATAGTATTCTACGGGTTTTTGCCAAACCGCTAATCGACTTTCAAAAACTAACTGAACTGAACGCAGTAATTGGGAAAACACACGGGCAATTAGTGTTAAAGTCGTTAAAAAAGTGGGGAATTAGACCTGCACAAGTAGATTGTATTGCTTCGCATGGGCAAACTGTCTTTCATGCCCCAAAGTTTTTATATCCAAAAGCAACGTGTAATTCTACCTTGCAAATTGGCGATGGCGATCATCTGGCTGTGGAAACGGGTGTACTCACAATAAGTGATTTCCGGCAAAAGCATATTGCAGCCGGTGGAGAAGGCGCTCCGCTTGCCGTGTATGGCGACTACCTGTTGTTTTCGGAAAAGGGTAAAAACCGATTGTTATTAAATGCGGGTGGTATCGGAAATTTTACATACCTGCCGGCATCGGCAAAGGCAAATGATGTTTTTGTTACCGACACCGGGCCGGCCAATACGCTGATTGATCAGGTGATGAGAAAATACCTGGATCAGCCCTTCGATAGAGATGCTAAACTGGCTAAGAGTGGTGCGTGCAACACTGCTTTGTTAACTGCGTTAATGACACACTCTTTTTTTAAACGGAAATTTCCAAAAACTATCGGGCCCGAGTTGTTTAATGTAGAGTACATCGTTCAGGCTCAGCAAGCCAGTGGAACAGAGACCATTTCATTACCCGATTTACTGGCAACCTTAACTACTTTTAGTGCAGTAACAATGGCCAATGCTATTACCCGTGTAATAGGCAAGAAGAAGTTTGAACTTTATATAAGCGGAGGTGGAGCTCATAACCCATTAATGATGCACGTATTGAAGGAGCAACTCCCCAATGTTGTTTTTCATACAATGAATGAATTAGGTATATCCGGAGATGCTAAAGAAGCTGTGCTATTTGCGGTGTTGGCAAATGAAGCATTGGTTGGAGGAAGTATTAATTTTGGTAATCGATCCCGGATTCCGTCTGTTTCCATGGGTAAGATTTCTTTTGCAAAGTAGAACTAAACTAGTACCTCTCGGAGGAGGATAAGAATGAATGAATTTATAAAAGTTACAGAACAACCTTCGCATTACAGGCATCTGGAAAAAATGTCGGTAAAGGAGATATTAACCAACATCAATAGTGAGGATAAAACGGTTCCCCTTGCGGTTGAAAAGGTGATACCGCAAATCGAAAAATTGGTACAAGCCATTGCAGATAAAATGATGGCCGGTGGCCGGTTGTTTTATGTAGGAGCCGGAACCAGTGGCCGCCTGGGTGTGGTTGATGCCAGCGAATGTCCGCCTACTTACGGTGTGCCTTATGGATTGGTGATTGGCTTGATTGCCGGAGGCGCAAAAGCTATAACGCAAGCGGTGGAGTTTGCCGAGGATAATCTGGACCAGGGCTGGAAGGATTTACAGGAGCATCAGATTAATAACAATGATGTAGTGGTGGGTATTGCCGCCAGTGGCCGAACACCTTACGTGATTGGTGCGTTAAAAAAATGCCGCGAAAATGGAATTGTAACCGGTAGCATTTCCTGCAATCCCGGGGCACCGGTAAGCAAGGAAGCCGATTTTCCAATTGAAGTTGTGGTTGGGCCAGAGTTTGTAACCGGCAGCACCCGTATGAAAAGTGGTACCGCTCAAAAGCTGGTACTCAATATGATCTCAACCTCGGTTATGATTAGGTTAGGCCGGGTGGAAGACAATAAAATGGTAAACATGCAACTTACTAACGACAAGTTGGTTGACCGGGGTGTTAAGATGGTGATGGACAATACCGGACTCTCGGATTACGAACAGGCGCACCAGTTGTTGCTGAAATATGGATCGGTAAAAAAAGCAGTAGATGCCTGGCTAAAAAAATAGCGTACTATCCTGAAAATGATCGCAAAACCATTCTATTTTTGAAATTCATCTATCCCCGATACCCATGAGCCACATTTCCGTTACCGAACATATCCCAACCCAGATTTTTAATACCTCCGAAGAAGCCTCCGTCTTTGTAGCCAACGAAATAGCATCCCTGATTCGTAAGAAACAGGCAGAAGGCAAACCCTGTGTATTAGGGTTGGCCACAGGTTCTACCCCTACACGGGTGTATGCCGAGCTTATTAAACTGCACAAGCAGGGGTTAAGCTTTAAAAATGTAATTACGTTTAATCTGGACGAGTATTACCCAATTGAACCCACATCGCTGCAAAGCTATGTTCGGTTTATGAAGGAACATTTGTTCGATTCTATCGATATTCCTAAAGCGAATATTAATATACCAGATGGTACCCTTCCTAAAGAAAAGGTTGCAGAGTTTTGTAAGCAGTACGATGCAAAGATTGACTCCTTAGGTGGAATTGATTTACAGATACTGGGTATTGGCCGCACAGGGCATATCGGGTTTAACGAACCCGGCTCTTCCGAGAAATCGCCCACCCGCATGATTACGCTCGATCAGGTAACCCGAATAGATGCGGCCAGCGATTTTTTTGGTGAAGAAAACGTTCCGCGTAAAGCCATTACCATGGGAGTTGGATCTATTCTGAAATCCAAGCGCATTATTATGATGGCCTGGGGCGAAGGTAAAGGCCCCATTATTCAAAAAGCCGTTGAAGGTCCGGTAACCGATCAGATACCTTCCACTTTTTTGCAAAACCATTCTAATACGCAGGTAATACTGGATGATGCAGCCTCTTCTAAGCTTACCCGCATTAAAACACCGTGGTTGGTAGATAGTGTAGATTGGAATGAAAAACTGATACAAAAAGCAGTGGTGTGGTTAGGTCTTACCTTACAGAAGCCGGTGTTGAAACTTACCAACCACGATTACATGGAGTACGGCATGGGCGATATAATTACAGAATATGGCTCAGCGTACCAGGTGAATATAAAAATCTTTAACGCGCTGCAGCACACCATTACGGGTTGGCCGGGTGGTAAACCCAATGCCGATGATTCGCACCGGCCCGAACGTGCCAATCCGTTTCCTAAACGGGCTATTATTTTCAGCCCACACCCCGATGATGATGTAATCTCGATGGGTGGAACCTTTATCCGGTTGGTTGACCAGGGCCACGAAGTGCATGTAGCATACCAAACTTCCGGTAATATTGCCGTGTTTGATGATGACGCTATACGCTTTGCCGATTTTGTGCGCGACTTCAACCAATCATTTGGGTTAAGCAAAGCCGATGGTGAAAAGTTTTATGAAAAAATTGTACGCGACATCAAAGAAAAAAAACCCGGTGCAGTAGATAGCCCGGAGGTAATGAAGATAAAAGGATTAATAAGAAGGGGAGAAGCAAAGGCAGGTTGCCGGTACACCGGTATTCCGGATACACAGGCACACTTTCTGGATATGCCATTTTACGAAACCGGAACAGTAAAGAAGAAACCAATTGGCGAACAGGATATTCAGATTATTGTTGACCTTATTGAACAAATAAAACCGCACCAGATTTATGCAGCGGGCGATTTGTCTGATCCACACGGAACGCATCGCGTTTGTCTGGCTGCTATTTATCAGGCGGTTGACCGGCTTAAGAATAAAGATTATATGAAAGATTGCTATGTGTGGTTGTATCGTGGCGCATGGCAGGAGTGGGATATCGACCAGATTGAAATGGCTGTACCGCTTAGCCCCGATGAATTGTTACGCAAACGCAGAGCAATCTTTAAACATCAATCGCAAAAAGATAGTGCCGTGTTTCCGGGTAGCGACAAGCGCGAGTTCTGGGTACGGGCTGAAGACCGTAACCACGCAACAGCCGAAGCATACAATCTATTAGGTTTGGCAGAGTACGAAGCCATTGAAGCATTTGTGAGGTATCATTTTTAAAAAGTGCTGCTGGTAACCAATTTACCAGTAGCCAGCAGCTAACATGCATTTTGTATCCTGGAACGTAAACGGAATCCGTGCTATCATAAAAAAAGATTTTGTAGCCAATGTGCGGGCTATGGCTCCTGATGTAATGGGTTTACAGGAAACCAAAGCAGCTAAGGAAGAAGTGCTGGCTGCATTAGAGGTATTACCCGAATATAAAGTGTATGCCAATTCATCGAAGGCCCGCAAGGGATATTCCGGTACAGCCATCTTAGCCAAAAGCGAACCACTGGATGTTACCTACGATATAGGTATTGATGAACATGACCAGGAAGGAAGGGTTATTACGGCAGAGTTTTCTACCTACTTTTTTGTAACCGTTTACACACCCAATGCGGGCGAAGGATTAGCGCGCCTGGGTTATAGACAAACATGGGATGTTGCCTTTAGAGAGTATCTGATGTGGCTTAACAGACGAAAGCCTGTAATTGTGTGTGGCGATTTTAATGTTGCCCATAAACCTATCGACCTGGCCCATCCAAAACCTAACTACAATAAATCGGCCGGCTATACCCAGCAGGAAATTGATGGCTTCGATAATTTATTACAGGCTGGTATGGTAGATACCTTTCGGTATTTCTATCCGGAGGAAGTAAAATACTCGTACTGGAATTTTGTTACCAATGGGCGGGCTAAAAACGTAGGCTGGCGCATCGATCATTTTCTGGTGCCCAAGGCAGAAATGCCACTGGTAAAAGATGCGATGATCTACAATGAGTATTACGGATCAGACCATTGCCCGGTGGG
>DEIA01000033.1 GCA_002352225.1 Flammeovirgaceae bacterium UBA2786
CTTTCTGTATTGGCCGAATCGCTCGGTATGAAAGTATATTACTACGACCGGGAAGAACGGCTTGCTTTAGGCAATGCCACCAAATGCCGCACCATGAAAGAATTGCTGGAGCAATGCGATATTGTTTCGCTGCACACCGATGGCCGCAAAGAAAACACAAACATGATCGGCACAAAAGAATTCGACCTGATGAAGAAGGGTGTAATTTTTATGAACCTGAGCCGGGGACATATTGTGGATATTAAAGCGCTGAAGGAAAATATTCAGTCGGGCAAAGTAGCCGGCTGTGCCATAGATGTTTTTCCGCATGAGCCCAAAAGCAACGATGAAGAATTTGTTTCGGAATTGCGGGGTTTACCAAACACCTTACTTACTCCACACATAGGCGGCAGTACGTTAGAAGCTCAGGAAAACATTGCGCAGTTTGTTTCCGGAAAATTTCTGGATTACATCAATACAGGAGGCACAAGCAACAGTGTAAACTTTCCTAATCTATCGTTGCCGATATTAGAAAATGCACACCGCTTAATACATATTCACAGCAATGTACCGGGTATTCTGGCTCGCATAAACCAAATACTGGCATCGAATGGTATCAACATTGTAGGTCAGTATCTTAAAACCAATGAGAGTATCGGGTATGTAATTACCGATATAAACAAAGGCTATAATGAAAGTGTGATTAAAGAGCTTCGGGCGATTGAAAACACGATCAAGTTCAGGGTGCTTTATTAAGAAATGGTTTACCTCTTGAAAAGCAAAAGGTAAACCATTCCATACTTACATTTCATCAAGCCTTAAATTCTCTTTAAGAAAGGGCTTAATGTATTGCCAATATTCACCGCCTAACTCCAGTACCACAGTATGCGTCATATTGGGTTGGGCAATAAGGGTACACGTATTTCCGGAATTTACAATTGCCTGTTGGGTGGGTACCGCATTGTCTGTCCAGGTGTATCCGTTGCCACCAGAATCAAACTCCTTTGCATGAAACATTAACACGGGAGAGTCAAACGCATCAAATTGAATGGAACCGGATTGGCTGGCTGGATCGTCATTGATCAAAGATGATCCGGTGGATATTGAACCTTTGGTTTTACTGGAAATCTCGGGAAAATCATTTGTTCCAACCTCTGCATCATACTCAACGGCATTGGTTAACGATAAACTTCCGCCTGCTGAGCCGCCAAATACAACAATACGAGTTGTGTCGATGAAGTAGGTGTTGGCATTAGCTTTTAAAAACCGTATCGCATTCTGTATATCTTCCAGCGCACACTGAACCGCAAACAATCTCAGTTCAGGACTTTGATTACCACCGGATTGAGTAAGTCTGTAATTTAAAGAAGCACAGATGTAGCCAGCCCTCGAATAGGTGTAGGCTTCATTTCTCCATGCATTTTTATCACCGCCTGAAAATCCGCCACCATGAATCATTACCAACAAGGGCTGCTTTTCTGAACTGCCCGCGTTAGGAGGTGTGTACATATCCAGCTTAAGGGTAAGGGTGGGTAACTCTTTCTCTGTCTCTTTTGTGTTATCTGAGGTATACTGAAGCTCATTAAAATTAGATCGCGAACCGTATGTAATCTCATCTACTTGTATCTCAGCCTCCAGAAACACTTCTTCCTCGTACAAGCCGGGTATGCTGTTGGATCCATCATCTTCATTACAGCTACCTGCAAGGAGTCCTAAAAGCATGAAAGCGAAAGCGGGTTTAATCAGTTTTATCATATCATAATAGTTTTACAGTGATACTTAGACCAATGGCACCTGAAAAGGTTTAACAGCTTGGAAAAAATTCAGCACTGAGGCTTATGTTTTACTTCGTACTATGCAGGTTGTCCGAAGGTTAGCAGGTTATTATCCGGATCAAGCAACGAAAACTCTTTCTGTCCCCACGCCTTAACTTCCAGATGACCATTGGGGTGTATCGGCACCTTGTTGTTCACCAATGATTGATATAGTGTATCGATGGCAGCTGTTCGGATATAGACTTGTCCGTAGTTCTCTTTTGGATCAAGGTCTTTATACTCAAAAAAGTGAATTTCAATATTCTCCTTTTTTAGCATCAGATAACCTGCGTATTCAACGCTTCCAAATACCTGAAAGCCCAATTGGTTTACATAAAAATCTCTTGTTACAGATTTGTTACGCATGGGCAATTTTGGGCAGATATTGGTGAGCATCAACAGAAATGAGCTACGGTTTAAAATTTTCTTGTTGAACAGTTCGGTGCATAAACATTTCCCACGAATCACCAACTTTCCTGTACACACGCACATACTGAATCGTGTATTTGTTCTCGGTTCGTGTTACCGTTATAGCACCTTGGGTAATTCCAATATCTCCGTGCAATTCAGCTTCTGCACGATCTACGTTTCGCGAAAGAAATTTACCTTTATTCCGTTCTACATCTTTAAGCCACGAATCTTTTGTATCCAGGTGGCCGGTTCCGTGCTTAAACCGAAAATCATTGGCATAGGATTTTTGCAGGAAGGAAATATCGGCTGCCACCACCGCAGCCTCAATCTGTTTTTCAAAATCAAGAAGGTGTTGCTCCTGTTGTGCTAATGCACACTGAAACGAGACTAACAAGAGAAATGTAAGCAGGAGTTTCATACTAGAAAACAAAAACCCACTGGATTTGGAGAGGTGTTTCTGAACCCCAAGAAGACAAGTTTTGAGCTGTTCTTCGGCCGCAACCTTCCACTGTTATCCTGCTTTTCGGGCGAGGCCACGCATGTGCGGGGTGAGGCCTGAT
>DEIA01000013.1 GCA_002352225.1 Flammeovirgaceae bacterium UBA2786
CGTTTGCTAAAGCTACATTCGACCGTACTCCTGAAATTCACGATGTACTTCGTACATAAATGCCCTTAATCCCTTCGACATACAAGGCGCCTGTATATCTTTTCAACGCCCACCTGGAAACGGTTATCCCCAGCGTATTCCGTAAAGTAGCAGGCACATACCAACGCGAACGATTAGAATTAGCTGATGGCGACTTTCTTGATCTTGATTGGATGAGCAGGCAACAACGCAAACTCGTCATCATTTCGCATGGATTGGAGGGCAGTAGCGAAAGACATTACACAAAAGGAATGGCTGTGCATTTCTTTAAACATGGCTGGGATGCCCTTGCCTGGAATTGTCGGGGATGCAGTGGTGAAATAAACCGATTNNTTAAAATATCTCGGAGAACAAACCCGGCCGCGCGAAATAAAATCGGCCATTACCTATTCCGTTCCGTGCGATCTTGGTTCAAGCGCATCTGAACTTGATAAGCCTGATAAAAAATTTTACCTCAAGCGTTTTCTAAAAAAGCTTGAGAAGAAAATCCGAACCAAAGCAAATCAATTCCCCACCCTGCTTACAGCACAGGGTTTTGAAACGATTACTTCTTTTCGGGAGTTTGATACACGGTATACCGCTCCGCTTCATGGATTTGCCGATGCCAATGATTTTTACTCTCGAGCAAGTTGTTATCCCTATTTGCCTAACATTCAAATTCCTGCATTAATTGTAAATGCAGAAAACGATCCTTTTTTGCCGCGGGCTTGCTACCCCACAGGGCTGGCCCAACATCATACACACCTACACCTGGAAATACCGGCACGTGGCGGACATGTGGGCTTTTCTTTAGCTGGCAAAACAAACTGGATGGAAACCAGGGCACTGGAGTTTGCGGTGCATAATCAATCTATAATTTAACTCTTGGCATTGGCCACTAAAGTTTTTATCTTAACTCAACCATTCAAAAAAGAAATTATGAAAGCAATGTTTTTCATTCTGGCTGTCAGCATCACAACAGGGCTGTTTGCACAACAAGCAAATGGTGTTATTGATTTAAAGCCTCATAAAATTGTAATGCAATTTACCGACAGCGATTCGCTTTCGCAGGCATCGGTGGTGGGTCAAGTAAAAAACATCCGCACCGCATGGCCAAATGCCCAAATAGAAGTAGTATGCCATGGGCCAGGCCTGGATTTGTTAATCTCTAAAACATCTAAAGCTTCAGCACAGGTTGCTGAATGGAGTAGCAAGGGCGTTGTATTTGGTGCGTGTAGTAATACCATGAGGCGAAAAAACCTGAAGGCCGAAGATCTATTGAAAGTTTCAACCGTGGTGCCTTCTGCCATGATAGAACTTACATTGAAACAAGAAGATGGATGGGCNNATAAACTGGAAGGCCGGTGGAATCTTATTATTGAAAAAGATGGTCAACACCTTCCTTCCTGGTTAGAGATTGAACACTCGGGAACCAAAACTCTTGTGGGCCGGTTTGTCTATGCCTTTGGAAGTGCGCGACCTGTTGCAGTGGTAAACGTAGTAAATGGAAAATTTAATTTTTCTATTCCACCCCAGTGGGAACCGGGCGATCGTAATATGGATTTTGAAGGTGAGTTAACAGGCGAAACATTGAAAGGAACTATGACTTACACCGATGGGAAACAATATACCTGGACAGGCACCCGTGCCCCTTTGCTAAAACGGACAAGTGAACCTGTTTGGGGGCAACCTATTACATTATTTAACGGAAAAGATTTGAAAGGATGGAAAGCTATGGGGCCTAATCAATGGATTGTAGAGAACGGAATTTTGAGAAGTTTAAAATCAGGCAGTAACCTGGTAAGCGAGCAAACCTTTACCGATTTCAAATTACATGTTGAGTTTCGTTATGAAAAAGGAAGTAACAGTGGTGTATACCTGCGCGGCAGATACGAAGTACAAATTGAAGATGATAAAGGCAAAGAGCCCTGGAAAAACTATCTGGGTGGCGTATATGGGTTTCTTACCCCCAGTGTTATGGCTGCCAAAGATGCAGGCGAGTGGCAATCGTATGATATTACATTGGTTGGCAGAATGATAACAGTAGTTGCCAACGGAATTACTATTATAAACAATCAGGCCATTCCTGGTATTACGGGTGGTGCCATCGATAACCATGAAAGTGAGCCCGGCCCTATTATGTTTCAGGGCGACCATGGCCCGATTGATTTTAGAAATATTGTAATTACTCCGGCAAAGTAAAACTCAGGTTAAAACTAGTTTTTACATAGCTACCTTGATTGAATAAGCTATTAGATCTGAACGGATATTTACTCCTCATCGAAAGGTACTTCTATGCTTACACGCGTACCACAGGGTCCGTTTTTATCCGTCAAGTCTTCAATCGTAAATGTATGCTGCCCAAGGCTCATCAGTTTTAGCCTTTCTTCAGTAATCCGTATACCCATCGAGTTATGGTTTAGCAGATTCTGTTCACGTAACTTCATAGCCACCTGCCGGCCAACACCGTCATCTTCAACTTCGAAACGAATATTATTGTTGATACGGTTTATTCGTATCTCCAGTTTTCCTTTCCCTTCTTTATTATATAAGCCATGAAGAATAGCATTTTCTACATAAGGCTGTATCAGCAGGGATGGAATCACAACCGAATCGAGCTCAATATCGTTACTAACGGCTAGTGAAAAGCTGAATTTATTTTCGAATCGAATCATTTCTAACTGAATGTAATTTTTCAGCATCTCAATCTCATCTAACAATTTAATTTTATTGTTTATGGAATGGGCTAATATGCTTCTCACTAATTTCGAGAAAGTAGACAAATAATTAATTGCATTTAATCGCTCGTTATTGGCAATAAAGTATTGAATCGAGTTGAGAACATTAAAGATAAAATGTGGACTCATAACAGATCGCAGAGCCATTAACCGTAGTTCTGCAATTTTTTCGCGCGCTTCAATTAACTCTTTGTCCCGTGCTTTTCGATTTGTTACATTTTCGGCATAGATGCTGATCCCAACTACATTATTATGTTCTATAATAGGGCTTAACGAAAACTGGAAATCCTGACCAAATTGTTCGTCCTCAAATGAAATATGTTTACCCTCTAATACTTGTAAATAAAAATTCTCCCATTTTTTAACCAACTTTTTTAGCGGAGGTGTTGGTGCTTTAAACATGGGTTCTCCCAACCTCAATTTCTCTCTGTAATTTCTTTGCATGTGTTCTTCAAACCGTTTATTAAACATCAACAATCTGAATTCACGATCTACCGACCAAATCAATAGTTCAATATTATTAATAGTTGTGCGCAGGTTAGCTTCCTGCAAGGCGAGCTTTTCAGCTATTAGTTTGTCTTCTGTTATGTCTTCAATCTGCGCCACAAAGTAAACCAACTTACCCTCCGAATCTTTTATTACCGATGCATTAATGTTTACCCATACAACAGAACCCGATTTATGAATATACCTTTTTTCTAGCGGATAGTTAGTTCGGGTTTCCGTGCGCAATTGTGCGTAAAAAATTTCGTCATGGATCAGATCATCAGGCCAGGTAATGTCACTTACTGATAAACTAAGGAGTTCCTCATCAGAATAACCAACCATTTTGCATAGCGCTTTGTTTACCCGAAGCCAATGGCCTTCTAATGAAACAAGGGCCATCCCCGCTGCAGAATATTCAAAAGCCCCCCGGAATCTAGCCTCACTTATTCGTAGTTCCTGTAGGTTTGCATTTAGTCGTAGATTAAGTTTGTTAACATCTGCCTCTGCCTGTTGCTGGATTAATGCATTCTTTTGCTGAAGTTCAAGCAATAAGTGCTGGTTTTTTTGCTCATTATCCTCAACCGAGCTTTTTAAAAAATATAAACTAAACCCTACAGCAATCATCGAAATAAATGCCCGGACATTACTAAACTCATAGTACGGATCGGTTGGGTTATTCTGCAGATAAGAAACACCAAAAATGGAGAATATTTGATCAAAGAAAAGAATCGATAGTACCGGTGCAGCAAGCCCTGCCACCAGGTTCCACCTGTCTTTCAGGTTAAAAATTAAAAAAGGAAAACAAAAACCAGCCAACAAAAACAAGCGAAGCCCCACAAAGGAAGAGGGTGCCATCATCTCGCCTCCTTTAAGATCAAATATGGTAATGGCAAAAACAAATGTTGGTACAAGCCAGCTTAAAACTAATCGGCTTATTATAATTAAGCCAAAGCGGTTTAAAAAAAGGGGTATTAGAAAAAATAAGGCTGCTATCAGTAATCGGAAAAATGCGCCCGGATTAAAGCCGTAAAACAGATACAAAGCCCCAATTAAAATAAGCAATGCCAGCGAAGCAATTAAGGATATGTAATTTGTAAGAATAATATTGCGTCTGTCTGCGCGCAACAAGCAATATTCTTTCCCAAAATTGGTAATCCTCCTTATAAAATTCATATAATAAACAAGCTCCTTTTACTCATTTTCAATAAACAGGTGAATGTGAGAATAAATACTCCATTTTAAAAGCGTAGGTATGGGATTATCTTTGCGCAGTTATTACATATATTTATTACGTGTTGCCCGATATGCGTACATCTTCCCTTAGCCCGATTCAGGATGCTGATTTACTCAATTCGTTGATTGAGATTTCCTCGGCAGCTATTTGGATAACTGAACTTACTACTCATAAACGGTATTGGCTTGCATCGGCCAGCAACCGTATTAAGTATAACATTCCGGATACCGACCCCGGAGCCGATTTCTGGCTGGATAATGTGCATCCTGAAGATGTTTTACGGGCAACAAAGAACATAGATCAGGCCATTACAAACATGGCTGTTCATGAACTTACATGTGAGTATCGCTTTCGCGGAACCAATAACTGGTATCACATTAGCGATAAAATATTGATTACAAGAAATCAGGCAGGCGAGGCAATTCGCTTAATGGGTGCCTGGACAGATATTACCGATCGGATAGAAAAAGAAAAAGAAGCCGAAAGTTTACTCGCCAAGATCAGTAAAGACCGAAACCGGTTTAAAATTATATCAGAGTTTTCCAACTCTGTAATGTGGGAAGTAGATCTGGTTACAAACGAAATTCACTGGACATCCGGAACACGTACACTTGAAGACTTCGGCTTAACCAAAAAAGGGTATTCGATGGAAGACTGGAAACAGTCTATACATCCCGAAGATGCAGCGACCTCAGCTGCCCGGTTTGACGAATCGCTGGAAACAGATTCTCCGTATTCAGATGCGTATCGGTTTATTAAACCTAATGGCTTAATTGCACATGTAATCGATCGCGGTATTATTATTCGCGATGAAAATAATGTTCCTATAAAAGCCCTTGGCGGATGGGTTGATATTACTGCCCTGAAGGAGCGGGAACAGGAATTAACACAGGCTTTAGAAAAACAAGACAGGCTTATTAAAGATTTAGCCGCACGCGAAGAAGAGTTGGCAGGATCGGAGGAAGAATTAAGGCAGGTTAATGAACAACTTTATAGTATCAATCAACTTCTTTCCGAGCGTGAAGAATTGATGTCGCGCTCACAACAATTGGCTAAAATAGGCAGTTGGGAATACAATTCTGAAACTAAAATATTTACCTATTCAGACGAAGTCTATAATATATATGGTGTTGATCCTAGCCAGGATCTAACTACTATAGATAAAATGTTGCCGTTTTATGATCCCAATACTCAGCGAATTATCATTGAATTACTCGATCGAACAGAAGAAGAAAAAGAATCATTTGATTTTACAACCAAAATTATCACACCCATTGGAAAAAACCGGTGGGTTCGCATTTGTGGGTGGCCCGTTAAAAACAGCAGCACCGAGGTTTCACGAACAGTCGGATTAGTGTATGATATAACCTACTTTAAGGAAGCAGAAGAATTACTCCGCTCAAGCGAACAAAAATTTGCACGGGCGTTTCATAATAACCCCGACTTAATGATCCTGCTTCAAAAAGAAGATTGGGCTATTATTGATATTAATGAAAAAATAGTTTCTACGTTAGGTTATACCCGCAAAGAATTGTTGGGCGTTTCGATTAGAAGTGTACCGTTTTTTGTACACGTGGCCGATCGCGAACATTTTTTAAGGGAAATGGAACTCAGGAATCAAATTGAGATGGAGGCTGAGTTGTATTGCAAGAACGGTAGCACGAAACACACGCTGCTTACCTTCAGTACAATGGAGCTTAACGATAAACTGCACATCATAGCCTCTATCAAAGACATAAGCGACCGCAAGGCAGCCGAAGAAAAATTCTCAAAGGCATTTGAAATGAGTCCTGACCTGATGCTGATTTTCCGAGAAAGTGATTTTACTCTGGTGGAGTGTAACAGCAAGGTAGAGCCGATATCGGGTTACACCCGAAACGAGGTGTTAGGAAAAAAAACAGACGAAATAAAATTATGGGCTATTGATGAAGATCGGCTATTGCATAACAAAATTTACTTTTCAGGAACAGGTTCGGCAAACCTTGAAACAACTTTCCTGCGTAAAGACGGATCTACTTTTTTTGGCGCAATTTCTTCTACCCGGATTATACTGGCTGGCGAGCAGCACATGCTGGTAATTGTACGTGATATAACACCGAAGAAAATAGGAGAACAAAAATTATTGCAAAGTGAAGCTAACTTGTATGCAACTATTAACAATACCAGCCTTCTCGTATGGTCGGTAGATCTGGAGTACAAGGTGATAAAGGCTAACAAACCCTTTACTGAATACTTGAAAAAACATTATAACGCAGATGTGCGGTTGGGTCATAGAATTACACCACCTGATGAACGGACTGACGAGCATCTTCGAAAAATCTGGACTCCCCGCTACGAACGCGCGTTGCGTGGCGAACAATTTAAACTAACATCGAAACATGACGACCGCCACGTAGAATTTTCTATAAGCCCGATCGTAGATAATAAACGAATAATTGGTATTTCTGTATTTGCTGAAGACATTACTCAACGAATAATACAGGAAGAGGCTCTGAAAGAAGCTTTCAACAAAATAGCCGAACTTAAGCTAACCATGCTACGCTCGGCCATGAATCCCCATTTCATCTTCAATGCCCTCAACTCTATCCAGTTCTTTATAGCCCAAAACGACCGGAAAAATGCAATCAGTTATTTGTCCACGTTTTCAAGGCTTGTGCGCAGTATTCTCGCACATTCTATAAGCAACAAAATTAGCCTGCGCGAAGAAATTGAACAGTTGAAGCATTACATCTCGCTTGAGAAAATCCGGTTCGAAAATAAATTCGATTATTCTATCGCAATAGATGATGGACTGGATCTGGATGGCACCGAAATTCCCTCACTCCTTATTCAGCCATATGTAGAAAATGCCATATTACATGGTTTGTATAATAAAGAGGGTACTGGTCAACTCAACATTCGGGTTATAAAAGAAGGAGATGCCATACTTTTTGAAGTACAAGATGACGGGGTGGGCCGGGAACTTGCGCGAGCCATCCGCGAACGAAATTTTTCCGGCCATAAATCGATGGGCACAGCCCTTACGGAAGAACGGCTAAAACTGATTAACACACAGTTTAAAGTATCGTTTGAAATACACGATTTGCACAATAATAACGGAGATGCCACCGGAACACTGGTAAAAGTGTGGTTAAATCGTTAAAATTGGGTAAATACATTACGTTACAGAGTATCCGTCCTTTAAAAAAACCCACTATTTTTGTGGTTATGCTAAAGTGCATTATTGTTGATGATGAATCCAAAAGCAGAGAGAGCCTACGCATCCTTATTGAGGATTTTTGCGACAATGTAAAAGTTTGTGCGCTTTGTCAAAATGTGGATGAGGGCATTAAGGCCATCAAAGAACATAAGCCAGAGGTTGTGTTTCTCGACATTCAATTGCAACGCGAAACCGGTTTCGACCTGCTTACGCGGATAAAGGACATTAATTTTGAAGTTATTTTTACAACAGCCTATTCAGAATATGCCATAAAGGCCTTTAAGTTTTCGGCTATAGATTACCTGCTGAAACCGATTGATATTGACGAGCTGAAATTGGCTCTGGGGAAGGTAAATAAAAAACTGGACGACAATATTTCGCTCAGGTTTAAGCATCTATTACAGAACCTCAAAACCCCGTCATCTGGCAATTATAAACTTGCCCTGCCCACAACCGAAGGATTTCACTTTGTAAAAGTATCGGAGATTATGTATTGCGAAGCATCAAGCAATTACACCGAAATTATTACCATAGACGGTAAAAAACATGTGGTTAGTAAAACGCTGAAAGAGTATGACGATATGCTTGCCGAGCATGATTTTTACAGAATTCATAATTCTTACTTAATTAACCTGAACGCCATTAAGAAGTACGTGCGGGGTGAAGGCGGTTATGTGGTAATGAACAACGATCGCTCGCTTGATGTATCCAAACGCAAAAAAGAAGGGTTTCTTGAACGAATAAGCTTCAAGGACTGATTAACCCGGGCCACAGAACATTCTTTGCCATAATAGGCTCTGGCAAAATTTTTAATACATCTTTCATCCTTTCCAAAATAGAATATGGCCACTAACCCATATTATTAGAAAAAACTGCTATTGTGGGGGCTTCTCCACCTACTCAAACAACGCCACCACCTACTCATTTGCTGTGGTTATCCGATTACAGGTAGCTAAAATTTGCACCCGAAATCAAACAATAACCATACACAACAAATGAAAAAATTAATCACAATTATTTCGGTTTGCACAGGGCTATGGGCTGGAACAGCTCATGCACAGGACACAAAAATTCGTTTTTTCGGTCAACCTGAATTGTCAAACTACAACACAACTTCAAAAAACTATTTTCAAGGCGTAAACGGCATGGGTCAGTATGTTACTAAAGACACCACCTACAACTCGAAAACAAACTTCAACACGGGGAACTATGTATTGTTTGTAACTTCTCAACTAAACGACCGCATTTCGGTTTTAAGTGAGTTAAGTTTCAATAACAAGGGAAATACTTTTACCTATGAAGTACAACGCCTTATGTTACGCTATTATATCAGCGATTATTTTAGCATTCGCGCTGGTAAAATGTTTACCCCGGTAGGATACTGGAACAACCAGTTTACATTAGGCCTGGTATTGCAGCCAACCATTCAACGCCCTATGGCCATTCGTCCGGTAAGTGAAGGCGGTGTATTACAATATCGCGATGCCGGTATTCAGTTTGAAGGTGAGAACATAACCAAGGCTCGTATTTTTTACAAAGTACTATTGGGCAATGGTATTGGCTACTACGGTTCGAACGATAAAAACGACAATCACATAGCAGTAACGTCACAATTGGGTTTTGAGCCCGTTGATGGTCTTAAAGTATTGGCATCCGGTATGTTCGATCGCATTGAGAAAGGAAAACCAAATCCTAATGGCTCTATTTCTTCGTTGCCCGATAACGGGAACCTGCAATTAATTACACTATCGGCTGCTTACATGAATAGCGAAAAGAAACCAGAATTTATTGCAGAATACCTAAACCAGAAAAGCAAGTTTGATAACATTGGAACCCGCAGCAGCTCTTCTTATTATGTATATGCCGGGTATAAAATAAATAACAAGATTACTCCTTATGCCTTGTATAACAATACAAAAGCTGGTGCAAACACTACTGAAGGAGATCCTTACTTCTCACCTATTCCGGTTAAGATTAACCTGGTTACTGTAGGTGTGCGTTATAAATTCAACTCCAACTTTATTGCCAAGCTCGAGTATGAAAATAACACTGAGAAATTCTACTATCAGGACATTGTAATTGAAGGCTTTGGAAAAACCGATGATGGGTTTACCAACACAATAAGCAGCAACCGTCTGCGCTTCCAGGTAGCCTTTGTATTCTAATTCATACTATTAAGCATTAATTAAAATGAAAAAGATATTATTAACATTGCCGTTGCTTGTTATTTTGCTTACCGCATTTGCTCCGGCTTCTCCCGAAATAGCGATCATCGTAAATAAGGAAAATACATCCGATAAACTATCGGCAGGTGAAGTAAAATTGTACTGGCTTAGAAAGATCAAAAAAAGATGGCCGGATATCAATAAAAATATCAAGCCTGTTGACCGCAAAACTTCATGCTCTGAACAAGAGGTATTCTATGCAAAGGTATTAGGTATGTCTGCCAGCGATATTGAAACTTATTTCACACAAAAGCAGTACGAAAGCGCGGAAAAACCTCAGGATAAGTTCGCTTCAGATGCAGCTATTATAGATTTTGTAGCAGACGAACCAGGCGCCATAGGTTTTGTAAACATCAGTTCGCTTTCTGCAGATGCTAAAGCTAAAGTTAAAGTAGTTCTTACTATTCAATAAAAGTGGGTTTGGGTAAAAGTGAGCAGGGGCCGGATAAAACCGGCACCTCTACTTTTTACAGCCCAAAAAAATCGAAAAGCCATGTTCAGCAAACTTAAAAATTCAATTGTAGGTAAAATCATGATGGGCTATGCTGCCATCATTTTGTTAGCCTTTATTACCACACTGGTAAGTATGTACACTGCCTGGCAAAACCGTAACATTGATAAGCGTGTATCAGAAGCCTATTACCCAATGGTACTCTCATTAAAAGAGACCGAAATGTTAGCTTCTGAATCGTACAAGCTTATCAACAACTGGGTTTACCAACCTAATGTGCAGGAAAAAGAAAAACTAAAACAGATACACGAGAAACAGGTTTCTGCAAAAAAAGAGAATCTGTTAAAGATTACGCAGCAGTTTGAAAACGCAAGTGATGCAACCGAGGCACACTCTATTATCTCAGGAATGGATCTATTAGTGGCTGCGCAAGTACCGGTAATGGAAACCCTTTCGAATGATGAAGCTTATGCAGACGATCTAAAAGTTGATGAAGCCCTTACTGCGCTTGATAAAAAAATTACACCAGCTTATAAGGCGTTAACCGAGCAAATAAATAAAGTATCTGCCCGTCAAAATCAATTGTTAGAGGCGGCCAAACAACAAAAAGAAAATTCAGCCACCATTCTATCTTATTTATATGTAAGTAACATCATCCTCTTTTTGGTTATTGGTATCTATGCATTCTTCTTTTCAAAAAATTCAATTACGAAACCAATTTCCGGTCTTAGCGAGTTAATCTCGACATTATCGAAAGGAAAATTTGTATCGGTTACATTAAAAAAAGGGCGCGATGAAATAGGCCGCATGGCAGAGGCTATTGAAAGTATGTTAACCGGCTTAAAAGCCAAAGTAGAGTTTGCCGAAAACATTGGAAAAGGGAATTACGATAGCAAGTTTGAATTACTGAGCGAAGACGACACGATGGGCGATGCCCTAATTCAAATGCGTAGCAACCTAAAACAGGCTGCAGAAGACGACCGTAAACGCAACTGGGCGACAGAAGGGCTGGCAAAATTTGCTGATATCCTTCGCTCGCGAAACGATAACCTAAGTGAGCTTTCAGACAACATTACCAGCAATCTGGTTAAATACATGAATGCGAACCAGGGTGCCTTGTTTTTGATTAACGATGATAACCAAAATGATTCGTTTATTGAATTGGTTGCTTGTTATGCATATAACCGTAAAAAGTATCTGAATAAACGCATTGAACTAGGTGAAGGCATAACCGGGCAATGTATTCTGGAAAAAGATACTATCTACATGTCTGACGTACCTGACGATTACCTGCGGATTACCTCTGGATTAGGAGAAGCACTACCCCGTAACCTGCTTATTGTTCCCCTTAAGTTAGACGAAAGCATTTTTGGTGTAGTTGAAATAGCATCATTCCAGATTATTGAACCCTATCAAATAGAGTTTGTGGAAAAATTAGGCGAAAGTATTGCTTCAACTATCTCTTCGGTAAAAGTAAACAGCCGCACTAAAAAGCTATTGGAAGAAACCCAGGTGCAGGCCGAACAGATGCGCGCTCAGGAAGAGGAAATGCGCCAGAATATGGAAGAGCTTTCGGCTACACAAGAGGAGATGCAACGCGTACTTCAGGGTGTACAATCCAAAGAAGCATATCTGAACGAAGTACTCAACTCATCGAACGATACGATCTGTACAATTGACAAAGAATTTAAAATTATTAGCTATAACAAAGCATTTGAAACACAAATTGCTGCTTCTGGTTTCCATGTAGAAAAAGGATTTGATATGCTGGCGTTGCTAAACGGAAAAGAACGCGAAAAACTAAAAGCAACTTATTTGCGTGTGTTAGCAGGCGAACACGTTGAATTAACTGATTCTTATGTGTTGAATGGGGTTACCATGCACCTGGCAAGCAGCTACTCGCCATTGCGAAATGAACATGGCGAAATACAAGCTATTGCTTCATTCTCGAAAGACATTACTGACGTGGTGGAAGCGCGTAACAAAGCCGAACGATTGGTTGCTGAAGCCCAGCAGTCAACTGAAGAAATGAAAGCCCAGGAAGAAGAACTTCGTCAAAACATGGAAGAACTTTCTGCAACACAAGAAGAGGTACAACGAATTTTAGATGAAACCCAAAATAAAGAACGCTATTTGAACGAGTTAATCAATGTATCAACCGATGCAATCTTCACCATCGACAAGAATTTTAAACTGCAGAGTTACAACGAATACTTTGCCATGCGGTTGAAAAAATTAGGCATAACAGTATCTGCCGGTTTTAACTTACTGGATATTTTCCAGGGTGAAGAAAAATTGCAAAACAAAGCTAACTATGAAAAAGCCTTTGCCGGGCAAACGTTTGAGCATACTACTGTTTCTACCATTAATCAAACAGAAATGCACTTAACCAGCAGTTATGCACCAATGCGTAATGCTAATGGTGAAATAACAGCAATAGCGTGCTACACTAAAGATGTAACAGCCCTGACATTGGCTCAGAAAGAAGCCGAATCCATTAAGCAAGAATTAGAACAACGCGAGTCAGTATTTACAATTACTACTATCTTGTCTGAGTCGGATCAGGATGGAAACATCATATTCGTAAACAACAAACTTTGCGAAGTATCTGGGTATAGTCGCCAAGAGTTAATTGGTAAGCCCCACAATATCTTCCGTCATGAAGAAATGCCAAAAGAGTTTTTTACAACCTTCTGGCAAACTATAAAGAAGGGAGAAATTTTTAAAGGTCTAATCAAAAACAAAGCAAAAGACGGAACCCATTACTGGGTAGATGCAACCGTTATGCCTGTAAAAAATCAAGCGGGTGAAATTAAAAAATACATAGCCGCCTGTTACCACATTACAGATGATACTATGGCGAGAGCGCTTTATAATCTGCAGGCTAAAAAGTTGAAACTGCCTTTAATGAAGGACACTTTAACACTTGCACAACAAAACTAAAAATTAAAGTGACGCACCTGCCCGACATATCAGAGTTAGTAATTTCTATGGAGGATGTGATAGAAAAATTGAATGCTATCCTTACCGATTCAATTATCCTTCGGGCAGACTTCAGCATCGAATCATTAAGCAGCAGTCTTGAAATTCTTACCGGGTTTGCTCCAAACGAGTTAACCGGTAAGAAATTCGATAGTCTTAGTACCGAAAAGAACCTGAACTCTATATTAAGAGACAGATTAAAACAAGGGTACTTCGAAAATTTATCAACTTGTTTGATAACCAAATCACGTACGCGAATCCGAGTAAGTATTTCAGGCTTCTACCTGGGTCTTATTAGCGAAATAAATGGGTTCGTAATTTTAAAAATCAAACCGGCTGAGGATGTACTTCGTCTTAAAAAAGAGCTTTCCTCACAAAGGCAGGAACTTGATTCCTTCATCTACCGCACTGCTCATGATTTACGTGGGCCATTAGCCACTATTAAAGGCCTGATAAACCTATTGAAGCTACGCAAAGACAATGAAGAAGTAGATGAACTTACCATGCTGATTGAAGTACATGCAAACAAACTAGACGATCGTCTCTTTAAGCTGCTTTATTTAGCTAATGTTAACAGTATGCAAAAAAACACTATAGGTAGTCTTTGTTTTAAGACACTTCATGTCACGCTCCAAAAACTGCTGGACGACAATTGTCAATTGGAAAAATCCATGTTCAACTTCTCTGCTCCGGAAGAGGATCTTTCAGGTGTAAACGAGCAAGTTATTACGCATCTCATCAGCAACGTTTTTCTTTACATTATCAGCTTGCCTGTAGCCAGTATTGCCAATGATGCCGAAGTTGAGATTGATGCCCAGTTTAAGATTAAGAATGGCCAATTAGACATTACTATCACTTCTATAGGTTTCTTGATTGAAGAACATGTTCAAAACATTATTGTACAACCTACCACACTGTATAACGATCTTCTCAGTCATCCGTTCTTATTCAACTATTATGTGGCACTCAAAAATGCAGCACAGCTAAACTCTTCGCTTACCGTTTCATTCACTAATAACATCGAACAGAAACTGCAGGTATCGGTACCGCTTCAAAACAGTGTTACTCAGCCCGATGTATCCCTAAACTGAATTATTTAACTCCCCTAACCAAACTATTGTGATTACAGACCTTGATATTGCAGACCTCAAAAAAGTCACAGAACTGATTCTGCAACAGCACGGCTATGATTTTCGTGACTACGCCCTGTCATCCTTCAAACGCAGAGTACTTCGGATTCTTGAACTTGGTGGACTTACCATTGATTCGCTTCTAAAGAAAATTGCCGATCAACCTGGCTACATCAACGAATTTCTGGACGAACTTACTGTAAACGTAACAGAAATGTTCCGCGATCCGGGATTCTGGAGATTGTTGCGTGAAGAAATCATACCAGGCATTTTGCTTAACAACAAACAATTTAAAATCTGGCATGCCGGGTGTTCATCGGGCGAAGAAGTTATTTCCATGAACATTATGCTTAAAGAGATGGGCCTGCAAGATAATGTTTCCATTATCGCTACCGACATTGATACTGCCATACTGGATAAGGCTCGTGCTGCTACCTACGGAATAAAGAATATGGAAGTGAATGAAAAAAATTACATCCGCTTTCAAGGAAAACACTCGCTTAAAAACTACTACCGGGAAGAAAACGGAAAAGCTGTTTTCAATTCTGAGCTATTGCGCAATGTTTCGTTTCGTAAACACGATCTGGTTGTAGGCGAAGCGTTCAACAAGTTTGATCTTATCCTATGCCGAAACGTAATGATCTACTTCAATCAAACCTTGCAAAATCAAGTGCTGAAGAAATTCCATGGCAGCTTGTTTAAGTACGGGTATCTCGCTATTGGCACTAAGGAGTCGCTGATCTGGTGCGAATATGTAAACCGGTTTATCGTGGTAAACCAGGAAGAGAAAGTGTATAAAAAAATAAAAGACTAAGGCAGTTTAGTAATGAGCAGGTATAACTTAAATAACAGTTATAAAGCCATTGTAATTGGCGGATCGGCAGGAAGCTTTCAGGGTATTATTAAAATACTTTCACAACTCTCTGCAGATTTTCCACTTCCTATTATTATGGCATTACACCGCCTTAAGCATGTCCGTCATGGGTTTGTAGAAGCATTGTCGATTAAAAGCAACATCAAAATTTCCGAACCCGAAGACAAGGAATCTATCCGTAAAGGAATGGCCTACCTGGCCCCGGCTAATTACCACCTATCGGTTGAACTGGGAAATTATTTCTCTCTTTCTACTGAAGAAATGGTAAACAACTCACGCCCTGCAATTGATATCACCCTGGGTAGTGCTGCTTATCTGTATCGCACTAAACTTGTTGGTATCCTTCTATCCGGTGCAAACCGCGATGGTGCATTGGGCATGAAACAGATTAAAGACAAAGGCGGCATTACTATTATTCAGGATCCGGCCGAGTGTATGATTGACACCATGCCTAAAGCTGCCCAATCAATTACTACAATCGACCATACGCTGGGTATCGACAGTATCGTAGCCTTTCTAAAAGAACTTCAACAACACTATAAATGAAACCTACTCCTGCACATAATCCGAAAACAAGTCTGTTCATTTCAGCCCTTTTCTTTACCGGTATTGTAACATCGGGGGGGGGCATGTTCTATCTGCACAGCAACCCAACAGCGCACGTATTTTCAATTGTCTATGCAATTGTAGGGGTTACCCTTTTCATGGGCATTGTGGCCATTTCCATTCTTTCCCGATCTAAAACACATACCATTGTCTACTTAGAAAAGAAGCAGGATACGATGGAAACGACCAACCAACACTTCGGTTCGAATAGCAAACTGGATAAGCAAGTTATTGAATCGTTGTTTGAAAAACGGGCAGATGTACAACAAGTACTAAATGAAATATGTAACCAGTTGCAGGCAGGCCAGGCCGCCTTGTACAGCCGTACCGAAAGGGTAATCGAACTAAAGGTTGGCTACGCTCTTCCCACTGAAAATAAAATTAACTATCAGGTTGGTGAGGGTTTGATTGGCCGTGTGGCTGCAGAAGGAAAAACACTCTATATAGATAAGTTACCTGATAATTACACCACCGTTTTTTCGGGCCTGGGTGTAACTTCTCCAGCTTACCTGTGTATCACTCCGGTTAAGAAAGGAGATTTAACCGCTGGTGTTCTGGAAATTGCTTCCTTCTCTCCTATCAGCTATGAAACCTTGTTAGACCTGGAACAAGTAAGTGAAAAGTTGGCCATACTAATCTAACCTGCACCATGAAAACGTCAGTATTCAGAAATATTAAAATCAGTTTAAAAATAACAGCCCTGGTGTTGGTGCTTACATTGGCATCGGTTACAGCCATTGTTGTCTTCCATCTTTACACGGAAACAATCAACGGACAAAACTATATTTTACCCACAATTATTATCAGCTTATTTGCTGCGGCCATGTCCTTATTGTTCGCACAATGGTTTATGCAGCCATTGGAATCCATGCATCAGACACTGAACATGGTGGCAAAGGGTGAGTTGCCAGAAAAATCAGAGCTGCATACATCCGATGAATTCGGCATGATGCAAGTACGCGTAGATGAATTGGTAACCATGTTGAAACAAAGCGCTGGCTTTGCACAGAAAATAGGTGAAGGAAAGTTTGACACTCCTTTTAAAGCCGCAGGTGAAAATGATTCGCTGGGAATCGCATTGTTAAACATGCGTAACAGCCTGGTAGAAACCGATCAGAAAGAAAAAGAACGCAACTGGATTGTTTTGGGATTAGCCGAAGCCGGAGAAATTCTGCGTACACATGATTCATTGGATAAGTTAGGTGATGATATTATTCGCTTTACGATCAATAAGGTAAATGCCATACAGGGTGCATTCTATGTAATAAACAAAGATGAAAACGAAACCCTCATAGAACTATGCAATAGTTTTGCTTTCAACCGAAAAAAATACCTTCAGAAATCTTTCCGTCTTGCCGAAGGGTTGGTAGGGCAGG
This sequence comes from Flammeovirgaceae bacterium UBA2786, assembly GCA_002352225.1. Lineage (GTDB taxonomy): Bacteria > Bacteroidota > Bacteroidia > Cytophagales > Cyclobacteriaceae > ELB16-189. The sequence goes on from DEIA01000013.1 coordinate 17,320, forward strand.
CCGTAGCCGAGCAGAACATGATCATGCGCACGGAAATTCCTTCCAACTACCTTTCTATAACTTCGGGTATCCTGGGCGACAAAAAACCTTCTTGCATTTTAATAATGCCTTTAATTGCCAATGAAGAAGTCTTTGGCGTAATCGAACTTGCCGGGTTCGAAAAATTTAACGCTTCTCAGATTCGGTTTGTTCAGGAACTAGGTACCATGATGGCCCGTACCATTTTCAACATAAAAGTAAATGAGCGCACGCGCAAATTGCTGGCCGAATCGCAAGCCATGAGTTACGACCTGAAAGAAAAACAGGAAGTACTTAGGCAAAACGCAGAAGAAATGCAGGCAACACAGGAAGAACTTCAACTTTCAAATCTCAAGCTAGAAGAACAGATTGAAGAGGTAAACCACACCCGTAATCGCATGCAATTGCTCCTCGAAAATGCATCGGAAGTGATTACCATTTATGAGGAGACTGGAACCATTCGCTACATCTCGCCATCCGTAGAAACTATTTTGGGATATACTCCTGCGGAAATGCAAGGAGCAACTGACCTGGGGCATGTACATGTTGATGGTCAGCAAATTTACCAAAACCTATTCGCACAACTTAAAGCAAACCCTTCAGAAAAAATTACAGTTCAGTTCGAGTATAAAAACAAAACCGGAAACTACATCTGGTTAGAGGCAACAGGAACCAACTTTATGTCTAACCGGGCTATACACGGCTACATTGTTAACTCGCGTGATATTACTGAACGCAGGCGTGCAGAACAGGAGCAACGCATGCGTAGTAAGATGCAGGCTCTTTCTGAAAATTCAACAGATCTGATTGCTCGCCTTGAAGAAGGGTCTATCAGTTACATCAACCCGGTTATTCAATCGTACACCGGAAAAGAAGCGGTAACCTTTATCAACAAAAAAATTACAGAAGCCCATCTTGATAACAGTGTATTGGAGAACTGGTTGCAAATCGTAGAACAGGTAAATACCACACAGAGCAAAATCTCAACTGAAATGGACTTCCCCAGTGAGTTAGGCAAGCGAGTAATGCAAATAAACGCCATGCCTGAATTTAATGAACAGGAAGTTCTTGAATCCGTATTGGTTGTATCGCACGATATTACAGAACGCAAACTTATCGAGCTGGATATTCAGAATAAGAACAAAAAAATAAACGATTCGATAAACTACGCTAAGCGCATTCAAAATGCAATACTCCCCGATAACTTTGCCATCAGCTCTACATTACCAAATTCATTCATCTTATACAAACCGCGCGATGTAGTAAGTGGCGATTTCCCCTGGTATGTTCAACTGGGTGAAGATATTTTTATTGCCGCTGTGGATTGCACCGGCCATGGTGTGCCTGGAGCTTTGCTTTCGCTGATCGGTTACTTCTTACTGAACGATATTGTGCGTAGCCGGCAGATAACCAACCCAGGCCAGATACTTGACTTACTGGATGAAGGGGTAACGCAAACTTTGAAACAAGATCAAGCCAACTCCGCCACAAAAGATGGAATGGACATTGCGTTATGCCGCATCAATACCAAAAACAAAACCATCGAATACGCTGGTGCACATCGCCCTTTGTACATCATGAAAAATGGTGCATTGGAAGAAGTTAAAGGCAATAAGTTTCCGATTGGGGGTGGCGTGTATAAAAACCAAACCAAGTTTACGACCACTTCTCTTACGCTTAACGCTGGAGACTCAGTGTACTTTAGTTCAGACGGGTATCCCGATCAGTTTGGAGGAACGGACGGACGCAAATTCGGATCTAAACGTATGCGCGAGTTGGTTGAAAAAATACAACATCTTCCAGCTCATCAGGCCATGGAGGTATTTGATATGGAGTGGGAAGAATGGCGCGGTACGCACAAACAAACAGACGATGTGCTATTAATCGGAATAAAATTTTAAAACAACTATCTATTAATTCATTATTCAACAATTAAAACCAACAAACAAATGCGATTTATTTATGACTTACACCAATCCATGATCACGCATAATGTGATTCTGATTTACGAAGGCGATTTCACTCAAGAAACCACCAAATCCATCCTTACAATGGCTGAACGCAACCTCGAATCTTCCGGAGAAGAGTCGGGCATTAAAAAGAGAATTTTTAATGTAATGGTTGAAGCGCTGCAAAACATTGTAAAGCACAGTGATGAAGTGGAACAGCAGGACAAAAGCAAAAGCCACGCAGCCATTTTCCTGATCGGCAACGAACAAAGCCGTTATTCTATTATGTCGGGCAACCCGGTGCGCAAGGAAAATATTCCTACACTTAAAACCGCACTGGAAAGAATTAACAGTTTAGACAAGGACGGCTTAAAAGAATTGTACAAAGAAATTATCAAGAACACTACCCTCTCAGAAAAAGGTGGTGCCGGACTTGGCTTTGTAGATATGGCACGCAAATCAGGTGAAAAACTGGAGTGGGACTTTGTAGATGTAAGTGATGAGCTCTCATTCTTTTGCCTGAAAGTAAACATTGCCAGAATAAAAGAGGCAGTAGCATTAGCATAATCTTAATCTTAAAAACTATTAGTAAAATGGAAATATTAAATATTGAAGGTGCTGAAGATACACCCAAGATTATCTTAGACAGAACAAATGGAATTTTTGAAATTTCTGGAAGGTCGTTACCAGAAGATTCTGCTGAATTTTACAAGCCTGTACTGGAATGGCTAAAGAGCTATTCTGGAAAATCGAATGACTCAACAGATTTCGTTTTTAAGCTAGAGTACTTTAACACAGCCTCTTCTAAACTTATCCTGGATGTTTTGTCCTCACTGGAAAGCATTGGCGGCACCACCATACAGTGGTATCATCACGAAGATGATGAAGACATGCAAGAGGCTGGCCAGGAGTTTTCAGAACTGGTGGAAATACCATTTGAGTTTAAAACCTATTAAAAGCAAACCGGTCATTAACCGGTACTAAATTTTATAACACATAAGCCATGAGCGAGGAAATTCTAAAAGCCTTAACACAACTCTTTGCCATCATCAGCAAACAAGATGATGGTGTAACTGAAGACGAACGCGATTTCGTGATCCGTTTCTTTCAACAAGAACTGGATCACGATTCCGTTAAGGAGTATGTAGAATACTTCGACCAGGTATCAGGATATAGCCAGCAGGAAAACGAAGAGGATACCAAGCGCCTTACTTCTGTAAAAGACTCTGTAAGAACATTAGGAATCTGTCGCAAGATAAATAAAACACTTACACAGAAACAAAAAGTAATTGTGTTAATCCGATTGCTGGAAATGATCAATGCCGAGCATGCGTTATCTGATCAGGCAATGGAGATTATAAATACGGTAGCCACCGTATTTAACATTGGTGAACAGGAATACAACCTTACGGCTGCATTTGTTGCCGGTCGCGAAGCTCATACTGAAGATTTTACTGACATGCGCATGATCTCAGTAGGCACGCATGACGATGCTCACCAAAACACGGCTAACGGCTATTTGCTCTTTATAGTAGTGCGCAGTACCGCTACCTATTTTGTAAAATATGTAGGCTCAGGCACCAACATGCTTAACGGGTTTCACATGCAACCTAATCGGGTCTATCTCTTTTCACATGGCAGCACAGTAAAAATGTCATCAGGCGATGCGGTGTATTATAGCGATCTGGTTTCATACTTCAATAAAGATCTTCAAACCGTTAAGCTTTCGTTTAATGCGAACATTGAAGAATTCAAATTTGCGTCAGGTGCTATTGGTTTGCGTAATGTAGAAATTGTTGAAGGGCCGGGAAATCTTATCGGTATAATGGGGGCCAGTGGTGCGGGAAAAACCACACTACTCAATGTATTGGCTGGCTTAGAAAAACCATCTCGTGGCGAAATCTTAATCAATGGCATAAACATTCACACTGAAAAAGAAAAAATTCAAGGTGTAATTGGTTATGTATCACAAGATGATTTGCTTATTGAAGAGCTTACCGTTTACCAAAATTTGTACTTCAATGCCAAGCTTTGTTTTGCAGATTCTACGGAGGAAGAAATACAGGCACGTGTAAACGGAGTATTAGAAGATCTTGGTCTCGATCAACGGAAACATCTAAGAGTAGGGTCGGCACTGGATAAAACGATTAGTGGTGGTCAACGAAAACGCCTCAACATTGCACTTGAATTAATTCGAGAACCAGCCGTTTTATTCTTAGACGAACCTACATCGGGGTTATCCTCGCGCGATTCTGAAAATGTAATAGACTTACTGAAAGAGCTCTCGATGAAGGGCAAGCTCATCTTTGTGGTGATTCACCAACCTTCGTCAGACATTTACAAGATGTTCGATAAGATGATTATCATGGATACAGGTGGTTATCCGGCTTACTATGGCATTCCGGTTGAAGCTATTAAATATTTTAAGAAAGCAACTCATCAGGTAGATGCGAACCGGGGGCAGTGCGAAGTATGTGCTAACGTAAATCCGGAGCAGATATTTAACATTTTAGAAGCCAAAGTAGTGGACGAATATGGTCAAACTACAACCAAACGAAAAATTACACCTGTACAATGGCATGAAATGTACTCGGAAAAATTCGAGATTAAGGAACTTCCGCACGAGCAGGAGGCTCCGCCTCAATCCTTAAATCTGCCAACCAAAACCAGGCAAACCATTATATATGCCTGGCGCGATTTCACTGCCAAAATCAGCAACAAACAATACCTGCTTATTAACCTGTTAGAAGCACCTGTGCTTGCTTTCATTCTCGCTTTTATAACACGTTACAAGAGCAGTCCATCCGGCTTAGAGTACCAGTTTAGGTACAACGATAACATCCCGGCCTTTATGTTAATGAGTATAGTGGTTGCTCTTTTTATGGGTTTAACTGTAAGTGCAGAAGAAATTATTCGCGATCGAAAAATTTTAAAACGCGAATCATTTCTGAATTTGAGTTGGTCAAGCTACATCCGGTCTAAACTTAGTATTCTGTTTTTTCTTTCCGCTATTCAAATGTTTTTGTTCGTAGTAATCAGCAACGTGATTCTGGAAATACACGGCATGACTTGGATGTTCTGGTTCATCTTATTCTCAACCGCTTGCTTTGCCAATGTGTTAGGATTAAATATCTCATCTGCGTTTAATTCTGCTGTAACGGTTTACATCCTTATCCCCCTGCTGCTTATTCCGCAAATGATATTGAGTGGTTTGTTATTTAAGTTCGACAAACTAAACGAGCTCATTAGCAATAAAGGAAAAGTTCCTATCGTGGCCGATTTGATGGCTTCGCGCTGGGCCTACGAAGCCATGGCCGTTTATCAGTTTACTCAAAATGATTACGAGAAATATTTCTTTACCGAAGAACTCGAACGCTCTCAGGCCGATGTAAAATCTGTTTTTATAGCTGATAAACTTAAAGAAAGCAATACTTTCTTGTTAGCCAACTATCAAAATACCACCGATACGGTTCAGCAATTAGTAGCTCACCACATCAGCATACTGCGCTCTATATTACGAAACGAATCTTCTTATACAGCATCTCTTCCAACCGTTACTACATATAACAAAGTGTACGGAGAGAATCTTGATTCGTTTCTGGACGGATACAAATTTTACTACAAGAACAAATTCAAAGAAAAAGATATACTCATCGAGAAAAAGATGTCGTTCTACGAACAGCAGGGGTGGGATATAACCAGCAACAAAAACAAATACTATAACGAAACATTGGCCGATCTGGTAAGGAACATTTCAACCGAAGATCGTGTACTGGAGTATAACAGCGAATTATTACAACAGGTTGATCCCATTTTTCAGTCACCGGCACCATCGCACTTTGCCGACTATCGGGGTGTATTTTTTGCACCAGAAAAACAGTGGTTCTTTTTACACATTCCAACACCGGTCTTTAATCTTCTGGTTATTTGGGCTATGTCGGCCGCATTATACTATTTGCTGTACAAGGAAAGTTTCCGAAAAGCAATTAATATCTCTGAAACGTTTAGAAAAATAAAAAAATAAATACAATCCGTTATGAAATCAAAAGTGAAATTTATTCTGTTCTTCTTCCTTATAGCATTAAGCCAAACATTGTGGGCAAAACACATCAATGCTATTGATACACTTAATCAGCTAACCACTCGTGTTGACTCGGTTGGACCTGTTGTTAATGCTTCAATTGCTTTTAAACATATTAATCTAAAAAACTACCAGAGCAATATATCCTTGAATAAAGTAACTGTATTTCCCAGAGGCAGTGAGCTTACTGTTGCCGGAGCAGATACGGCCGGTATGCGCGAAATCTACATTAGTCATGATAATGCTTCTGAATCGCTTTATCACGAACCTATTAGACTTATTGCGAGAGGGCGACATACAGCCCGAATACGCGCAATAGACGCCTTAGGAAACGAAAC
>DEIA01000010.1 GCA_002352225.1 Flammeovirgaceae bacterium UBA2786
GACTTTTGAGACAGCCTCTTTTTACATTCTCCTTACCATTTATTATTTCTTAAAGTACAGGCGGGTTATAAAAATACCCACACCGTCACTCTTTCCGGCATCGCTTTCTACTGCACTCGAAACAAAAACCAGGCTCCAGCCTTCCTTTACCATATCGTTAATCTTCGAAGAAATTACGGCATCATTAGAGGCTATGTTTTGAAAATTGATACCTGCAATACTATAGAAATTCAGAAGTTTGGTTTCGCTAAAATTATCAATCTTGATATCCGAACGTTTAACATCACCCTGATCACTCTTGCCACCATCGGTGCGTTCGGTAGTCAGGTCTTTGTGGTTAATGTCCTGCTTTTCTTCTATCATTCGGGACCGTCCCACGCCTGCAGGCACAATAGATTCTACCACGGTTACCACTTTAAATTCCTGCGCAAAAGCAACGGTAGCTGCAAAGCAAAGCATTGCACTTACAATAAATTTCAATTTCATGAGCGAATAGATTTTATATTTGTTCTCCATAACGAAAGTTGCCATATAAAGTTTTAACCCTGGCATAAATACAATGAATGAATTATTAAACCTGGCTTCTCAGCGGGCAAACACCTGGCTTCAGAGTAAAGCCATCGATGAATCAACCAAAGCCGAAGTTCGGAATATGTTGGATTTGGATAATCCTAAACTCCTGATAGACAGCTTTTACAAAGACCTTGAGTTTGGAACCGGAGGGTTGCGCGGTATAATGGGTGTTGGCTCAAATTGTATGAATCGCTATACCGTTGGGGCCGCTACACAGGGCCTTGCCAACTACCTTAAAAAATCATGTGCAGGCAAAATAAAGGTGGCCATTGCGTATGATAGCCGTAACAACAGTGCCTACTTTGCCCGGGTTACAGCCGATGTTTTTTCGGCCAACGGAATTGAAGCTCACTTGTTTCCTGAACTTCGCCCCACCCCACTTCTTTCTTTCGCCATCCGGTATTTAAAGTGCCAATCGGGCGTTGTTATTACTGCTTCCCACAACCCAAAAGAATACAATGGCTATAAAGCCTATTGGCAAGATGGCGCTCAGCTGGTACCCCCGCACGATAAAAATGTAATTGAAGAGGTTAATGCTATTGGCGGGTTTGAAAATATAAAGTCCGAAGCGGATCCTTCTAAAATTAAAACCATAAGCAAAGAAGTAGAAGATGCCTATTACGCAGAAGTAAGCCGGCTAATCCCCAAAAAAGAAAGTATAAAACGACAGGCAGACATTTCATTGGTTTATTCAAGTATTCATGGTGCCGGCATTACCATGGTGCCGGAGTGCCTAAAGCGGCTTGGGTTTACCAATCTTAAAGTAGTAGAAGAACAACGCGAGCCAAATGGCGATTTTCCTACCGTACACTCACCCAATCCGGAAGAGCAATCGGCTATGGCACTAGCTTTAAAGAAAGCGAAAACTGAAAATGCAGAATTGGTAATGGCTACAGACCCCGATACCGATCGCGTAGGCATTGGCATTAAAGATAATACAGGGGAATTTTTTCTATTAAACGGTAATCAGGCTTTTAGTCTAATGATGTGGTTTATTATGAAAAACCTATCTGAGGCCGATAGAAAGAATGGCTACATCGCAAAAACAATTGTAACCAGCGAATTGGTTGATTCAACTGCTAAAAAACTGGGCATTGATTGCTACAACACACTAACAGGGTTTAAATACATAGCAGAATTAATGGGCGCTATGGAAGGCAAGAAGAAATTTATTGCGGCTGGCGAAGAAAGCTATGGCTATATGGTGGGCGATTTTGTACGCGACAAAGATGCCGTTAGTGCTTGTGCATTTTTTGCCGCGCTGGCAGCAGCAGCAAAAGACGAAGGCCAAACCTTGTTTGGATGGCTTATTCAGATGTATACTGATTTTGGGTTTTACAAAGAAGGCCTCATTAACGTGGTACGTAAAGGAGCGGAAGGTGAACAGCAAATTAAAGATATGATGTCGGCTTTTAGAAATACACCACCAGTAGCTTTTAACAACAGCAAAGTAATACGTACACTCGACTATAAATCTGGTTTTGAGACAAATCTTATAACCGGAGAAACACAAGCGTTAACACTTCCTAAGTCCGATGTATTGCAATTCTATTTACAGGATGGAAGTAAGATTTCAGTTCGCCCATCTGGCACCGAGCCGAAAATTAAATTTTATATCAGTGTTAACGCTCACTTAAAATCAAGGGAAGATTTTGAGGCTACAAGCGCTGAACTTGATTCAAAAATTAAAGCAATAGAAGCAGAGTTGGTATAATGCTTAACCGGTTACTGATTCTGTTTTAAATAAACTGAAATCCGAATTACGCTTCTCTCCTACCGGCATGAAGATGGCGTACGAAATAATCATGAGGAGCCCAAAGTCCAGTAAGCCTAAAAAAACAATTATTACTAAATGAAACAGTATTCCTATAAGCAGTATTTTTTTCCTAAGAGTTGGTAACCAGACCAAAACCGGGAAAGCAAGTTCAAACACGATTATAAGCCAGGCTATAAAAACAGCGCTACCGTTGCTTAAGGTTACTGAGAAAACCGGGTTTGAAAAAAAGTCAAGATTTGAAACAGAGAAAACTGAAGCACCCGTTCGCCAGGATGGTGTAATTAATTTATCATAGCCGGAAAGAAAATAGATCAGGGCAATTTCCAGTTTAACTAACAACACACAAAAGGCTGAAATAAATTTTTGATAATCCGGAGCCTGCCTTCCGTTAAGTCTCGGGAAAACCGGAATCAGTATAGCCATCAGCAGAAACAGATTTAGAACCAAATCGGACCCATTCAATACCGGAATTAAAAGTTTACTAAGCGATATCGATATCCAAAAAATTATACTTGCCAGTATATAGTTTAAGCGCATAAAGACAGCCATACCTGTAATGAGCAAGGAAGCTATCATAAATATGGGCGCGCTTAATTTTAATACATGAAGGGGTGCAAACAGTAAATTACCCCAGCCACTTACGTTAACTGATGCATAGCTCAACACCGTGCTTATCAAAGGCCAACTTGCTAAAATCTTCAGAAATAGAAACAGATAGAGTCCTCTGCAAAATAGCTCCACGCCAAAATGCTCCGTTGATAATCTTTCCCTAATCTTATTTCGTAGTATTCTTAATGCAGACATGATCTTGTGATAGCGTACAACGTATCCGTTTTTATTTTAAAATCTGATACCTCTTTAACAGTAAAACTAAACTTAACCGAGTCGGCCTCTTTCGGAACATAAAGATCGACAAAGTATTTAGTCAATGTCTGTAGCTGTTCGTTTGCTACCGAATCGGGGTTCTTATATTTTGCAGATACATACTGATAATAGAAATAGCGATCGAGCCGTGCCCGGTACATGTTAGTAACATTGCCCGTATTTAAAAAAGCATGATAATTTTGCAGTGCAGGTTGGTATTTTTCAGACCAGGTTCCTTTATGCCGATACGATACAAGTAACGAGTACGTTTGTGTTATTCTGTCCTCGGTAAAGAACGGGCCCGGTAACAAATATTTACGAAATACTGTTGTTACGTAACCCGCCTTAAAAGAAGGCATCAAAATCAGAAATAAAGAGAACAACACATAGAAAACGAGAAGCAAAGCGGCTGTTCTTTTAAATTTCAACAACTTCATAAACAGAGATTTAAAGAGCCGGGCTATCTATTATCTTTGCACAAAATATGAAGAAAGTAGCATTCTATACGCTAGGCTGTAAGCTCAACTATTCAGAAACTTCCACTATTTCGCGCAAAATGGAAGATGCGGGTTATAAAAAAGTTGAATTTACCGAACAACCTGATATTTTCATTATTAATACCTGTTCGGTTACTGAAAATGCAGATAAGAAATGCCACAAAGTGGTACGGGAAGCACGCGCCATTTCACCCAATGCTTATGTGGCTATAATCGGGTGTTATGCCCAGCTTAAGCCAAAAGAAATATCTGAAATTCCCGGTGTTGATGCCGTGTTAGGCGCAGCTGAAAAATTTCGCCTGGTAGAATTATTAGATGGTTTTATAAGACCCGAAGCACCCAGGGTTATTGCCTCATCTATTGAAACTGCTAATACTTTTAATACTTCCTTCTCGTTGCACGATCGCACCCGAACATTTCTTAAAGTACAGGATGGGTGCGATTACTCCTGTTCGTTTTGCACCATTCCGCTGGCCCGTGGTTCAAGCCGCAGCGATACAATTCCTAATATTGTAGCGCAGGCAAAAAAAATCATAACAACGGGAGTAAAAGAAATTGTACTTACCGGAGTAAATACGGGAGATTTTGGCTTGCGCGATGGCGAGCGTAAAGACAAATTCATTGACCTGATCAGGGCTCTGGATGAAGTAGATGGAATCGACCGGCTTCGGATTTCATCTATAGAACCTAACCTGTTAACAGACGAAATAATTGAGTTTGTGGCTCAATCTCAAAAATTTGTTCCCCATTTTCACATCCCTTTGCAATCCGGTTCCAATGCAATTTTAAAATCAATGCGCAGGCGTTATCAGCGCGAATTGTATGCCAGCCGCGTAGCTAAAATAAAATCTGTAATTCCAAACTGTTGTATTGGTGTAGATGTAATTGTGGGCTTTCCGGGCGAAACGGATGAACACTTTTTAGAAACCTACCGGTTTTTGAACGAACTTAATATTTCTTACCTGCACGTATTTACCTACTCTGAAAGAGAGAAAACAGTTGCAACTGAATTACCGGGAGTAGTGCCCCAGAAGGTACGTAACGAGCGTTCCCGCATGTTACACATCTTGTCCGATAAAAAACGAAGGGCCTTCTATGAAGAAAACCTTGGTAAACAATTTAAGGTTTTGTTTGAAAACGATGTTGAAGACGGGCTTATGCACGGCTTTACCGAAAACTACATTCGCGTAGCTGCAAAATTCGATCCGCTGCTGATCAATGAGACTAAATCAGTAGTGTTATCTGGAATCAACTCAAAAGGACATGCCGAAGTAATAGAAACGGAGGAAGTATTCCATCATCCACATTAAACCATCCGGCCATCTTTAATTTCCAGTTTCCG
>DEIA01000015.1:0-11510 GCA_002352225.1 Flammeovirgaceae bacterium UBA2786
TTTCGTATTCTTTTTGTTGTCAACAAATTTAAATTGCTTATCGCCTGTGGCGGTGCCTACTACATACATGGGCGCCCGTTCGCGTTCGGCTGCGCGTTTTAGTGTGTCTACATCTTTGGCATGCATGGCAATGCCCATGCGCTCCTGCGATTCGTTGCTGATGATTTCTTTATCTGATAAAGTTGGATCGCCCACAGGCAACTGATCAATCTCAATTGTGCCACCGGTTTCTTCCAATAGTTCCGAGAAACAATTTAAGTGTCCGCCAGCACCATGATCGTGAATAGAAACAATAGGGTTGTGCGTTGATTCCACCAATGCCCGAATGGCGTTCATCACCCGTTTTTGCATTTCGGGATTGGAACGTTGTACGGCATTTAGTTCCAATGCATTGGCAAACTCACCGGTAATAACAGATGATACCGCGGCACCTCCCATACCAATACGGTAGTTATCGCCACCCATCAGAATAATTTTATCACCAGCTTGTAACGATTCTTTTTTGCTGTCTTGCTCCTTTGCGTAGCCTATGCCACCGGCCAGCATAATCACTTTATCGAATCCGAATTTCTTGTTGTGTTCAACGTGTTCGAATGTAAGTACACTGCCGCCAATCAATGGCTGACCAAATTTGTTTCCGAAATCACTGGCACCGTCTGAAGCTTTAATTAAGATCTCGGCCGGGTTATGATAAAGCCACTTGCGTGCTTCAAATTTTTTCTCCCATGGTCGTCCATCCTCCAATCGCGGATAGGAGGTAATGTAAACCGCTGTTCCCGATAAGGGAATAGAACCTTTACCACCGGCTAAGCGATCGCGAATTTCGCCACCCCCACCGGTAGCCGCTCCATTAAAGGGTTCTACTGTAGTAGGAAAATTATGCGTTTCGGCTTTAAGCGAAATGACAGAATCAAAATCTTCTACTTTAAAATAATCAGGCATATCGCCCGAAGCAGGAGCAAATTGTTCTACACGCGGACCTTTAATAAAGGCCACATTGTCTTTATAGGCCGATACAATGTAGTTAGGATTTTCTTTCGATGTTTTTTTGATGAGTTGGAAGAGGGTAGACTCTTTCTCTTTACCATCGATAATAAATGTGCCGTTAAAAATTTTATGGCGGCAATGTTCGCTATTTACCTGCGAGAAGCCGAACACTTCGCTATCGGTAAGTTTGCGGCCAAGCTTCCAGCTTACATCGTTCAGGTAGTCGATTTCTTCCTGGCTAAGCGCAAGGCCTTCCTTTTCGTTGTAAGCTTTCAGGTCTTCAATCTCGATAATGGGTTCGGGTGTGTGGCGGATGGTGAAGATATCCTGATCGAGGTCTGTATATAACCGTTGCAACATTCTATCGTGCAGTGCTGAATCAGTTTGCACTTCAGTAAATTCTTCAATNNAGGTTTCGGTAAGGGGTTTACTTCCGCCAAAGAGCCAGATTAATTTTTCATAATCTTGAGAACCAATAGGTTGCGAAGTACTTACGGCATAGAGGGTGGCTCCAGAGGTGCGAAAGAAGACGATCATAGTGGTGAGCGTAAGCACAAAAATACGAAGCGGAAGGGAAAGGCGAAAAGATTTAGGAAGAGGGAATGTGAGGGATGATTATTCCATGCAGTCGGGTCTTCCGACCCCACTGGTTAGTGCTCTTGTAAGAAGTCAGGTTGAAAAACCTAACTTTTGCTGCAATGTCGAACTCAATATAGCGTTTACCCTTCACTTTTTTATCGTACTTTGCCGGCCGTGTTAACAGTAATTCAATTCTGGCGTAAAGGTTTTCTGTCTCGTTTAGTGGCTGCCGTGCTTGCTTTGTATCTGTTCGACATTAGTGTGGATTTTCAATATCACTGTGATATAGAGGATAATACTACTATTAATGAAATTGAAAGTATGAGTGAGTTGGTATTGGAAGAAGTAGCCGACTTTGAAGGTCTGTTCGAAGAAATTCCAGAATCCGATCGCGAACCTGGTGCTAAAGTTTCTTTCTTGCTGGTTTTCCTGTTGCCTGTTCAATTTGGGTTTCAGCCGGCTTTTCAAATTACTGAAAGTAAATTTCATGCTAAAGACAAGTACGCATTCTACTCAGCTCATTTTCCTATCTTAACCCCACCTCCCCGGCAAGCTTAGTTCTTAGTAAGTAAGAATTTTAACTAAGCTTTTTATGTCTGGAAAATATAAAATCAATTTACTGTTTCTGCTTTTTCTAGCGTTGTTGGTAGTGCTTGCGCTGCTAAGCAGCTGGTTTCAGAAATAGACCTCTCGTTATTTATCCCATCACCTCGACTAGTTCTTCAACTATTCACGATATAACTATGTATAAAAATATTTTATTAATAGTCTTAATCTTCTGTGTTCAGCATTTGCGGGCGCAGGATCTTGATTCGCTGCGTGCCGTGCACCGTGAGTTAGACAGTTTGTTTATTTATGAAGTGGAGCGAAAGCCAACCTCGACAAAAGTGTTACATGCCGAACCGCTGTACATCGACTTAATCCGTGATCTTGGTGCGCGAAAAGGCGAGCAGGAATGGAACCTTGGACTTGGTCTTACCGATAATCTTCGTTATGATACGTACCAGACATTAATTGAGTACGAATGGGCACCGGTAAACCGGTTAGGTTTGGAGGTGGAGATTCCATTAATAATTATTGCACCTTATAAAAACGGAAACGACTCTATTCCATCCAGCCGCATGGAAAGTTTAAAGACAGCCGGGCAATGGTCTTTCTTTGTTTCAGAGCGTTTAAAAACGTCTATGGCCGTTGGCTACATAAACGAATTTGAGTTTTCTGATCTTGATAATTTTGGAAAATCGTTTATGAGGGGGAATATATTCAACCCATTTTTTGTTGTAGCCAAACGTTGGGGTAATAATTATCATACGTTGATTTACACGGGACCTCGAATAGAACGCGAGTTCAAATCAAAAGCATGGCATAGCCGGTATGATATAAATACAAGTTTCCATTATATGATTTCGGGCACCCGCAATTTTATTGGGGTGGAAATAAATAAAACTATTCAGTCTAGTGGTTTTGATGCAGTAGTGAGGCCCCAAATGCGGGTGGGAATTGCACCCAATTTTCTGATTGGAATATTAGGGGGAGTTCCATTAAACCGCGACAATCAACGCTTCAGTATGTTTATGCGATTAATCTGGGAGCCTGGAAATGTAAAACACTGAGTTGGTTGTGTTCCAGTTTTTTTCCATGCAGTCGGGTCTTCCAACCCGACTGGTTAGTACTATTATGAGAAGTCAGGTTGAAAAACCTGACTTCAATTAAATATTACAAAAAATCAGGTCTACACTTTAATAAGAAAATAGCCACTTCATAAAGTCGGGTTCTGCAAAAGCATTAACCCAGCTATTATGGTTAACTCCACCGTATTCGGTGTACTTCACGCTGGCTTTCAGCGATTTTAGTTTAGCAACCATGGTTTGAGATTCCTTTACGTTAACCACCACATCTTTATCGCCATGAAAAATCCAGAAGGGAACTTTGGCAGCTTGTTTTGTATACCGGGGTGCATCGCCACCTCCGCAAATAGGTGCAGCAGCTGCAAATAATTTTGGATAACGATATACCGCTTCGAAGGTACCCATGCCGCCCATAGAAAGTCCGGTTATATACACCCGTTTTTTATTAACCCCTTCTTCTGAAATAAATTTCTTCACTAACTCTATGGCTGCACCCAAGGCTGTTGTTTCGGGTTTGGAGTAATCGAAAGAAATTGTAAACGGACTGGTTGAACGGTCTATTGTAACGTTACCCCAGTAATTGTCGGCAGGGCATTGAGGAATTACCACGATAGCCGGAAAATCTTTACGATTTTCATCGGTAAGAAAAAGACTGGCTCCATGTGTTAATTGTTTTTCATTATCGCTCCCACGCTCACCGGCACCATGTAAAAACAGAACCAACGGATATTTTTTATGTGGATCGTAATCAGGAGGCAGTAACAACCGATAGGGTAGCGAAAGACCGTTGGATGCCTGAAATGTTTTCTTTTGGTAAAGCGAGTCTTGCGCCAGTACGGGGAAAGTAAGTACAAGAACCAATGCAGTTATAATTATTTTCATAGTGTTAAAGTTAAAATGAATAAAAAAGCGCCAGTTGAGGCGCTTTTGTTTTTTTGAACCAGATTAGCTAGTTGCCTTTCTTGGCTCTTTTTTCAGCCCGCTTTTCTTTTAATGTTTTAAGAGGCTTCTTTTTTTCTTCCTTCTTTTTGTCCATTCCTTTTGACATAGCGATAAGGTTTTATTACCCGAAAATAAATAATTTATTGATTGTGCAAAAGTTTGAAGATAAGATTGGAACTCATTCCAATCAACTCGTTGTGGTTGGCATTAAGCGAATGGTAATGCAACTGAGGCATCCGGTACTGTAATTTTTGTACGAGAGTGGCAGGTACAATTTTATCGCGTGTGCCCGCAACAAGCGTAATATGCATTTTATGATGATTTGCTAATTGGCCAAGTTTGGTAGCATGGCTCTTTAAATGTCGGAAATTAACCCAGGAATTATACACCTGGCTTCGTTTCTGCTCACTATCCATTTGTCTTTGCGCAAAGCGGAGAAGTTTCCGGTCAATGATTCGGGTAAATTCCAATACAGAAAGGAGACGATTCCAAAGAGCAGGTTTTGTTACAATCCTATGAAACAATTTTCGGGAGAGGTAAGGATAGGTGACCAGTGCATACCAAAACCTGAACTGGATTCCATCGGGGGCAAGCAGGGTGAGGGTTTGAACCTGGTTAGGAAATTGTTCGGCAATTGTAACACCAAACCTGCACCCAATACTAAAGGCCACTACATGAAATTGAGTTATGCCGTTTTCATCCAAAAAGCGTTGGATCAACTCTTTCCATGTATGTTTTTTAATAGGGGTATTGCTTGCCCAAACACTGTTTCCATGATAAAACAGGTCGAAAATGTAATGCGTAAACTCTTGCTGGTCGGGTTCTATTATTTTGTTGAAAGCCAGATGGTTTTGGCCAAAACCATGAAACCATAACACAACTGTTTTTCCAGTACCCGTTTTATGGAAATGGAGGGTATGACCATCGGGATGATGCACGTCAGGCATCACCAAATTTAATCAAACCCTCCATTTGTTGGGTTAGAGAATATTTAGAAAGTTACAGAAGCGGTGAGTTGGGTTGTTTTCTGTTATTTATGGCTCAATTCGAATAATTAAGCTAATTACTGGTTTTCTTTATAAATAGATGGTTTGCCGATTACAAGGCCTTTATTAATGAACGAAGTACCGCTCACATTAATTTCGGGTTCGCCAATGGCATTTATGCGTACCTCATCTGAGGCATTTACCGTAAGGCGCCCTTCACCATAAATGTTGCTGCTAATGGTATGTCCATCCAGATTGCGGCTATCAATCTTATTTTCACCATACAAAACATACCGCTGTGTTTCGGCATTGCCCGCTTTAATTTTGATTCGGTTTTCGCCATACGCAACAACTTTAAAAAAACTCGCCTGCAAGGAATCTATCGTAATATGGGCACTGCCATATACCCGCAGCAGGAATTGATCTGCATTCACTATCTGGTTAATGGCTACATCCTGATTGCCCCTGATTTCGAGTAACCGTAAATCACGAAAGGTTATATGGGCCGTTACATTGGCGTTGTGGTAAATGCTTCGCTTATCATAATCGTCATAATACTCACGTTTATCAACAATGCGGGCATCGTCTAAATAAATTTTCAACTTATCGCCCTCAACGGCTACGTTTATTTGGCCAGCGTTAATGTTGGAATAGGTGAGTTTAATAGACTCTCTATCACCTTGTGTTAATACAAGATGAATTTTTGGAGATACGGTGATTTTACTGAAAGACCGTAAGTTTCTTTCAAATACTTGCTCCTGTGCGGTTGCCGCAACGCTGGTAAACATTAGTACAACTGCCCATAAAACCGATTTTTTCATAGTAATGCCCATTTTAGTACTATGACATTCTAAAAGCGACTAACCCCTACTGCACCAAAAAATTATTTGCTACCTAACCTTTTTACCGGGTTAGGCCCAGCAAGGGGCAGATTTCCAATCCTTCTTAATTCACTTCGCAGCGGCTGAAAATTTTGTCACGGCATTTTTCATGGGCGTGATAGTTTTTAAGTAAGCGTAAATAGCGGCAAGGTCTTCGCGTTCCATCGTAGCATACATTGTCCACGGCATAATGGTATTGAACTCACCTGCTGCAATGGTTTCAGGTGTGTAGCTCGAATCGGCATATATTTTAAAGCGCTGAATGAACATATCTTCTGTCCATACACCAATGCCTGTTTCTTTATCGGGTGTTAGATTGGAAGAGCGAACAATGGCGCCACCCATCATCGGAAATTCACGACCACCTGAATAGGCCAATGCTTTAACGATTTGCCCTTTTTCAACTTGTGTATGACATTCAATACAGCCGGAAGCATTTACCAGATAAGCGCCATAAGCCAGTTGATCTGATTTATCGGGGCGTTTGCCCGGAGTGGCTTTTTGTGGAATAGTGTTCACAATAAAATTGAAGGGAAAATCGTGCGTTGATTTTTCCCAGTCTTTTTGAATAGGTTCCAGCGTGCGCACATAGGCAATGATGCTGTAAATATCTTCGGGATCCATTTTGCCATAATAGAGATAAGGCATAAGTGGGAACATGGCCTCACCTTCTTTGTTTACACCTGTTGTAATTACCCGAAATAATTCACCATCAGTGTAGCGACTAATGCCATGTGGTGTAATGTTTCGTGAGATGTACTTGCCGGGGAACCCAAAACTCTGATCAAAAGTTTCGCCACCCTGGCCAAGTGTACCTTCTGTTAATGGACCGGAAAATTTTGTCCAGTCGCGGGTGGAGTGGCAATCCATACACACACTGACGGAGTTTGCCAGGTAACGGCCGCGCTCAATGCGTTCGGGTGTGTATTCAATTTTAATATCTTCAGCATCGCCAACATTAGGTAACGCTGTTTTTAGGTAGGTAAGGAAGGCACCAATGGCTACAACAATAAATAGAATGAGGTAGCCCAATACTTTGAGTAATTTTTTCATGGGGGAGGGTAGGGTTAGGGGTGAAAGCTGTTATTATAAAGTAAACGGAATTTTAAGGAACAATCAAAAACTTAATGCTATGGATTTTGAAAGAACACGCGAAGAGGCTGTCTTAAAAGTCTTGTGTCATCGCGGGCTTGGGCCGCGATCTCGGTTAATAGCTGCTAAACCGTGATTCCGGCACGAGGCCGAAATGGCATTTCGCATTTTGTGGACTTTTGAGACAACCTCAAAAAATTATTCACTTCGTAAACTTTTTACCGGGTTTACCTGGGCAGCCCGCAAAGCCTGGTAACTAATGGTAAGCGATACAATTAACAGAATAAGTATGAAACTTAAGGCATACGTAAGAATACCAATATCAATACGGTAGGTGAAGTTGGCAAGCCATTGCTGAAGCAAATACCAGGAAACGGGAATAGCAAAGGCAAATCCCAATAAAAGCAAAAAAGCAAAGTCTTTGTAAATAAGCCCCAGAATAGAAGGCACCGTGGCGCCCAATACTTTGCGCACACCAATCTCTTTTACTTTACGCTGTACAACAAATAATACCAGGCCATACACACCCAAACATGAAATAAGAATTGCGATCAGGCTAAAAGATTGAATGATACGCCCGAAGTTCCTGAAATTAGCATATTGTTGATTTAGCTGCTCTGTCAAAAATGTATATTGAAATGCTTTTTCAGGAAATAACGCCACCCATTCTTTTTCAATACCTTGTAAAATATCCTTAACGTTAGCGTTTTCAAATTTTACTGAAAGTGTATTGAATTGATTTGGATCTAACGAAGCTACCAGGGCTGTAATAGGCACGGTAAGCGAGGCAAAATTGAAATCTTTAACCACACCAATAACCTTACCCTTCTTTCCCTCGCGGTTAATAGTTTTACCAAGTGCTTCTTCTGGCGAACCCCACTTAAATTCCTGCACAGCAGTTTCATTTACAATGAAAGCTTCCTGCAGGTCGGTTCCAAAATCGCGGCTAAAACTTCTTCCAGCTCTTAATTCCATACCATATGTAGATAGAAAATCATAGTCAACTGCCAGATTAGCAGCAAGCATATTATCTTCTTCTGTAAAACCCTCTGGTGTGGTTCCTCTGTAAATCACTCCAGTACCAGGCGAACCTGACGACAGGGCTGTATGAGTAACACCACTTTGCGTTTCTAAAATATCGCGGAAGGTTTGCAAACGTTGCCTGAAGGTTGAATCAGATTGTTGAAAAAAACCATTCATGTTTTCACTATGGAGTGGAATGTTAATTACATGCTCACGGTTAAATCCAAGCGGCCTGCTTTGCAGGTAATTCAGTTGACGAATGATTAGAATAGAGCCCGAAAGTAAGGCGCAGGCTATAGTAAGTTGTACAACTACCAGAGTCTTGCGCATAAACTGGTTGCCTTGTCCACTGTTTCCCTTCAATGCACTAACGGATTCAAACTGAGTTACGAAATAAGCCGGATACCCACCTGCCAGTACAGTAATTATCAACAGCAATACCAGCGATGTAGCGATCATTATGGAATCTACTGAGGTTACAAATTCAAGATGTTTACCGGTAAGTTGATTGAGCAAGGGCAACGCAAGTTCAAAAGCAACATAACTGATCAGTAATGCAATCAGGCAGAATAAAAAACTTTCGGCCAGAAACTGGATAATAAGTTGCGCTTTCATTGACCCTAAGATTTTCCGGATACCAATCTCTTTTATCCGCGTAAGCGATTGTGCAGTACTCAGGTTAATGTAATTAATACAGGCAATTAATAGCGTGAGCAAACCGGCAGCAATAAAAATGTAGATGTTCGTCAACGAATTTGTGGGTGTAGGCTCGCCTTCAAAATCACTTTTAAGGTGCAGATCAGTTAAAGACATTAGCGTAAATTTTTGCCCTATCTGTCTGCTTGGAAGAGCATACTTTTTAACGAAATCATCCATCTTATCATTGATGGAAGAAGGATCTTCACCGGGTTTTAATAAAACGTACGTGTAGGAATGGCTTATCACAAANNCGCCCCGAAAACGTTAGCGACTCGCCAATCGGATCTTTGCCTCCGAAATATTTGGTAGCCATTTCTTCGTTGATCAGTACTGTATATTTATCGTGTAGTGCACGCGCAGGATTACCCTTTACAAACTCAAGCGTAAACATTTTGGTGAAAGCTGAATCGGTAAAGAATACATTCGTTTCTTCAAAGGCTGTATTTTGGCCTTCCTGCGAAATGCTAACGTTGCGCCCGTAAACACGCGCCACATCTTCTACCTGAGGAAAATAGTCTTTCAGGGTAACGGCAATTGGAGGTGGTACACTGGCAATTTTTAGTCCGTTAGGTACGGTGTAGCAAAACCGGTACAAGTTTTCTGAATTGGCATGAAATTTATCGTAGCTGAGTTCACTTCGTACGTATGCAAAAATCAGTAAGGCGAGTGTGAGCCCGCAGGTAAGCCCGATAAAGTTGATGATCGAATACGTTTTGTGGCGAACAATATTGCGCCAGGCAGTTTTAAAAAAATTCTTTAGCATAAAATCTATTATTCACTTCTTAAACTTTTGGTAGGATTGGCCGTAGCTGCTTTTAATGCCTGCGTACTTACAATGAGTACCGTAAGCAGCAATGCAAACCCACCCACTATACCAAAAACCCAATACCCTATTTCGATGCGATATTCATACCGCATCAGAAATTCATTCAGATACCACCACGCCAAAGGTGCGGCAAGTAAAAATGCTATTAGAACAAGGCGTGTAAAATCTTTCGATACCAGCATAACCAAGCTGGATACGGTGGCGCCCATCACTTTGCGAATGCCTAACTCTTTGGTGCGTTGCTCGGCCGTAAAAGCAGCCAGACCCAACAATCCCAAACAAGTAATGGCGATTGCAAGGCCACCAAAAATTCCGGCCAGGCGACTAATTAAATTAATGTTGGCAAACTTGCGGTTGAAAATTTCATCGGTGAATTTGTATTCGAACGGATAGTTCGGGTTGTGCTTTTTGAACACCGACTCTACTTGTGCAATAGCTGCATTGATATCTTCAGTTTTGTTCAGGCGGATGGTGATGGTACTACTCCAGTCAGGAATGAGGTACATCATCAGCGGCTGTACTACAGCCATAGCATCGGCCATTACCATATCCTGCATTACCCCAACGATTTCAAACTGGTCTCCACCCCATTCTAATTTTTGTCCGAGTGGCTCTTCAAAGCCAATCATCTTTAGTGCGGCCTGGTTGATAACAACAGCTGAAGAATCACTGGGGAAATCGCGCGAGAAATCCCGACCCATAATCATTTTTACGCCCATGGTTTCGGTATAATCATACTCGGTGGCAATGGTGCTAAAGGCCACGCGGGTATCGCCAGGCATGCCCTGCCATTTTACATCCTGGTTAGAGAAAATGGATGTTACCGGGCTGTTGCTTTTGCAAATGGATTTTACAGCGCCCGTTGCTACCAGTTCATTTCGGATAGTTTGAAAATTGGTTTCCAGTTCATTGTTCGTCCAAATCTGAATCAGGTTTTCACGGTCATAACCCATGTCGCGGTTTTTTACGTGTTGTATCTGTTGGTAGATAACAACAGTGCCAATAATCAGTGCAATGCTGGTGGTAAATTGCAACACTACTAAAACTTTACGAGGCGTGCTTCCGCCTTTAGCTGCGTCAATTTTTCCTTTCAATACTTTCACTGGTTGAAACCCGGACAGGTAAAAAGCAGGATAGCTGCCGGTAAATAATCCAATCACTAAAATTAAGCTGATGGCCACAAGCCAAATCAACCCATTTGTATAATCGATAGAAATATTTTTGTCGACCAGTAAATTATAAGAGGGCAGTAAAAGTTCTACCAAAGTTACAGCCAAAGCAAATGCAAAGGCGGTAACCATTACCGATTCTCCTAAAAATTGCAGAATTAATTCTTTTCTGCGCGAGCCAATNNGCCTTCTTCGAAATTGGCTTGCAGGCGCCACTTACTCATGGGATGAAGAAAGAGTTTGGCAGTAGGCGCGTTGGGGTTGTTCTCTCTTATTATGTTTTGAATGGCAGCGTTGGTTTCTGCTTCAGTAGCTCCATCCTGCAATTGCACATACATTTGAAACGAATTATTGTCCCAATTGCCTTTTGAATTTCGTACCCAGGGTTGTGTAGCTTCGTAATAGGAGAATGGCAGAAGAAAGTCGAACCGGAATTTTGATTGCCTGGGAATATCGCGCACCACACCGGTAACTTTTTGTTCGCGGTCGTTGTCTATGCGGATAAATTGGCCCATAGGATCAGCATCGCCAAACAATGCCTTGGCTGTGGATTCGGTAATAACGATAGAAGTTAATTCATCCAGAGCATGATTTGCATCGCCTTTTATAAGGGGGAAGGTGAACATCTTGAGAAAATCCTGCGACACACTCAGCTGCATTTTATTAATACGTGTTTCACCCACCTGCAACATGTTGCC
>DEIA01000015.1:11693-12142 GCA_002352225.1 Flammeovirgaceae bacterium UBA2786
CTTACCGTAAATAAAGCAATGGCCAACGCTATTACCCCGGCCCACGCAAAAACAAACCACTCAATAGCTATTTTGTAGGCGAAGCTATCCAGCCATTTATTCATTCCATACCAGGCTAATGGCACTGAGATAGCGAAAGCAATGAACACCAGTTTGATAAATTCTGACGACATCATGGTTATAATTTGTGGAACACTTGCGCCCATCACTTTGCGGATGCCAATTTCTTTTATTCTTCGCTCGGCCATGTACGAGGAAAGGCCGTATAAACCAAGTGCGCAGATAATCATGGCAATCAACCCAAAACCGGTAATGATGCCCGATACTTTTCGGTCTTCATCATACTGCTTCTGTACATTTTGATCGAGAAATGAATATTCAAAAGGTGTATCGCTTATGTTGGCCTTCCAAATCTGTTCAATTGCTTTTACAGTTTGTTCAAAATTGGC
>DEIA01000084.1 GCA_002352225.1 Flammeovirgaceae bacterium UBA2786
ACCAATACTAACCATAGCAGCATTAGGAAGCCGGAAAGCTGGTTCATCTCGTTTTTTTTCTGCTGGTTTATCGTAGATAAGATAATATTGCGCCCATGCTGCACAGGCAAGACTTATCGCGATGATTATATTCAGATGAAGAAATAGTGTAGTATTTAATTTAACGAATAGTGCGCCACATCCTGCACCGGCCACCATACCCACACTAAACAAAGCATGAAAGGAGGTCATAATCGGTTTGCGATAATGTTGCTCAACCATTACCGCCTGTGCATTCATCGATACATCAAGCATGCCAGCTGTAATGCCCATAACAAAAAACACAGCCCATAACCCGGTTAGCCCAGGCATTACATACATGAGTGGCACCAACGGAACAAATATGCAGTAAAGGAAAACCGATGCAATTGCTATTCTCCGGCTGCCATTTCTAATAATTAACCAGCCGGTAAAGGGCATAGCAAGTAATGCCCCTAACGAAGATGCAAGTAAAACAAACCCGAAGGTGCCATTGTCAATCTGAAACAACTCCTGCACTTTTGGGAAACGGGCAGCCAGGTTAGCGTGAACAAAACCATTAACAAAGAATAAGAGATTTACAGCTATGCGGGGTGTAGTCACAAACAATAGATATACCTCAAAGTAAATAATAATGTTGGCAAGTTGGACTCATACCTATAAAATTTAACTCAACCCATTAGCGAATCAGCGTATAACGTTGAAAGAAGTTTCGCCAAAAAGCGGGGTACCGTCTTCAGCTATTCCCTGCACGTAAACCCGATAAATTCCGGGTTGGTCGGACGTATAAAACTCCAACTGCATAGGCTCTTTACCGTTGGTTTTCACATCGGGGTTCCAATACAACAAGTGGCGGGCGTCAGGAGTGCGACTATTGATTTCCGGTACGGTTTCGTAACGGGGGGCATAAAATTCTTTATACTGTTGCAGTCCTTCGTAATCAAGTATTACAGTTTCGGGATCGAATTTGAATCCACCTAAATCGCCTTTATAGGTTCGATAGCTTATAATACCATCAAAGGCAAGCGATCCAACAAAGTAGCGGGACGGCACAACATTCAGTTGTTTAATTTTAACCGGGTCGAAGGCCATAATATCGTTTACATTGAATATGGGTACACCATCCAGTAGTACTAATGATTCATTTTCGAGTATTTCTCCCTTGTCGCGATCTACAATCTTAAAAATAAACTGATCGCCCTTCTTTCGCACCCACACATTCTTCACATACTCGCGCATAACTTCTTCCATAACCGGAAAGCGGGTGTAGTCATCTAGCAAATAAGTTTCAGGTACAATGCCATAAAAGGCTGAACTATCAGATGGTGAAACGGAACCCTGATGTTTTCCAAACGTGTCCGTTACTTGCATAGAAACGGTTTTGTCTACCAATGCGCTTGTATTTTTTTCCGATAGTCTAATGGGCGGCAAGTGAATTGGAGTATCGATTGGAGCGAATGGAGACTTTAAACCGATTACAGCTTGTGCATGGGGCGATTGAAGGATAAGCTTATTTGTGCCAAGCAGGTTGGCTTCAACCCGCAGCAGCCCGTTCGCATCAGATATAGCGCCTGCTAGTTCTATTTTTTTTCCGGGTGCGCTTATATAACCGGTTACACCCGGAATTGGAATTTGGGTTTGTTTATCCTGCACGATTGCCTCCATCAAATGAGCCCGGTATTCTGGAAGATATTGCAATGGTTTTGATTCGGGAAGTTCTTTCCACTTAAATCGACTCCACCCATGCGTAAGCATAAGATTGTCGATATCCGAATCAGGAGCATCAATGTAATAAGCAGCAGATTCAACAGTACCTTTCAGATCGCTTGATAACAACAAATAGCTTACAATATTGGATTGAGTAAATTGTTGCAGGGAATCATCGCGCATTACAGAAACAGAAAGGTTGGCATTGTCTGTTTCAGAATTTAGAGTAAGGGTAATTTTTTTACGGGTACTGGTTTGTTCGCGATCGGGTAGTACCCGCAAACGGGTTGTGGGTTTAACGAATACCAGTCGTTCGCAAACCGGAATACCAGTTGACGTAAATACAGTAATGTGACTAATTCCGGCATCTAATTCAGATTTAGGTAGGTGAATAGTTGCGCGGCCATCGTGTAATGAAAGAGTTAATGCCTGCTTAACATGAGTGCGGGTATGAACCAAAAAGAAAAGAGATTGGTCTGTAAAACCTTTTACCTGGAGGTTGATGATGAATTCTGTCTGATTATTGGCCACCTGCATAGCAAAGCCTGAAGGATCTGCTGGGGGAAGTTTAACAGGAATTATTTTTCCATTGTATTGTATTAATGCTGTGTACTCCTGCGAAGCTTCGGGTGTCATGTTAAACGTGCCGATACCAAATTTATGAGAAGCGAAACGCGTTACCGTATCTCGGTTATGGTCTACAATCGTTCCACTAAAATCGATTCCCTTACCGGTATAATCGATAGCCCGGAATGCCATTTTATGGTTAAGACCCTCAATCCATTGCCCGCCTTCAGGAAAGAATTGAATGTCGATATCGGAGTTACTGTGTTCAGGTGTATCAAATAGTCTTCTGAATGTATTAATCAGTGTTATAGGTTGATGATAGAAAAAATCAGAACTGTAGTTTTTCATCCACCGGGTATAGGCCCTCAGGTAATAATTACCCGAGCTTATGGAAGCGGGAACATTAAACTGCCCTTTGCCAAAGCCATTAGTTAATTCAACTTTAGCCTGAAGCACAGCCTGACTTTCGCTATTTATCAATTCGAGGTATACCACACGGCTTGTGTTACTGGGTTTGTGACTTTGTCCATTTACCAGGTAAACTTTAAACCAGGATGTTTCTCCTGCAATCCAAAGATTCTTATCAGTATGAATGAAAATTTTTTCCTGTGGGTTAGCTTTGCTCCACGCAAGTAATGGCTGATCGTTAAAGATTTTGGTTTGAGCGTGACCAAAAACAGGAGAGAAAATCGAAAGGAGAAGTATCAGAATTCTCATACTATTGCCAGTAAGAGGGTTTACTATTAGTTCCGCCACTCATTCGGCAGTCTACACAAAACGCAACGGAATAGGAATACCCAATTAATCGGTCGCCATCATATAGTTCGCCACCCAACAAGTAAGAAGGTGGCCCGGAAAATTCGGGTATATTACTTAAGAAGAGCGTGTCGTATGTGCATTCCCGATAAGGGGTTATCCTGAATGTGCTTGGTGGTGGAAAAGCTGAATTAGGAATAAAAATTCTTTTTTGCGTAGCATTCCCGATTGAAAAAAAACCAACAATGGGTTTGGTTTCATCTTCCAGATTTTTCAGATTCCCTTTTAGCTCTGATGGAAGAGGGCCAAAGATAGATCCGATATCTTCATTGCTTTGTTTTAGTTGTTGCCAGTAGGTAAAAGCATCTTTTGTTAAAGAATATTGCTTAACAAGAATGCTATACTTTACTGTTGTTCTCTCGTCATTCCATCCAAAACTGGTTAGCGGTAGGTTGGAAACCCTGTTTTGATTAAATCGGTTGGTAGATTCTATATTTATTTTAGATGAAAGCCCCGACCGCCAGCAAGTATAATTGTTTTGATTACTGTAGATAACCGATTTTGAATTTGTATCAAAAAAATATTGAGAGTTAAGGTAAGACCGATACTCCCAGGTTTCTTCGAAAGTCCATTGATAATAAGGAGAGCTCGTTGGTTCGCCATGAGTTGAAACCAATACTTCAATTTTTTCATTATTTGTAGCCCGCCAGGTAACACTGTCTATTTCGGGTGCATTTAATACCGGAACAAATTCTGAGGCGTATTGTTGTTGATCAGGAGTTGTAATCCGCAGCCTGTACTTAGGCGCGGTAAGGGAAATGTTTTCCAAGATGTAGTTCCCATTCCATGTATTAGTAAGCGTAGTTGTATTACCGTTCTCGTCTTCTATCCAAACAGTGGCCCCGGTTTCGAATGCAGGTTGCGAGGAATCGATTATGGATCGGGAGCGGGCAAGAATAATTTTGCTATCGCCATTCGTATTAAGAAACCCCTCTACAATTAATATCGGTTCGTTCGACTTAAGTTCTGATGGAAAGTAGGGTTCTATACATCCTACCATTATTACAACAAGATACAGGCAGATCCGTTTCATTAAAATTTGAAGTTGTAGCTTAGGGTTGGAATTATTGTTCCAAAAATGGATAGCTTATAACCATTAATTACTCCATTTTCGGATTTAAAAAACACCGAGTAAGCATTTCGCCTACTTGTAAGATTATATGCCGATAGGCTCCAGTAGCTGTGCGCCAGTTTTTTTATTCTATGATTGCCTTCCATGTTGATAGATAAATCCGTTCTGAAATAATCAGGAATTCTATACTGGTTGCGATCAGAATAAATTAATCGGTCAACTCCATTTGCGGTATATTTTCCTACCGGTAATGTTATTGGGCGCCCGGTACTGTACACGATGTTGGCAGACATGCTATAGCGTCTGCTAAATTTATAGTTGGCAATTAAATTAATAGCATGAGGTTTATCGTAATTGCTGGGATAAACAGATCCGCGATTGATGGTTTCAACAGATGAAGAACCTTTTGTTTGAAGCAATGATCGGGAATAGGTATAGCTAAACCATCCGTTTAATTTACCGGAAGTACGTTTTATCATAAATTCTGCTCCGTACGCTTTACCTTTTGCATTCAATACATCGGTTTCGATATGATGATTCTGAATAAGTTCAGCGCCTCCTTTGTAATCCAGAAAATTTTGCATCCACTTGTAATAAGCTTCTATTGAAACCTCAATCGATCTTTTACCGTGGTTGAGATAATACCCCAACGAAATCTGATCTCCGATTAATGGTGTAATGTATGGATCGCTTAACTTCCACACATCGGTTGGAGCAATTGCAGTGGTATTGGAAAGCATTTGTAAGTACTGACGGTGACGGTTGTAACTCACTTTAAAGGAAGCATTGCGGGTATAATTGTACCGTGCCGAAAACCGGTACTCGGGGCCACCATACGAAACCACCCGCTTACCTTTGGTAAAAGTAAGGGTATCATAGATGTTGCCTGCATCCCTTACCGTTCCTTGCGGATATAAATAAATATTACGCGGCCCAAGATTAGCAAATAGTGAATACCGGATACCTCCATAGAGTAATAGTTTGGGAGATACTTCAAACTGATCGCCCACGTACACAAAATTCTCTACTGCCTGTTCAGTCTGAAGTTGGTCTGGGGTTACAATCGACTCGCTTCCAACAGGCTGATAGTTTCCGGGCTGAAGATCGTAACGAAGTATTCCTGCCCCGAATGATAATGCATGTTTGCTATTGATAAAATAATCGAAGTCGGCTTTAGTTTGCAACTGACGGATAGAATAATCAAGATTAAAGGCATTAACAGGGTTAGCCGTGCTTTGAATGGTGTATTCGTATCCGCTGTAGTTAGTGGTTAAGTTGCCTAATAATCTATTACTAAAAATGTGTTTCCATTTTAATCCTAATACATGATTTTGATAACTGTATACTGTATCGCCCTGAAGTTTAAATGCATCATGGCTGGTGTAAGCCGTAACAGCCAGGTTATTTTTAGGATTTATCTCATAATTTAAGTTGGCGTTTAAGTCATAGAATGAAGCCTCACTTTTATTTATTGCTGAAGAGGGAATCTCCCTTAACAGCCAATCGGAGTATGTTGAGCGACCACTGATTAGAAATGATAATTTGTCTTTTATGATCGGTCCTTCAAATGCAAGCCTTCCGGTAATGGGGCTAATTCCACCCGAACCGCTCCATTTTTTTCTGTTTCCTTCTCTTGTATTCAGATCAAGAACCGAAGCGATTCGCCCACCATACTCGGCTGGTACACCGCTCTTGTAGAGTTCTACATCCTTGATGATATCGGGATTAAAGGCCGAGAAGAAGCCAAACAAGTGCGAGGGGTTAAATATGGTTGCATCATTGAATAGAATAAGATTTTGATCGGTTGCACCACCCCGCACATTAAAACCAACTGTGCCCTCGCCCACGGTTTGAACACCTGGTAATGTAAGTACAGTCTTAATCACATCTACTTCGCCCAGAGCAACTGGTAATTGCTTCATTGTTTTGAAATCAAATTTTTCTAACCCCATCTGAAGGCCCAATACAGTTTCATCGCGACTCGACTCAATAATGACTTCTTTAAGAGGAAGAACATCTTCTTCCATATCAATATTTAATCTTCCATCAGCATGTAGAATAATAGACTTTTCAACGCCTTTCATGCCCAAACTGTTTATCTTAAGTACATGAGGTCCTTTTGGCAACGTAATGGAGTAATACCCATTACCATCCGTTACAGCACCAATCAAAGGTTTTTCTATCATTACAGTAACACCAACTAACGATTCTCCCGATTTGTTATTTCGCACGTAACCTGCCAGTGTTGCGGTAGCTTTTGTATTAGTGCCACGGGTACCAATAACCAGTACTTTTTCTGTCTTAACTTTTTCAGCTTCAGTAAACCGGGTATTATCCAGATCGGTGCTTTCTGTTGCAGCAAAATCTTTTGAGAAAAAGTAGGTGGGTAACTCTGCTATGATAGGATTGCGATGCGTTACATAGACATACGCATACCGATCTATTGAATACCTAAACTCAGTATCCTTAAATATCAAATTCAGAATTTCGTTCAGCGGCTTACGCATGGCCTGAATAGTAACCCGTACGCTATCTAATTCATGCGTATTAAAATAGAAACGATAGTTGCTTTGTTGCTCTATTTCGCTAACAAATTCACTAAACTTCACGTTGTTGAATGTACCGGTTATTGGCTGGCTGGTATCTTGCGCATTTAGGAAAAGGCTTAGACCGAGCAAGGTTATACAAACAAGAAAAGAGTGTTTCATTTTTGGTTTTGTAAACGGTCAAACTCCTTTCCTAATTTCTGAAGGGCAAACTCCCGACTTTGTGAGAAGATAATTTTTTCCTGGCGTAAAAACTTTCTGAGCTCTGTCTTTTGTTCAGCCAGAACTTTCATAACGGAGTTTTTTGATTTTACCTGGGTAACTGTATCGTTTTTCCGGATGTAGTATTTTTGCCGGGCTTTAAGTTCTGTAACTACGTTTTTATCCACTATTTTCTCACTCCAGGTGGTGTGGTGGCGTGCAAAAATGCTGATATCGCCTTTGTACAAAATAGCATAGTATCCTTCCTGAGGCAGAGATAATCTTTCGAAACGGGTATTGTGAAGTGTAAAGTAATCAATGTTTATCCCGGGTATTTCAATGCCATCATAGCCCTGAGGTTTCAGTATAATTAATTTGTCGAGCACTGTATGGTAGCGCATGGTAACATTTGCATACTCCTGTCCCTGATATCCTAAAATACCGTCAGTCCAATCGTCATCACCATAATAGAGACTTCCTTCCAGTAATTTTTTGGAGAAGGGCTCATAGAATTTCTTTCCGGTGTAAATTCTCAGGTTGCCTCCCACAATTGAGTCGTACAATTGTGGAATAAACTGATCCTCAGAATTGGGCTTGCTTTCTGAATTTACCTGAGCGTAAGTAGCAGTAGAAAAAACAGTTAAAGCAATTAAAATGTATTTCACCGTAAAGGTATTTTTTGAAATAGACTCTAAAAATAAGGCAATAGTTGTAGCCTTAAATTGCCGTTAATAAAAAATAATAACCGGAAAGGTTTGTGTTGTCTTACGTCAGCAGGAAATGGTTTTACTATTTCGCGTAAGCCACACTACGCATTTCGCGTATTACGGTAACCTTTATCTGGCCAGGGTACTGCATGTCTTTCTCAATTTTCTGCGAGATATCAAAACTTAGCTGGGCGGCACGTTCATCCGTTGCCTTTTCAGCATCTACTAACACGCGCAATTCCCGGCCAGCCTGTATGGCATAGCATTTTTCTACGCCCTCAAAACTTAAACCTACCTGTTCCAGTTCTTTAAGGCGTTTAATGTATTGCTCCATTACTTCGCGTCTTGCACCCGGGCGTGCGCCCGATATAGCATCGCAAGCCTGTATAATAGGAGAGATAATACTGGTCATTTCAATCTCATCGTGGTGTGCACCAATTGCATTGCAGATAACAGGGTGCTCTTTGTATTTCTGCGCTAACTCCATACCTACAATGGCATGTGGTTTTTCTAATTCTTCCGGCCATACTTTACCAATGTCGTGCAGTAAACCCGCGCGTTTGGCTTGCTTTACGTTAAGTCCTAACTCTGCCGCCATAATGGCGCACAGGTTGGCTACTTCGCGTGAGTGTTGTAATAGGTTTTGTCCGTAAGATGAGCGATAGCGCATTCGGCCAACCATCTTCACCAATTCCGGAGCCAGGCCATGAATACCTAAGTCAATTACAGTGCGCTCACCAATTTCTACAATTTCATCTTCAATATTTTTGGTGGTTTTGGCTACAATTTCTTCAATACGGGCCGGGTGTATGCGTCCATCCTGTACCAACCGGTGTAACGATAAACGGGCAATTTCTCTGCGCACCGGATCAAAACCGGAAATGATAATTGCTTCGGGGGTATCATCTACAATAATTTCTACGCCAGTAGCGGCTTCAAGTGCCCGTATGTTACGGCCTTCACGCCCAATTACTTTTCCTTTAATGTCGTCACTCTCTATATTAAAAATAGATACGCAGTTTTCAACAGCATGTTCAGTAGCGGTACGTTGAATGGTTTCAACCACAATCTTTTTGGCTTCTTTTGTAGCCGAAAGTTTGGCCTGCTCCATAATGTCTTTTATGTAAGAACTGGCCCTGGTTTGGGCTTCTTCTCTTAGCGATTCAATGAGTTGTTCGCGCGCCTGATCGGCTGTAAGTTTAGAAATACCTTCAAGCAGAGCCACTTTCTGGGCGTTAAACTTGTCAAGTTCTTCTTTGCGCTTTTTTACCAACTCGTGCTGATGTGCCAGACTTTGTTTTTCGGCATCCACTTCCGATTCTTTACGCTTAAGGGTTTCCAGCTCTTTTGATAACTGGCTTTCGCGCTGCTTAATTTTTTGTTCGTTGCTAATGATTTGATTTTTCTTACGGTTAGCTTCTTCTTCAAACTCTTGTTTCATTTTAAAGAGTTTGTCCTTGGCTTCAATAATCTTGTCTTTCTTAATGTTTTCGGCCAGAAGTTCGGCCTCTTTAATGATCAGTTTTGATTTTTCTTCAGCTTCCTGTTGGTTTCGCTTGATTTTTCTGCGGTAAAACAATGAGCCTACAATAAGGCCGACTACAATGGCAACAACCAAAAAAAACAGCCCCAAAACCATAAACTCAGGTTCTCCGGGCATTCCTATTCTTAGTAACATGTAAATTAAAGTTTAAGTGTTTAAAAAAACACCCGAAAAGCCTTTGTGGCCGCGACTAAGAGAAATGGAATTGTAAGAAAGATTTTAGAGTGCCTGGCTAACCAAATGATTAATATGGTTAACCTTTTCAATAACGGTTTGGTCTATCTGTTGCAGATTTTCTTCATCTGCCATTTTATCTACCAAACAATCGAAGGCCACCATGGCCAGCAGATCCTGTTTGTCGTCAATGCCAAACTGTTCCCGATAGTATTTTATTTTTTCGTTGATGACTTTGCCGGCAGCACGCACTTTTTCTTCTTCTTTGCGCTTTACCTTCATAGGGTATTCGCGGTCGGCAATTTTTATTTTTACGGATAATTCTTCCATCAACTGTACCGGTTATCTGCTCAAGTGAGCAATACACTTATCGATTTCGCGGATATACTCGTCTACTTTCCTTTTCAACTCCGAAACACCTCCGTCTTCCGGGTTTATTTGGTCTACAATCTTAGTGATTTTAATCTGATTTTTAAAATGATGGAGTTGCTCATCGCGTTTGCGCAGGTCAGTCTTAAGCTCGTGATTCTCAAGTTTTAGACCCTTTAGCTCATCCTTAAGCGTTTTATGATCATTCAGTAATACCAACACCTTCCGTTCCAGCCCATTTAAGTTTGATTTCAATGTTTCCTGATCCATCTGATATCTTTTAGGTTTGGGGCAATAGAATGGTGCCCTAAATTTTTCTACTTTCTTATTACAGCCCCCATTTTTCCTTCTAATGCGCCCATTAACCGGTTCATTGTTTTCTCAATCTCCTCATCGGTAAGGGTTTTAGATTCATCTAACAAGATAAAGCCTAATGCATAAGCTTTTTTTCCTGCCGGAATCTTATCACCCTCATACACATCAAACGCAATAATCTCCTTCACTAATTTTTTTTCGGTACTTAATACAAGGGCCCTTATCTCATCAAAGGTTACCTGTTTATCTAATACCAAAGAAAGATCACGTCTTACTTCAGGGAATTTGGGTACTTCCTGCACAACGAACTTAGGGTTTGCCGACCTGAAAAGCAAGGCGGTATTTAAGTCGGCATAAAAAATCTCCTGCTTAATGCCGAAATCTTTTGTGAAGCTTGTTTTTACCTTGCCCAGCATACCAATTTCTTTGTTGCCCTTAAGCAAACACATGCCGTATTCAAACAACGGGTTGTCCAATTTTTCTTGTTTAAGATTACCAAGATCCGCTTTCTCAAGTAATTGCACTACCTGTTGGGCCAGATCAAAGTAAGTAACGGGGCGGGTTTTATTTTGCCAGTTTTCGGTTTCTATATTCCCACTTAGGTAAAGTGCCAGGCGTTCTTCTTCGGTGTATCGCTTGGTTACTTCATCGCCCATCTCATTTTTCCAGTAGATTTTCCCAAACTCAAATAGTTTCAGGTCACTTTGCTTACGATTTACATTATAAGCACATACTTCAAGTCCTGTAAATAACATGGTTTGACGCAAAATACCCTGTTCTTCGCTTAGTTTATTCAGTACTTCAACAGGCTTGCCCTCAAACGTGAGTTTATGTTTTTGCTGGTAGGCTTCATTGGTTAGCGAATTAGTAAGAATTTCGAAAAACCCATTACCCACCAGATGCCCCCCCAGCGTACGTTTAAATTTGTTTATATCCTTTTCGGGAAACTCGGCCAGATAACCGGTGCCGGCTATTTCTGTAAGCTCAACCTTGTTGAAACCATAAATGCGTAAAATTTCTTCCACTACATCGGCTTCCTGTGTTACATCAACCCGGTAAGGCGGAACGGAGACAGTGAATGTTTCTGCTTCTTTATTTGTGATCTGAATATCCAGACTCTCCAGTATGCCGAAAAACTCATCGCGCGAAAGCGTTTTGCCTATTAACCGGTTAATGTTTTTATCCTTAACGGTAATAAGTCTGTTTTCAATTTTGTGGAGATAAACATCCACCACATCAGAAGAAACAGTACCACCGGCAATTTCTTTAATCAGTAAGGCAGCACGTTTCAGCGCATACACGGTAAGATTGGGATCGGTACCCCGTTCAAACCGAAAAGATGCATCGGTTTTTAGCTGATGATGCATGCCCGTTTTACGAATATAATCCGCGGAGAAGTATGCGCTTTCCAGAAATATATTTTTGGTGTTGCGGGAAATTCCGGATTTGATTCCGCCAAATACACCGGCAATACACATGGGTTCTTCCGCATTGCAAATCATCAGGTCGTTTGCCGTAAGGGTGCGTTCTTTATCATCAAGGGTTATAAATTTTGTTCCGGCTGGTAATGTTTTTACAATTACTTTTTTACCGGTTATCTGGTCGGCATCAAAAGCATGCAGGGGTTGGCCGGTTTCGTGCAATACATAATTGGTTATATCAACAATATTGTTAATGGGCGTAAGGCCAATTGCTTTTAGCCTGGCCTGTAACCAATCGGGCGAGTCTTGCACAGTAATGCCCGTGATGGTAAGGGCCGAGTAGCGCGGACAGGCCATCGTATTTTCTACTTCTACCGGAATAGTGAGGTTGTTGGTTTCTGTTTTGAATGTATCAACAGCAGGAACCTGAAGCGTACGCTTCTTTGCCGCTTTAATATCGCGTGCTACGCCAATGTGCGAGGCGGCATCGGCCCGGTTGGGCGTTAACCCAATCTCAAGAACATAATCGGTTTGTACATTAAAAAACTCTGCTGCTGGTGTTCCGTTGGCGGCCGTAGTGTTAAGTACCATAATACCGGCATGGCTTTCGCCCAGACCAATTTCATCTTCGGCACAAATCATACCTTCCGAAATCTCGCCCCGTATTTTAGTTGCCTTAATGGCAAAGGGTTCGCCTTTTGTTGGATGTACAGTAGAGCCCGGTAATGCTACCACTACTTTTTGCCCAGCGGCTACATTGGCAGCCCCGCAAACAATAGGCAAAACCTTGTCGCCCACGTTAACGGTAGTAACAGAAAGTTTATCGGCATTGGGGTGTTTGCTGCAGGTAAGTACTTCGCCAATCACCAACCCTTTTAACCCACCTTTTGTAGTTTCAAATGGCTCAACACTTTCAACTTCCAGGCCGGTATCGGTTAGCACTTTTCCAATCTCTTCGGCCGTTTCCGGGATGCTGATGTATTGTTTTAGCCAGTTGTAGGAAATCTTCATTGTTCAAAAAAGTAGAACAGCAAAAGTAAGGGTTTAAGGGGTCTTTTCTAAGTGCCACGGAGCCTGTGTAGTGGCAATTTTTTAGCTTAACTTTTTAAGACAGATTTCCATGACGTATTCTTCGCGTTGTTAAGTAGTATCATAGGCGTTCTGCTGAAATTCAATTATGATAATTCATCTCGCCTGCGCGGATGGCCACTTTCAAAATATTTTCCTTTGGCGGAAAGGGGCACGAGTACCTATCGTTGTAAGCGCAATACGGATTGTAGGCCAGGTTAAAATCCAGTTCAACAGATTTTGCAGCCGGTACTTTTTTTACTTCGAGGTAACGTCCGGCCCCATAGGTTTCGCGGCCGCTGGTTTCGTCAGAGAATGCCAGAAAAAGTTTGCCGCGTTGTGGCCCCGTCTCCATTACTTCCAGAATTAATAACCGGTTTTCGGTTTCGTCCAGGTTAAACTCTGCGAAAGCATATTCCAGGTATTTTTGTTCTTTGCCATCGCTGGTGGAAAGAATAACTACTTTTTTTCCATCTATGGGTTTGAGCTTAGCTTTTACGCGATACTTTACATCGGCAGGAAAAAAATGTAAGCCATTGAACGGAACGCTATCCTGGTTAAATGGGGAGCCCGCTTCACCCTTCATAAATTCCTCCATTGCTGTACGTTCTTTTTGGATGAAGGCAGCATATTCTTCGTGGGTGGTTGTCTGATTCCCTTGTCTGGAATAAATCACAAAAGCAACAATAGCAATAACCAGTATTATCGAAATTAGTTTCGGGCGCTTCATGGATATGAGATGGGAGAATCGGGGTTGGTGTGTTTTACAAAAACAGGGCTGTGCTGATTTTGCCAAAACAAGATAGAATCAGCTTGCTGCGAGTAACGTTTAAAAAATTCTGGAATAGAAAGGTCGGCCAGGTTGCCGGGTGAGTTGGTAAGCACACAAACAGCAATCTTGTTTTTCTGGTCAATGGCCACCTCACTTCTGTATCCGTTTACGTAGCCACCATGATACAACAACTGATCGTTCTGAAAATTAATTACACGCCAACCCAGGGCATAATAAGATGAACGGGGTCGTTTCCACCTGTTAAAATTTCTGTTCTTGGAAATGGCTTTTACCTGCGGAGTAAAGATTTCATTTAAGGTTGTATCGGCCATCAGGTGTTCATCGTGCTGCACCAGTGCACGTAACCATAAAGCCATATCGGCAATGCTGGCATTAACCCCACCGGCAGGCAATACATTATAGTAGGTATCGGAAATGGGTACGGGCACCCAATGTTTGCGTGCGAAGTAGTGCGGTTGAGCCACATTATCATTACTCATAATGGCCAGGTAAGATGCCGAACTGCTGTACATGCCTAATGGTTTGAATATGTTTTCTGTTAACGCCCGTTCATACGTTTGGTGGGTGGCATTCTCTACTACTTTTTCAATCAGGCTGTAGCCTACGTTCTGGTAGCTGTATAGCTGGCCGGGTTCGCCAAAGAGTTTTACCAACTTTAAACTGGCCAGCAATGTGTCTAATGGTAAGTGTTCTTCTATCATGTTGGTATAGGCATGATAGGGCAGGCCGCTTGTGTGCGATAGTACGTGCCGGATGGTTACTTTGCTGGTGTGTTCGGGCGAAATAAGTTGAAACTGCGGATAATACTTTAGTACGGGATCATCCCAGTTAATAAGATGATCACTTACCAGGGCGCCTGCCAGTACCGAAGCAAAGCATTTGGAAACGGAACCTAACCTAAAAACAGTATGTACATTAATTGAATCGGATGTGCCGGATTGTTTCAATCCAAAGCCTTTTAAAAAAATAACCGAAGTATCGTGTACAATAGCAACGGCAGCACCGGGCGCCATTCCCTTTTTTATAGCTTGTCTTATAAAATCGTTATACGAGTTAATAACGGATTGTAAGTACGGATTAGCCGGTGGCTCAATAGTAACGGTTGTTACCGGGTTGGATATTATTTCTACCGAATCTTCAGGTGGTTGAAGGGCAGCTAAGGGTGTGGTAGTTGGCGCAGGTTCATCTTGCAGTGGCAAATATATAAAGCCAACAAGAAGGATTAACAATACACCAAAGAGAATGCTATATGCAATTTTTGTTTTGCTCATATCAATCCATCATCTGCAAAACTAAAATAATTTCGGTTAGCGATTATCAAGTGATCTAATAGTTGCACTTCCAGAAAACGTCCGGCTTCTTTCAGTTTACGCGTTAAATCAATATCGCTCTGGCTGGGTTTTAAGTTGCCGGATGGATGATTGTGTGCTACAATTACGCCACTGGCCAAAGCTTCCAGAGCCAGTTTATAGATTATTTTCGGGTCGGCCACAGTGCCCGAAACACCACCTTCGCTAACGCGTTTCTTCTTAACTACCTGGTGCGAACGATTTAGCAGTAAAACCCAAAACTCTTCATGTGGTAAATCTATCAAATCGCCTTGTATAAGATCAAACGCATCTTTCGAACTATTTATTTTAGGCTTTTCGTCTATGTCTTGTGCTTTTCGTCTGCGCCCCAACTCCAACGCAGCCACAATGGTAATGGCTTTTGCTTCACCAATTCCTTTAATTTTCATCAGGTCTTTTACTCCTAAGCGGGCCAATTCGTTCAGGTTGTGATTACTCAACAATAAAACCTTTTTAGCCAATTCCACAGCCGATGTTTTGGTTGTACCCGATCCGATCAGGATAGCAATAAGTTCAGCTTCGCTTAGTGCGCTTGTTCCCTTAAGTAAAAGTTTTTCGCGAGGCCTGTCTTCGGGCGACCATTCGCGAATGTTTAGAGGCTTGCTGTCTTCTATTTTCACAACATCGAAGGTACTTTTTATTATGCCGTTTTAAAAAGAGCATAAAAAAACCCTCCCCAGTCTAAGCCGGGGAGGGAAAAATAATATTGAGCCTGCTTACGCTAAAGCGTTTACGCGCTTGGTAAGCTGTGATTTCTGGTTAGCTGCTTTTTTCCAATGAATGATGTTCTTCTTTGCCAGTTTATCGATCATAGAAGACACCTCTTTAAGAAGGGCTTGTGCCTCATCTTTCTTGGTAGAAGCATTCAATTTCTTGATTTGGGTACGGGTTGTTTTAGCCTGATAGCGGTTTCTTACTCGCTTTGCTTCGTTTGCCCGGATTCTTTTCTCTGCTGATTTATGATTTGCCATAATGCTTTTTTCAAAACGGACTGCAAAAATAAGCGCAATAATCGGAAATGCAAACAAGGTTACACCAATCACTTTGAATATCTTTAAGGATATGCCAAAAAGATGGTTTTTGCTGGTATTGGTCCTTTTTTGCTTCCTTTTAACGGGATTTAGATGGGGTTTTTTTGCGCATAAAAAGATTAACCGGCTAGCCGTTTTTACACTGCCCGCAACTATGGCCGGTTTTTATAAAAAGAATCTGGAGTACATTACCGAGGCAGCCGTTAACCCCGATCGCAGGCGCTATGCCATTCCCGAGGAGGCACCCAGGCATTATATAGATCTGGACGATTATGGAGACAGTGCCATCTTTAAGCTGCCCCGTTACTGGAACCAGGCCGTTGAAAAATTTGGAGAAGATTCGCTTAATGCTCACGGCATTTTGCCATGGCACATTCAACGCGTGTACTTTCAACTAAAAGAAGCATTTCTGTTGAACGACCCGGATCGAATTCTGCGTATTTCGGCCGATTTAGGTCATTATGTGGCTGATGCGCACGTGCCACTGCACACCACCAAAAACTACGATGGGCAATTAACCAATCAGGTGGGTATTCATGGTTTTTGGGAATCGCGGTTGCCCGAATTGTTTTATGAACAGTATGATTTTTATGTAGGCCCTGCAACGTATTTACCCAACGTGCAACTGGCTGTATGGGAAATTGTAAAGCAATCGCATCTGGCTGTTGATTCTGTACTTTACTTTGAACAACAACTGGCAACAGAGAACGATCGTTTTAACTTCGAAACAAAGGGCAGACAAACCGTAAAGGTATATGGGCAGGAATATTCGCAAAAATATCATACCCGTTTAAATGGAATGGTAGAGCGGATGTTTAGGAACAGCATAAAACGAACAGGCGATATCTGGTACACTGCGTGGGTAGATGCCGGCCAGCCCGATTTAAAGAAATTAATCGATTATAAGCCTACCGAAGAAGAGTTGGAGAAACGTAAACAGGAATTATTACTTTGGCGCGAGCAAAATGTTAAACCCAGAAGTCATGAAGCTACAGAAAATTAAAAGCATGTGTATGGTTGGTCTTGTATTGTGCATAGCGGCATGCACTTCAAAAAATACCAATGAGGTTGCAGAAACGGAAACCCGCATAAGCGATGATTCGCTTTTTACACTAGTGCAATACAAAACCTTTCAATATTTCTGGGATGGTGCCGAGCCGGTTTCAGGCGGAGCGCGGGAACGTTTTCACTCTGATAATATCTATCCTCAAAACGATAAGCATATTATTACCAGTGGCGGCACCGGCTTTGGCGTAATGGCTATTCTGGTTGGCATTGAACGTAAGTTTATTACCCGCGAACAAGGTGTTGAGCATCTTGAAAAGCTTACCACATTTCTTGAAAAAGCCGATCGTTTTAAAGGGGTGTGGCCACATTGGATGAATGGCGAAACGGGAGAAGTAAAACCGTTTAGCCCGAACGATAATGGTGGCGACCTGGTAGAAACTGCTTTTCTGGTACAAGGTTTATTGTGCGTACGGCAGTACTTTCAGGAAGGTGATGAACGCGAGAAAGCATTGGCTGCGCGTATCGATAAATTGTGGCGCGAAGTAGAATGGGATTGGTATCAGAAAGGTGGTCAAAATGTATTGTACTGGCACTGGTCGCCCGATAAAGAATGGAAAATGAATTTTCCGCTGGAAGGGTACAATGAATGTTTAATAACGTATGTGCTGGCTGCTTCATCGCCCACGCATAAGGTTCCGGCAGCAGCTTATCATGAAGGCTGGGCGCGTGGAGGAAAAATAAAAAATGATCCAGCGCATCAGCAATATGGTTATCATCTCGATTTGAAACACAACGGTGCTCCACAGTTTGGCGGGCCATTGTTCTGGTCGCACTATTCTTTTCTGGGGTTAGATCCGCGCAAGCTGAAAGATCAGTATGCCGATTACTGGCAGCATAACGTAAACCATACACTCATTAACTATCAATATTGTGTAGAGAACCCGAAAGGCTTTAAGGGGTATGGTAAAGATAATTGGGGGTTAACAGCCAGCTATTCTGTAAAAGGGTATGCAGCGCATAGCCCGAACGAAGATTTAGGTGTTATTTCACCTACGGCAGCACTTTCGTCATTCCCCTATACACCCGAGCAAAGTAGGGCTGCGATGAAGCATTTCTATTTTGAATTAGGCGATAAAATTTTTGGTGAGTATGGTTTTTACGATGCCTTTAGTGAGCAGGACAACTGGTATCCTACCCGTTACCTGGCCATTGATCAGGGGCCTGCGGTAGTGATGATGGAAAACTACCGCACCGGTTTGCTCTGGAAATTATTTATGAGCTGCCCCGAAGTACAGGGTGGGTTGAAGGAGTTGGGATTTAGTTATTAAACACTTTGCCTCTTAGTGCCTTCGTGGTTTATTTTTTACAGCTGAGGCACTAAGATGCAAGGGTTCATTTCAATAATAATTCATTTGCAATATCCTCCCACTCCTCCTTCAACGACACCTTCGGCATTTTACGATTTGCCTTATGATACCAGTACTGAGCATTGCTGATATCGCCCTCTACTCTATGTAAATAAGCATGTATCCACGAGCCATCTGGTGTGTGTACATCTTGTGCCAGGTTGTGTGCCTTTTCCCAATCCCCTTTGGCTTCGTACCACAAGGCTTGTAGCAGAACAGCAACCGGTGGAGGCTGCTGTTCTTCTAATGAAGTCTTAAATTCCTGTAGAGTCACTTAATTCTTTTTTACGGGGTAATAGATTTCAGTTATCCATTTGGTTGTATCTTTTTCCAACATCGGATCGGTAACATAAACTTCCATGGGGGCACCGTTCATGGTTAGTCCTTTGTATTGCAGATACTGATCAAGTTCCAGATGCAAGGCCATCAGGTTATTATAATCTCCTTTATAAATTCCTTTTATGGCTGGGCCACCCGCGTTGGTTTCCACTTTGTACTTAGCCGGTACTCTGGCATCGGCTGAAACGGGCATGGCACAAATCATGTCCATCGATTCTTCTGTGAATTTTGGATAGAGCGCAAACGGATAACCCGTTATTTCTATTTTGGATTTCTTCAACATGGTTTCAAGTTCGGTAAACATTTTTGCCATTTGAGCACTTATTGCTGTTGGATCTTCCGGACTCATGGTATGCATTAATCCCACATAATTAATGGTAGGGATAGTTTCTTCCGTAATGACGTATGTAAATTTTGGTTTTGCTTCAGCAATGGATTTTATTTTTTCACCGGCATAGTCGAACGATTTTTCGATCTCACCTTTCATAAATACATTAATCCATCGGCCAATCGGGTTTATGCCCTGATCGTTTGCAAAGTTGAAAGTGAGAGTAGTGTTTTCACCATCGGGCTCCAGCGAATAAACTGCTGAAGCCGGATTACCGCCAAAGTCCATTTTAATGGATACAGATTTATCGGGAATACTTTCACTCAGAGCAAGATTACCATCACCCAGTTTAGGGCCTTGCCAACTATACGATGCGCCAGTACCAATAGTATTTTCACTATACTGGATTTTCATCTCGGGGTCGAGTGTGTTCCAGTATTGCCAGGTTTCCCATCGTTTCAAATCATTTAGTTCTTCAAACACCGCACCTACAGGGGCATGAATAGACACATTTTTAGAAACTTCCAGTTTGCCGGGAAGCGCAAAACCAATTAACAACAAAGCCACAATAAGGCCTGCCAGGATTAATGCAATTTTCTTGATCATAATCGGGGGAGTTTGAGTATTAGGTTAGTTTTTTTTAAGCCACTTCGAAGGTATTCAATTCGTAAGCCTAATAAAAGATTGTTTATCTCTTAAAAAATTCTAATATTTATTCACACTAACCCTTTACCTATGAGTCTGTTCACTAACCCAAATCGTATTCCTGAGAATTACGGATTAAAAATTGCCGGTGGCCTGATTGCTTTTTTTCTGATTATGAAAGTTTTAGGGCTGGCCCATATTTATGAACTCCGCTTTTTAAATGTATTTATCCAAATAGGCGGAATTTATTTTGCGCTGAAGAAATTCAGAGAAACGCATAACGCACACATGAATTACTTTCGGGCTCTTGTTACCGGTGTAGCAACCGGGGCAGTATCGTCTGTTGTTTTCGCCTTTTTTCTATTCATTTACCTTACGGTAGATCCGGGTTTTATGCAAGATATTATTACGAACGAACCCATGGGGCGCTATCTTAACCCTTACATTACTGCTTTTATGGTTGCGCTGGAAGGACTTTTTTCAGGCTTGTTGTTTACGTTTATCATCATCAATTATGTAAATACTGATGATGTAAACGAACCTCAGGGAGAAAGTAACTAATTCTAATCTTTATAAAAAAAAGCGTCTTAACAACATAAGACGCTTTTTTTATTTTCTAGTTTATAAGCTGTATTAAAAACCGATTTGTTCAGTTAGCTACAACCAATAGTCCAACCACGGGTTGCCTGTTAATGCTTCTGGGAAATTGCAATAGCAGTTTATTGTTTTCTGCACCTCTTACCGGGTAAGTAAAAGTCATCTCCATTGGTTCTGCTCCCATATTCATATCCGGGTCTACATAGGTTAGCCTTATTTTTATTCCTTCGTACTTATCATAGTCATCCATATTGTTATCTACGCCATAAGTTCCTTCAAACCGATCGTCACCATCGTTAACAACCATATTAGTAGCGTTTACAAATTCTACTGTAAATTTTTGTAGTGCATCTGCTGCGTCTTTTTCAAAACCTGTTGCAGTTGCAGCGTCAATCCACTGCACGGAAACATTTTCCGAAGCGAGAGGAGACTCCAGTCCTGCTTTTTGTACGTTAAATTTTTTTCCTTCTATCAAGGCCAGTACAGAAGCTACATCAGCCGGAGTGGCCGGTAGTTTATCGGCCGATGGCCCGCATGATACAAGAATAGTGCTTAAGAATAAGGTAATAAGGGGTAGTGCTTTTTTCATAGTAAATAATAATAAAATTTAGCGTGTGGTTACTTTAACTCTAGTTCAACTACGGTATCAAAGTCGTTCATTTTATCTTTTGGCACTTTAAGGGTTAATCCAAAATCGTTCTCCAGAAACTTAACTGGTGTTTTGTCAATAAAGATTTTTGCACTTACTACTTTCTTGCCTAACCGGGGCAGGGTTAATGTTTCGTCTTGCCACTTAAGGATATGCACATATATCTTGTTTCCTTTTTGGGTGGTTACACCCCAATCGCGTGGCGAAAGCGGTCCACCGCGTGTGCCGTAAATGGTTTCGCCATATTGACGTGTCCATTCGCCCATTTGTTTTAGCAATGCAACATGCTCGGGTTGAATTTTTCCATTAGGCATGGGGCCTACATTTAGCAACAAATTAGCATCGTAACCTGCACC
Organism: Flammeovirgaceae bacterium UBA2786; assembly: GCA_002352225.1. Classification (GTDB taxonomy): domain Bacteria; phylum Bacteroidota; class Bacteroidia; order Cytophagales; family Cyclobacteriaceae; genus ELB16-189. The sequence goes on from DEIA01000084.1 coordinate 21,026, forward strand.
TTTAACCAGATATTGAATCAGATTTTTAATGCTTTTATTTCTGGCGTCTTGCAAATTAAAACCCCACGAGTTATTAATGGTTTCGCAAATCTCTTTCGGCAGGTCGCCAATTTTTTGTTCGGGTGCAAACCCGGTTGTATTGTGGCCTGGCAAATCTTTTTCAAACATTTGAAAATCTTCACCTTCGTAAGGAGTTACATGGTGGTTGCTGCCAACCAATGCGCCAGGTTGTAGTTTATGAATTAATGAATAGGTTTGGTTTAAGCGCCATTCCGCATCTTTTTTATCCCACATACCATCAAACCAGATACCAGCTATATCGCCATACTGGGTTAGCAATTCGGTTAACTGTGCATCCATGTAATCCAGATATTTATTCATATCTCCTTTCTCTTCGCGGCCGGTATAACCAACACCCGTATTGCCACGCGGAAAATATTCGGGGTGGTGCCAGTCTAATTGCGAATGATAGAAGAATAATTTGATGCCTTGTTTGCGGCACTCATCCGCCAGCATTTTTAGCACATCTTTCCCGTAAGGTGTTTTCTTTACGATATTATAATCCGAAATTTTTGAATCGTACATGGCAAAACCATCGTGGTGTTTGCTGGTAATGGTAATGTATTTCATACCGGCATCTTTAGCCATCTGCACCCACTCGGCCGGGTTAAACTCAATCGGGTTAAAGAATGTCGGTAGCTTTTCGTATGTCTTTATGGGGATTTGTTGATTATTCATTACCCATTCTCCATCACCCAGTACACTGTAAACCCCCCAGTGAATAAACAAACCAAACCGGGCATCTTGAAACCATGCACGGTTTTTCAGGTTTTCGGGAGTAGGTGTGTATTTTTTTTCCTGACCGCTTACCGCAACAGTTAGTGTTAGCAGCAGAACAATTGCAAAAGTTTGTTTTTTCATATGAAGGGGTATTTATAACTTTCCAAAATCTATCGGAACTTAATGGAATTACCAAGTTTATTTACACCATGCGACACGAACCCATTGGCAAAGAACTTTTTATAGCTAACCGAAAAAGACTAAGTACGGTACTTAAGCCGGGCTCGGTGGCGGTATTTAATTCGAATGATATAATGCCCAGCAATGCCGATGGCGTGTTAGGATACATTCAGAACAGCGACCTGTACTATTTAAGCGGTATTCATCAGGAAGAAAGCATTGTAGTGCTTTGTCCCGGTTTTCCGGATAAAAAGTATCGTGAAGTTTTGTTCTTACGCGAACCCAACGAACTGATGGAAAAGTGGGAAGGACATAAACTTACCAAAAAGGAAGCTACTGCGATTTCGGGCATTGAAACGGTGTTATGGGTATCGGGTTTTGATAAACTGTTTCATCATATGATGACGATGGGCGGTGTAGACAAAGTGTACCTGAATACAAATGAGCATTATCGGTCGGAGGTGGTGGTGCAAAGCCGCGATGCCCGGTTTATAGAATGGTGCCAGCGTACATACCCGTTGCATGAGTATAAGCGAATAGCCCCTGTAATGGCCGAACTGCGAAAAGTAAAGCAGCCGCGCGAGATCGAATTAATGCAAAAGGCTTGCGACATTACTGAGTGTGGTTTTCGCAGGGTATTAAATTACCTGAGGCCGGGTGTGATGGAGTATGAACTGGAGGCCGAATTTGTGCATGAATTTAAGAGATTGGGTTCTAAAGGATTTGCGTACCCACCCATTATTGCTTCGGGTATTAGCAATTACATTCTTCATTATGTAGAAAACAGTAAACAATGCCGTGCTGGTGAACTAGTGTTGCTGGATGTGGCTGCCGAGTATGCCAACTACAATGCCGATATGACACGTACCATACCGGTGAGTGGTCGGTTTAGCAAACGACAAAAAGAAGTGTACAATGCTGTTTTACGTATTCAGCAAAAGGCAATAAAGATGCTTAATCCCGGTGTTGTTTATTTTGATTTCCAGAAAGAGATTGAAAAATTAATGGAAGCCGAACTCCTTAAATTGAAACTGATAGATAAGACAGACATTAAAAATCAAAGCAAAGAAAACCCCGCATACCGAAAGTATTTTTATCATGGCACCTCGCACATGCTGGGTTTGGATGTACACGATGTAGGCAATATGCACAATAAGATTGCTGTGGGTTCTGTATGGACAGTTGAGCCGGGAATTTATATTAAGGAAGAAAAATTTGGAATCAGATTAGAGAATAACATTGTAATTGGGAAGAGTAAGAATTTCGATTTAATGAGCAATATCCCAATTGAAGCAGAGGAAATTGAAGAGATTATGAACAGAAAGAAAAAAAAGTAGGCAGTCGATAGTATCCAGTAGGCAGGCTATACCTCTGCCTACTGCTACCTGCTTACTGCCTACTTTCGCAAAAATCATACTATGAAAAAAACGTATTTAACCATTGCCATTGCAATATTAGCAATCATTGTGCAGGCACATGAGTTCTGGCTACAGCCGAAGAAGTTCAGGTATAATGCAGGAGAGGAGATTAAGATTGATTTGATGGTGGGCGAGGGCTTTGATGGCGAATTCTGGGATTTAAAAAAACACAAAGTAGAGAAGCTGGAGTTGCACCGTATTAATGGGGCGAAGGACTTAACAAAGAGCGTTACCCTTACCGAAGGCAATAATCTGATCTATAAAGCAGACTTAGGAGGAACGTATTTATTTTCCCTAACCAGCAACAACGCCTACATCGAATTGGAAGGTAGAGAGTTTAATGCCTACCTGGAGGAAGACGGGTTAGACTATATTTTAGATCAGCGAAAAAAATCCAATTCACTTAATAAGAAATCAACCGAATTTTATACCCGATTTGCCAAGTTGCTGGTGCAGAGTGGTAATCGCACCGATAATACATTTAAGAAAGCAGTTGGGTTGAGGTATGAAATTGTTCCCGAACAAAATCCGTACGATTTAAAAACGGGCGATTATTTGCAGTGCAAAGTATTGTTTGAAGGTAAGCCGGCTCCGCATACGATGGTAAAAGTATGGAACAGGATTAATGACAATACATTTTTGCAGAATCTGTTCACCGAAAATGATGGCACCGTTCGTTTTCCGATTAGTGCGACTGGCCCGTGGATGGTGAGCAGTGTAAAAATGATTGCTTCAGAAAAAGAAGGGGCAGAGTATCATAGTTTATGGGCAAGTTTAGTTTTTGGAATATGAGACAAATAAAGTTCTTCTGGCTACTTGGAATCTTGGTATTCTTCTGCGAAGAATCAGATGCACAAGAAATTTACTTTGATAAGGCTGGGAACAGAACCAATGAGAAGGGCAAATCTTTTTTCTATCAACGAAAAATGGTTGATACCTTAAGTTTACGAGACACAGTCTTTTTGGTGTATTCAGAAAATGATGCCTTGTTTGGTCGCGAAATCTACAACAAGGGAAAATTGAATGGCCCATTCACTTATTATTACAAAGATGGTAGGGTGAAAGAAAGGGGAAGCTATGCGGAGAATCAAAAGGTTGATTACAATTTCAACTATTATGAGAGTGGTAATCCAAAATCTACGTTGTACTACCCGAAAAAACAAAGGCAAGTCAGTGATTTCAAAGAGTACGATTTTTTGATTATAAATTACTGGAACGAGGAAGGCAAACAGATAATTAATAACGGAAATGGTTCTTGTAACTGCAGGTTTGATTACTTAAGGGCAAACCCTGTGACTTCCACAAACCCTAAAAATTATTCGACTTTATTCTTTGAGGAAGCATACTATGACGATGATAACCCTGAGGGAGGAAAAGCTAGTTATAGAGAAATTGGAAAAGTTATAGATGGCTTGAGGGACTCAGTTTGGTTCGCATACGATGGTGCAGATTCTTTGTTACACAAAGAGACCTTCATAAATGGAATTTTCAAAACGGGAGAGAGTTATAAAGCCGGAAAGATTTATAAATATGATAAATTGTTTATGCCTCTGGGAGGTGGGGTAAATGGGTTGTCTGCTTTTTACCAAAGTGTAGGCGAAAGAATGAACTATCCTCCTAAAGCAAGAAGAATGGGTGTTCAGGGTGAAGTATGGGTAGAATTTCAAATTACCGGAGATGGTATAATTAGTGAATTTAGAATTATAAAAAGCGTTGGTAGTGGCTGCGATGAAGAAGCAATTCGAGCTATTAAGCTGAGCCAATCAAAAATCAATCCCGCAAAAAAGAGGGGTCAGCCTATAAAATCTAAGTTTGCAATGCCGGTTATTTTTAAATTAGGATAGATGAATGTATCTAACTCTACACAAGCTCCCGAACCTGTAGGTTCATATCCACACGCACGCAAAGTAGGTAATTTACTTTTTCTTTCTGGTGTTGGTCCGCGTAAGCGTGGCTCAAAAGAAATACCCGGTGTAACGCTCGATGAACATAAAAATATTGTTGCGTACGATATCGAAACGCAATGCCATGCCGTATTTCAAAATGTGCGTTTTATTTTAGAAGCATCCGGTTCGCGGTGGGAAAACCTGGTAGATGTAACAGTTTACCTCACCAACATGAAAGCAGATTTTGCGGTCTTCAATAGAATTTATGCCGAGTATTTTCCAAATCCGGAAACTCAGCCTTGCCGCACTACGGTGGAAGTAAACGCGTTGCCCACTCCAATCGCCATCGAACTGAAGTGTATTGCTACAATTTAGAGATGGTTAAACCGAAAAGCTCTCTCCACAACCGCAGGTACGCGAAGCATTGGGATTGATGAACTGAAATCCTTTGCCGTTCAACCCATCAGAGAAATCTAATGTGGTGCCCAGCAAGTAGAGCAGGCTCTTTTTATCAACCAGAATTTTTACGCCCTTGTCTTCAAAAACCTGATCCACAGGATTGATCTGATCATCGAACCCTAAATCGTACATGAGGCCCGAACAGCCACCACCCCTTACCGATACGCGGATGTTGTGGTTATCGGACTTACCTTCTTCTTTACGAAGGTTTATAATTCTGTCTTTCGCTTTGTCGGTTACGGTAATCATAGGTTACGATACGGGATTTAATACAACACTAAACACGGTAATTGTGTTCCGGTCGCGCCCATAATATAATTTTTCGAGGGCATCTAAAATATTGCTGGCCCGGAAATAAGAGGTATTGAGTTCTTTTTCCGTTTTAGTTACCCATTGAATGGTGTATGAGTTTTCTTTCTCTTTATAGATCTGAACATAATCCCACATCTTTTTCAGCGCATCTACTTTATCGGCCCCGGTTTCGGAGCGAAAGAGAAAAGATTGATTATGACGGGGATTGAGGGTAATTAAATCGAGTTTGGTTTTACCATCCAGTAAACTGTATTCAAAAATAAGGTCGCTTGAGCGTAGCCCCAGGTAATCCTTAATCTGTTGCTGGATTTTTGCGGCCTCTACATGGGCATCGCTATTCGATTCGATTGTAATTTTTGGCATTTCGCTTTAAAACTTTCGTAAACCCTTAAAAGTTTCCCAATTTTCTATCAAAATTAACAAAATCAAGATAAACACGGGTTATGAAGAAACTTGAGCATATTGGAATTGCTGTAAAAGACCTGGATGCCGCCAATGCATTGTTTGCCAGGCTATTTGGTAAACCACATTATAAAATTGAGGAAGTTGAAAAAGAGGGTGTTCGAACTTCTTTTTTTGATTTGGGAAATGTAAAGATTGAACTGGTGGCCTCAACACGCCCGGATTCGGCCATAGCTAAGTTTATTGAAAAGCGGGGAGAAGGCTTACATCACCTCGCGTTTGAATCTGAAGCGATAGAATCTGAAATGGGTGAATTGAAGAAAAAAGAATTTCAATTACTGTCTGAAGAGCCTTTTCCCGGGGCCGACAATAAAATGGTTGCGTTTATACATCCTAAAACTACCAATCATGTATTGGTAGAACTTTGCCAGGAAAGGAAATAAGGACGCGAAGTTGCGCAAAGGCCAGCCAGGTGCTAATGAATAGCAAGTAAAGTCGTTCCGACTGCTTGATTGAGTTTAATTGATTTCGGCACGTAACGTGGCACACTGTGTTAAAACACATTTTGGAAATCCCCTCCGCGAATCTTTGCGATTGCTGCGGTGAATGAATCGGTTAATGAACCTTTAAAACTTCATTTTCGGATGCGGGTCGCGGCCGTACTGAATATCGTTATAATATTTCTGTTTACGCTTTCCTTCTTTGGTTTCGTAATAGGCCTTGGGGGTAGAACAAGCGGCAAACAGAATCATAGTAATAAGTATAAGGCAGAACCGTTTCATCGCTATAAAATATTTTAGTTGAATACCGATTTCAGTCACAATATCGGTGAAATGGAGTGCAAATAGTACTTTTGCCGGACGAATTAACTATCTGGCCGATTAATGGCCCTTACCATGAGCGACTCCCGTACAGAATTATCGCAATTAGGCGAATTTGGACTGATTGCCAGAATCAAAAGCAAGTTTGAAAATATTAATAGCTCAACCTTAGAAGGTATTGGTGATGATGCAGCCCTGATTGATGCCGGAGAAAAGACATTCCTTGTTTCAACTGATATGTTATTGGAAGGCATTCACTTCGATTTGTCGTACATGCCGTTGCAGCATTTAGGATATAAGGCAGTAGCTGTTAATGTATCAGACATTGCGGCCATGAACGGTACAGCCGAACAGATTGTACTAAGCCTGGCCATCAGCAATCGCTTTTCGCTTGAAGCAGTTGATTCTTTATTTGAAGGTATTCATGCCGCATGTAAAAATTATAATGTTGATTTAGTAGGTGGCGATACCTCTTCTTCAGCGGCCGGTTTGGTTATTTCAATCACCGTATTGGGTCGGGCGCCAAAAGAGAAAATAGTAAAACGCAGTGGAGCAAAAGCGAACGACATCCTTTGTGTTACAGGAGATTTGGGTGCGGCCTACATGGGGTTACAAGTATTGGAGCGCGAAAAGCAGGTGTTTCTCTCAAACCCCGACATGCAGCCTGATTTAGAGAAGTACGAATATCTGGTTGGGCGCCAACTAAAGCCCGAAGCGCGAATGGACATTATTCACGAGTTGCGCGATAAAAACTGTTTGCCTACGGCTATGATTGATATTTCGGATGGACTTGCTTCTGAGTTATTTCACTTAGGAAAAAATTCTAACCTCGGTGTTAAAATTTTTGAAGATAAAGTGCCGATTGACCATGACACATTTGAAACAGCAATCGAATTTAAATTAGATCCGATTACCTGCGCCTTGCACGGAGGCGAAGATTATGAATTACTCTTCACCATCAACCCGGCCGATTACGAAAAAATCAAAAACCATCCCGATATCCATTTCATTGGTCACATGCATAATGATGCAACCCAACATGTGTTGGTAACAAAACAGGAAACCATAGTACCGTTACAGGCGCAGGGGTGGAACCACTTTTGATTTGTGATTTTAGATTTGTGATTTACGATTGTTAATACGATAAATCGAATATCACAAATCACAACTCTTTAGTCTTCCGGAAACGGAATATAAACGAAGCTGGCAAAGCCATCATCCACAACAAACAGGCAGCAGAATTCATCCGGATCTTTGTAAGCGCTTTTGAATTCTTCTTCCTTATCGGGGGCAACCAGTTCGCGTTGTATAAACTCATCCAGGAAAGAGGCATAGTAATTCCACTCCAGGTTAAGAGCCGCACCGGGTATTAAAACCTGCCCAATGGGTAGTTGTTCTTTCGTAATTGGAAAAATAGGAAACTCAAACCCGGCTTTACGGATTTGATACGAAGCTTCTTTTAATGTGTCGGCTACTTTCACAAAATCCTGCGAAATGGTGCCGAGGTATTTTCCGTTTAGTTCTGGATCGTTAAACATGTACATGTGACTTAAATGAATGATCTAAGCGTTTGTAAGGGTGACGAGAAGAATTTATTCAATCAAAATTCTCTCCTTGAAATACTCACCACCAATTTGAACGTGTAGATAGTACACACCTTTCTTAAGTTTACTGGTGTCAAATCTTTGTTTTCCATTATTTTCTTTTCCGTCAGAGACAGTTACTCCATTCTCGTTTAGCATGTATGCAGAAGAAATTACAAATGGATTTATTGCATCAGTTGCGTTAGACATAACTTCAACAACTAACTCACTTGTTGCCGGGTTGGGATAGGCGGCTATGGAGAACGAACCCGAGCAGCCCCAATCTTTTCGCATGAGATAGAATGCAGCAGTTGGGCCTAACCCACACGAGTTTTGCGAACGGGCCGTGATAGCGATAGACGAAACATTGGAGTAAAGTGTAAAGTCAAGATAATTAGGGGTTGCTATGTGTGGAACCCCACTCTGAACAGTCCAAAGCGCATTGGTCGCACCTTGCCCTACTGGGGTTACTTGAAGCCAATGATTGTCTGGGCATATATGGGTTGGAGAGTAATAAAACATGCCATCAAGCCTTTGATTTGTTATAACAGGTGATCCAACCCAGACACTTTTTGTAGTCGGTGCGGTACAGCCATTTGTATTTACCAAAGCGGTAAGAGTTACCTGCCCACAATGAGCATTTACCCTTGTTGCTAAGCCTGATGAGTTTACGGTTAACCCCGAGGTGTAAGAAGACGACCACGAAAAAGTTGAGCCCACTGGAGCATTACCGACTGAATAGGATTGGCTTGTGCAGATCAGGTTACTCCCGTTTACAACGGGTAAACTACCGGTTGTACTTTGAGCAGCAAGGACAGCAGCGTGAGCATCTATTAAGCCATAACCCATTTCGTTATTCCAAGTGCCGTTGCTCCGCCCAACACTGGTCGTGTAAGAATAACCAGCAATTTTTTGAGCAGTGCCTTCAAGGATGTTTACAGCTTGGCAGCGAGTAAGATTTGGGTTAACAGATAACATCAATGCTAGTACTCCGCTAACGTAGGGTGCAGCAAATGACGTTCCACTGTCAAACATAGAGCTATTAAATACATAAGAATTGACCGTAACATTATAGTTGCTCAAAGTTAGTATAGAACTTCCAGGGGCAACTAAATCTAAAGTTTGGCCATAACCTGAAAAACCAGAGCGCAATCCTGCTGAAGTTATCGCCCCAACCACAATAATATTGCTATTGAAATTAGCAGGGTAGTCAACAGCTACTCCGGTATTGCCAGCACTAAACACAACCAAAGTTCCTTTCCCATTTCTTCCTAAATTCATGGCGCTTGTAATTGCCGCTTCTAAAATCGAACTGTGAAAATATTGATAGTAAAGACCGTTGAAGTCGCCCCAAGAGTTATTAATTATATCCGCGCCATTTTGCCATGCCCAGCTAATTCCGCTGGCAAGTTCTGCTGCAATTGTAGAATTGGGAGATATCGGATTACTTACACTAATTAGTTTAGACTGCGGAGCAACACCGGTAATCAATATTCCGTTATCCTTGATGGCGGCAATAACTCCACCCACTTGAGTACCATGTCCGTTACCATTTGGGGGAAGGCTTGGGGAGGAGCCACTTTGACTATTAAAACTAAGAGGGGAAATGTTTGCAGATAAATCAATATGTGTTTTTTCTATTCCCTTATCTACGATAGCAATCTTTACGTTTGATCCTTGAGTAATTCCCCAAGCTTGACAAGCATTAATATCAATTGCTGGATTTGCGGTATTGCTTAAACCCCATAGACTTCCAAAATCAGGGTCGCTTGTGCAGGTAGATTCAAATTTGAATTCGAAGCCGGGGTCCACGTCTTCAAATAATTGAGTTTCATAAAAATAATTTGAAGCCTCGATTGAAGTTAACCTTGATTCATAGTTTAACCTGAGAGCATACCAATCTTCCATAGCCACAATTGGCCCAAGTATTTCTACATTAAGTTTCTCACTTAAATTTTGTAAGTCCTCTATCCGTTCTTTTTCTTTAAGTCTGACATAAAATGTATTTGATGTGCCGATTGAAATATTTTCATTGACCTTATAAAAAGGGCACACGCTTAAATTCTCTGATAATTTATTTATTTCGACAATCAAATCATTGAAACTTGAGTTTTGATTTTCTATAACAACTTCAGTTACTCTTTGATTAGAGTATTTTGAATTTTCAAGCCTGCTTTTAATTATTTTAACTTTGCCAATCTCAAAGTTTTTGTTTAAGGTCGTTTTAGATACTATGTTAATTCTTGATTCATCAAGAATTAGATTAATCTTTTCTCCTCTATAATAGTAATACGATTTTTTATCTTGACAGAATCCAATCTTTAACGATGCAACTAAAATAAAACTAATAAAAGTTAACTTGTAAACGAGCGACATATAAATCATTTGTATTCGAATTGAATAACTTTAGTTGTATGCGGAATTTTTACAACATGAATTGGTTGGGTAATCTTAGCTAATGCCCCATTCAAAAGAAAACGAACAGTAATTCTAATCGTTGTTTCCTCTTCAAGGATATCAGTTATGTCAATTGTTCCACAACAGTAACCATTTACTTTATCAAATACTGCGATTACAAGATTTTGATCAAAGTTAACGCTCGCATTTGGATAGTTATTAGGAAAATTTGGATTTTGATAAAACGAGTTCATTTGATTAAGCAATAATATCCAATCTTCATTATTCGATACAACAAGAGCTTGTTGAGGTATATTCTCATTTCCAGAGAGACCACCTTTAAAAATTAATTCTCCATACATCCATGGACTCACTGTAGTATGCTTAAAAAATAATGGTTTTGTGAACTTTGGTATTTTTAAAATGTAATATGATTGAGTCAAAGATTCGGTAATAGAAATATCATTCGGTGGGTTATGGTGAATGAATGAAGCGGTTACGTTATCTTCCGTATGAATCAGTGAATCAAATTCCATACTGTACCCTGTTGTTCCCTTTAAGGCATCAAATACAACTAAAATCTGATTTTTTGAGAAATCCAAATTGCGTTCAACTATTTCGCCATCACCAAAGCGATCAAAGAAAAAGTTATAATCGTCAATGAATTTTGTCCAATCGGCCTGACTTGCGATAATCCGATCCTCTTGATTAACAGCATATCCCACTAAACTTCCACTAGTGATAATTTCAGGTTTAAGTGGCAAGATTTCTTCATTATCCTTACAGCCAATCAAAAAAAGAATAAGTGAACATACCAATACGGAGTTAAGATTTCTCAGAAGGCTAATAGCAATACAAATTTTACTTAATCGAAGTTTCATAGGTTGAATGTAATCCTTTTTAACTCTAAAAGCCAAACACTTTTTAATAGCCTTTATAAACGATTGAATTGAACAGGTTTTTCGGTTTTTGAAATCTTAACAATATGAAATGGTTGAGGATAACCTTCTGTAGCTATTGTCAATAGATTTTGAACAGTTATAGTTATAGCTTCTTCACTTTCATGAATAACCGTAATGTCATAGGTAATTGTATTACATGAAGGATAGGTACAATCAAATTTATCAAATGAAGCAAGTGCCAAATAGTTATTAAAATCAACCGAAGATGAGAATTCTAAAAAATTAATCGAGCTATTATCATTCATTTTTTCCAGAAGACTGTTCCAATCCTCTTGATTATCAATAACAAAGTTTTCCTTCTCAAACAGTGTATTATTATTCAAGGCTCCTTTTAAGACCTGATCGGCAAAAATGTTAGGTGGGGTCGCAAAATGTTAATTGCTAAGGGTTTTGACAATCGTGGAATCTTTAATATGAAATAAGGTTGAGTGAGAATAGTTTCGTCAGATTCGATTTGAGGCGGCACGTGAATAAAGTGAACAACAAACTTCTCTTTGCTATCAATTAATTTATCGAAAACAATTTGGTGATCGAGAGAATTTTTCCATGCATCGAATATGATCAAAATTTGATTTTCAGAAAAATCAATTGTTTGCTGGGTTATCTGATCATTTCCATTACTTTGAAAACGATCATTAAAATCACGCAAAAAATTAGTCCATTCACTCTGAGTCGAGATTATCATATCCTGCTGGCTAACCCCATTGCCGACCAAGCTACCGCTTGTAATTATTTCAGGTTTGATGATAGGTGTATCGGCAGTTTTACAGCCACTAAGATTTACAGTTAAACTTGTTGTGAGAAAAAAGAAGAAAAGCCACTTAATTATTGGAGACAATATTGGCAAATGACTATTCATAACTAAAGTTAGCATTTTAATGTTTGCTGTTTTCAATGAATTCGCTACTCATTTTCTGCAAATCGGGAAAGAAAGCAACAAACTCCCTATGAAAATCTGTATAGTGCGCTTTCAGATCGCGTATCGCTTCATCCATTTTTGAATCGTACGGTGTTCTGCGGGCCATGCCGCTTAACGCGCGGTGAATGCCTTCGGGTTTGGCATAAGCCAGCAACCAGTTTCCTTCCACCATGTAAGGCATCAGGTACTTTACCTGGGCTGGCAGTATCGTCTCAAATTTTTGTAAAGTACGATAACAAAACTGAGCGTAATCGGGAAGGGATACTGCATGATAGTGCGACCAGTTGCGGGCCAGAAAATGATCGTAAAACATATCTACAATTACCGGGGCATAATGCCGGTACTTGGGGCGCAGCCTGATCTTGCTTTCCAGTACTACGGCATGGTTGTCAGTATACTCATCAATCTCCCGATGGAGCTCAATACCCAACGCAACGTGTTTTGGAAACTGGTTGTAAATATTTCGGCCGCGCACAAAATCGCCCATAAAATTACCAACCATAATTTCCTCGTTGTTGCCGGAAAGGTAGAGGTGTGCAAGAAAATTCAAAGCGATTTCAATTTATTCAGACGGTGTGTAAGATAGATGATTTTAGTTTATTTTTACCTAACAAGATTTTGATACCATGATTGTTCTGGAACAACTTAAACTGCTGGTAAACCTGGCGCGCATAGATGGTGAAATGGCAAGCCGCGAACGGGCATTTATTATAAACATTGGTAAGGCCCATGGCTTTCCCGAATCATCGGTGGAAACACTCTTTTATTCCAGTCACGAAACCATTCTGGCAAAAGAGCTGACCAACAACCAGAAGTTTGAGTATATTTTTAACCTCGTACAACTAATGAAGATGGACGAGCGCTTGTACGAAGAAGAAATAAAATTCTGTGCAAACACAGCTACCAAATTAGGCTATAAGCCCGAAGTTATGTTCGAGCTGATGTTGAAAATAAAATCAACCGAAATGACAACCGAAGAAAAGACAACGTTGCAGAAGCTTACTGCCCAATACTTAAATTAAACCCAACCTAATTCCTATGAAAAAATTACTTGTCTTGCTTATGCTTGTGTGTGCAAGCATTCTTAGTTATGCGCAACGCACCCTAATTCATTGCGGATCTTTAATCGATGGCAAATCCAAAACACAACAAAGTCAGGTTACCATTGTGGTAGAAGGCAATAAGATTGTTTCGCTCGACAAAGGTTTTACAAAGGCCGGTAAAGATGATAAGCTTATTGACTTGAGTAAGAAAACCGTAATGCCGGGCTTAATTGATATGCACGTGCATTTGGAAAGCGAAACCAGTAAAGATGGATTAGTAAAACGCTACACCATGAATGAAGCTGATGTAGCTTTTCAATCTACCATTTACGCCCGCAGAAATCTAATGGCGGGTTTTACCACCGTACGCGATTGTGGAGGTTCAGGGGTAAACATTTCGTTACGTAATGCAGTAAATGCAGGGACTATTGTTGGTCCCAGAATTTTTGCTGCCGGTAAAGGTGTTGCGACAACGGGAGGCCATGGCGATCCTACTAACGGTGCTCGAAAAGACTTAATGGGCGATCCCGGCCCGAAAGAAGGAGTGATCAATGGCCCCGATGATGCGCGCAAAGCCGTTCGCCAACGCTACAAAGATGGGGCAGACTTTATTAAGATAACGGCTACCGGTGGTGTATTGAGCGTAGCAAAAGATGGCAGCGGCCCACAGTTTACACAAGAAGAAGTAAATGCTATTGTAGAAGCTGCAAAGGATTATGGTTTTCATACAGCGGCCCACGCGCACGGTGCCGAAGGTATGAAGCGGGCGGTGTTGGCTGGCATTACAACTATTGAACACGGTACATTAATGAGCGAAGAGGTGATGGATTTGATGAAGCAGAAAGGAACGTACCATGTTCCCACTATCATTGCCGGTCGCTCGGCAGCAGAGTATGCCAAAATTCCGGGCTACTACCATCCTTTGGTTGTGCCAAAAGCCATAGAGATTGGATCAAGAATTCAGGAGAACTTTTCAAAAGCCTACAAACGTGGTGTTAAGATGGCCTTTGGTACCGATGCCGGAGTATTTCCGCATGGCGAAAATGCACGCGAGTTTGGTTATATGGTGGAAGGTGGCATGCCTGCCATTGAAGCGTTGCTGAGTGCCATGCAGGTAAATGCCAACATCTTAGGCTTTGGCGATAAGATTGGTTCTATTGAAGCCGGCAAACTGGCTGATATTGTAGCCGTAAACGAAGACCCAACCAAAAACATTAAAACCATGGAGAAGGTAACCTTTGTGATGAGAGATGGCGTGGTGTATAAGAATGAATAATACGTATTAAAATATTTGTAACACCGATGGCAGGTTGTAAGACCTGCCATCGGTGTTTTTAAAGCCTCTTAAAATCCCAATAGCGCAGATGTTAGCAGCATACTTCCCAGTATTGCGCTTACCACCATCATAACAGCAACCGTTACAATAAAAGCAATTATCAGGTAGATAATCTTTTTATCTTCTGGCGTCTTCTTCAATGGGGTTAAGCCCAGATACATGATATAAATAGAGTAAGCCCATGCAACAAAACTCAGCAACCCGCCAATTACCGGTATAAATGAAAGGAGACCGGCTATAAATGAGGGTGTGGTAGAATAAGCCACGAGTTGTGCCGACTTATTCAAATCTTTTTCTGATCCGAAAGTTGGGGCCAGTATATCAATAATATAAAGAGAAATATAATAACTGATTATTGCTGACAAGAAGGCGATAAGGGCTGAAATTAAAAAAGCGTTTAGCCCCAAAAGCCCGGGAAATAAAAAACCACTTAATACCGGCCCGATAGCCGAAATAACGGCCAGTGGAAAAATGTACGACACTAAGAGAGATGGAGGCGTAACAGTTTCTGAATTGATAACATCCCATTCGGTTTTTGGCGTGAGTAATATGTTCTTTACTCGGTCTATAAGATTCATATTTTTTAAGGTTTAGTGATTCAAAGTATGAAAATAATTGCAGTTTACCATGTTTACATTGAATAATGACAGCCAGAAAGACTGATGCGCAGGGCATTAAAACCGCTGAACAATACAGCAGAAAGAAGCATTCTGGTGTTTTCTTTTTTTTGATCAGCCTCTTGCTTATTTTTAATTTGAAAATATGAATGTATGAAGTGGTTATACGCAATTCAGCAAAAGGCAAAAGTTGCATTTTTACTCACCATAGTACTGCTGGGTGTTTTTGTTAAAAATGTGATAGACCGGAACAACGTATCAGAGTTGGGCGATTCTTTTTCTTCTGTTTTTGAAGATCGCCTTCTGGTAGAGAGTTATATCTACAAACTTTCAGATCATCTGTATCAAAAGCAAATGCTTATGGACCAGTGCAGCGGGCAGGGAGACCTGGATCAGATCAAGGCAATTATTACAAAACATAATGTGGCGATAATGGCCCTTATTCACGAATACGAAAAAACCAGACTCACCAATCAGGAATCGCTCGTGTTTGACTCGTTTAAGAAAAATGTAAAGGAGATGATTATACTTGAGGAGCAATACCTGAAAGCGCAAAGCACATCGGTAGCTGTTTCGTCCATCGATCAGGAATTTAACACCGCAACCCGTAACCTGAATATGCTTTCAAGTATTCAGATAGAAGAGGGAAAAAGTATGACCGATCAATCAAAAAAAATTGTAGCAGGCTCCAGTATGCTTACACAATTTGAACTGGCCATGATTATTGTGATTGGCCTGATTGTGCAAGCGCTGGTCTTAGCATCTAATTCCCTTACTCCAAAAATTGTTCAAAAGCACCAGTTGAATTGAGGCCCAATTTACCCAGATCGGCTGGTAAATTCAGCAATGGACAAATCTTCGAGGTCAAGCCATTCAAGCAATGGCAATAAATGGTATGCTGCTTAAGGTTCTTAGGATGAATTAAGACAATAAGTTTACCCTTATAAATCCTGAATTTATTCATAAGAGTCTTCCATCATTTGAAACAATTCAACGTTCGGAAAGATTTGTTTCAACTTCTTACGCTCTTCTGGTATAGGTACTCCTATGGCTGGTGCATTTTCATCATCTGGAATTTTAGTATCCTGCAAATCAATCCATGTAACACTTGGCATTATGGGCAGTTCTGGAATGGTACCGATGGGGTTATTGTTCAGAATGATTCTCTCCAACTTTTGAAGGTTACCTAAACATAGAGGGATGCTTTCAATTTTATTTTCACCCATATTCAGGTATTCAAGATTTATTAAAGAAGAACACCACTCCAAATTTGTAAAGCCTAATCTTTCGAGCGATAAGTATTTTAAGCTGTAGAATTGTTTTAGAACTTCTTCAAGTTTTTGAATAGTTGCTTTGCTTGGAGGTTGAGAAATGGTAAGCTTTTCAAGATTTTTAAAATGACCGAGTATATCCACAAATGGCTCCACCCAGTTAATATGAAGTTCTTTGAGATGGGGTAGTTTTCCGGCAGTATTACCGAACTTGAATAAAGCCCCGGAACTAATAAAAGTTAATTTTTCAAGCGCATCTAAATTCAACAGCTTGTTTGAAGAATAAGAAACACAAGATAAATACAACGACTTTAGGTGTATTAACTGTTCAATCTCGTCAGGCACAGCATAATCATTCTCATGACATCTCAATTCGATTAACCCTGTAAGGCTACTAAATTGCTGAGGAGTAGGCGTACAGAACAATGAACGCAAGGGCAGGTTGGCAACGGCTGGGGACAGTTTATCTATCCCACCCAGATACTGCAGGGCTGGTAGCTGATAAAAACTGGGTGGCAACTCTTTGAGGGTTGAGCCATTGAAGTCAGCTATTTTTAATTTCGGGATTTTATCAAAACGATCAGGCAAAAATTGGTTTTTAAAGGGTACACTCAACTCTTCCAATTCACTGTGGTCAAACAGGTTGAAAATCCAGGCTTTCAGGCAATCGGGATTTATTATTCCAGATTCCGTAGCAAGCATTTCCGCTCTAACCTCTGGGTTTGGTTCCAGAAAAAGAGTCAAAGAATCGTCAATGGTTTCCAATTCCAGTTTGAGAGAATGTAATGAAGCACGCGTGCTATGGTAGGTAACATTAATAAAATTTTCACGATAAGCTCCGTAATAAACCGTTAGTTCGGGCAAACCTGGCTGAAGGTTATCTAGGTTAGTTAAAAAATTAAGCCATTCTTCCAGAGTATCACGAACTTCTTCATACTCTCCACCCTTCAATAAAATCTGGTGTTTATCCGTTGCTTCTTTTTTCGCCATGGTGTTGGTGGGTCCTCGTTGATTACTAAATTTATCGAAATTTTTTCAAACCCATTACGCTCATGACTACCCGTAGAAACGCCATCAAATCATTGGGCCTTGCAGCATTGGCTTTGCCTTCCCTCACAGCACAGGCAACTGATACTTCGGTTGTATT
>DEIA01000054.1 GCA_002352225.1 Flammeovirgaceae bacterium UBA2786
GCAGCTACATGTGGTGCCTTAGTGCCCGATGGTTCTGTAACCTTTGATATTAACCCGGCTACTCCGGTAGTAAATATTATCGGGGTTCGTATTGAAATAAACGGGCCTGTTTCCAATACCCAGTTTAATAACTTTGTATTTACAGGTTTGCCGGTTGGAAATTATACCTACACCATTGCCTATGGCGATGATCTTACTCCTGCCTGTATTAAGACCGGGGTTTTTGATATTCTCCCTTCCGGAATACCTGATGTTGTTGACTTTACAGTAGCTACAACCGCTTTCAATTGCTTGGATACAGATGGTTCCATAAGCCTTACCGGCTTTACCGGCTCGGCTGATATCGATTATACTTACCATGTATATCTGGATGGTGATGTAGTACAAACCGGAACGATTACTGATGACCAGGCTGCGAGCGGATTGTTTGTAATTTCGGGTCTGGCTTTGGGTACCTATCAGGTGCAGCTAACACAAGATCAGAGCACGGTAAACACCTGCATAAGTTTAATTGCTTCGGTGTTTCGTGAAGCAGTTGTTGCAGAACCTGCAGGTGGATGTGGTTTGTTTGTGCCTAATATTTTTACACCCAATGGCGACAATAGCAACGATACTTTCTTTATCCGGAATTTACCAACTAACGCTAAACTGGTAATAACCAACCGATGGGGTAAACAAGTGTACACCAGCAGCAACTACCAAAACAACTGGACAGGTGACGATGCAACAGATGGGGTGTACTATTATCAATTGGTAGTAGATGGCCAGAAATATACGGGTTGGGTGGAGATTATGCGGGGGAATTAAACACCTCATCCGGCCTTTAGCTTCTTTTTCTAAAGGGAGAGGGAGTTACCAGAAATTTCAGAGTGCAGCCAGAAACTTCATCGTATCTACATTATCAGCGTAATCCCAAACTTCGGGTTGCTGCGCTTTACCAAAGGCCACGCTGTTCGGGTACCAGCCATTTGCCGATACTACACATTGCAGTTTATCTGTATGCGATTGAATTTTTTGTTGCAGATCTACCTGATCCACATAACGCTCAAAAAACAAAACCGAGATAGGGGATACAAGGTTTGCGCTTTCGGTAAGTAATACAAAGCCAGAATCTAGAAACGGAGTTTGATTTACCAATAAAATTGATTTCTGATAATCGTAGTTGTTGGCGTATTTATGATGGTGGATAATTTCGCCATAGACTGCCCACGAGTCCAGCAACTTTGTAAAATCATACTCTTCGGGTACAAATACCTTTGCCACGTTCCGGCATCCTAACCCGAAATAAGTAAACACATCTTTACCTAACTCAGTCAATACTTCACTAGGTTCTTCACCCATTAGGACCGCACATGACGACCTGTTTTTTCGAATGATGTGAGGGCGTGATCGGAAATAATATTCAAAGTAGCGTGAGGTATTATCGCTACCCGTGGCAATCATCGCTTCAGCAGCATTCAAACGATCTTCAATGATAATTTTTTCAGCAAAGCGTGGTTCAATTTCAATAAGCCATTTAATCAAGACTTCAATTAACGCATCTTGCGAACTGAGCTTTACCAGCGCTTTGTGTCCACTTATTAACACACAAAGCAAATCGTGAAATCCAACCAAAGGAATGTTGCCAGCCATAGCAATTCCAACCAGTTTTTCTGAGGGGCATACCGGATAGCTCGCTGTCCAGGTTTGCAGGGTGGCCTTATCCAGAAACAAAGCAATACCATCCAGCGCAGATTGAACCGAGACCGGGGTAAACCATGCGTTAGTAAGGCCGGCACGCTCATAAATTTGCTCACGTTCAATCTTGCTCAGGGCTTTAATGCGATTGCCCAACACTGAAAAGGCATTTATTCTTGTTTCTAAAGTCATTTTAATTAAACTTTTAGGCTTACCGGGTTGTTTTGAGGAGTGAACAAGTAGCCGTATTTTTGCGGCAAAAGTAGGAAATCTGAACAAAGGGCGCTATGGCGATTAAAATAACTGACGAATGTATTAACTGCGGGGCCTGCGAACCCGAATGCCCCAACACCGCTATTTATGAAGGTGGCCGCGAATGGAGTTGGGCAGGAGGCACTGCACTTACCGAAGTAGAACTGGAAGATGGATCGAAAGTAGATGCAAAATCGGCACAAGACCCTGTGTCTGATGAATTTTATTTTATTGTTTCAGGGAAATGTACCGAATGCACGGGTTTTCATGAAGAGCCACAATGTGCGGCAGTTTGCCCGGTAGATTGCTGTGTTCCCGATCCGGATATGGTTGAAAGCAAAGAAGAACTTACCGCTAAAAAAGCCTGGTTGCATAACGAGCAATTACAAGCGTAAACCAACTGCTGGTTTCTTGTGCCTGGTTTCGGGTAAATCAGTGTAAGTAAGAACCCCGCCCACTCAATATAAATTACTATTACCGGTCACTGAAAGCGGATTGACAAAATACCGGAGTAGGAACAACTACTGCATCTTACTCCGTTTAATCATATAGGCCTGCAGTACATCGAAATAACCAGTGTTAATATCGGCCGAGATAAAATCAATCTTCAACTGGTTACACCGCATCTTTAGGTTTTGGTGGTATTCCGATAACTCTTTTTCGAAACGGTCTTTAATTTCCTGTGGATTAAGCAGCAGTTTTTCTCCACTTTCCAGGTCAACAAATTCATAGGGCCGATCGTCAAACTGAAAGGCAAGTTCGGTGGTGTGATCGGTAACATGAAAAAGAATCACTTCATGCTTATTATGTTTAAGGTGTTGCAGCGCTTTAAATATTTCCTCCTCATTACCACCATCAAACATATCGCTGAAGATAATTACCAGCGACCGTCTGTGCGTTTTTTCGGCTACCTCATGTAATACTTCGGCCACGCGCGTACCCTTGCCAGGGGTTATTTCGGTGCGCACACGTTTTTCTAATAATGTAAATAGTTTATCGAGGTGCGAGGCGGTTGACTTAACGGGTGTAAGCTCTTCAATCTTATCGGTAAAAAAACAAAGCCCTACGGCATCGCGTTGCCGCGAAAGTAATTGGGCAAGGGCCGAGGCAGCATAAATACTAAAGTTAAGTTTGGTATGTTTTCCTTGCGGATAGTACATGCTCGAAG
Source organism: Flammeovirgaceae bacterium UBA2786 (assembly GCA_002352225.1). Lineage (GTDB taxonomy): Bacteria > Bacteroidota > Bacteroidia > Cytophagales > Cyclobacteriaceae > ELB16-189. The sequence continues at coordinate 3,098 of DEIA01000054.1, forward strand.
AGCAGTCCAGAGCAATTACACAGCGCAGGTTGGTTTCTTCTTCGTATTGCTTGGTGTAGAGCCGGTCGGTGCGGGCAAATACTTTCCAATCGATGTGGCGGGTACTCTGGCCTTCGTTGTAAAGGCGATGTTCGGCAAACTCAACCGAGAAACCATGGTAGGGCGACTTATGCAGCCCGGTAATAAAACCCTCAACCAATTGTTTGGCCAGCAACTCTAAGCTGCCTGCCAGCCGAATATCTTCCACACGCAAATCCACACCCTAAAATTGTAAAAAATCCTATATTTTCTTTGACTTTCGGCAAGTTTTCAAGGCAAAAACCATGGGTAAGCTTTGCATGGCAGGATTTTCCTCTTACCTTCGATTTAACCTAATTACCAAAAACCTAACTATTACCTGATTGTGGAAGAGAATAAGACTAATGGAAGAGAAGAGATTTTCTCTGAAAAAGTGAAGGCCGGTAAGCGCACCTACTTTTTTGACGTGAAGTCAACCCGCTCCAACGATTTTTACCTGACCATTACGGAAAGTAAAAAACGGTTTAACAAAGATGATGAGGGATTTACCTACGAGAAACATAAGATTTTTTTATACAAAGAAGATTTTAACAAGTTTCTGGAAGCCCTTAACAACACCGTAAACCATGTAAAGACAGAGCTAATGCCCGGTGTGGATTTTGATGCGTTTGACCACCACCGCGAGAAAGAAGAAGTAAACGGAAACCCCGCAGTTGACTCTGAACTGAAGTGGGATTAAAACAAGAGAACCTAACCTAAACCGGAATGACCCTGGCCTGATAGCCGGGGTTTTTCTTTTTAGGTATCTGTAGTGGTATAGTTGCTGCCGTCAGGTTTTGCAACTGTCGGAAGACCTTACAGCAATTAAAAACACCCACGCCTTTGCCGGTGTTCTTCACCGGCAACATCATAGTTCAACTAGTCAAATTATCCTAAATTTGATTTCATGCTTGTAAAGCAATACCCCGAGTTTATTACGGTTACTGCGCATGATTGGTTTCTTTGCAACTGTCGGAAGACCTGACAGCAATTAAAAACACCAACGCAAGGGTTTTGAGAAAGCGCAGAGTCGAGGCGGGTAACTGCGAGGAAATAAAAAAGTAAACCCGACATGTGTCGGGCTTCTTTACTATGCTTCTATCTTCTCAAAATACAGCCCCTTAAACTTCTCCTTCTTCATCTTAACGTAAGTATCGGGGGCGACTATTTCAAGATAAGACTTTCGGTTTCTAGTGCCAAAGGCAATGTCTGATCGATAAAACCCGTCTGGCAAGGCATAAGAAAAAGTTGCTTTAGGCCCAATCGCTTCCTCATAGTTTCCACAAACTTCGCAATGCTTTGTTAAGAGTCTGCCTGAAAAAGGAAGATTACGAGTTATAATCAATTGATAAAATCCAGGGGACTGCTCAAATTCTTTGAATAGAATATTCCCATAATTATTACGCTCACAAAACTCTTTGAATTTCAATGAGACAATAAAACCAAAATCATAGGGATGAGACACATCAAAGGTTTTTTTCTTCTGTTTATAAAATGGATTGTGATAGTCAAATTTCTTGAGGTAGCCACACTTTGTACAAAGTGGGGGATTGTCATGTTGTACACCCTCATACATGAAGGTGTCATTATCTGAACCAATAAGTATATATCCTACTATCATCAGTGGCCAAATTGAGTACCACGCCTTTGCCGGTGTTCTTC
>DEIA01000069.1 GCA_002352225.1 Flammeovirgaceae bacterium UBA2786
CTACACTTATAATATTTAAACCATTGACTAATAATTAGTTAATGGTTTTTTTTTGTTTTAATGGGCAGAGCTATGGGTCGAGCAGTTCTTCGAAGCCTGGCCAGCTTAATATTATTTGACTTGCTCAATCTTTCAGAACCGTAATAACAGTTTATAATAAAGCTTATAAATTCTGTTATTTTGTGTAAGCAAACTTATGCGTTGTTTTTTCCTCGCCCTTATTTTGTTGGTTGGCTGCACCCCCAAAAAGCATTATTCACTCATCTTAAGAAATGGTACAATCTACGATGGTAGTGGCAATGCGCCTTATAAAGGAGATGTGGCTATACAGGCCGATACCCTTGCAGCCATTGGTACGTTTCAGGCAACAGCCGATAGCGAAGTAGATGTGCAAGGCATGGTCATCGCTCCGGGTTTTATAAATATGCTAAGCTGGGCCGATGGTTCTCTCTTAGAGGATGGCCGTTCAATGAGTGATATTAAGCAAGGGGTAACGCTTGAGGTGTTTGGCGAGGGCTGGAACCCGGGGCCACGCAAAGTGATAACTGAAAAGGATACACTTCAGAGTGTTCTTGAAGAATATTTTACTACGCTTGAGAAGAAAGGTGCAAGCTCAAACTTTGCGTCTTTTGTAGGCGCAACTTCGGTGCGTAACTACGTGTTGGGTTATGAAAATCGTTCACCAGAACCAGACGAATTAGAAAAAATGAAACAACTGGTGGATATGGCGATGCGCGAAGGCGCAATGGGATTAGGCTCTTCGCTTATTTATGCTCCGGCCGACTATGCTTCTACTGACGAATTGATTGAACTGAGTAAAGTAGTTTCAAAATACCAGGGAATGTACATTACGCATATGCGCAGCGAAAGTGATAAAATTTTGCCGGCATTAAATGAAGTATTTCGTATTGCCTACAAAGCAAATGTGCCGGCTGAAATTTATCATCTCAAGATTAATAACACCTGGAATTGGAATAAGATCGATACGGTCTTATTCAAAATTGATAGTGCACAAAAAGCAGGGTTAAACATTACAGCCAATATGTACACGTATAATGCCAGTGGCACTTCGCTAACAGCTCGTTTGCCCACCTGGGTACAAGCGGGTGGAGCACCGGCTATGCGTAAGCGATTAAAGAATCCGGTAACGCGTGCCCGCGTGTTGCATGAGTTGAAGGAGGGGATTCCTACTCGTAATTCCGATCCAAAAGATGTAATGCTGTTAGGCTTTAAAAAAGATTCGCTTAACGAGTTGTATCGGGGTAAACGTTTAAACGAAGCAGCAACGTTACATGATAAAAGCGCTGACGAAACCATGCTTGATCTGATCGTAGCCGATAAATCCGGAGTTTCTGCAATTTATTTTTTGATGTCGGAAGAGAATGTAAAGAGAATGTTGGCACTGCCTTACATAAGTGTTTGTTCAGATGCTGCCTCACTTGCAGATGAAGAACCTTATAATGTTAACCCCACCCATCCGCGGGCGTACGGCAGTTTTGCCCGGTTGTTAGGTAAGTATGTGCGCGAAGAAAATATTATGACAATGCAGGAAGCTATTCGCAGAATGACATCACTGCCGGCATCTAATCTTAAACTAAAGAAGCGTGGAAACCTTTCGGTTGGTAATTATGCTGATGTAGTGGTTTTTAATCCAAACACCATACTTGATAAAGCCACCTTTGAAGATGCCCATCAATATGCTGAAGGCATGGTACATGTATTTGTTAATGGGGTTCAGGTTTTGAATAACGGAAATCATACGGGAGCAATGCCCGGAAGAGTTGTGCGCGGACCAGGATGGAGTAAGCCCTGAACCATTTACCAGATTCCATTTCAGTTTATCAGCAAGATTGCATACTTTCCGTATGTAAACGATTCTAAACGTTGTCTTTTGCCAGCATTCATGAGAAACAAGATAACCCGTAAACAATTTCTGGAGCACACCAGCAAACTTATGGTAGCCGGTATGCTGGCTCCATTTATTAGCAAAGGCGGTGTACTTTTTCAAACCAAAAAAATCAAAATTGGTCTTATTGGTTGCGGTAGTGTATCGGGTATGTATTTACCCCACCTTTCCAAATCGCCTTATGTAGAATTGGTAAGTGTGTGCGACATTATCCCCGAAAGAGCAAAGGCTGCTGCAGAAAAGTATAACGTGCGCAATCATTATACCCATATCAACCAGCAACTGACAGGTGTGCCGTTCGATTTATTGGTGAACCTTACCGATATGCAAGAACACGGACGCCTTAACAAGCAAGCTTTGCTGAAAAAGAAAAACGTGTGGAGCGAAAAACCAATGGCCAACACCTATGCCGAAGGCAAGGCATTGCTCGATTTATCAAAACAACAAGGGGTACGCATCTGGGGCGCGCCAGCAGTAGTTAACAGTCCGCAGTTTGCACACATGTCGCGCATGATTCAACAAGGTAAAATTGGCAAGGTTGCGGCTGCCCATGCGCACTACGGACATCTTGGCCCTACATGGTCTGCCTTTTTCTACGAACAAGGCGGAGGCAGTTTGCCCGATCTTGGTGTGTATAATATTGCAACCCTTACGGGATTATTAGGGCCGGCCAAAGCAGTAATGGGCATGACCAGTATTGTAACGCCCGAACGTACAGTTGATAATAAAGGAAAAATAAAAGTTGTAGCCGAAGACAATGCCATGGTGCTGATGGATCATGGCAATGGAGTTTTATCGCATGTTCAATGCGGGTTTAATTACTTCGATCCATACGGGCACGAAGGATCGGGGCAGGATAAGCCTACTATTTCTATTTGGGGAACACATGGAAATTTGCAATTGATTGGGTACGACTGGGCACCGTTTGGTGTTGATGTGGCCACACACGATAATGAAAAAACCAGGCGCGAGGCTACCGATACAGGTACATATGTATGGCAGGAAGGAGCATCTGTAATTTCAGAAAATATAGCTACGGGTAACGAACCGCTGATTGCAGCGTTGCATGCTTTGCATGTACTTGAAATAATGGAAGCCACACGGGCCTCGCAGCAATCGGGCAAGCGTATAGAAATAAAGTCTACATTTAAATACCCGGTTGTATAGATAAATTGCTGTATCGGCCCTGCATTAGAAATCAATTAACGCTAAACACGATTAACATCCATCGCAAATTTAATTCATATGAAAAAACTACTTCCCTTATTGATTGTTCTTTTAGTATCGGCTTGTCAAAAGCAAAAATTTGATGTGATAATCCGGGGCGGCACCGTGTATGATGGTTCGGGTAAACCCGGTGTAATAACCGATGTAGGCATTAATGCCGATACGGTTGCTGTAGTCGGTGATCTTTCGAAGGCTGAAGGCAAGACAGAAATTAATGCCGAAGGGCTTGTAGTAGCACCGGGCTTTATTAATATGTTGAGTTGGGCTACCGAGTCGCTCATTATGGATGGAAACTCTCAGGCCGATATCCGCCAGGGTGTTACGTTAGAAGTTTTTGGAGAAGGCCAGAGTATGGGGCCACTAAACGAAACCATGAAAGGGGACATTCAGGCGGAAATGCAACGCAACCCCGATTGGAGGTATGACATAGACTGGACTACACTGGATGAATATTTGCAATCGCTGCAACGCAGAGGAATAGCTACCAATGTGGCTTCGTTTATCGGTGCTACTACAGTGCGCATTCATGAGTTGGGGTACGATAATCGTTTACCGGATAGCGAAGAAATGGATCGTATGAAAGAATTGGTAAGGCAAGCGATGGAAGATGGCGCGTTAGGGGTAGGATCGTCTTTAATTTATGCGCCAGCCAATTATTCATCAACCGAAGAGTTGATTGAACTTAGTAAAGTAGCGGGCGAGTATGGTGGCATGTACATTACCCACATGCGCAGTGAAGGCAATACTATTTTTGATGCAGTAAATGAAACAATTCGTATTGCACGCGATGCAAAACTACCAGCCGAAATTTATCATCTTAAAATGGCAGGCGAGGGAAATTGGGGAAAACTGGACTCTGTTATAAGCATGATTGATCAAGCCAACAAATCGGGTTTAAAAATAACAACCGACATGTATACGTATACAGCCGGAGCTACCGGTTTGGATGCGTCTATGCCACCGTGGGTGCAGGAGGGTGGAATGAAAGAATGGATAAAGCGATTACAGAACCCGAAAATACGCAAGCAGGCATTAGACGAAATGCGTAAACCTTCTGATAAGTGGGAGAACCTTTTGTTGATGGCGGGAAGCCCGGAGCGTGTGTTGTTACTGGGGTTTGCTAACGATTCGTTAAAGCAATTTGTAGGAAAAACACTGGCCGAAGTTTCAAAAATTTATGGTAAAAGCCCGGAAGAAACGGCTATGGATCTGGTGATAACTGATAGCACCCGTGTGGGTACTGCTTATTTTATGATGAACGAAGAAAACATTAAACGGCAGATTGCATTACCCTACATGAGTTTTTGTTCGGATGCAGAATCGCCAGCCACAGAAGGTGTATTTTTGAAATCCAATACACACCCACGTGCGTACGGAAATTTTTCGCGCTTGTTGGGCAAATATGTGCGCGATGAAAAAGTAATACCAATGGAAGAAGCCATCTATAAACTTACAGCACTGCCAGCCGCTAATCTTAAAATTAAAAAGCGCGGCTCGATAACACCCGGTAACTTTGCCGACCTTGCCATATTTGATGCAGCTAAAATTCAGGACCATGCTACCTTCGAAAAACCGCATCAATACAGTACAGGAATGATGCATGTATTTGTAAATGGCACACAGGTTTTAAAAGAAGGCGAACATACAGGAGCTAAGCCAGGCAGGGTAGTGAGAGGGCCGGGGTGGAGAGAATAAGGGGATATAGGAAATTCGTATATTTATTTGTTGGGGGGCAATGCTGCCGGACAAATCTGACCAAGAACAAAGTTGAGAAATAGAGAACTCCTTATTACTATTCTACTTCTGACAGGTATCATGTACCTATCAGTGACTGTTTACGAGACAGAGACTGAAAAAAGAAAAATAAAAGAGGACCTGATTGAATTATCAAAAATTAAATACGGACTCTTTAGCGTTGACGAGTGGAAAAAGATATTAGCTGACATTATTACAAAGAAGATTGAAGAATTTGATCTTGAAGGGGCTGACAGACCTGAAATGAGAAGAAGGATTTCAGACTTACTTCATATTGTAATAAATGATTTAAAAGATGCGTTTCATGAAAAGAACTCAAGAAAACTATTTGGTTTTGTAAATGAAATTGGTGCTGGTGTTTTTGGGATTTTTGATGACATGGAGAGACAAATTCCATCGTTCACTGAAAAAATAATTGATTTTATGAACGACCCCAAAAATCGAAAGGCAATTAGGGGATACATTATTAAGAAACTAAATACCTATGCCGACAAGACATTCTCAAAGATAGACTACTCAACGCACGACAAAATAATCTCTGAATACGGGTTCAAAGACAGAGAAGAGGCATTAAGTGAGCTTAAATTAAGAGTTGACGAACTTGACAGTAAAAATAGGCCATATCAAATTGGGCTAATTACTCTTGCAATTGTCACCGGACTATTTATTTCGTTTTCAAAGACTATCACTAAATCGGGTTATCTCATTCTGACAGCTATTTGCTTCGTATTCTTACTGGGAGGACTATTGTTGCCAATGATTGAAATTGATGCACGAGTTGCAGAAATGAATTTCAATTTGTTAGGTGAGCCAGTCACGTTTCAAGACCAAGTTCTTTATTATAAAAGTAAAAGCATTTTAGAAGTGGTCAGACTCATGATGACACAAAGTAGAATTGACCTGATATTTGTCGGACTTTTAGTTCTTACTTTCAGCGTTTTGTTCCCAGTGACAAAATTGGTTTCATCAATTCTATATTTAAAATCCAAGAAATTTGAATCCAACAAGTTTGTTCAATTCATGATTTTCAAGACAGGTAAGTGGTCAATGGCGGACGTAATGGTAATAGCAATTTTTATGGCTTACATTGGATTTTCCGGGATAATAACAGAGCAGTTAAAACAAATTGAGAACATAACTCAAAACATAGACATACTGACAACAAACAAATCAAGTTTACTGGCTGGCTTTTTCACATTTACTTCATTTGCGATATTAAGTCTTCTGACATCTCACAAACTTCAATATGAGTTTAGGGGACAGAAAAGTGAGTTGACAAATGAAGTTTCGTGAAGGCAGCACAGCCACCAACAAAGTGTATAACGCATTGCGGGGTTTGGTGTAAATATTTAGCTTTAGGTTTCAAATAATATTTTAGTGTAGGCTGACAATTGCGACAGGTCGGGCAAATCATTCCTTCGTCATTCATTTGCCCTCCTATACCCGCAACGCGTTATACACAAACGTTGTGCCTCATTGTAAAACGACAGACAACTAATGGACTGACAGAGTGGAAAATAAAGTCGGAATGCCCCTGAAAGAATTTGAAACAAACAAAAAAACAACGTGGCATAAAACGGGTTTTTGCGTCAGACAGGCTGACCTGCAAACCTGGAATTTTTTTCCAGCCGGGTCTGCGGAGCGGTCCCATTGCAATGAAGTGTAATTTTACCTTTACAATATCAATATAATAAAATGAAAGCACGTAAAATGAAATTATCTGCCGCAGAGCGTGGTGAATTACTTAAGTTGTTGAATGTACGGTTTCATAAAAACCCTTCGCGGCATAAGGGTGTTGAGTGGGCTAAGGTTGAAGCCAGGCTGAAAAAAGAACCAGACAAACTTTGGTCGTTGAACGAAATGGAAAAAACCGGGGGAGAGCCCGATGTAATTGCGTTCGACAAAAAGACGAAGGAATATATTTTTTGTGATTGTTCTTCGGAAACTCCAAAGGGGCGCAGAAGTATTTGTTATGATCATGAAGCATTGGAATCCCGTAAGGAGCACAAACCTGCCAACAGTGCGGTGCAAATGGCTGCTGATATGGGAATAGAGCTTTTGAATGAAAAGCAATACCATGAACTTCAACAACTCGCAAAGGTTGACAACAAAACATCAAGTTGGTTAAAAACCCCAGCCGACATAAGAAAACTGGGCGGGGCAATATTTGGCGATTACCGCTTTGGCCGGGTATTTATTTATCACAACGGTGCCGAATCGTATTATGCAGCAAGAGGATTCAGAGGGTTGTTGCGCGTTTAGTTTGAATAATTGCGCTTACGGATTAAACCTTCACTACCCGAGGTAGTCTAAATGCATCAAAACGCATTTTAAATTTTACATAATTACAATGAAGTATTCATGTGCAGTACGGGTTGGCTTTTTGTTTTCGGTATTTCTATTTGGGTGTAAAGATGATCCGGAGCCAATGGTTGAAGAAACCATGTA
>DEIA01000004.1:0-68517 GCA_002352225.1 Flammeovirgaceae bacterium UBA2786
ATGATTGTGTTTATTTAAAGGTTGTTAATATTTTATTAAATGATTGGGTTATCCTTCTTTGATTGGAGAACCTCCGTTGTTATGAGATTCTTTTGCAGGGGCTACATCTTCATCGGTGCATGAAGTGAAAGCGATGGCAGAAAAAGAAGCAAGAAGAATGATAGCGAATAATTTTTTCATAGGTATTGGATTTAGTGGGTTTTAAAATTATTATATATGTTGATTTAAGGTTTTGTTTTTTTTGAGTCTCTGATGAGACAAATGTGATAGCAATTCATAACTTATTTTTTTTATTTTGTCAGGTCAACTTGCATATGTACCATAACTTTTTAAAGTATCTTAAAGTATCACTCCTTGTCTGGATGCTAATATCCGTTTGTTCAACCGTTGTTATTTCACAGAATTTAAACAAAAATATAGATTCATTAGAGCAGCTTCTTTCCAAAGCTAAAGACACATCCCGGTATTCAATCCTGGTCAAGTTGCATTATGCTTATCGGCCCGAATATCAAAAAGCGTATGATTATGCCTTATTAGCCTATAACCAGGCTGGAGCCTTAGGGGATAGTGTAAAGATTGTGGAGAGCGGAAGAATGGTAGCTTATTCACTCGATGATATGGGAAGGAATGACGAGGTAATAGAAATACTGAACAAGGTTTTAGCAATTGCAAGACGTAATGTGGCTCGTTACCCTGCTCTAAAGCTTCAGATAAAATTTATATTGAATAATGCGGGCATTGCCTATATGTATAAAGGCAACTACGACTCAGCACTTAGCTTTCATTATAAATCACTGGTATTGCGTGAAGAAGAAGGTGATAGTCGTGCGATCGGTAATTCTCATAATAATATTGGGTTGGTTTACTTTAAACTGAGAAATTTTCAACGAGCGCTCGATCATTATTTACAAGCCCTATCCATCAAGGATGAGTTAAAAGAGACCAATGACATAGAACGAATATTAACCAACATCGGGCTTTGTTATAATCAACTGGGAAAATACGATGACGCCATCAAATCAGTTAAAAGAGCTTTATCATTTTGCGGTGAGAGTTGCCCGGCAACCGTGCGTAAGGAGGCTAATTTTGTATTGGGCTATGCCTATCTTTATACCGATGATTTAGATAATGCAAGACTTAATCTTAAAAATTCGTTAGCATTATCAAAAGAACAAAACGATCATCGGTATTGGATCGAAAACCTGGTGGGGTTGTCAAGAGTGGAGAATAAGCTTCAGGATTATGAAGCCAGCCTGACCTATTTAACTGAAGCAAACTCGCTTGCGCAAGGTTCCGGATTTGCTGAATTGCTCTTGGATATCTACAAGGAATCATTTAAAAATTACAGATTCATAAACGATTTTCGGAGCGAAGCATTATTTCAATCCCGCTACATCGAGCTGAAGGATAGTATTTACAGTGAGGGTTTGCTTAAAAACCTTACTACCATACAAACTAATTATGAACAGCGCGAAAACCTGAAAACCATCAGGCTAATTAATGAAAATATTAAGCTAAAAGACGAACAGATTCAGCGTCAGCGCCTGCAATACATCTTTATTGTATTAGTTACTATACTTATAGCTTCACTTGCGGGTGTTTTGGTCTGGGCAAATAGGCGGCAGCAAAAAAATAACAATGCACTTAGTGAAGCTAAACGGATTATTGAAAAACAGAACGAAGAGCTCGTTAAAACTAATGAAGCGCTTGATATTCGGGTTCGTGAAAAAACGATTGATTTGGTAGATACTAATACCATGTTGCAAGATGTAAACGAAGAGCTCGATAACTATATTTACCGCACAGCGCATGACATTCGCGGACCACTAGTTACATTGAAGGGCGTTTGTAATGTTGCCCTAATAGATGTAAAAGATCCACTTGCGCTGGATTATCTTAAACGATTAGACCTTACAGCTGAAAATCTGAATACGATTCTTACGCGATTGCTTATAGTAAGTCAGATTAATCACTCCATGCTGGTGGCCCGACCGGTAGATTTTAACCGGATTATGCAACAGGTACTCAATAAGTTTAAAACATTGCCCCCCCGAATGAAGATTGAGTGTACGCTGGCAGAGAATGTGGAGCTGAATTCAGACTCCGATCTCGTATCCATTGTAATTGAAAACCTGGTTAGTAATGCAGTAAAATTTTACAATACTTCAGATCGCATAAATCCGTTTATAAAAATTGAAGTAGGTAAATACGATGATGATCATGTAATGATATCAGTAGAAGACAATGGTATTGGTATTGAGCCTAAAGACAGAGATACCGTGTTTCATATTTTTGTAAGAGCCTCAGAACGATCCGAAATCGGTGGCATTGGTCTTTATCTGATTAAACTTTCGGCACATAAGTTAGGCGGACAGATTTTTTTAATTCATACCTCAGAAAAAGGAACCAAGTTTATGGTACTGCTGCCTAATAATTTACAGCCTATTTTGGCCAAACGCGATGAAGATGAACAAGAGCGATTGAAAGTAAAAGAGATGCGTTCAAAGGCCGCATCTGAGTTAGGCGAAACCGATGTATTAGGACGTTACTATTCTTCCAGACGCAGAAGTAAGTAGCCATTTTTTCAGTTTCATTTTGCATCTTTGTGCCCTGTTTTTAAAACAATTTGGATGAGCACAACCTTTACCCGCTATACAGTTACAGCCGCTTTGCCTTATGCCAACGGTCCCAAGCATATTGGGCATTTGGCTGGGGCCTATATTCCTTCCGATGTGTATGTGCGATACCTGCGCCTAACCGGCAAGGATGTTATTTTTGTTTGTGGCAGCGATGAGCACGGAACAGCAATACCCAATCAGGCTCTAAAGGAAAACACCACATCAAAAGCTATTATCGATAAATATGACGCATTAATTCGCGACTGTTTTAATAAGCTGGGGATGTCGTTTGATATTTATCATCGCACAAGCGAACCCATTCATCACCAGACTTCGCAGGAGTTTTTTCTTGCCTTGTATAATAAAGGATTACTTACAGAGGAAGTTTCAGAACAATACTTCGATACCGAAGCAAATGTATTTCTGGCCGACCGGTATATAGTAGGAACATGCCCCAGGTGTGGCAATACAAACGCCTATGGCGATCAGTGCGAGAATTGCGGTTCCACTTTAAGCCCGCGCGAGCTGATAAATCCCCGATCCACATTAAGTGGAAAAACTCCTGTGCTAAGAGAAACCAAGCACTGGTATTTACCGCTCGAAAGATATGAGCCCTGGTTGCGCGATTGGATTCTAAAATCGCACCAGCAAGATTGGAAGCCTAATGTTTATGGTCAGTGCAAATCGTGGATCGAAGCCGGGCTTCAACCCCGCGCCATGACGCGCGACCTAGATTGGGGAATTAAAGTTCCGCTTCCGGATGCTGAAGGCAAAGTGTTATACGTTTGGTTCGATGCTCCTGTTGGATATATCTCTGCAACGCGGGCGCTTTTTGAGGAGGTAACATCAGGCAATCTGAAATTTGCCACACCACGCAGCGATCTGTCAAAAGCAAAGAAAGAAGATTGGAAAAAATACTGGCAGGCTGAAGACACCAGACTAATTCATTTTATTGGTAAGGATAATATTGTTTTCCATTGTATCATATTTCCGGTTATGCTTCACACCTCCGGAGAGTTTATTGTTCCCGATAATGTGCCGGCCAATGAATTCATGAACCTGGAAGGAGATAAGATGTCGACCAGCAGGGGTTGGTCAATTGAAATGCATGAGTACCTGGATGATTTCCCCGATAAGCCGGATGTGTTGCGCTATGCATTGCTTACCAACCTGCCTGAAGCAAAAGACAGTGAGTTTACCTGGAAGGATTTTCAGGCAAAGAACAATAATGAATTAGTAGCGATACTCGGAAACTTTGTGAACAGAGCAGTAGTACTAACGCAAAAGTATTTTGATAATAAAGTGCCTTCACAAAAGGTTTTAACAGAAGTTGATAAGAAAGCTTTAGAGGAACTTGAATTATACCCATCTAAAATAGCATCTTCCATTGAAGCATTTCGGTTTAGAGAAGCCACTGCTAACCTGATGGATCTGGCCCGTGTAGGAAATAAGTACCTGGCTGAAACAGAGCCATGGAAATTAGCCAAGACGGACATGGATAGGGTAGGAACTATTCTAAATATAGCGTTGCAGATTGCCGCGTCATTGGCAATTGTTACAGAGCCCTTTTTGCCGTTTACTTCGCGCAAACTAAAAAATATGCTTGGGGTTAGTGATCTTGCCTGGTCTGATGCCGGCAACGGTGCTTTACTAAAAGCAGGTGCTGCTTTGAACGAGGCTCCGTTATTATTCGAAAAAATTGAAGATGAAAGAATAGAAATTCAGATTAAAAAATTGATAGATAAGAAAAGAGCAGTTGAAGTTGCACAACAACCAGCAGAGCCTGCAAAGGCAGAAATATCGTTTGACGATTTTTCGAAGATGGATATTCGTATTGGAAAAATTCTGAAGGCTGAGCGTGTTGAGAAATCAAAAAAATTATTGAAGCTGCAGGTAGATACCGGCATTGATGTACGCACCGTAATGAGTGGAATTGCCGAACACTTTGCGCCAGAGGTTGTAATTGGTAAACAGGTTACCATTCTGGTAAACCTTGCCCCGCGAAAAATAATGGGTGTTGAATCTCAAGGCATGATTCTGATGGCTGCTGATAAAGATGGTTCGTTAAAGATGCTGTCTCCCTCAGGCGAGGTAGTACCGGGTTCGCAGGTTAGCTAAAATTCTCAGAGCGAGTTTACAATTTTACTCCACTTGCGTTTTTGACGGGTATGAAACGTACCAAGAATGGATTCCTGCCTCTCTTCCAGGTAAGTTTGTAATTGCCCTGGCGAAGGCCGGCTTTTCAATTGCTCATAAAACCCGGCATTAATAGCTTCGATTTTATTCCGTTGTTCCGAATCTAATCGTAATTCATGTGCCCAAAAGGAAGGATCGTAAGGTACAGCCTCCAACGATTCAGCCTCTTGCCCAAACAGGGGGCCAGATAGGGTACAAATTACCAACGTTAATAAAATCACACCGGGTTTAATCATGCGGCAAATTTAGTGAAGCACTTTAGTACAGCCTTAAGTCAAATTCGCCTTTTAGACGAACGCGTGAAACGCATCGATAAAACGGACTGATAAAACAGATAGTGTTTGGTTGTAAAATTTTTGGGCCTGATGCGTAAAAGATGGAGAAATAAAAAAAGCCTTTAACTGGTTGAAAGTCAAAGGCTTTGTAGTCCGTACGGGAATCGAACCCGTGTTACCAGAATGAAAATCTGGTGTCCTAACCCCTAGACGAACGGACCATTCTAAAAATTGGAGGTGCAAAGATAGATTCCCGTTCTGCAATTGCAAACGTAACCGTTAAAAAAGTTAGCCTCCATCGGTTTATTTCATTGGTTTTAGCAACAAGGAAGTATAATTTTGACATCGCATTTTAAAAATTTATACCATGACAAAAGTTGGAATTAACGGCTTCGGTCGTATTGGTCGCCTGGCGTTCAGAGCTGCTATTAATCGCAAAGACATTGAGATAGTTGGAATCAATGACCTGGTTGAGCCGGATTACATGGCTTACATGTTGAAATATGATTCTACACATGGCCGGTTTGACGGCACAGTAGAAGTGAAGGATGGTAACCTGATCGTAAACGGAAAGAAAATCCGCGTTACTGCTGAAAAAGACCCTGCTAACCTAAAGTGGTCAGAAGTTGGTGCCGAGATAGTAATTGAATCAACCGGATTATTCTTAACGCAGGCAGATGGTCAAAAACATATTGCTGCTGGTGCTAAAAAAGTTGTATTCTCAGCCCCGGCAAAAGACGATACTCCAACGTTTGTAATGGGTGTTAATCATAAAAAATTATCAGCTCAACATACTATTGTATCGAATGCTTCTTGTACCACAAACTGTCTTGCTCCGTTAGCAAAAGTATTGAACGATAAGTTTGGTATAGCCGAAGGTTTAATGAGTACGGTTCATGCCGTTACCGCTACTCAAAAAACGGTTGACGGGCCTTCTGCAAAGGACTGGCGCGGAGGCCGTGGCGGTTTTTCTAACATTATTCCTTCTTCAACAGGGGCTGCTAAAGCTGTGGGGCTTGTACTTCCTGAATTAAAAGGAAAACTTACCGGTATGTCATTCCGTGTTCCGGTAGCCGATGTTTCTGTTGTGGATCTTACTGTAAAATTAGATAAGGCTGCCTCTTACGAGGATATAAAGAAAGCTATGAAGGAAGCCTCAGAAGGCGAACTAAAAGGAATATTAGGATACACTGAAGATGATGTAGTATCGCAAGATTTTATTGGCGATGCGCGTACATCAATCTTTGATGCTAAAGCCGGTATTGCGCTTAACGACAAGTTTGTGAAAGTAGTTGCCTGGTACGATAACGAATGGGGATATTCCAACAAGCTTATTGACTTAGTGCAGGAATTGGCTAAGTATTAAGACGTAGATTTATTGTAAAAAAAGGTTGATCATTGTGATCAACCTTTTTTGTTTTTGATAAGTCGTCAAAGAAGTGCCGATAGATAACCATACCTCTACCGTACATCGAATAATTTTTTAATGGAAGATACCACGCTGGTGGCCAGCACAGCTCCAATAGTAGCCAGAAAAATATCTTTCTGGGCATCCCATACATCGCCCTGCGTGCCGAGGTAAGCATCGCCTTGTGCCTGAAAAAACACATCGGCTACAGCCCACTCAATCAGTTCGTAAAATGCACTTATCGATAGCGTGATTTCAAGGGGCAATACCCAGGCTACCCAAACCGGAAACCGTAACCAGTTAAGAAACATTTCGCGCATAGGGTAGGCAAGCAGAAAGCCAAAACTAAAGTGTACAATCCGGTCGTAATGGTTACGTTTAAAATTGAAAATTTCCATAAGCCAATAGCCAAAAGGATTTTCTGCATTTCTTTATTTAGATCCATACACATGCAGGCACAGGTAAATACAAATAAGTAGATAACTTAAATCACTAAACTGGTACTTTCTGAAAGTAAAAATCAGGAAGCCCAAAAAGAAAAATACCAGGGTGTTTTCTAAAAGCCAGTTGTTAATGTCGGTAGTGCCTGCAAGAGTAGAACCCCATACACCAACAAAAACTAAAATGAATACGTGTAACCAACGGTTGGTTTTTAACGGGGTTTTGGAAGGAGAAATGGCAAGGCTAAAGGGCATGGCTTCGGATTTGGATATGTGGATGACTAAAAATCTTAAATCTGTTTGTGAAATCAAAATGGTATAGGCTGCACTAAAAAAGGCGATTAGGAAAGTCAATTTTTGGATAATAGGTTAGGATTTGCGCAGCACGTGATTCCAGCGGTTTAAAACCGACTGGCCAATTAACCATTCGTTTACTATTTTGATGCAGACTGGTTATTTTTTTGCGACCTTAGCAATGGAATTAATGTTGGATTTACGTGGTGCGTATTATTTTTTCGCTATTAATCGGAGGCTTTGCGTGTACTGCATTTGGGCAAACGGCTATTACCAACGATGCAATTGATGAACGGGTGTATCTCTTAAATGAATTGGAGTTCTTCATCGACTCCACTAATTCTGAAATATTCGATCAAGTATCATCTGCACAAAACAGTAACCGGTTTCAGCGAAGACCAGCCTATCAAAATAAAGATTACCGTTCGGGCGAATCGTACTGGATACGGTTTTCTGTTGAACACATTCCTACCGAAAAAGTATGGCTCATCGAATTTTATGATCAGACAATCGATCACATTGAAGCCTACCTTCCGCAACCCGATGGGACGTATGAAAAGAAAGTTATGGGTGATGCCCTTCCTTTTCAAAATAGAAAATTTAACCATAAAAATTTTGAAGTTCAATTATACCGGCACGACAATTCGCTTCAGTATTACTATTTTAAAGTTCAATCCCACGAGTTTGCGGATATCCGTATAGCCTTCCGTTCAGTCGATCGTTTTATCTCGTATTCACTCAACGAGTATTTTTTGTTTGGTACATTCTATGGCATGATTGTAATCATTGCCCTGTATAATTTTCTGGTATTTCTGGCTATCCGCGAGATTAAAAACGTGTACTACATTTTCTATATAATAAGTGTAGCCTTATATGCCATGAGTCTGGATGGGGTAGGGTTTCAATACATCTGGTCTGCTTACCCGCAATGGAATAATTATGCATCGGGGATATTCTTATACTCAGTAATTCTTTGGGCGTTAATTTTTACCCGCAGATTCTTGAGTACACGCACCAAAGCGCCCAGGATTGATCAAGCCTTAAAAATTATGATAGTAATTCGAACGCTCGTATTTCTTTTCGAGCTGTTCTTCTATCCGGAATTTTTTGCCTTCCGGTTTATTGAGATAGTACCGCTGTCGTTAATCTTCTATTCGGGTGTATATATTTTGATGCGGGGGTATCGGCCGGCCCGGTATTTTGTTATTGCCTATGGGTTACTGCTGATCGGTTTTTTTGTGCGAAGCCTCGTCTTCTTTAATATCATTGCGCTTACTACCGTATCGCACTATAGTTTACACTTTAGTTTTGTAGTAGAGATGTTGTTTTTGACATTCGCTCTGGGCGATAGAATTACCATTCTTAAAGATAATCGGGATAGAGCGTTGCGTAGAATTATTCATCAGCACGAAGTAAACATGACTCTAAAGGATAAAGTTACACTGGAGTTGGAACAGAAAGTGGCAGAAAGAACAACCGAACTGAATAACAAGAATGTAGAACTGGAGGAGATTAATACACGGCTAGTAAAACAAACACATGAAATCAACCAGATTAATTCTGTTCTGGATCTCGATAATTGGAAATTGAAGAACCGGATAAAGGCGGTGTTGGAAGAACGCCTGATGGAGAAGACAATGGATTATGAAGAGTTCACCACATTGTATCCGGATTCATTGGCGTGTTATCGTTTTTTGGGAGAACTAAAATGGGATAATACGTTTGCCTGCAGAAAGTGCGGAAACACAAAATACTTTGACGGAGCCCAGAAGTTTGCCCGGAGATGTACCCGTTGTGGCTACAATGAGTCAATAACCGCTTATACGGTTTTTCATGGAGTAAAATTTCCTATTGAAAAGGCATTTTATATTGCTTATCTGGCAGTGGCTGGTAAAAAGACTGCAACCCTGGAAGCCTTATCGGCCCAGTTAAACGTAGGCATTAATGCTATTTGGGGATTTAGAAAGAAAGTTTTAGAGAGGATTGAAGATTTGAACGAGCAGGGAAATGAGGTTACAGCTACAAAATGGCAAGATGTGATTCTTGATTATGAGCATAAAAACCAAAAATCAAAGGCTAAGTCCAGCCGACCTGAAAACGTTTCCGGATAACAGGTTAATGCCATGCGTTGCACTTCATTGTTTTTTAACAGGGAAATTGCGATTTAATACTTGCGTAAATATGTCAGTTATCGTTTGAAATCAATGTTTTTATTGAGGTAAAACCCAATTTTTGCAACTTCCTGTTTGCGGTAAATAATACAACATATTATTATAAAATATTAGCCTTAATTGTTGCTATTATCAATATTCATACTGCGAAACAATCAAACTCGCGTATGTCTATGATCAGAAAATTACTAGTAACTGCTTTATTATCAGCATTTTTGCTGAATACTGCAATGGCCCAGGACCGGGTTGTGTCTGGGAAAGTGACCTCTGCGGATGATGGAACCGGGCTTCCTGGAGTAAGTGTGTTGGTGCAGGGTACTACAAAAGGTACAGCTACTGATACGAACGGAGCTTATTCAGTTTCTCTCGCTTCGGGCGAAAGCACTCTTGTGTTTAGTTTTATTGGATTTAAAACCCAGACAATTACAGTAGGCGCTCAAACCACTGTAGACGTTGTTCTGGAGACTGACGTTACCGCTCTGGAAGAAGTGGTAGTGGTAGGGTATGGTGTACAGAAAGAAAAAGACCTGACCTCATCAATCAGCACAATTAAATCAGATGAGCTAATCAAAACTCCGCAAGGCCAAGCCATGCAGGCCCTTCAGGGTAAAGTAACAGGTGTACAGATTGTTAATACCGGTTCCCCCGGAAGTTCGCCAACAGTGCGTATTCGGGGTATTGGTTCCTATCCGGGAATTGGTAACACAAACCCATTGTATGTAGTAGATGGGATGTTTTTCGATAACATCGATTTTCTTAACCCGGCAGACATTGCGAATATTTCTGTTTTAAAAGATGCCTCAGCTGCTGCAATATATGGTGTTCGGGCGGCTAACGGGGTAGTTTTAATTACTACTAAATCAGGAAGCTTTAATAAGAAGTCTGAAATTGTTTATGATGGATATGTAGGAACGCAGGTTGCCCAAAATGTTTTGAAAATGGCAAATGCTGAACAATTCACTAACATGGCACTTGAGTCTGGCTCGCCAGCTGATATTTCTTATATAGATGCGGCCATGCAGCGGTATGGAAGAAGCCGGGTTAATCCCAATGTGCCAGACATGAATACCGATTGGTATAAAGAAATTTTGCGCCCGGCTACTATTCAAAATCATAGCATTAGTATTTCAGGTGGAGATAAGAATACCTCTTATTCAGTTGGAACCAGCTATTTCAAACAAGGTGGTATTCTGGATATGAAGAACAGCTATGAACGTTTTAATGTTAGATTAAAACTGGATTATGCAGCCAACGATTGGATAACAGTAGGAGGTAATGCCATGTTAAGTAATGGTATGACTTACGGACAATCCGCATCGGCCTGGAATGTAGCCTACTTTGCTGTGCCGGTTATGCCTGTAATAGACGAACAAAATACAAATGCATGGCCTGTACGCTACGCAAGTGCGCAAACCCTTGGATACCGCGATGGTAAGAACCCCTTTCCATATATGGACTACAGCAACAATCAGATTAGAACTCGGAAGATTTTGACAAACTTTTATGCAAAATTCAATTTCTTTGAAGATAAACTAACTTTTCAAACTACATACAATGTAGGTGGTGCATTCCAGAATGAGCGTTATGTAGGGCTTCCGTATTACGTATCAAATGCATTACAGAGAAACTTATCCAGCATAACGAAAACATCATACAACACATTTAATCAAATATGGGACAACGTACTGAACTACCGCGAGAGCTTCGGAAGCCACAACGTAGAGGGTATGCTGGGTATGTCGTACCGCGATGAAGCCTGGGAAAGTTTATCAGGTTCCGGTAACGAATTACAATCTATTGATCGGGAAGATACCTGGTTTTTAAGTCAAACACCAACAGAATCCAGAACGGTAACAGATAATGGTAATCGCATTTATGGTCTCTCTTATTTTGGAAGAGCAGCCTATAACTACAACGAAAAGTATTTTGTGTACGCCACCTTGCGAAGAGATGGAACGATGCAGTATCAGGAAAAATGGGGAACGTTCCCTGCTTTTGGTGCAGGTTGGGTGTTATCAGAAGAAACTTTCATGAACGATTTACCGGTTAACTTCTTAAAACTAAGAGCAGGTTGGGGTAGGTTAGGAAACAGCAGTGTTCCTTCCAGTAGCGGAGCCAACACAGCCTCGGTTGTTACCACCGCGGTAAATGGTACGCTTCAGTCCGGAACGGTAGCAACCAATAATTTCTCCTATCTCTTTTGGGAAGAGGTGGAAGGAACTAACATAGGGTTAGATCTTGAAGTATTAAGTAACAGGTTAAAATTAACGGCAGACTATTACCTGAGAGATACCAAGAATGCAGCCATTCCTATTGTTACCCCCATTACAGGCCAGGTAGTAAGCCGCTCATTGGGTGTAATCAGAAACTCAGGTATTGAAGTAGCGTTAAACTGGAGTGATGAAATAACAAGCGGATTGAGATATAATGTGGGAGTTAATTTTACTACGGTTAAAAATGAAACCCGCGATATATATGGTCAGCCTTATGTTGATGGTGGATCAGCAGAGTTTCGCCAGCGTACCATTGTAGGGCAGCCATTGGCAGCGTTCTTTGGCTACGAAGTGCTTGGAGTTTATCAAACTACCGAACAGGTAGCGGCTGATCCAACAGCCGTTGCGCAGGGAGGTATAGTTCCCGGAGACTTCATTTACAAAGACCAGAATGGCGATAATGTAATTGATGATAAAGACCGCGTAGTATTAGGATCATATTTGCCCAAACTTACCTATGGTGCTAACCTGGGTGTTAGTTATAAAAACTTCGATTTGGGAGTAAATATTTACGGCCAAAGTGGAAACAAGATTTTGAACCGTAAGCGTGGTGAAATAATTTGGACCAACGATGGTAACATGGATGCGGACCTGGCTATTAACCGGTGGCATGGAGAGGGTACTTCTAACAAGTATCCTTCATCTGCAGGGTTGCGAAAAGCGTGGAATCAGAAAATGAGCAATTATTTTGTTGAAGATGGTGCATTCTTCAGAATCCAGAACATTAACCTTTCGTACAACCTGAAAGAGAAAAATGTAGGTAACTTCAATTTGCCCGATATGCGGTTTACGCTAACAGCAGAACGCCCGCTTACCACATTTAACTACAATGGCTTTAATCCGGAAATAGCAGACGGTATTGATACACAAACCTATCCTATACCCGCTGTTTATACGGCAGGTGTTAGCATTAAATTTTAATTCATAACGTTGATATCTATGAAAGCTAAAAATAAAATATTCAAAATAGCAGCATTTAGTTTAACCCTGTTGGGGACTTCATGCGAAGTGCTGGATAACCCGCAACAAAATCTGGTGTTTGTGGGCGACACAAATTATACACTTACAGAAAACATGGTACAACCCCTGATAGGTGCCTATGCTGAATTTCAGAACAGAGGGTGGGAACAATTTCCGCTTATTGCCGTGCGCGGTGATGATGTGAATGCAGGAGGGTTGGGCGATCAGCCACAATTTGGTGATACCGATCGGTTTACCTATACAGTTGATTACTGGATGTATAATTCTGTGTGGCAAGGTATATATGGCGATGTGTTGAATATGCATTCTGCCATGGAGGAAATTACCAAATACAAAGAATTTGCTCCAAACCCGGTTCTGGCCGATCAATATATTGCAGAGGTTAAGGTACTCCGTGGGTTTTTAATGCTTCAATTATCAAGAGTATGGGGCAATATCTTTATACCAACAACTTCAGATCCTTCTGATTTTCTGGTTATGCCACTTTCATCTAAAGATGATGTAATGCAACACATCTCCGATCAAATGGATGAAGCCATTCCGTTACTTGCTAACCTTAGGCCAAACCAGCGTACCGATGTTACCGGAGGCGTTACCCGGCATACTGCTTTGGCGGTAAAAGCTCTGGCAAATCTTGAGTTAAAGAATTATCAGGCTGTAGCAGATGCTACTTCTCAGATTATTAGCGCAAACCTATTTACATTAGAACCTGACTACTACGAGTTGTTTAAGATTCCTGGAAAATTAAACAATGAGAACTTGTTGGAATTGCAATACACCGATCTTGGACAGGGATCAGGTAATCAAACCAGCTACTTGTTTGCATTTTTTGGTCCGCAAACCTGGACACCCGCTGTAGCCGGTGCAGGTGGAGGTTGGGGATTTTATGAACCCAGCATGAAGTACATAAAATTCATGCTTAACCGGGGTGAGCAAGAGCGCCTGCTAACCAGTGTGATTTTTACGAACCGGGGTATTAACGCTATTAAGGAAGATCCAAATTTTGCAACGTTACCCGCCTGGATAAGCAATACTACACCCGATAACGATGTATTTCAGGATTACTCACGTGCCATGTTTGCCAGTGGAAAGCATTATTTACCATCTAACCAGTTAACACCCGGCCGTACTTCGTATGGAACAAATAAAAACTTTATTTGTATTCGCTATGCCGAGGTATTATTAATGCATGCCGAAGCATTAACCCGGGGTGCTACCAGTTCGGCCATGACTGCCGATGCTGCTGTTAATCTGGTGAGAGGCCGTGTAGGCTTAGGTGACTTAACAGGCGTAACTTCCCAACAAGTAATGGATGAAAAATTTGCTGAACTGGCTATGGAGTGGGGAACACGCTATTATGACTTAATTCGTTTGGGCGACCTCGCACCTTTGAGTTATGATGGAAGAACCTTTGACGCGAGCAAAACATACTTGCCTTATCCACAAGCACAGCGCGATCAATTAGCCGTTTTGAGAGAAGCAGGAAGCAGTAATTAATCAGAACCCTCAATTAAACGAATATGAGAATCAAAATATTAAAAAATAGTATTGCAGCTATAGCCATCATGGCAATGGTGGGTGCTTGTAACGAAGGGATTGACCCGATTAGTGCTGTTGCACCAGGGCCTGATGAAACAGCTCCGGTGATTTCTGTAACATACCCCAGCGAGGGTACCGAAATTAAAGTGGTAGAGGCCTTAACCTCAATTACCATTAGATTTCAAGTAACAGACGACATTGAGATTAAAAGTATCAATGTAAAAATGGATGGTAATGATGTTGCTACGTACAATGAATTTCTGGATTACAGAAAGGCTGTGAAGGAAATTTTGTACGAAAATCTGAACACAGGAGCACACGTATTAACTATTGTTGCTACCGACCTCGAAAACAAAGTTACGACCACTAACATCAACTTCGAAAAAACACCACCGTATATCCCGCTTTTTGATGGTGAAACTTTCTATATGCCATTTGATGGTGTTTATACAGATTTGATGACCATTACAGATGCCACACAAGTTGGAACTCCGGCATTTGCAGGAGAAGGCAAGAAGGGTGGTAATGCGTATAAGGGAGCAACGGATGCCTATCTTACATTCCCAACTGCGGGCTTGTTGGGTACAGAGTTCAGCGCTTCTTTCTGGATGAAGGTAAACAGTACGCCAGATCGTGCCGGAGTATTGATTGCTGGCCCTCCCGGTATTAATACCAGAACACAGGGATTCCGATTATTCCGTGAAAATGCCGGAGGTAAGCAACGATTTAAATTGAATGTCGGCAATGGTACATCAGATATTTGGTTTGATGGCGGTGCAAATGCCGATGTTGTACCAAATACTGGCGAGTGGGTTCACTTTGCTTTCTCCATTTCAGCAACTAATGCAGCCTTATATATTAACGGCCAGGTAGCTTCACAAGGCGCTCTTGCCGGTGGTGTTAACTGGGCAGGTTGCGATGTGCTTTCCATCATGTCGGGCAAACCTCGCTTTACAGAATGGGGACATAATTCAGACCTTAGTTACATGGATGAACTTCGCTTATTTGATAAAGCGCTAACACAAGCCGATGTATTGGATATTATGGATAGCGATTATTCACCTAAGTACGATGGTGAAGTATTCTATATGCCATTCGATGCAGATTATGGTGATCTGGTAGGAGGAGAAAATGCAACTGTTGTTGGATCTCCTTCGCTGCAAACCGGTAAAGTTGGAAAGGCCTATGCGGGCGCTACCGATTCATATCTTACATACCCGCTATCGGGTTTGGGATTGGGTAACGCATTTAGTATTTCATTCTGGTACAAGGTCAACACCACACCTGACCGGGCTGGTGTCATAACGGTAGGCCCTCCCGGAATTAACACCCGAACCAGCGGTTTCCGTTTGTTTCGTGAAAATGGAGCCAATACATTTAAGAGTAACTTAGGTATTGGTACAGGAGATTCCTGGAATGATGGAGGTGCTATATCACCGACCGACTGGGTATTTGTTACTATGGTTGCAGGGGGTGGATCGCATGGAATTTATGCTAATGGAACTTTACTGAGAGCCGAATCTACCTATACCGGCCAGGTTAGCTGGGCTGATTGTGTAAATTTATCGATTGGTTCAGGGGCTCCAGTGTTTACTGAATGGAATCATCTTTCCGATAACAGTTTGATTGATGAAATCAGGATATTTAACCGTAAACTCACACAAGCTGAGATTCAGGATATGATGAACGATTAATTTTTCGTTCGTAAAGCAGTGATGAGGAAACCTCATCCTTTATGGGTTTAATTGTTTATTGTTTAGGAGTTTTTTGTAAGAGGATACCGGTTTCGGTATCCTCTTTACTTACCAGTCATGCTTAAGAAATTTCTTTTAGTTTGTTTTCTCGGATCTGCACTTTTATTCCCGGGTTGTAAGGAAGATGAAAGAGTTGCAGACGTTGAATTGATGGACGTGTTTGTGGGTTCTGATAAGCTGGATATTTCCGGTGCATTAAACCTTAATATTCCCGTTACGGCTACGTTTACACTTTCATTCTCTGTACCTGTAAACCCCACCTCAGCCACTAGTGCTATACAACTGACCACAGATGCGGGTGCTGTTACTGTAACGCTTAATTTTTTGAGTGAGAATAAAATAGTGTTGTTGCAACCTGCAGGAGGGTTAACATTAAGTACCGCGTATAAACTTATTATAACCGATCAGTTACAAGGTGTTAATGGCGCTGGCTTTACAACACGTGAGGTTAATTTTAAAACTACCCCGGGTAATTTACAGGTAGTACAAACTCGTATAAATAGTGAAACACTCACAACAACACGGGTAACAGATGTTCCTGTGGAAGCACTTCAGATAGAATATGATTTTTCTGTTCCGCTTAACCCGGCAACAGTTAATAACTCGGTGTTCAAAGTATTAGGGCCAAGTGTAGTTATCATATCAACTCAGTTATTGAATGAAAACAAAACAGTAAGGCTTACAACAACCTCAACCCTTCAATACCTCGGAAAGTATACCGCATCTGTTTCAAATGCCTTAAAGGGAGCCGAAGATCAATCCTATGCCGGAATACAACGCAACTTCTATACTGTAGTTGATGAAACACCTAAGTTTCCGGTTATCTCCGATGATGCACTGCTCACCAAAGTGCAGGAACAAACGTTCAAATATTTCTGGGACTTCGCCCACCCGGCCAGTGGTATGGCCCGCGAACGAAATACTTCGGGCGATCTGGTTACAAGTGGGGGTTCTGGTTTTGGATTAATGTCCATTATTGTTGGGATAGAACGAGGATTCATTTCTCGTACACAAGGAGTAGAACGGATAGATAAAATTCTTGACTTCCTCGAAACCGCAGACCGGTTTCACGGTGCGTGGTCGCACTGGATTAACGGCAACACAGGCGATGTTATTCCTTTCAGCGCAAACGATAATGGTGGCGATATTGTGGAAACATCTTTTTTGATACAAGGCTTAATAACCGTGCGCCAGTATCTTAATAATGCTAATGCAACCGAGAATCAACTCATTGGAAGAATAAATTCTTTGTATCAAGGTGTAGAGTGGGATTGGTATCGTAGAGAAAATCAGAATGTAATTTACTGGCATTGGTCGCCCGATAAGGCCTGGGCTATGAATCATCAGGTAAGGGGTTGGAATGAAGCATTGATGGTTTACGTGCTGGCAGCCTCATCGCCCACGCATACCATACCAAAAATTGTGTACGATAACGGCTGGGCAAATAACGGAGGGATGGTTAATGGAAATAGTTATGAGGGCATAACGTTGCCACTGGGTTTTGCTTATGGTGGCCCGTTGTTTTTATCGCAATACTCTTTTCTGGGGTTAGACCCCCGGGGTTTAGCAGATGGGTATTGTTCCGATTATTTTAATCAGAATAGAAATCATTCACTTATAAATTACAAGTACTGCATTCGCAACCCGTTAGACTTTGTTGGGTACAGCGGTTCTAATTGGGGACTTACAGCCAGCGACAACCATCTGGGATATAATGCCCATTCGCCCACAAATGATCTGGGAGTAATTACTCCTACGGCAGCATTATCGGCCTTTCCGTTTACTCCTGTCGAATCCATGGCTGCATTGAAGTTTTTCTACTACACCATGGGCGATAAGTTGTGGGGGCCATATGGTTTTTACGATGCCTTTAACGTTACTGAAAACTGGTATGCAGGTTCTTACCTGGCTATCGATCAGGGCCCGATTATTATTATGATTGAAAATTATCGTACCGGTTTGCTTTGGAATTTATTTATGTCTGCTCCTGAAATTCAAACCGGTCTTACAAAACTTGGATTTACCTATTGATTAACTAAAACATAAGACTTATATATTATGAAATTAATTTATCTTCTTGCTTTGGTAGTGGTACTTACTTCGTGCAGTGGCCCTGTCCAAAAACAATCTGATATTGATGCGCGTGTAGATTCTGTTTTGAATTTGATGACGCTGGAAGAGAAGATTGGTCAACTTAATCTTCCTTCGGCCGGACAGTTTACAACGGGTGCTGCGGCTAATTCCGATATCGCAAAAAAAATAGAAAGTGGCCAGGTAGGAGGGTTGTTTAATATTAAACGCGTGGCGGCTATTCGCGAAATGCAACAGATAGCCGTTGAAAAGAGCAGACTTGGTATTCCGCTCATCTTTGGTATGGATGTTATACATGGATACGAAAGTGTATTTCCGATTCCGTTAGGATTAAGTTGTAGTTGGGATATGGATTTAATTGAACGCAGCGCGCGCATTGCAGCTACCGAAGCCAGTGCCGATGGAATTAACTGGACGTTTTCTCCCATGTTAGACTTGTCGCGCGATCCGCGCTGGGGTCGTATCTCCGAAGGTAATGGAGAAGATACATACCTGAGTTCCAGAATTGCAGAGGCGATGGTGCGTGGCTATCAGGGCGATGATCTTACTGCCAATAACACGATTATGTCTTGTGTAAAACACTATGCTTTGTATGGTGCCGCTGAAGCAGGCCGCGATTACAACACTACCGACATGAGTCACATTCGCATGTACAACGAATATTTTCCGCCATACAAAGCTGCCATAGATGCCGGAGCAGGAAGTATTATGGCATCGTTTAACGAGATAGATGGCGTGCCCGCAACAGCAAACAAATGGTTACTAACCGAAGTGTTGCGCAACCAATGGGGTTTTAAAGGTTTTGTGGTTAGTGATTATACGGGTGTAAGCGAAATGATAGCGCATGGCATTGGCGATTTACAAACGGTTTCCGCACGGGCATTAGATGCAGGCCTGGATATGGATATGGTGAGCGAAGGCTTGTTAACTACATTGAAGAAATCCGTTGACGAAGGAAAGATTACCGAACAGCAAATTACAGAAGCTTGCCGCAGAGTACTGAAAGCTAAATTTCAACTAGGCTTGTTTGATGATCCGTACCGGTATTGTAGTGAAGAGCGGGCGAAGTCAGAAGTATTTACAGCAACCAATCGCGCGGAAGCCCGCAAAGCGGCAACCGAAAGTTTTGTGTTGTTAAAGAATGACAATGTTCTTCCGTTGAAAAAATCAGGGACTATTGCCGTTATCGGGCCTATGGCCAACACCCGCGAAAACATGACGGGTACATGGAGCGTAGCTGCCAGATTTTCAGAATCTATTTCGGTAATGGATGGATTAACGAAAGCTGTGGGCAATTCTGCAAAGTTGGTGTATGCGCGTGGTTCTAATCTGCACGAGGATGCAGCGATTGAAGAGCGTGCTACTATGTTTGGTAAGTCATTGAATCGCGACAAACGTTCGGCTGAAGAAATGAGAAGCGAAGCGGTTAGAATTGCCCGCGCAGCGGATGTAATTGTAGCGGTTGTGGGAGAGGGAGCTGAAATGAGCGGTGAAGCCAGTAGTGTTACCAATCTTGAACTTCCGCAAACACAACGCGAGTTACTCAAGGCATTACTTCAAACCGGCAAGCCTGTTGTGGCTGTATTGTTTACCGGAAGGCCTTTGGTTTTGAAATGGGAAAATGAAAACGTACCGGCCATATTAAATGTATGGTTTGGCGGAAGCGAAGCAGGCGATGCCATTGCGGATGTATTGTTTGGTGATGTAAATCCTTCAGGCAAACTAACCACAACCTTTCCGCAGAATGTTGGACAGATACCACTTTACTACGTGCATAAAAATACAGGACGCCCGCTTAGCGGCCCATGGTTCCAGAAGTTTCAGTCTAATTATATCGATGTTTCAAACGAACCGGTTTATCCGTTTGGTTATGGATTAAGTTATACAACGTTTACGTATGGAGATGTTAAGGTTGACAAGTCATCCATAACGCAAGGCGATTCGGTAACGGTATCGATTGATGTTACCAACGCTGGAAAGTACGATGGTGCCGAAGTGGTTCAATTATACATTCGCGATTGGGTGGGTTCTGTTACGCGACCGGTAAAAGAACTGCGCGGCTTTAAGAAAGTGATGCTTAAAGCAGGGGAGGCTAAAACCGTAACGTTTCAACTCACTACACAGGATTTATCATTTTATAACAGCGATTTAAAATGGGTGGCTGAACCGGGTGAGTTCAGCGTATTTGCAGGCGGTAATTCAAATGATGTAAAAGAAGCAAAGTTTACACTCCAATAAGAAGTAGGCAGTTTGGCAGTCACCAGTAATCAGTCATCTTAATTATATTCTGCCTACTGCCAACTGCTTACTGCCTACTTTATAATACTAATTCTTTTTCTTCTTACCGCCACCTTTTTGTTTGTGCATACCGCCATTTACGCCACTGGTTGAGCGGGGCGGCTTGGCATTGGCTGCTCTGAAGTTTTCAGCGTGAGTGGTAACCTTAGGCTTGTAGGCGTGTTTGATCTGAATAATACGTGATAAACCGAATGAAACCGAAAGAAAAATTTCTCTACGTTGTCCGTAAAGATCCGGGGCACCGGGGTTTCCATTTATATCAGTTGGGCCATCTGGAGTTTTTAATTCATTCAGGTAAGCAGATTTACGGGTATCAAAAATTCCAAAGTTGGCACGACCATCAAAGTTAATACTCCAGTCATCGTTCAAATCAAAATCGCTGCGTAGTCCAACCGATCCAAACAATTGAAACGCATTAAACTTACTCTTGGGTACATATACGTGTTTATCTAATCGGGGTACAAACACACCATCATACACTATTTCGTATCCCGGATCGGTGGGCACACTAATGCCTTTCGGATATCGGATTTTAGTTAACCCCGATGGCGAATTAATAGTAAAAGTTTCCTGTCCTGCAATCAGAACACTTGGCGCAATTGCTGCTACCAGGCTCATACGAAAGAAAGACATATCGTTAATATGAATTTTTAATGCAACGGGTACGCTTAAGTAACCCATCTGTATATCGCGCGTGCCTACTTCGCCACCGGTAGTATTTTTGATAATAAACTTCTGGCCGATTTGTGTATAGTTTGGGGTGAACAAAACGCCATGCCCAACACGATCATATCCATACGAAAACCCAACCGGAGTAGCCCGAATTGTAAACTTTCCATAGAAGCGTTGATCTTTCTGCAGACCCTGATCTACAGTAAAAGGAAAATTAAACCCTCCGAACACACCATAGGCCTCAACATCTTGTGCGGAAGCCTGAGTGATCAGGAGAAGGAGTAGGCCCGTGAAGGCGGCTTTCATACGGATGTTTAGGTTGGTTATATATTGGCTTAAAACGTCAAAAAAACCATTTTCTGCTATTGGCAGAATTACAAAACTAAGAAATTAAGGGAATAAATTAGCCCTTTTTAGGGTTGCTTGGTGGGTTTTTTGACTCTTGCGATAAGTTTAATAAGAACCTACCAGTGTTTTAAGACCCAGCGCAGTAAAATTCAGTTGTACAATTATCATAGAGGTATTTGCACGATTGGTAGAGAAGGTAACAAACCCGTTTTGGTCTACCGCTACCGAATTGCGTACCACATACTTTACCTCATCACCCCACAGGTAAAGTACACGCAACTGAAATCCCGGATTTGTGTTTTTCTTTGGGTTGGTATAAAACCCAAGACCTAATCCATAATTAAGGCCGGTATCTTTTACGTTATTAATTACTTCGCGTTGGTCGGTGTTGAAAATAATATCGGTTACGTTCTTGTCTATTTTGGTTTTGGAGTTAAAGAGTTTCAACCCGATTAAACCATCTGCAAAAGGAATTATACTGCCTTTATGATGCGTTGGTTTCAGGCGGGCCATGGCATTCCAGGTAAATACATTATGGGTAGTTTTTAGTGGAGGCGAAGTGGAGGTACCCTTTTGCTTTTCGTTACCGTAAGTGAAATAACCGAAATCGGCACCTAATAAAACAGGAGAAGGTTTTTTTTCGCCTAACGGACTCAAGACAAACCCCAGGTTAAGGCCGTAGCCGAGATTACCAAAGGAGTTATTAATTACTTCGCGGAATTCGCTTGAGGGTATGGCGGTTTGAACGCCTCCGAAAAAATGTATGGTAGAAAACCGAACGGTATCCTGAGCTTGAGCATTTGCTCCAATCAGTAAAAGCGCTATAAAAATAGCGGGTTTCATTAGGCTAAATTATGATACACGTTTTGCACATCATCATCCGCTTCTAATGCGCCCACACATTCCATTACTTCGTCTTGCTCTGCTTCACTTAGTTCTTTGGTTGTTGTAGGAATGTATTGCAGTTCCGAACTTTTCGGTTCCCAACCTTTCGACTCGAGAAACTTCTGCATCTGACCGAAGTCAGCAAACTTGGTGTACACCAGTATTTCTTCCTCATCACGCTGAATATCTTCAGCACCGGCATCTATCAGGTCAAGTTCAACCTCGTTCAGATTTAATTTGGCCGGATCGAACTTAAATACACCGCGGTGCTCGAACATAAACATAACCGATCCGGAGTTTCCCATGCTACCGCCATTTTTTGAAAAGTGCAGCCTTACATTTGCAACCGTGCGTGTGGGATTATCCGTAGCGCATGCTACAATTACGGGTACTCCGTGGGGTGCATACCCTTCATAAATAATTTCCTGAAAATCTTTTTCTTCTTTGCTGGATGCCCGTTTAATAGCCGCTTCAACACGATCTTTAGGCATGTTTAATCCTTTGGCATTTTGTATAGCCATACGCAGCCGCGGATTGTTATCGGGGTTTGGCCCTGCTTGCTTAACGGCAATGGCAATATCTTTTCCAATGCGGGTAAATCCTTTCGCCATCTTATCGAAGCGGGCGAACATTTTGTGCTTTCTCTTTTCGAATATACGACCCATAACTAAATCTGAAATTGGACAGTAAAAATAGAAAATTGGTGTTATGATACCACATATTTAAAGTGATAAATGCGTACTTAGTTGGTGAACGGAAGCGTGCTGGATAATATATGGCAGCTTTAAAGTGCATTGTCATGGTAACGATCTGCTTCTATCGTCACATCACCCGAATACTTTTCAGCTAACTTCTTTTTTTGAATCATGTATAGGGGTAAATGCAATATGGTTTGTCCTACATGCAAAATAAGATATGGTGCGTTGGATTATTTTGCTTTGCGGATTTACGGGCAGTGCTTTTTGGTTTACCCATGTTAAATCAACCGAACTACAGTTTAAGGTAACACGGAATGATAGTGCAGTAGGCACATTAACCATACAACAGCAGGTAGATCAGGATCAAACCACCTATACACTTTCCTCTGATGTGGTGGTAGATATGATTTACACCATACAGGTGTCTGAAAAAATTACGGATGTTTATAAAACGGGCGTGTTGCACGCCTCTTCTCATCAGCGCCAGGTTAATGGGTTGGGGAGAGCCAAAAACCAGCTTACGCGGGAAGGCGATACGTACCAAATTGTAAATGAGCAAAATCGTAAACGTTCGCTATCAGAAGTTATACACGCCAGTGTAGTATCCATATATTTTAATGAACCCAAAGAGTCTTTATGGGTGTATTCACAAAACTTTCAAAAGATGGTGTTTATGGAGAAAACCGGGCCTCATTGTTTTAGTATTGCTTTGCCCAATGGCAATATAAGCAACTATACGTACGAGGCTGGTATGGTAAAAACTGTGGTTACCGATACGTTTATCGGTACACTCCGGTTTATTAATCAAAATAATCTTTCTGAAAAATGATAGAGTACGCTGTTATAACCGGTGCCAGCAGTGGGTTGGGTAAAGCGTTTGCGTTTGAACTGGCAAAGCGTAAAATTAATGTAGTGTTGATTTCGCTGCCGCATGAAGGTTTACCTGAGATGGCAACCCAACTCATGAAATATTCTATTGAAGTAGCCTGGTACGAAACCGATCTTACTGTGCATGAAAATGTTCGCTTGGTTACCGATTGGATCAACGATCATTTCAGCGTAAGCCTGTTAATTAATAATGCCGGAATGGGAGGTACCAAAAGATTTATTGAAGCAGATACCGATTATATTAATCGCATTATTCAATTGAATGTAATGTCCACTTCATTAATTACACGGGCTTTAGTACACAATCTTATGCGTCAGCCACGTGCCTATATTTTAAATGTGGCGAGCATGGCCGCGTTTAGCCCGATGGGTTTTAAAACGGTTTACCCGGCATCTAAGGCTTTCATACATCACTTTACAAGGGGATTGTATCAGGAACTGAGAGACACCAATGTATTTGTGAGTGTAGTAAATCCGGGCCCCATGAAAACCAACCACGATGCAACAACTCGTATAAACAGACAAGGTTTGTTTGGCCGGTTAGGTTTGTTATCACCCGAAAAGGTTGCGGCAATATCCATCCGGCAACTGTTTAAACGCGATACCATGATTATGCTGGGATGGGGCAATGGCATTAGTTGGTTGTTGATGAAAGTACTGCCCATCTGGGTGCGTTTGCCTCTCCTTACCAAAGCCATTGAGCGGGAAATAAAAATGGAGCGTTGTACAAGATGAAAGTTTTGGTTACCGGAGCAAGCGGATTGCTGGGTACACATGTTGTACTGGCTTTACAACAACAAGGTATACCGGTACGTGCTATGGTGCGAACCAGAAACAAATATCTATTAAATCCTCATTCAGGTACAGAGGTTATAACGGGCGACCTTACCGATGCAAGAATGGTTAAATGTGCAGTAGCGGGTTGCACGCACATTATTCATGCTGCGGCATTAACGTGTACCAACGAACCCCGGTATCAGCAATACTATCGTGTAAATGTTGAGGCAACAGTTACGTTAGCAGAAGTTGCTGCACAGGCGCATGTACAACGGATGGTTTATGTTAGCACAGCCAACACCATAGGGTTTGGTTCAATGCAATACCCGGGTACAGAAGTTCATGCCATGCGCGCACCCTTTACCCGTATGGGATATGCCAGAAGTAAACAAACCGCGGAACAAAGTTTGGAAAAGCATGCTTCACAACTGGATGTGGTTACAGTTCACCCTACATTTATGCTGGGGGCTTATGATGCAGGCAATAGCTCGGGTCAAATTGTGAGAATGGTCTTGGGGAAAAGAATTATTTTTTACCCACCCGGAGGAAAAAATTTTGCTCCGGTAGTTGATGTGGCACAAGGCATAATAAGGGCATTGCTGCTGGGCAAACGCAATGAACATTATTTATTGGCGAACGAGAATACTTCGTATCGTAATTTCTACAAACGCCTGTGTAGAATATCAAACCAACAAGCCTGGCTGGTACCTGTTCCGGGGTGGCTGTTGTTTATGGTTGGGGTTTTGGGTAGTGGCTTGCAATGGGCTGGTGTTCGTACATCCCTTACACTAGCCAATATGAAGGCGTTGTGTGTGCATAACTATTACGACAATACAAAAGCAAAAAAAGAATTAGGGATTGTTTTTACTTCCGTAGATAAGGCAATGGAAGATGCTGTAACATGGTTTAAGCGATAAACTGATTTTTAACTACCGGGCGGCACTTTCTGGTAGGCGGTTCTTTTTATTAGCTTAAATCTTTAGCTTTAGTTAAAATTCACTTGTATGAAGCACCTGTTTGTATTTCTACTACTATGTTCTACGGGAAGCTATAGCCAGCAACTAATTGACTCGCACCAGCGCGAAATTGTATTTGCATCCGTAAATGTTGTACCGATGGATACAGAGCAGGTTTTGCAAAATCAAACGGTAGTAATTAAAAATGGCAAGATAGCAGCTATTGGTAAAAACCTGAAGTATAGCAATACTGCTTTGTTAATTGATGCCAAAGGCAAATACCTGATACCCGGCCTTGCCGAAATGCATGCCCACGTGCCGCCCAACGATAATCTTGAAGCGCATAAAGAAGTTCTCTTTTTGTTTGCGGCCAATGGCATTACTACTATTCGTGGTATGTTAGGGCACGCCAGCCATATTTCGTTGCGTTCAAAAATTAATTCAGGAGAAGTGTTTGGACCACGCTTTTATACCACCGGTCCATCGTTTAATGGGTTAAGTGTAAAAACTGCCGAACGCGGAGCTGAAATGGTACGCGAGCAAAAGGCAGCTGGTTATGATTTTCTAAAGTTGCATCCCGGGCTTACCAAAGAAACCTTTTCGGCCATCAGCACTACTGCCAATGAAATGAAAATTCCTTTTGCCGGGCATGTATCATTTGGAGTAGGAGTGTGGCGCGCGATTGATGCCGGCTATTCTTCTATCGATCACCTGGATGGTTTTGTGGAAGCATTGGTTCCGGGCATCGAAACCATGACGGAGCAACAAGCGGGTTTGTTTGGCATGTTTGCCGCTGAGCAAGCCGATGAAAGTGGTATTCCTAAATTGATGGAACAATTGAAAGCAAAAGACATTTGGGTGGTGCCTACGCAATCATTAGCCGATAGATGGTTTGATCCGGATTATACCGGTGATGTTTT
Source organism: Flammeovirgaceae bacterium UBA2786 (assembly GCA_002352225.1). Classification (GTDB taxonomy): domain Bacteria; phylum Bacteroidota; class Bacteroidia; order Cytophagales; family Cyclobacteriaceae; genus ELB16-189. Next base: position 26,483 of record DEIA01000004.1, read on the forward strand.
TCTCAATGATCCGGATAGCAAATACATGAGCAAGCAAACAGTTAATCAGTGGATCGAAAGCAAAAAAAATCTGATGGCTAACCCACAATACAATGCTGCTAAAATCAAAAACTTTATTAAACTAAGACGTAAACTTATTCTGGAGTGTCAGAAAAATGGAGTGGGCCTGTTGTTAGGGTGCGATGCACCACAGATTTTTAATGTCCCTGGTTTTTCAACCCACAATGAGTTAAAATACCTGGTAGATGCCGGACTTACCCCATATCAGGCGTTGCGTACCGGAACAGTAAACGTGGCTGCTTATCTTAACATGAATGACGGAGGCACAATCAATGCCGGTAATGTAGCCGATTTGATTTTAATTGACGGCAACCCGCTTACCGATGTTACCAACACTAAGAAAATTTCTGGTGTAATGATGCGTGGGCAATGGTTATCTAAAGCCGAGATTGAGGCCGGATTGAAGAAAATTCAGAAATAGCAGATAGTTACCCGTTTTTGGCTTTGAAACTAATAATTTAGGGCGCCATTTAATTGCACGGGTTGGTGGCAACCGGTAACAACAATGCATCTCTTCTCCTTTACGCTAAGTAACACCGAAATTATAATCATACTTTGTGTGGCCCTGCTTACCGGTATGTCTAAAACCGGAGTGCATGGTGCGGGTATGTTATCCGTGCCGTTGCTCGCTATGGTATTTGGCGGCCAGCTCTCCAGCGGAGTATTGTTGCCCATGCTGGTAATAGCCGATGTATTTGGCGTGTGGTATTATCACAGGCATGCTTCGTGGCAGCATTTAAAAGTTTTATTTCCATGGGCTGCACTGGGCGTGTTGGCAGGAACGGTTACCGGCAACTACATCAACGACCAACTATTTAAATGGGTAATGGCTATAACTATTTTAATTAGCCTGGCTATAATGATTTTACTGGAACGAACTAATCCAAACAACATTCCCAGGCATAAGGGGTTTGCCATAGGCACGGGTATAGCCGGAGGGTTTACTTCTATGGTTGGTAATCTGGCGGGTTCGGTTATGAGCGTTTACTTACTCGCGGTACGGTTGCCAAAAAATGAATTTATTGGAACAACGGCCTGGTTTTTTTTAGTGGTGAACTGGTTTAAAGTACCGTTTCATGTATTTGCCTGGCACACCATTACCTGGAATACGGTGTGGCTGGATTTACTCACCCTGCCTGTAATTCTGGTTGGCGCATGGATCGGTATTTTTATTGTGAAGCAATTAAACGATACGATGTACCGATGGTTTATTATTGGCATGACACTGATTGCTGCCGTAGGAATGTTATTATAATACTTAACCATACGAAAAAAAGGGCGATAGGAACATTTCTCTTTTATGAATACTTTCGGAACTTAATATACTAGCGATGGCCAGCATCAACATTCTCAATAAATTCTCACTTTTTTCAGAAACCTGGACTCCCAAAATCATCAGCGAACTGAATGGTCAATATGTAAAACTGGCTAAGGTCAAAGATGAATTTGTTTGGCACAGTCACGAAAATGAAGATGAATTATTTATGGTGTTCAAGGGTACATTGTATATGGATTTTCGCGATCGTACGGAAACTATCCACGAAGGTGAAATGATTGTTGTGCCCAAAGGCGTGGAGCATAACCCCAGAACCAACGGTGAAGAAGTTTGGGTGTTGTTATTCGAACCCAAAGAAACAGCGCATACGGGAAATGTCGATCATGAACGTACCGTGCACAATCTGAAATGGATCTGATTAATAGATTTATGAGGGTTACACTCTGGTTTGTTTTTTCTATTCATCTGTTACAGGCACAACCAGAGGTAGGCATAGTGGCATCTGTTAAACAGGATAGTATTTTAAAGGGTGCAGGGTACACCTTTATAGTTGAAGCAGTTCCGGATATTGTATCACCGTTAACAGTATCCGATCAGGAATTTGAAAGCCATCTTAAGCAACTCAGGAATTTGAAAGTTCCTGTCTATGCCCTTAATATTTTTTTACCCGGTAATCTTAAGCTGGTTGGGCCATCTGTAAATGAGGCAGCCATACTGGCCTACACGCAAAAAGTGTTTGAGCGATGCCACCAAGCCGGAATAAAATTAATAGTGTGGGGAAGTGGTGGAGCCCGAAGAGTACCAGAAGGTTTTTCTAAAACGGAGGCTACTGGACAATTTATTTTAATAGCCCGCAAAATTTCCGATCAGGCGGCAAAGTACGGGGTAACATTAGCTTTAGAGAATCTAAACTCAGCCGAAGCTAATCTGATTACAACAGTTGCTGAAGCGCTGCATGTGGTGAAAGAAGTAAACCGAAACAACTTCAAGCTATGTGCGGATATTTATCACATGTTAAAAGAACAAGAGTCAGCATCAGTATTGTTACAAACTAATGGCTATCTGGTGCATTGCGATATTGCTGAACGCGATGAACGTACACCCCCAGGTGTACACGGAGAAGATTTTTTAGAATACTTTAAAGCCCTTAAAAAAGCAAACTACTCAGGTAAAGTGGTAATTGAATGCCGCTGGAATAATCTGCCGGCACAGGCTGAACCGGCAAGAGTATATTTACAACAACAAATTAATAAAGTATGGAAGTAAAAGCCCGATTTAGTGTAGCGATTATTGTACTTCTTACCTGGCTTGCAGTTCAGGCACAAGATCCGCTGCGGTTCGAAAAAGAGGTGCAGACTTTAACAGCAACCGATGCATCCGTAAACCGGAAAGAATTAATCTTGTTTACGGGTAGTTCCAGCATTCGGTTATGGCCAAATCTTGCCCAAAGTTTCCCTAAGCACAATGTACTTAACCGCGGTTTTGGAGGTTCAGAAATGCAAGACCTGTATTATTACAGACGGGCATTAATCTTAAATTATAAACCCAAACAGATTTTTATTTACGAAGGCGACAATGATCTCAATGCCGGTAAAACACCAGACCAGATTCTGGCTACAGCCGATTCGTTATTAATTGCCATCCGGAAAGAGTTACCAAAAACAAAAATTATTTTTATTGCTGCCAAGCCAAGTGAAGCCCGTTGGCATTTGAAGGACAAGTATCTGGCATTTAATTCGAAATTGAAAGAATGGACCAAATCGCGTAAAGGGGTTTACTTTGCTGATGTATGGACACCGATGGTAGATGCAAATGGAATTATGTTGCCGGATTTATTAATGGATGATAACTTGCATATGACCGAGAAAGGTTATGTCATCTGGACTACGGTATTAAGTCGTTTTTTATAAACACCTGTGCACTTGATTAAATTTTTAATTATTGTAATTCTGAGCTTTGGTTTAACGTTCACCAGCGTTTCAGCGCAAGACAATCTTGAAGTTCGTCTGCCTAAAGCTATTACGCACCTATCGGCATCCAACAAACTAATTCTCCAAACCACACATGCACCCAAACATAATATTTTCAAGAAGGTACTCTGTTTCAATGAAGGTTGCAGACGGGCTGCCGGTTGGAGACGCGGACAAGAAGCACGGAGATTCAACGACTACAAGAAACATCCACAGATTAAAAATATAAAACGGGATACAATTCATGCCGAAGTGCACACCACAGAACCACCGGCACCTAAACCCGATACCGCAGACATCAGAAAAAAAATAACTCCGCCAATACCTGTTGAACGTAAGTTTATACTAAGCGATGTATTATTTGATATAAATAGCCCTAACATTAATAAAGAAGTAACCCGGCAGTTAGATACGCTGGTAAATCTTTTAATGGATAATGAAAGAATTTTGATTCACATCATTGGGCATACCGATAATACAGGCCGCGAAGCATACAACCAACGCTTGTCTACAAGCCGGGCAGAATCGGTTGGCCTTTACCTGATGGATAAAGGTATTGCCATTGGCCGGATAAGTTTTGAGGGTAAAGGCAGCAATGAGCCAATTGCCGATAATACATTTGAAGAAGGCCGAAGAAAAAACAGACGGGTAGAGATAATATTAAAAGAGTGAGGGGTGGTAAACGGGAATACCCGAAGCCCCACAAAAGCTGATAACAAGACAATGGACCAATTGTTATCTTTGTTACAAGTGAAGATTCTACGGTTATCATATAGCGGGCTACTAATTATTGCACTGACATCTTCGTGCGAAAATCTCCAGCACACCCAACCGGTTGAACCCGATCTTATTCTTACCGATTGGACAGACCTTACCCATGGAAATAATGTTGACCCCGATTACGAAACTATTTTTCCGCAAAATCAGGTAAATACCCTCGAGATTGTATTAGGCGAAACCAATTGGCAGATTATTAGAACCAACATGAAAAATTTGTTTGGTTATAACTTTGGTTCCATTGTTTCGCCACCTGGTGGCATGCCTGTATCCGAACCTGAATATGTTCCGGTTTCGGTAAAGTTTAATGGCAAAGAGTGGTACAAGGTTGGCTTTCGCCTGAAGGGTAATTCTACGCTGGGTACCAGTTGGCGGCAAGGAATTTATAAACTTCCGTTCCGGTTAAACTTCGACCGGTTTGAGGACGTCTATCCTCAAATAAAGAATCAACGATTATATGGGTTTAAAGAATTGTCTTTGTCGCCCGGAGCGAAGGATCAATCACTTTTGCGTGAAAAAGCAGGAGCAGACATTTTTAGAATGGCTGGAATACCGAGTGCGCAAACTGCTTTTTATAAAGTGTATATCAATTTTGGCGATGGATTAATGTATTGTGGGGTGTACACTATGGTAGAAGTAGTGGACGATACCATGATTAAAAACCAATTTGGCCACGATACCGGCAACGTGTATAAACCAGAAAGTACGTTCTCTGATTTTGTAATTGATGAGTTTGAGAAGAAGAACAACAAGGTAGAATCAAATTATGATGATGTGGTGAGTCTGATTAATACCCTTAACAGCAATTTGCGAACACAAAACCCTGCACAATGGCGTGCCGATTTAGAGGCAGTCTTTCATGTTGATCATTTTATAAAATGGTTAGCCATAAACTCCACCATGGAGAATTGGGATACGTATGGCCGCATGGCTCATAACTATTATTTGTATAACCACCCCGTGCACAAACTAACGTGGATTCCGTGGGATAATAACGAAGCGCTATCGCCCCCCGGTATCTCTGGTCTTACAATAGGGTTGGAAACCGTTACTCATGATTGGCCGCTAATTCGCTTCCTGATGGACGACCCCGTGTATGCCCAACGATACCAGGAACACATGCAGCAATTTGTAACAGATGTATTTACAACATCACGCATCAATACCATGTTGGACGATTATTATAATCTGATTTCTCCTTATATAATTGGCCCTTTGGAAGCTGAAACCGGGAAATACTCACAACTTCTTAACCACAATGCGTTTATACAGGCTCAAATTACCCTAAAGCAACATGTAGCCGGGCGTATTCAGGTAGCCACAACTTACTTGCAGGAGAATGATTGATTTGCCCGGTTTTAGCTTTTTACCGTAATCATTACTATTTTTTTCTTGAGCAATGGGGGTAAACCCTTTCGGGATTGTCATACCGGTATAAATCAAGAAAGTATGAAAATCCGTCTTATCGTTGTCATTTTAATTTTTACCGCTAGCCTGGCAAATGCTCAGGAAATTCAAACCCTTTTTGGCAAAGGAAACTCAACCAGCGGCTATGGTGCCCTCTCCAACAAATTCACTACCATTAACGGTACCTATGCTAACCTGAGCGAGGTTTACGGAGGTGTATTTATCAACCGCAGGTGGATGGTTGGGATGGGTTTTGCCGCCTCTACAAACGATATTCGTGTACCTCAGCAACATAGTGTAAACCCCTTAATCCCCATGACATACCAATACGGCCAGGGTGGTTTGATGCTGGAACGTGTAATCAAATCAAACCGCTCTATTCATTTGGTGGTTAATCTTTTTAGTGGCGTGGGTTTTACGGCTCAGTATAACCGACCTGAGTGGGGCGATTGGGATGATTTTGATACATACACGACTACACACGATGAAAACTGGTTTTATGTACTGGAGCCAGGGGCGCAACTTGAGATGAACTTGTTTCGGTGGTTACGCCTAAGCCCTGGTATTTCGTATCGCAATACATATGGCAGCGAGGGGCGCGGACTTTCCGATAACGACCTGAGCAACTGGTCGTATAATATTACACTTAAATTTGGTGGATTTGGAAAACGCAACCGAATTAAACATAGTACCGAAGTTATTTCGAACTAATTTCTGGAAATGTGGTTTATTTAGGTAAACCACCACTATGAAATGGGCTGATGTGCTGCACTATGCCAGCAAAGGAAATGTAACGCCACCCCGCAGGGTAGAAAAAACCGATGCGGAGTGGCGTGCCTTGTTAACCGAAGAAGAATTTTATATTACCCGCAAGAAAGGTACCGAACGCGCCTTTACGGGCGAGTATTGCGAGGCCCACGAACCAGGCTTGTATGCTTGCCGTTGTTGCGGTACGCCACTGTTCGATTCGCGTACCAAGTTTGAGTCGGGTACAGGCTGGCCGAGTTTTACAGTTCCCGTAGAAGCCAACGTAATCAAATACACAAAGGATACAAGCTATGGCATGACACGCGTGGAAGTAGAATGTAACATTTGCGATGGTCATTTAGGTCATGTGTTTCCCGATGGTCCGCCTCCCACCGGGTTACGGTTTTGTGTTAACTCTGCTTCGGTGAAATTGGTGTAACTGATTTTAATTATCATACAACTAATACCAATAAAGCAGTTTGCTTTTGAAACCTGGTGATTATAAATCTACCAGAATACCGTGTATAGAGCAATCAGAATTCCAATGATAATAAGAGATCCGAAAATAAACCCCGGGTTTACCCGGAAGAGTTTAACATCTACTTCCATCAGTTTCCTCGGCTTCGTTTCGGGTTTTATCAAACTCATTATTATCATAATAATGATGATGAGTACAAATGTAATAGACATACGGTCGAGAAAAGGATAATCGGGAAACCAACCGTTGGTCCATGCCGGAAGAAATTTAAGAATAGCCGAAACGGGAATAGTTAATAACGCGCCCGTCATGGCGGCCGCTGCCGTAGTTCGTTTCCAGAAGAACCCCATCAAGAAAATGGCCAGTACACCAGGCGAAATAAACCCAACATATTCCTGAATAAATTGATAGGCCTGATCCAATGTTTTTAATGCGGGCGCTACTAATCCGGCAATAGCAATGGAAATAATTACAGTCCATCGGCCAACGAGCACCAGTTTTTTTTCATCGGCACTTTTATCAAAATATTTCTGGTAGAGATCCAGAGAAAAAATGGTGGAAATGCTATTCGCTTTGCCGGCCAATGATGCTACTACAGCAGCCGTAAGCGCGGCAAAGGCAACACCTTTCAAACCTGCTGGCAACAAGTTCATAAGTGTGGGGTATGCATGGTCTGGTTTCAACACACCCAGTTCGTCCACCATCTCGGCCTGAAACATGCCTTGCTGATGCAGCACATACATGGCAATACCCGGCAGCACAGCAATTAACGGAATCATAAGTTTTAAAAATGCTGCAAACAATAACCCCTGTCGGGCAGTTTTTAAATCAGCACCCAAGGCGCGTTGTGTAATGTATTGATTGCAGGCAAAATAATTCAGGTTATTGATCCACATACCCCCAATCAGCACCGAAAGCCCGGGCAGGTCTTTATAATAGGTATGATCTTTATCGAGTATCATGTGAAAATGACTTTCTGCATTTTCTTTTAATAAGACAAGACCTTTCCAGGCATTGCTGCCAAAACCAAATTTTTCGGAGAGTAACGTTAACGCGAGATAAGAAGTAAGCAACCCGCCCACTACCAGCACGGCCACCTGAATTACATCGGTGTAGCCAATAACCTTCATACCGCCCAGGGTTACTACAATAGCAAATACACATAACCCGAAAATGCACAGTTCAAAAGATAAATTGGAAATGGAATTGATGGCGATAGCGCCCAGGTAAATGATGGAAGTAAGATTGACAAACACATAAACGAGCAACCAGAAGATAGCCATTACAGTGCTTACCTTGTCGTTGTAGCGCTCGGCCAAAAACTGTGGCATTGTATAAATTTTATTCTTCAGGTATAATGGAATAAAAAATACAGCTACGATTATAAGGGTGGCTGCGGCCATCCACTCGTAGGTGGAAATGGCAAGACCAATAGCAAAGCCAGAGCCCGACATACCGATGAAGTGCTCGGCAGAAATGTTGGAAGCGATTAACGAGGCGCCAATGGCCCACCAGGTTAAAGAACCTTCTGCCAGAAAAAATTCGCGCGCACTTATTGATTTAGAACGTTTCTTATAATAGATATAATAGCCGTATAGAAAAACGACAACGAAGTATCCAAAGAAAACAAAGTAATCGGCTGTGTGAAGGGTATTCATTTTGGCCGACTAAGGGTTAAGTGAATAGTGTGTTAGGAGTTTAAAACTTTAACGTTGGCGGAAGGTATTTTGCCACCAGGTCTTCGTAATAAGGCTTAAGCTCTGTCCAGTTGGGCGGTGTTGGGTTTTTAGAGTAGAGATCGTATGGATTAAACAGCTTTACCCATTTAAACATTTCGTGGTCATGGCTATCCATCAAATGACCATATGCGTTTTCGCGATGCTGGGCGTAGAAGGAGTGGTAACGAAGCATGTACAGACCTTGCTCCGGAAGCTGGTCTTTTACCATGTTATAAACATATTCATCATGCCCCCACGACATGTGTACATTGCGCAGTCCACAGTTGGGCGAATACACACCGTATTTTGTATTGTATTTTGGGTTATTAAAATCCGGGTTGTTAACAAAAAATTCCGGATAAACAATTTTATCTGAATACGCACAGCCAACCGGGAAGGTATCGCCAACCACAGCCCATTGAGGTTCTCCGAAAAGACAAAGTACTTTGCCCATATCGTGTAACAGGCCCACCATTACCATCCAGTCGGGGTGACCATCTTTGCGTATGGCTTCAGATGTTTGGAGCAAATGCTGAAATTGATCAAGGTCGGTATCCGGATCGGAGTCATCTACCAGTTGATTTAGAAAATCAAAGGCATTCCATACCGGCATTTCCTTTTTGTTGAACGAAAGGAACTCGGCCTCTTTTTGCATCACAAAGTCGTACGTCTGATAGGTGTGGTTAAGACGATAAAACTCGCGCACACTGTCGCGTTGGGGTTCTTCATAGTTGCGGTATTCTTCGGTAGATTTTGAAGTAGCAATAGTATCAGGATTGGGGTACCTGCGCAAAAGATCATCTTCCCACTCATCCAAACTCTTTAGCGGAACGTCTTCAACCTTGTTTTTCATAGTCTGCTTTTGATTTTCAGACATAAATCTAAACCTTTTTCCAGATTTATGCAGAGGATAATTATGTACCGAAGGCGAAAATCTTTACATAGAAAAGCAGGTGTAAATGTAAATGAGATGGAGAAGTTGTTCTGAAAAATCGTATAAATCAGAAACATGGAACCCACAGTATTAATTCATAAAAGGAAAATTATGCTCCATATCTGATTTTTGTATCTTGGAAGTTCGTAGCAACCCGGTATGGATTTATATTTTACTTTTTCGGTACTCATCGTACTCTCAGCTCTGTTTTCCTTTATCAACAGTCGTTTTCTGAAGTTGCCTCCGGCAATAGGAATAATGCTATTGGCAATTCTTACTTCCATTAGTCTGGTTGGGTTAAACCATACCGTACCGGCTTTTTCACAATATTTTTCAGGCCTTGTTGCTCAGATCGATTTTCCGGGTGTGTTGATGGGCGCCATGCTCAATTTCCTGTTATTTGCCGGGGCTATACACGTAAGTTTGCAGGAGTTGCATAAGCAACGCATGCCTATTCTAATTCTTTCTACTGTAGGGGTTATCCTTTCTACTTTTTTAGTAGGCTCCATGATGTATGGCGTGTTACTTTATCTGGATATTAACGTACCCTTGATTCAATGTTTTGTGTTTGGTGCTCTCATTTCGCCAACCGATCCATTAGCTGTAATTGCAATCTTAAAGCGTGCAGGCATTAGCAAACCCATTGAAACAAAAATTGCCGGTGAATCGCTGTTTAATGATGGCGTAGCGGTTATGTTGTTCGCCATTCTATTACAGCTGGCACAAGGAAGTGAGGTTGATATTACATTTAAGAACGTGGCCGGTCTTTTTGTACAGGAAGCTATTGGAGGAGTAGTGGTAGGGATGTTGTTGGGGTATGCAGGCTCGCAGGCAATAAAACGCATTGACGAATATCAGGTAACAGTTATTATTACTGTGGCTATTGTAATGGGCGGTTATCTGGTAACGCAACTTTTGCATATTTCAGGGCCGCTGGCCATGGCCGCTGCAGGATTGGTGATTGGGAATTATGGCAAGCGTACTGCCATGTCTGCAACAGATAAAGATTACCTGGATAAATTCTGGGAGATGATTGATGAAATTCTAAATGCCATCCTGTTTCTGATCATTGGCCTGGAGTTGCTGCTGATTACCAATATTCAGCAGTATTGGATAATCGGAAGTTTGGGAATTGTAATTGTGCTGCTAAGCCGGTATTTATCTATCTGGATGCCAATGTGGATTATTCCAAACCTGGGCCGCTTTGATGGTAAAACAATGGCTGTGCTTGTGTGGGGTGGATTACGCGGTGGGGTTTCTGTGGCACTGGCTTTAACTATAGATCCGCATCTTAATCAAAATCTGTTTTTAGCTGTAACCTATTATATTGTTGTATTCTCTATTGTGATACAGGGTTTGAGCATAGGCAAGGTAATAGCACTAATAAACAAGAAGCGTAAAACATGAGGTAAAGCAACCCATCATTTCGGTTTAGTTCTTTCGGGTAGATTTTTTTAAACGGTAGCGATTGAATGTTAGCAAGTTTCAGATTTTGTAAAAGGTGCAGAGGTTAGATATTTGTAGAGAATATTCTCAGATGATGAACGGACAGTCTACAAATTACAACCGAATTGCAGAAGCTATTGAATACATCAAAAAGAACTTTAAAAAGCAGCCCAGCCTTGATGAGGTTGCAGAGCACGTGCATTTAAGCCCGTTTCATTTCCAGCGATTGTTTACAGAATGGGTAGGTACAAGTCCGAAAAAATTTTTGCAATACATCAGTGTTGAACACGCGAAAAAGATATTAACCGACAAACGAGCTACACTTTCTGAAACTGCTTTTGAAACAGGACTTTCGGGTACAAGCCGGTTGCACGATTTGTTTATAAACATTGAAGGGATGACACCCGCTGAATATAGAAATGGTGGTGCAACACTGCAGATCAAGTATAGCTTTGCCGAAAGCCCTTTTGGTAACCTGATTGTAGCCTCTACATTGAAGGGCATTTGCTATATGGCTTTTGAGGATGATGAAGAAAAAGCACTGAATAATCTGAAAGCGAGATTTTCAGAAGCAACATTTCAACGAAAATTGGATTTATGGCAGCAGAATGCTTTATTCATTTTTCAGAATGACTGGAGCAAATTACCCGAAATAAAATTACACCTGAAGGCCACAGATTTTCAATTAAAAGTTTGGGAAGCATTGTTGAAAATTCCCATGGGGCAACTTTCTACATACAGTAGTATTGCCAAACAAATTGGCAACCCAAATTCTTCGCGTGCAGTGGGCACCGCCATTGGCAGTAATCCGGTAGCATTTCTTATTCCGTGCCACAGGGTTATACAAGCTACCGGAAATTTTGGTGGGTATATGTGGGGTAATATCCGTAAAACGGCCATTATAGGTTGGGAAGGAGCGAAGACCAATAATGAGAATGAGTGACTAAGTCCAGACAAAGTCAGAGTTTTAAGTGCGTAATTCGTTTGAAATATTTTTGATTACTCCAGTTGCTTCTTAAGAAAGCCAATGACTTTATTTCTGATATCATCTACATCGAACATGGCACCATAGTGTGGCGCATCCTTTACTATCAATTCTTTCTCGCACAAGCCGGCCAATTAGTACGGCCGATAATCTTTCGTAGATGCTTTCAGTGCTGGTTGAATTTCTGCGGGTAGAATGGGTACGCCCTTATTACCCCAGGAGTTTCGGATGTAGTTCAAGACATCAGATACTTGCTCATTATTTAAATCGAAGCTCGTCATTTCGCCATTATAATCAACACCATTTATTTTCATTGGGCCACGCACACCTAATACAGTAACTTTGATAAGTCTGTTCTTATCATTGAGGTAATCTGTCTTAGCAAGTGGTGGAAAAATGCCCTCAAGACCTTCACCCTCTGCCATATGGCAGGACATACACTGGGCTTCATATATTGTCTTCCCTCGTTCCATGCTTGCTTTCAAATCAAACACCTGATAGAAAGAGCAAAGAACAAGGGTGAATAGAAATAGAATAAAAAATAATTGCAATTTCATAGTGCTAAGTCCTATCGTTTTTTTCATTCAAATCATTTATAAAAGGTTGGTTGTAGAATCTCTTGCCTGTGTTTTTATATAACGCATTTGCCACAGCTCCAAAAACTGGCGGAAAGGGTGGTTCGCCCAGGCCCGTTGGATCAATATCGTTTTCTACAAAGTGAACCTCAATTTTTTTAGGTGCTTCTCTGAGACGGATAATTCTGTAGCGATTGAAATTATTTTGTTCAGGAGTTCCTTCTTTATGCGTTAACGCACCATAGAAAGCATTTCCGATTCCATCCACAATAGCACCTTGCACCATGTTTGCTGCGGCATCGGGATTAATCACCACTCCACAATCCATCGCACTGAACACCTGCTCAACATACGGCTGACCATCCTTATTTACCATGTCTACCACATGCGCGGCATACGAAGCGTGACAGAAGTAAGCAGCAACTCCACGGCTGTACTTTTTATTTTCCGGATTATTCCAGCCCGATTTTTCTTTCACTAATTTTAATACGCCTGCATATCGGTCGGCATCATAGTCATTATTTTTACCCACCGGATTTTCTTTTGCTCGTTTTAAAAGTTCGAGTCTGAAATCGATCGGGTCTTTGCCCATGAGTTCTGCCAATTCATCTAAGAAAGATTGTTCAGCCGCAGCATTGAAGTTTGATCGCGGTGCCCGGAATGCTCCTATGGTTATATTGGATGGTATTGCCCAACTTTCTGCCAGGTAGTTATCAACCGCGCCCGCGGGGAATCGGTTAGCATGAATAGGGCTTTCTGGAATGCCGCCCCCTTTCACATGAAACGCAATTAGATTTTTATTGGCATCCAATGCAGCGCGATACGTAGCGGTGTACATGGGGCGATAAATGCCGTACGTCATATCATCTTCGCGACTATACACCAGTTTGATGGGAGCTTTTACTTTTTTGGAGATAGTGGCTGCTTCGTACATGTAATGTCCATATGCCCTGAGCCCAAAACCTCCGCCCATTCTGGTCATTTGAATTTCTATTTTATCGGCAGGAAGATTCAATAGTTTTGATAGCGTTGGCTCAGACCAGCCCGGTGCCTGCAGCGGTCCTACTAACAATGCTTTCTCATCGGTAACATGAGCAAAGAAATTCATAGGCTCCATACAGTTGTGGGCCAGAAAGGGTGCATTGTACGTGCGTTCTAAAATCTGGGCTGCATTTTTGAACGCAGTTTCAGGGTCGCCATCTTTTCGTAATTGCTGCGAGGGCTTGCTTGCATACTCGGCCATCTTTTGATATTGTGTACTACTCGTCTCCAACTCCGCAGGAATAACCACTTCAGTCTTACCACGAAAGCCCGCAATAACTTCTTTCGTTTCGCTGATCTGCTCCCAAACAACTTTAAGTTTTTTACGGGCGTTCATCACCTCCCATGTGGTTTTACCAACCACCACTACCAAATCATTAAATGTCCGGGTATCGAACCCAGCCTGTTCAAAACCATCCGGATACAATTTTATTGTAAACACATCTTTGATGCCGGGCATCTTCAGGGTTTCAGTCGCGTCAAACGATTTAAGTTTTTTTCCGAATGCCGGTGGATGTTCAATCATGGCTATCAGGGTTCCATCGGGGGTATAGTCTTGGGAAAAAAGAGGTTTGCCAGTTACGATTTTCAATCCTTCCACATTTTTTCTGGAGGTTCGCACCACGTTGAAACTCTTTACATCTTTTAATGCAACTCCTGTTGGTACGGGAATGGCGGCTGCCTTTGAGGCAAAATCACCATAGGTTCCTGATTTGCCACTCTTAACATGATGAAGCATTCCGGCTTTGGTTGTCACTTCTTCCACTGGTACACCCCAGGTTTGCGCTGCGGCCTCGCGCAACATCTGTCGCGCTGCTGCACCTGCCTCCCGAAGGGGTCTCCAATACATCCTCACTGAATTGCTTCCCCCTGTAAATTGCGGCCCAAGTTTTACGCTATCGTGGGGTGCCATTTCTACTATTACCTTTTGCCAATCCACATCTAATTCTTCCGCGGCAATCATTGGCAGTGAGGTCATCACATTTTGTCCAAACTCCGGATTAGGATTAAGAATCTTGATGAGATTATCAGGAGTAATTTTAATATAGCCGGTTAATTCATTCCATTGTTCAGCAGGTAACAGTTCACTTACCTCACTATCAAGCGTGTATTTTGCCAGACCACTAAAGCTGATCATCAGGCCACCGCTGGCCAGCATAGATGACTTTAAAAATGATCTTCTGCTTTGTGTTGTTTTTGTCTTTTCCATTTTCAATTCCTTTTAATTATAAGTAATGGTAGTTTGAACAATCTATTTCTGTTTGGCTGCTGTTTTAATGGCATCTCTAATGCGTAAATAAGTTCCACATCTGCAAATGTTACCCGACATAGCCGTATCAATTTGCGCATCGGTTGGATTTGAATTTGTCCTTAATAAGGCTGCGGCCGACATGATCTGACCTGTTTGGCAATAACCACACTGTGCCACATCGTGTTCTAGCCATGCCTTTTGTACGGGGTGCTCCCCGCTTTCAGAAAGTCCTTCAATGGTGGTAATCTCCCTGTTTTGAGCTGCTGAAACAGGCAGCGAGCAAGAACGAACTGCTGTTCCATTTACATGGATTGTGCAGGCACCACATTGTCCAATACCACAACCATACTTGGTTCCTACCAGTCTGAGATGCTCGCGCAATACCCACAACAACGGTGTGGCCGGATCTACATCTACTGCTTGTTTTTTACCGTTTACGTTCAGGTTAATGACTGCCATAATATTGATTTTGTTTATAAGACAATAATTTTATTATTAAATGTAATTCTAAAATTTTTCATCTGCTTACGAAATTCAAACATCTGTTTGCTCAATCGACACGTCCTTCCTATTACTCGACATTTCAGCCTGTCTCACCAATTCATGCTGCTTATTTCATCATCCAATTATTTCAAGCAGCACGGAATTTTGTTGGATTAAGATGTGTATACTTTCTGAAGAAGTTATTGAAATGGGTGGGTTCTGAGAACCCCAAAGCACTTGAGATCTCCGCCACACTCCAGGTAGTATTAAGCAGAAGGTGTTTAGCTTCCTGAAGGATACGTTCAGAAATAACTTGCGTGGTAGTTTTAGTAAGGGTTGTTTTAATTGCTCTGTTCAAATGGTTGACATGGATGTTCAGGTGGTTCGCGAACTGAGATGGATAGCGCATGCGAATAGGATGTGGCTCATCGATTGGAAACTGTTGTTCGAGCAGTTCCAAAAAAACAGCCGCGATTCGTTGCATTGATTTTGATGTTTGATTCTTGCCCACGGTTCAATCAATTTTTCACGAGGAATAATTTGAATCACTTCAATTGCTTCTTAAGAAAACCCACGACTTTATTTCTGATATCATCCACATCGAACATGGCACCATAGTGTGGCGCATCCTTTACTATAATCAATTCGTTCTGAACGCCTGCAACAGTTAACCACGAACTCAATAGTTGTGATTGTTTGGGCGAAACCAGGTCATCTTTCTCGCCATGAACAATCAGGAAAGGGGGATCGTTTTTATCGACATACGTTACAGGGCTTGCCGCTTTTGCTAAGTCGGGGCGGGAAAGGGGAGAGGCACCGATCAGCAAACTTTCGGGTGATTTCGGATCGTTGTTGCCAGGAAACAATATCAATTCAGCCGGGCCGTAAAAATCGACAACCGCTTTGAAGCTGAATAATTTGGTTGTTCCAGGCATAAAGAACGAATGGATGTTATCGTTCTTCGACAACCCAACCAATGATGCTAAATGTCCGCCAGCAGAAAAACCCATAACAGCGAAGCGATTTTTATCAAAACCATATTGATCAGCGTGATCGTACAGAAATGAGATTGCACGGTTACAATCTTGTATTTGTGCCGGAAAGATTGCCTGAGTAGCAAACCGATAGTCAATAGAAGCTAAAGCAAAACCACTGCTTATAATTTCGGCAACAGTATTTCTCATATAACCTATATCAGCATATTTGTCATTCACCAACCAGCCGCCACCATGAATAAAAACCACTAACGGTACTTTTGCTTTTACGTCTGGCGGTAAATAAATATCCAACAAGTGTTTGGGCAAGTCATCCTGGTTGTAAGGCAGATTTCCATGAAGCACAGTGCCCTTCGGGAATGCATCAATCACTGGATTGTTTTGAGAGAATCCGTGTAAAACAACAAACGATGCCAGCAGGGTTATTACCTGAATCCTTTTTAGAGACATAATACGTACAATTAAATTTATATTTTGGCTATCTATCTGTTATTCGACAGCAAAGTAAAATTCAACTGACTTACATCAGTCGAATTTCCTTTTCCAGTTCCTTGCCGAAGGGTTGATTGTAAAAACGTTTTCCGGTTGCTTTGTACAGTGCATTTGCCACTACCGCGAATACTGGTGGAAACAACGGTTCGCCTAACCCGGTGGGGTCAAAATCATTTTGTACGAAATGAACTTCAACAGCTCTTGGTGCTTCCATTTGGCGTATCATTCTGTATTGATGAAAGTTATTCTTTTCCGGAACACCATCTTTAAAGGTCATCTCGCCATAAAATGCGTTTCCGATTCCATCTACAATACCTCCTTCTCCCATGTTTGAAGCAGCGTCCGGATTAATTACAATACCACAATCAACCGCAGCAACTACATTGGTTACAACTGGTTTATTGTCTTGTAATTCCAGATCAAGAACTTCGGCTACATATGTATTATGACAAAAATAAGCAGCTACCCCTCTGTTCTTGCCGGTGGTTTCAGTCCATTTTGATTTCTCGCGCACTAATTTCAATACACCAGCATAGCGATCCGGATCATAATCGTTGGTAGTTCCTACCGGATTATTTTTAGCCCGATCAAGCAATTCTAACCGAAATGCAATCGGATCTTTACCAGCAAGTTCGGCAAGTTCATCTAAAAACGACTGTTCGGCACCAGCAATAAAGTTAGAACGGGGTGCACGAAATGCACCAATGCTGATGTTTGAATTTAAACTCCATCCTTCGGCTAGGTAATTATCAATTGCACCGGCCGGAAACCGGTTGGCATGAACGGAGTGTTCCGGTATGCCGCCTCCCTTCACATGAAAGGCAATCACATTATTGTTTTCATCTAACCCTGCTTTATAGGTGGCGGTGTAGGTTGGCCGGTAGATACCATTGGTCATATCTTCTTCGCGACTGTAAAACATTTTAACAGGTGTATTCAATTTTTGCGAAATCACAGCGGCTTCCACCATATGGTGTCCGTAAGCGCGTTGGCCAAAGCCACCACCCATGCGGGCCAGGTTTATCTGAATTTTTTCTTTCGGAAGACCTAAGCGAGCCACCAACGTGCGCATTATAAACTCGGGTGCTTGTATAGGGCCATAAAGTTCTGCCGATTCGCTTGTTACATGGGCATAACAGTTAATGGGCTCCATGCAGTTGTGGGCCAGATAAGGCGCATTGTAAGTACGCTCCAACACTTTTACTGCTTTTTTGAAAGCACCTTCTGGGTCTCCATCTCTACGCAATATATCTCCCTTCTTCTTTGACATCTCTTCCATTCTCAACTGGTGACCTTGCGTGCTTTCAAGACCGCCCGGAACTGTTACTTTTTGTGAGCCTTGCCAACCCTGCACGATGTGTATTGTATCCGGTGCATTTTCCCATTCAATCTTTAAAGCTTTCTTTGCATTCAACACTTCCCACGAGGTGTTTCCGGCAACAACTACCAGTTCGTTAAATGAATTTGTATCAAATCCATTTCGCTCGTAATCATCAAGTAGTGTCTTTATAACAAATACATCTTTAATACCGGGCATCGACCTGGCTGCTGAATCGTCTACCGATTTTACCCGCATCCCGAAAGGGGCATGGGCAACCGTTGCTATCAGCATGCCTTCCTTTTTGAAATCGAGGCCAAACATGGGTTTGCCTGTAACAATATTTTTACCGTCCACATTTTTTCGTGATGTACGGATAATCTTAAAATCTTTTACTTCTTTCAGCGGGGCATTTTCAGGTACTGGTAATGTACCGGCCAGATTTGCCATTTCTCCATAACCAGCTTGCTTTCCGGATTGCTTATGATATAAGATTCCGTTATCCGTGGTTATTTCATCAACGGGTATTTTCCAGGTTTGTGCGGCTGCTTCTTTCAACATTTGTCGTGCTGTTGCACCGGCTGTACGCAAGGGTTTCCATCCCTGCCGAATGCCCTGGCTGCCTCCGGTAAACTGGCGGTCAAATCGTTCAGGGAAGAAATCAGCTTGCTCAACTATTACATTCTTCCAATCTACATCCAGTTCTTCGGCAACAATCATGGGCATAGAAGTTTTTACATTCGATCCGAACTCCGGATTTGGCGACATCAGGGTTACTACCCCGTTCTCTCCAATCTTAATGTAGTTGTTCAATTCAAACCATTCTTTGGGAAGTACCAGCGCTTCTTCTGCTGAAGGTTTGCAACCGGCCAGCCAGCTAAAGCTTAATACCATACCTCCACCAGCCAACACCGATGCTTTTAAAAATGATCTTCTGCTTATAGTAGATTTTACAATTGTCATAACGAAAGAATTTAGGATGATAATTGAGAAGCTGTTTTTACGGCTGCTTTAATCCGCAAGTAGGTTCCACACCGGCAAATGTTTCCATTCATGGCCGTTTCAATCTGCTCGTCAGTTGGTGTGGGATTTTCGTTAAGCAAAGCAGCAGCACTCATAAGCTGCCCGGCCTGACAGTACCCACACTGGGGCACATCATGCTCAAGCCACGCTTTTTGCACAGGATGATCGCCATTCTCTGAAAGGCCTTCAATAGTTGTGATTTCCTGATCACCTACAGCGGATACAGGTAGCACACAAGAACGTGTGGCTTTGCCATCCAGATGAACTGTGCAGGCACCGCATTGCGCTATGCCGCACCCGAACTTGGTACCGACCAAATCGAGATGGTCGCGTAATACCCACAACACGGGTGTGTTAGGGTCTACATCTACTGTTTGCTTCTTGCCGTTAATCTTCAAATTGATTGTTGCCATGCCTGGAGATTTTAATGATCTAAGTTAATGGATTACGAAATTGAATCAAACCTGTTTCAAATGGAATAATAACCACACATCACACTTGTTTTAATGAAATTAAATCCCTCCTCGTGTTTGCACTCGCTCTCTGGATTTGAAAGCTTTTTCAATCACATTAAATCGTGCTTTCCGCGGATCAGACTTACCCGTGAGTTTACCATCTAAATCAATATCAAGTATCTCTTCTTTCTGATTATCGTATTGAGGCCACACCGGAACATTTTTACCATTCGGATTCCCGGTCTTGGCGAAATTTGTCCAATAGGTATTCATGATTCTTGCCAGCTCTTTTTCTTCGGGTGCTGCTTCGGCAGGTGCTCCCCATCTTGCATTAAGCGTATTGAATACAAACGAGACTTCAGATCCGTGGCCGGCACCATATGGAGCCCGCGCCCTTGCAGCGGCAGGAACATAGCCGAACTGATACATGTATGTTGGTGTGCGCTTTGTTGTATAAATTCTTGCCGTCATGCGCGAGGGCTCACCCCAAACCCAGTCTGTGTTAAACCTGTTTTGTATTTCCGAAAATTCTTTGGTACCCTCCGGATCGAACGCAGCCTTGGCTTCCGCCTCATGTTCACCAAAGAGTGCAAACAATGCTTCCTTGGTGGTAACACTACTTACAAACGGACCGCCTATTTCTGCGCTGGTATTGCCGATGATGATAGGAACATTCGATTGCCTTCCGGCTATGTACGCACTTTCGGCAGTTTCAACTACCAGTTTGCCATCGAGAATCGGACCGGAGTAAATCCGTACACCGGAACTATCATTTTCCTGACCGCCATCAACAATTTCGTTCGCACTAAGCGAACGAAGTTTAGCCAGTGCGTCCCCATCTGTGGTTTGAATTTTATGTTTACGCGCAAAGTTTATCCCAATGGTTTCTGCAGAAACAGGATAAAGCGGGTCTGCATTTTCTTTTGTCATGGGCCTGCCGGTAAGCACACCATCGCGACCTCCGGATGATTCAAGAATTGCTTTATGAAACAAACCTTTTGCTGCAGGAATGGTTAGCAGGGAATGTACGGCCACACCACCAGCTGACTGACCAAATATGGTTACGTTTTTACTGTCGCCACCAAACGCCTCTATGTTTTGCTTTACCCATTTCAAAGCCGCAATCTGATCCATGAAAGCATAGCTGCCTTTGTATTCGTCTGGATGTTCCTTGCTCAAAGCAGGGAATGCAAAATGACCAAGGCGACCAAGACGATAGTTAATCGTTACGAGAATGACGCCTTGTTTAGCAAATGCACTTCCTGACGAACCAGGACCCGAGCCACTGCCTCCTGTAAAACCACCTCCGTGAATCCAAAACATTACAGGTAGTTTTGATTTCTTAGTGGCCGATGCCGGTGTCCATACATTCAGAAAAAGACAATCTTCTGATTGTACAGCCGTAGAGCCTGGCCATGCCCGTTGGGGGCAATCCGCACAATCTTTGGTTGCATCGCGAACTTCCTTCCAGGGAGTTACCGGTTTCGGTGGACGCCAACGAAATCCGCCAACAGGCGGAGCAGCATACGGTATGCCTTTAAAAAATGAAACATCTCCTTCTGTTGCTCCGCGCACAATGCCTGATGCAGTTTTAACTTCAGGGCCGTTCTGTGCAACTGCAAAGCTAAAAGCGAAGAGGAATGCAGAAATTCCGAGTGTTATTGTTCTCATTAGATGTATTTGGTTCGTGAGTATTCTAAATTTTGGTACTTCAATTTCGGGACAGCATTTCTGAAAATACTTTCCGTGCTGCATCAGCATCTGATTTGCTTACAGACTTTTCAATCAACACAAATATTTCTTCGATCTGATCTCTGGTGATTCCTTGCTTCATCGTCAAAGCTAAGTGAGAGGCAAGCATCGGCTCAACTCCTTTACCAAGAGCGATGAGCACCGAGATGGTGGTTAGTTCGCGTTCAGCAAAAGTCAGAACGTCTCTTGAAAAAAGATCAGCGAACAAATGTTCTTTCAGAAACCGGTCAATCTCCGGGCTGAATGCACCATACCCACTGGTTGGTTTTTCAATCGGGCCATCTGTAGGACGACCACCGAGTTTCGCAAGATTCTTCCATCCGGCATCGTATTTATTGGAGTCATTTATCGGTGAAGCTTCTCTGCCTGGATTGTCGTTGATTCCTTTTGCTTTTCGCTCATCAAGAACCGTGATTAATGTATTAAGGCCTTGTATGCTTCTTGGAAAACCACAGTATGCATACAAATGAACAAGCACTTCTTTGGATTCATTGATAGTAAGTTTCGAATCGAGGCCAGCATTTAACGCTTGCTTTAATTTTGCCAAATCGCCTTTTGCTGTGAACGTTGAGATCAGTACAATTGCTTTTTGTTTTTCCGAGAGCACTTGTTTTGATTCGGTGACTGACTGTGCAAGTGCCACATAAGACAGTAACACTATACTTAGTGAGAGTGTAATTATTTTGTAAGAATTTTTTTTCATCATGTTAATCCGATGTTTAAGAAAGCCTTTCATTGCCAGTCTAATTGGGTAAAGCGAATGCCATAACAGAACCTGATGGATTTTCTTTTGTTCCTCCGACTCCAAGCGCTACATATTGTTTGCCGACTAAAGAGAATGAACACACGTTGGCGTTATTGGCAGCAGGTAAAGAGGTTTCCCAAACCATCTTGCCCGTACTTTTATCAAACGCCCATAATTTTTTATCGGCAGCTCCACTGATAAACACCAATCCACCTGCTGTTACTATGGGGCCTGAACGAGCTAACAAACCTGTAATCGGACCTCCTTCTTCCTGAAGTTTCTCATCATTCCCAACCGGAATTTGCCATTCGTATTCTCCTGTTGAAAGATTCAATGCGCTCAAGGTATTCCACGGTCCTTTCATAGCAGGGCGTCCATCTGGATCAGACCATGTTCTGTAGCCGGTAATATTTCCGTACCGGATAGATTTTTGTTCGTCAGGTTTTTCTTGAGCTACCTGAGTTGCCTGGCCTTTTTTGTCATATAGAAAAGCTATAATGGCCTGTTCTTCTTCTGCTGTGATAACCCCTTTGAATGCAGGCATTGAACCACCACCCATTCGTGTTTTTTCGAGCGCTTCTTTTTCACTCATTTTGTTTTTGATATCCAACAGGGAAGGGAAAGTAGGAGGGATTCCTTTCTTTTCAGCACCATGACAGGCCGAGCAGTGTTTCAGGTAGGTAACGCGACCGGTTTCAAAAATTGAGTTATCGCGTGCTGCAAAATGTCTATCAAGATCAACCATGGTAACAATTTCCGGTAAGTTATTGCCTCTGATATAGAGTACTGAAGTATTGGGGTCATAAGCAGCACCTCCCCAATTCGCACCACCTCTGGTAGCGGGCAGCGATAATGTGCCTTTCAAATCAGGAGGCGTAAACAAGCCCTCATATCTCAAAGATCTGAATTGCCCGAGAATTGCATTGTGGCTTGAATCCGAGTAATGATTTAAATCGTCCTCGGTCATCGATTGCTTCACAAAAGCTTTCGGTATTAAAGGGAAAGGTTGTGTTGGCCAGGCTTCTTCACCCGGCATATTTGAAGAAGGTACTTTTCGTTCTTCAACAGGATAAAGCGGCTTACCCGTTTCGCGGTCAAGCACAAACACAAATCCATGCTTCGTTACCTGTGCGACTGCGTCAACATCTTTCCCATTCTTTTTGATGGTGACTAAATTTGGCGGAGCAGGCAAGTCATAATCCCAGAGATCATGATGCACCGTTTGAAAGTGCCATTTGTAGTGACCGGTAGCCGCATCCAAAGCAAGCACACAGTTGCCGAAAAGATTTTCTCCTTTACGATCAGTACCATAATAATCGTACGATGGCGATCCAAGCGCAAGAAAAACCAAGCCTCTGTCTATATCGATACTCAGCCCTGCCCAGCAGTTAACTCCACCAGCATATTGGTAGGCATCGGGCGGCCAGGTTTCATAGCCGGGCTCACCAGGATGAGGAATAGTATGAAAGGTCCATTCTAATTTTCCGGTCTTGCAATTATAGGCTCTAATGTATCCGGGAGGAGCTCCATAAAAATCGGGTGTGCGTAATCCGATAATGATTAAGTCTTTGAAGATCCTTCCGGGAGTTGAAAGTGATACTGAAATTTTTTGAGGATCATTCCGTACACCTTCATTCAGGTTTATCTTGCCATCAGTTCCAAATGAAGGAATGATCTTTCCTGTCTTGGCGTCAATCGCCATTAAATAATTCCCTGAAGAATATAATATCCTTTTATCATCTCCGCTTTCCCAGTAGGTAACACCTCTGCTCGCAGCGCTGGGCTGGCCTTCGTCTAATGTTTTACACGACCAGATTTCTTTGCCTGTTGTTGCATCGATAGCATAGACAGTCTGCTTGCCAGAATTTACATACATAACTCCATCAACAATAATCGGATTACTTTGACTTGACACAGGATCTTGCCCCGGTGGTGAATCATGCATTTGAAAAGTCCACGCGTTTTCAAGTTGACTTACATTCGAGAGATTGATTTGATTAAGCGATGAGTAACTGGAGCTATGTGAGTCTGCTTTGTAACTAGACCAGGTATTTTCGTTCTTGTTTGTTGGAGTACAACCAACAACACAGACCACGGCAAGCGCGATAACACACTTGATAAAATCTATTTTTGAAGGTTGCATACTCATAACTGATTGTTCGAATAAATACTTAGTGTTTAATCACATGAGTATCGCGCACACTGCTGAATGTTAAGGCTAACATTTTCCAGGCCTTGCCGTCCTTTTGATAAACTTCTGTTACGGTAAATTCAACTTTTGCATCGTTGCCACGCACTTCAGATTCCAGTGTAATTCGATTCCAAACTATGGCTGTCTTTCCAGTAATCTCTATGGCTGTGTCATGGATGGTAGCCTTCTTATACCAAATACTTCCTGTTTTAATAATGTCAAGCTCCTCATCCTTTTTCCATGTGCCACTCATATGAACAAATTTTGATTTGTCGTCAAAGAGAACGGCCAACTTGTCTACATTTTTATCAGCCATCCATTGCCATTTGTCCTTTGAAAGGGTAACAACTTCTTGTTCCTCCTTAGTAAAGTTTGTGGCAGATGTTTGAGCATAAGATGATACTACACTGATTACGAGTAAGCAAATTCCAAGAACTGAAGTCTTCATAGTTAAAATGTTTGGTTGTTATTTATCCAATTTCTTTTCCTTCAACCATTTCGACATCAGGTCAGCGACCTCAATGTTATTCAAATCCGAAAAAGGAAAATGTGTATTGCCTTTCAAGCCTGCTTCTGGCAGGTGAACTACGGTTACATCACCACCATATTTATTGACTGCATCACGCCAAAGCCTTGACATTTCCATGCGGGCACGCCATCCATCAGCACCCGGATTTGGATCTGGCTTTGAAGGAATATTATCACCGTAATAAATAATGATAGGTATTTTGGTCAGCTTCATAAAATCATCCATTGGTCTTGCCACTGCGGTAACCGGGCCTGATGAACTTTCAACGGGCTGCGGAACTTCACCCTCAGGGAAAATGAATGCGCTTCCGGGTTCGTATGAAACGATTGCTTTTATCTTACTATTCTTCACTGCTGTGAGCCACCCGAACCCGCCCGCATGCGAGTGTGTAACGAGTATGCCTTCTCCAATTTTATCAAACAACTTCGAGACTGCATCTGAGTTGACATCATAATCAAATCCACCAATGTTGGGTGCCATCTGACGAAAGTATTGATTGAGGGTTTCAGGATCTTTTGAAAATTGCACTCCGGGAAAATAGTTTGGCCAGATGCCAATTCGAAAGGTGCCGAACCACATTTGTTCATCAGGGGTAGGAACAATTTTAACGGAGTCCATACTGCGGCTGGCTCTTCCTCTCCGGGGTTGATCAAGAATATAAACTCCGAAACCTCTTCTTAGAAATATATTTTGAAAACCTTCGCGCCCATCGGGCGTGGTTTCCCATGTTTTGGAAAACTGGCCAATGCCATGCCAGAACACCAGCGGAAGTTTCTTTGCGTTTACAGGGATCTGATAAAATACATAAGCATGATCGCCATGAAACGTTTGCCCTTCAGGTGTGCGTTTGATGGGATCGAATGTTCCCGGATTTGTTTTCACGGAACCGCCAATGGCAAAACTTCCCTGATCTTCAATGACAAGTGGTTTCTTCTTTTGCGCACTCGCATAAGAAAATGACAGAACGAGAATTGCAATAAGAAGATTAATTCGGTTGTACTTCATAACGTAATCAGTTTTCAGTTTTTGTATTCTTCTTCAGTGACTTCATTCAACCAGATCGTTTCGCCCAGATGTCGGTTAGTTACGGCAACCTGCACGAACTTAGAATCAACACTAGCTCCATGCCAATGCGGTACATTAGCCGGGCATTTAATCACATCGCCCGGCTTAAGTATTTTTTTGGGTTGATCCTTTTCCTGATAGTATCCGACTCCTTCCATTACCAACAAGATTTGTCCACCCGGATGCTGATGCCATTTGGTATGTGCGCCTGCTTCAAACGTCACGTTTCCGATTGATGTTGGGTTGATGCTGTCAGCATCCATGAGCGGGCTTAGATAGGCTGTACCTTTAAAATTGGTATTGTTGATTTTTTGACCTTGTGGAAAAATGGAGTTTGCCACTTCTTGATTCCTGTCTTGTTTTGCGGGCATGCAGGATGAGAATAGTATGGTACCGGAAAAAAGGAGTATTAAAATATTCTTCATTGCTCAGTTAGCGTTTTGTTAAAGAAATCAGTCAGCTTACTCACGGCCTGATTAACGTACTCCGGCTTCCAATAGGTTTGTATGTGGGTGGCTCCATCTAATAAAAAAAGTTCTTTGCTTTTTGCATTCGTTGCTTTGCTGAATGCTTCATCCGTCATGTATTTTGTATCCGCTTTACTTCCGGCAATCATCAGCAAAGGTTGATTGATAAGATCCATATTCGTGGTCGCATCCCAGGTCATCAGATCGAGCAGGCTGCTCATGGTATAGAGAAAGGTAGAATTGGGATGGGCATGAGTTCTGTAATAGTATTCGTACCCTTCACGATACAGATCGGTTTTGGTTTTGGCGATCTCTTCATCGGTAATACTAGCTACACCCGCGTAAATTATTTCACCACCAGCTATTTCCTGTGCGCGTGCTTCTGAAGCTTTCTTCAAGCGCTCCTGAATGGTGTTTACCTGCGAATTTTGAAACCCGTTGCGTCTTACTTCTCCGGAGTTAAACATACTCAACGTAGAAACGGCTTTAAATCTTTTGTCGGACTGAGCTGCCTTTATGGTGTACCCGCCACCGCCACAAATACCTAACACACCGAGCCGGTTCGCATCAGCCCCTTTATATTGTGTAATAAAGTCGGCCATACCATGAATATCTTCAACACGGTATTCCGGTTTATCGGTATGGCGCGGCTCTCCGCCACTTGCTCCCTGATAAGCAGCATCAGCTGCAATGGTTATGTAACCTGCCTCGGCCAAACGTTGTGCATAAAGCCCGGCCGTTTGTTCTTTAATCCCGCCATTAGGATGAGCCACCACTACAACAGGATATTTTTTCGATTCTGTATAGCCTGCCGGAGTATACACATTGGCAGCAATGGTAATTCCATTCAACGTATAGGTTACCGGATGAATATTTACTTTTCCGGGAACATTTTCGGTTATAGCGCCACCATAAACTAAAGTGTATGGATTTTGGTGCTGCGACTTTTTAGTCGTTTGAGCATCTGCAATATTCAGCACCGTTACCATTGCCAGTATAATTGATTTAATTTTTTTCATAACAGGTGCTTAAATGGGTATTCATTTCCTGATCAACTTCACAAAGGTGTGACTATTGGAAGGTAATGAACGTATATAAATTACGGGTTTACCTACCAAATTTACTGATCCTGGGCCGGGAATTCAGAAATAGTGTGGCGATACCTTAATTTTGAATATAAATAGAACGGCTATGGACGAAATACTGAAGTTCGATACGGTTGGCCAGTATAATGCTTTCAACCGGAATGAAACCCTGCATCCGCTGGTGAGCGTGGTTGATCTATCGAAGGCGGCACCCAGACAACTCAGACGAATGAGCTACGGATTTTATGTTGTATTCCTGAAAGAGATTAAATGTGGCGATCTTAAATATGGGATCAGCAATTACGATTATGAAGAAGGTACACTCGTTTTTCTTGCACCCGGCCAGGTGATTGGGTCATACGGAGATGAATTTTACCAACCGCAAGGCCTTGCGCTGGTGTTTCATGCCGACTTCATTCATGGTACGGCACTCGCGCGTAACATGAACGACTACTCGTTTTTTTCGTACACAACCAACGAAGCGCTGCACCTGTCGGAGCGTGAAAGACAAATTATTCTCGATTGCCTTTCGAAAATCAAATACGAACTTGAGCAAGGCGTTGATAAGCATAGTAAAAAACTCATCGCATCGAACATCGAATTGTTTTTGAATTACTGCGTACGGTTTTACGATCGCCAGTTTATAACACGCGACAATACAAACAAAGGCATTTTAGAACGATTCGAAACGTTGCTCCATACCTTCTTTTCGTCAGATAAACCGCAGCAAGTAGGTCTTCCATCTGTAGCCTATTGTGCTGGCGAACTCAATCTTTCAGCCAATTATTTCGGTGACCTGATAAAAAAGGAAACTGGAAAATCTGCGCATGAGTACATCACACTAAAATTGATTGATGTTGCCAAGCAGAGGATGTTTGATGCAACGAAATCGGTAAGCGAAGTAGCCTACGAATTGGGTTTCAAGTATCCCCAGCATTTTACCCGTGTGTTTAAGCAGCATGTAGGCGTAACTCCGTTGGAGTACAGAAGTGCAATGAATTGATCAAATTACGCTGTACAGTATCACACAAGTAAACAAGGTTTTAATAAGGGAGTAAACCGAATGTAACCGGTAATGGTTAATTTGGTCTTGTTGTATTCTGGCAAGGAATAATTCAATGTATTTTTTTATTTTCGGGAAATACATCAACCCAATTCATGCAATGAAATACATAGCATTACTAATTGGCCTTAGTATTTCTTTTCTTACAGCCTCCGGACAAGAAAGCATGAATGCCACAACCTCAGATCCTCAAAAAATGGGTTGGATGAAGGGGTTTCCACCAGACAAAGACAGTATTTTATCGGCATTGGATGGTAGCTTTTTTCGTTTTCCGGCACTTCGGTACAGTGTTTCGCATATGCGTGAATTTTTGCCTACAAAAGTTGTACAGGCTTCTATGAATCGGTATGTGTTTGCGTTGAACCCCGATGCTAACATAGATACGATATCATTCCTTCCATGGAAAAGTAAAAGCAGAATGACATGGCAGGAATCGCTGTCTTCAAACTATACCGATGGAATTATTATTCTGCATAAAGGCAAAATTGTGTATGAAAAATATTTTGGGTCGCTTACAGCAGATGGAGTACATGCGGTTATGTCTGTAAGTAAAACATTTACGGGTACGGTAGGAGCGCTTTTAGCAGAAGAGGGTGTATTGGATGAAACCAAAACGGCTTCTTACTATGTTCCTGAGCTTAAGAACTCCGCTTTTGGCGATGCCACCATTCGCCAGGTTTTAGATATGACAACTGCTTTGCAGTACAGCGAAGACTATGCAAATCCGAATTCAGAAATATGGACATTTAGCGCAGCCGGAAATCCTTTTCCGAAACCTAAAGACTACACAGGACCAACTAATTATTATGAATATTTAGAAACGGTAAAAAAGAACGGAAAGCATGGTGATGCGTTTGCATACAAGACCATAAATACCGATGCCTTAGGGTGGATTATTTCCAGAGTAACCGGAAAAAGTATACCTGAATTACTCTCGGAAAAAATTTGGCAGCCGTTGGGAACACACCACGATGGATATTATCAGATAGATGGTTCTGGAATTGCGTTTGCCGGAGGTGGATTTAATTGCAACCTGAGAGACGCAGCCATGTTTGGTGAGATGATACGGAATAATGGATACTTTAATAACAAGCAGATTTTACCGGCCCGCGTAATTGCGAGCATCCGGCAAGGTGGCAACCAAAAGGCTTTTGAAAGAGCAGGTTATAAAGATTTGAAAAACTGGAGTTATAGAAATATGTGGTGGATTACCCATAATCAGAATGGCGCTTTCGCGGCACGGGGTGTGCATGGCCAAACTATTTATATAGATCCGGCCGCCCAAATGGTTATTGTGCGTTTTGCTTCTCATCCAATAGCCGGTAACGCAGCCAATGATCCGTTTTCTTTACCCGCTTACCAGGCTATAGCCGACTACCTAGTAACAAAATAATACCCGGAAGAGGGTTAATATTTTTTTCTCACTACAACTTTTCCGCACTTCACTGCATCCTACCACCGGTTAAGGGCAAGCGGCTTGCCTTGCCATACCGGATTTAGCACTTTCACACACCCAAATCATTCTGGTTTATGTTACAGAATTATTTCAAAATCGCCTTGCGCGCTCTGTGGCGCAGTAAAATTCATTCGTCTATCAATGTGCTGGGGCTTAGTCTGGGCATAGCCTGCTGTGTGCTTATTGCCCTTTTTGTGAAGGATGAATTAACGTTTGATGCGTTTCATTCAAAAGCCGATCGTATTTACCGGGTGTTTGTTAAGGAAGACTGGGGCGAAAATCAACAATTTTTTAATACTACTACACCCATGCCTATGGGGCCGGCCTTAAAAGATAACCTGCCCGAGGTGGAAAGTTTTGTTCGCTTTGCAGCCATTAATGCTATGGTAAAAGTTGGCGAGCAACAATTTAGCGAAGGAGTTGTGCTGGCCGATCGTTCCGCATTTTCAGTTTTCGATTTTGATTTACTTCAAGGCGAACGCGATGCGGTATTGCGCGATCAGCACAATGTGGTGATTACAAAAGAACAAGCTGAAAAATATTTTGGACAAGCCGACCCGATTGGGCAGGCATTATCAATTCAGTTGGGCGATAACTTTGAAGAGTTTATCGTTTCAGGGGTGGTTGATATTCCAACCAATTCAAGTATCCGCTTTACTATTCTTATTCCTGATCACAACTACATAAAAATCTTTTCTGAACGACAGATGAATTCCGGTTGGTTCAACATTCATCCGTCAACCTATATATTGCTGCGCGAAGGCATAACGCGAGCGCAGGCCGAAAGCAAGTTTCCCGATTTGTTTCTCAAACTAATAGGTGAAGAAGATTTTAAGCAAAGTAAATATGCACCAGGTTTGCAGCCGCTCACCAGCATTCACCTCGATACCAATTACCCTGCAGGCGATGCTCCCGTAAGCGATGCGAAGTATTCGTACATATTAGGTGCGGTAGCGGTGCTCATTTTATTTGTAGCCTGTATCAATTTTGTTACGCTTTCCGTTGGCCGGTCGTTAAAGCGTGCCCGCGAGGTAGGCATTAGAAAAGTAGTGGGTGCAGCACGTAAACAACTCATTGCTCAGTTTATTGGCGAAGCCGTATTGATTACCACAATAGCCCTGGTGTTGGGTGTGTTGCTTTCTGTATTTGGGCTTCCGTTATTTAATTCGTTGTCGGGCAAGCAACTGATATTTTCGTGGAATGGGTTTTTGCTGATTGTAGCTGGCTCCTTACTTTTTATTATCGGGTTAATGGCAGGCAGTTACCCGGCTTTCGTATTGTCATCGTTTAAACCAATTGCCGTATTGAAAGGCTCGCTGCAAACCGGAAGCACCAGGCAACGGGTACGGCAGGTATTGGTTGGTGTGCAGTTGGTGCTCTCTATTTTTCTTATTTCCAGTACGCTCATCATGCAACAGCAGTTGAGTTTTCTGCAGAGTAAGAATCTGGGATTTAATAAAGAGCAATTGGCGGTAATACAATTAAATGTACTACGCGAAGGCAGATTGCCTGAAAGGATTAAGAAAGGGTTTGAAATGTCGGAACAATTCAAAGCTGAACTTGGAAAAATAAATGGCGTACTGGCAGCCGGTACCGCTTCACATGATTTTGGCAATGGCAGTTGGACAGCCGTTGGCTACACCGATGACCAGGGTACCTATCGCAACTTCAATATGAACGTGGTCGATGATGAATACATTCCGTTAATGAAAATGGAAATGGTAACCGGAAGAAATTTTACAGATGAGGTGGCAGATAAAAAGGGAGTGGTCGTAAATGAAGCATTTGCAAAAGAGTATGGCTGGACGGATGTGAACGGAAAACGAATCCCCGGTAAGAATTTTGGCGAACATGAAGTAATCGGGATTGTGAAAGACTTCAATTACACCTCGCTCTATACTTCAGTTCCTCCGCTGGCTATGGTTCAGGATCCAACCATCATTCTTGCAGGTTCCGAGAATATCAATTTTGAAAATAGCCCGATGCCGAAACTTTTTGTTCGCCTGGCTCCTGAAAATATGGCTGCCACATTAGATCAGATTAAATCCGTTTGGGATAAACTTACTAATGCAGAAGAATTTGATTTTACGTTTGTAGATCAGGCGTTGGATGCGCAATACCGCAGCGATCAGAATTTGGGCAAGATTGTGAGCATGGCCACCTTGCTGGCTGTAATAATTGGCAGCATGGGATTATATGCGTTGGCTTCATTAGCCATGCAGAATAGAACCAAAGAAATTTCCATACGCAAAGTGATGGGCGCTACCGAGCA
This sequence comes from Flammeovirgaceae bacterium UBA2786, assembly GCA_002352225.1. Classification (GTDB taxonomy): domain Bacteria; phylum Bacteroidota; class Bacteroidia; order Cytophagales; family Cyclobacteriaceae; genus ELB16-189. Next base: position 58,540 of record DEIA01000004.1, read on the forward strand.
ATCGTTGCTGGTGCTGCTTTCGCGCGATTATGTGATGATGATTTTTGTTTCTCTTGCAATATCGGTTCCTATTACCTGGTACCTTATGAATAATTGGCTTCAGAATTTTCAATACCGTATTGAGGTAGGGTGGCAGGTGTTTGCGTTGGCAGGTGGTCTCTCTTTGGTGGTGGCCTTGATAACCATCAGCTATCAGGCTTTGAAAACGGCCTGGACCCGGCCAGCCGAAGCACTTAAATACGAATAGTCCTGTTTCTTTTACAAAGTTGTAACAAATCAGTTAGTTCGCCCGTATATTTGTTTTACAAAACATATACTAATGAGTAAAGAGTATCTTGGCGAATTTGAAGAATTGGTGCTTACCATGGCAGGCATTCTTCAGGAAGAAGCTTATGGCAATGCTATTGTAACTGAAATTAAAGAACGGGTGGGGCGCGAAGTTAACCTGAGTGCTGTACACGTAACCTTGTACCGGCTTGAGGACAAAGGTTTTGTTAAATCGAAAATGGGTGGTGCCACTAACCAACGAGGTGGCAGACGCAAACGCATTTTTACAGTTACCAATGCAGGGTTGGCCATGTTGCGTAGTATGAAAGAAGCACGTATAGATTTATGGAAACTCATTCCACAACTAAAGATGGTGGCTATTTAAAATGAAAGAGGCAACTCCTCCGGCTTGGGCGCATGGGCTATTGCAAAAGATTTGTCCTTCTTACCTATGGGAAGGCATTGAGGGCGATTTGCTTGAGCAGTTTGAATTGGATGTTGAGTTGGTGGGTGAAGCCCGTGCAAGAAGGAGGTTTATCTGGAATGCCCTTCGGTTTATCCGACCCGGTATTATTCTCCGAAACAAGGGATCGTACAATGTAATTAATGCAATTATGGTAGCCAATTACTTTAAAGTTGCCGCGCGCAATATTCAGAAAAGAAAATTTTATTCGTTTATCAATGCCTTTGGCTTGAGCATCGGTTTGGCTTTTTGTATGCTGATTGCTCTTTACATTCAGGATGAAAGGGAGTTTGATCAGATGCATGCAAACAAAAATCAGATATACAGAATTGAAGAGAAGAGTTTCGATACCTGGATGAATGAATCACCTGATCCTTATCGCAGGTCGGCCTGGCTGCAAGCCGCACTGGGGCCAACGCTAAAAGAAGAATTGCCTGAAGTGGAATACGCAACCCGGTTTAACGATGGCAACAGGGCTATTTTCCGCTATGGCGATAAAGTGTTTACCGAACGGTTAACCTATGTGGACAAAGATTTTTTTTCTATGTTTTCATTTCAGTTACGTAAAGGAAATGCTGAACGTATTTTTTTAGATAAATCGGAAGTAGTACTTACCCCGGAAATTGCAACTAAATATTTTGGTGATGAAGACCCGATAGGAAAATCCATTGAGATTGATAACAATGGGAAGCAGTCATTCACAGTTACCGGTATCATCGAACCACCACCCAGTCAATCCAGTTTAAGGTTTGCTATTCTGTTACCTCAGGAGAACCGTAATCATTATGAGTACAACATGGAGAACTGGGGAAATTTTGGTACGCCTACGTTTGTTCAGTTGCGATCAGATGCAAACATGGAGGGATTTAAAGCCAATCTCGATAAGGTGATTGAGAAGTATATGAGTAAAAGACTGGAAGACTGGAGAAAGGAAGCTGTCGTTCCTATCCCAGCAGATGTAAAAATGCTGGAGTATGAATTTACCATGCTACCGGATATTCACTTAAAGAAAGAAATCAGTTGGGATAAGGTGAGTGATTCTCAATATTCATTTATTCTGGGTGGTATTGCCCTGCTGATTATGCTTATTGCCTGTATCAATTATGTTTCATTAGCGCTTACTACCTCAGCATCGCGTAGGGTAGAAGTTGGTGTAAGAAAAGTAGTGGGGGCTCAACGTAGTCAACTTATTTATCAATTCAGTCTTGAGTCCCTTATTCTTGCAATAATTTCACTGGTGATTGGCTTTGGACTTGTTCTACTCTTTCTTCCCTCATTCAATGAATTTACAAACAAAGGCATTGAGCTTACATTGCCTAAAGCTCTTCAGTTACTTTCTGTTGGACTGGCACTAACACTCATAACAGGGTTAATAGCCGGAAGTTATCCTTCCTTGTTTCTTTCGCGATTCAGACCTGCGCTGGTATTAAAGGGTGGATTTACTTCGCGCCTGCAAGCTGGGTTTACAAAACCGTTGGTGGTGTTGCAGTTTGCTTTGTCGGCCTTTCTTATCATTTGCTCGATCATGATGTACCGCCAAATGCGATTTATCACAACAAAAGATTTGGGCTACAATAAAGATCAGGTATTGATTATCCCCACACAAGCGGGTTGGAACGAAGAGACCGATCGCGTGATAGAACAATTTCGCACCCGATCACAGCAAGAACCTCTAATCGTTTCTGTGGCAGGCACCAGTTCGTCATTTAATCAGGGCTATTCACGTTATGGTTTTAAAATTAATGGCGAACAGAAATCAGCCTACGTATATGCGGCTGACCCGGATTACATTCCTACCCTGGGTATTCAGTTGACAGAGGGTCGCAATTTTGATGTGAAGATACCTGCCGATAGCGATGTGGTGATTGTAAACGAGGCATTAGTGCGCGATATGAAGTGGACCGATCCTTTAAATGAGCATTACAACTGGCGCGAAGATTCGGTGGGTATGGGCTCGCGGGTAATTGGCGTAGTGAAGAATTATCACTTTCTGTCATTAGAACAAAACTTCGAACCTATGTTTCTTTCCATGGACAAACACAACGTAGGTTATCTCACTACTATGATGGTGAAGGTTTCTGCAAATGATGTTACGGCTGGGCTGGCTCGGGTAAGAGAAATTTGGAAAGAACTTTATCCTGATAAACCGTTCGATTATACTTTTCTGGATGAAGATGTAGCAAAACAATACAGCAGCTATAAACGCTGGATGAACATAATGGCGCTGGCCACAGGGTTTGGTATTTTAATTTCTTGCCTGGGCCTGTTTGGGTTGGCCGGTATCAATGCAGTAAACCGAACCAAGGAAATAGGGATTCGTAAAGTGATGGGCGCCAATCTGCAAAATATATTTATTTTGCTCAACCGGCAGTTTATCATATTAGCTGTGGTGGCCTTTGCACTCGCAGCTCCCTTGTCGTGGTGGTTTATTACCACGTGGTACATGAAAGATTTTTCATTTAAGGTTGCGTTAAGCTGGGACTTATTTGTGCTTAGCATGGGCACAGGTCTTTTGCTGGCGCTGCTAACGGTAAGTTACCATGCTATAAAAGTGGCGCTGGTAAATCCGGCCGAAACATTGAAATACGAGTAGCGTTTGGTTTTTGCCCTATTTTGAAAGTACTTGCTTACATGATTAAGCAGTTTAAAGAAGGCGAAAGTTTTAATGGAATAGATTTCTTACAAACTCCTTTGGCAAAAGGAGAATACGACACTTGCACATTTTCGAAATGCCGGTTTGCCGATGCAGATTTAAGCCAGATTGTATTTACTGAATGCCAGTTTGAAGAGTGCGATTTCAGTATGGCGAAGATTCGGAGTACAGCATTTAAAACAGTTGATTTTAAGAATTGCAAGATGCTGGGCTTGCGTTTTGACGAATGCCATACTCTGTTGCTTTCTTTCTCTTTTGAAAACTGTCAACTGGATTTTTCATCTTTTTATAAGCTGAAGATGAAAGGGACAATTTTTACGAACTGTAAACTGCAGGAAGTAGAGTTTCGGGAGGCAGACCTTACCAATGCCCGTTTTGATAATTGCGACCTAAGCCGGGCATTATTTGAGAATACAATTTTACAAGGCGCTGATTTAAGAACTGCTGCAAACTTTGTGATAGACCCCGATCAGAATAAAATAAGAAAAATGAAAGTTGCGGTACAGGGCTTGCCAGGCTTATTGGCGAAACACGAGTTGGTTATTGATTTCTGATTTCAGGCTATTAGAAATTAGGTATATTTAAACATGCATCGGATTTACGGTTTATTGCTTTTAGTTAATATCGCCTGTATGAATGCTGAACCTCGCTTAATGTATGCCGATGGCAGTGCCAATCGCTATGAAATTTCTTCAACAGAATTGAAGTATATACCTGTAAAGCCTGAAGAGAGTTCTACGGGTATGTACAGTGGGGGCGAACCGGCACAGATCGCGCTGAGTAATGAACAATACAGCCAGTTGAAGAACTTGTTTGAATCAGCCCTGGCACAAACGGATCAACATATTCCCGATCGCATAAAAACAAGCGGGCTGGTTACAGTTGGTGAGTATCAGGCGATTCTTAAACCGGGATCGGCCTTAAAGGCAGAGATAGAAAGCAAATTAAAGAACCTGTTAGGGAGGTAAACTTGTAGGTTTTTTCTGAGTGTAATTTATAAGAAACAGGCAACCGCGTTGTAAAAACCAAAAAAAAATACTCTGAAATCATTGATAAGCTATTGAAACAATATTCAGATTATTAGATTTGCATTCTCTTTTTTAAAAGGGCCCATAGCTCAGCTGGTTAGAGCACTTGACTCATAATCAAGGGGTCGCTGGATCGTGCCCAGCTGGGCCCACAGAAAGCCTCCAAATAAGGAGGCTTTCCTGTTTATTCTGTTTGCTCGAATAAAATTGAGCCCTAATTGATTTTAACATTAATACACAACGAATTTGAACCAGGGAATTAAAAACATCATTTTCGACCTTGGGGGAGTTATCCTCAATCTTTCAGTGGAACGAACGCATCAGGCTTTTGCTGCACTAAGTGGATTACCCATAGCAGAGATAAAATCACGTGTACATCATGGGCCTTTCTTTCATGATTACGAGCGCGGATTAATCACGGATGCAGAATTTCGGGATCACCTGCGCAAAACGCTTCAGGTAAATGTTAATGATAATGAATTAGACACGGCCTGGAATGCCATGTTACTCGATATTCCCCCCGAACGATTTGCCTTACTGGAAAAATTGAAGCAAACGTACCGGCTATTCTTACTTAGCAATACAAACGAAATTCATCGGCAGTTTTTTAACAAAATTGTTACGAATACCTCAGGCAAACCAGGCATTGATTATTACTTTCATCAGGCCTATTTCTCGCATCTTTTGAATATCAGTAAACCCGATGTAGCTATTTATCAACAAGTGCTGAACGATCATAATTTAATACCCCACGAAACTGTTTTTCTGGATGATAATCCCGATAATATAGCAGGTGCTGCACGCGCTGGTCTACAGACTTTTTTTGTTCAACATCCCAATCATATTTTTGATTTTTTTGCATGAATCCTAACGTTAAGACAGTACTTATTCATAGTTCGTTGTTTATTGTAACCTTTATAACTACCACGTTAGCCGGGGCCGAGTGGACGCATGGTAAATCGGTTTTGTTTGGTGAGTTTACCTGGCAGGATTTTGCCAGTGGTTTGCCTTATTCCATCTCATTTCTGGCGGTATTAACCGTACACGAGTTTGGGCATTATTTTACAGCCATGTACCATAGGGTGCGGGCATCCTTGCCATACTTTATTCCATTGCCACCTATTCCTATGATGTTTGGAACGTTGGGGGCGTTAATCCGCTTACGCGAACGGGTAACCACAACAACTAAAAATTTTGATATTGGTATAGCTGGCCCGTTGGCTGGTTTTGTAACCGCAGTAATTTTATTGTGGTATGGGTTTACGCACTTGCCTCCACCCGAATATATTTTTACCATTCACCCGGAGTACGAACAGTTTGGCTTAAACTATGGCAATTTTGTGTATAACCCCGGCTTTCATGAACAAGGTGGCTTACTACCGATGGCTGGAAAAAATCTATTGTTTGTTTTTTTTGAAAAATTTGTGGCCGACCCAGCACGCGTGCCCAATATGTATGAGTTGATCCACTATCCGTTTTTATTTGCCGGATTTCTTTCTTTAGTGTTTACTGCCATTAACCTGCTGCCTATCGGGCAATTAGATGGTGGCCATGTATTATACGGGTTGGTGGGATATAAATGGCATAAGCGAATTGCTTCTGTCTTTTTTGTTGGCTTTTTATTTTATGCCGGCTTAGGCTACGTACACCCTGCCGATGGTTGGGAAGTGTTATGGTATAAAATCCCGTTGTTTGTTGGGTTTATTTATTTCACACTGCAATCGTTAGATCTTTCCACCCGCGATCGATGGATGTATGCATTAATTATTTTTACAACACAATATGGTTTGGTTTCATTTTTTCCAACCGTGCAAGGCTACCCGGGCTGGTTGTTGTTTGTTTTGCTAATTGGAAGATTTGTAAAAGTGTCGCATCCACCTTCTGAAATAGAAGAACGACTCACCACAGGAAGAATTATTCTGGGCTGCATAGCGATTTTGATATTTATTATATGCTTTACACCACAGCCTTTACAGGTGATTATTATAGAACCCGTTAAAGACGCTGTTGCTCAAATTGGTTATTGAGTTAGCGGATAATAATTTTTTGTGTGTATACCTGATTGCCTTGCCAGGCGCGTAATACGTAGATACCAGTAGCGGGAGCAGGAACAGTAATTTTGGTCTCAGTCTGTGCCGACTCAGTTTCTATTGCAATTGGTTTACCGGTAAGATCAAGCAATTGAATGTGTTGCAGGTTTGCAGCCAGATAAAACACACCTGTACTTGGATTTGGGAAAGCACGAATGGTTTTAATTTCCGGAATTCCCGTTATCACATCAGAGCCATTTCCTTTTCCAAACACGGGCCGCATCATCAGGCTACCCGTTAATTCATCCTCTTCCCAAGCGCCATTCAGGTTTACAAAGATTTTACCTGCAGTAGAAGTATTTTTATCCAGACCAATGGCAATAAGCGCACTGGTGGTTTGCCTCCAGCCAATATGGAAAAAATCGCGTACACCAATAGGTTCAGGTAATTTTACACGCCAGAATTTATTGAATGAATTGCGCTGTATTGGCAGTGTGCCTGTGTAGAGAATATCAGAGGTTAAACCACTAAGTTCTTTTAAAATATGCAACTGAATGCTTTGGCTGGATTCATCACCAAAACGGGGAAAATATAAATCTACTGCCACTATTGTGTCGGGTTCATCGGTAAGCATATCAAACCTATAAGCCACTTGCGCTCCTGCTTTGTTTAATCCTGCCCCGTATTCAGCTTCGCCATCATCGTACGCATAATAATTGGCCAGTGCGAATGTAGCGTATGTAGTATCGTTGGACCGAAATTTTATTGGGCTGAATACACCCGGATCATAATCGGATAGCGGTAATGGCTTTGGCACATCATCACCCGAATCGATTGAAACTTTCAGGCGTACAAAAATTGAATCGGCACTGGCATCAAGCGTTGCCGGATTAATGAGTGTTTGGAGTGTCATAGTTGGAAATTGTCCAAACGGCACACTAATAATACCGGTATTTGTATCCAGATTGGTTTCGTTTTCAGTAAGTACTTCATTTTTATACGATTCTGTTAGTGCAACAGAAGAGTAAGTAACGGGTTGCTCCTGGCCAGTACTCTGGTCAGTGCGTAAGGTTGTAACCGATATAGAAGGTTGCCTTAAGCTGGCTGCCGGATCGTTAAAAAAATGTTTAATGGGTACTGCCCTGTAATCTTTAAAGAGCGAAGTAAGAGGCTGCGAAATGGTTCGGTCGGGAAAGAGAGGATAGAAAATACCGGTTTGAGGTTTGCCATTATTAATATACACGTAGTCAACATGCCAGGTATCGTAGGGGCCCGATAATCGTGCAAAGTTCTGAAACCGGAATTGAAAGGCATCATGAAAGTAAGAGGCATTTGTAATAGGTATGGTTACCCGGATAAACTGATCGCTTACGAGTGTGCCGTTATTTTCGATTGACCACACCTGTGCCCATTGCCCAAGGTCATTCTTAAAATGTAAACTCAGAATATCTCCAACATCGGGGGCCTCACCATGCCCTTTATACTGATAGAAAAAGGTAATAGCTACATTGGTACGATTGGCAGTTTCAACTTCATCCATACGAATTGGAGCCGAAACCATTTTATCGGCAAAGCCTTTGGCCAATACATCGTTTACACTATAAGGTTTGCCTAAACTATCCAGGCCATCGAACGTAGCAACATTAAGCGATGGCTGATTAATGCCCATACCTGAATTAATCCAAACTGAATTTCCGTATTGCCACCATGCCGGATTAGCTACGCCATCGGTTATAGTAGCAAAGTCATCCCAGAATGGAAGTGATAACGGGGTTACATCTTGTGTGCGCGCTACTGCTGATTTTTGTTTTGGTAATTCTTTGCTGATAGGGGTAAGCACCAATTGACCCCATGCAGAGGTTGTCAGGCAAATAAGAATAAAGAGTGCCGGGTGCCTCACAATTTTTAGTTTAACTCGCTATCCTCTGTGGTATCACCTTCTATTTCTTCGGGTTCTGTGTAGCCTTTGGGTCCAATCCAGATATCAACCGGATCGCCCACCCGAACGGAATCGCCTACAGCAGGATATTGTTTGAAAACGAAAATTTCCATGCCTGTAGTATCTACACCGGCCGGGATTTGTACACTACCCAAATACAGATTCCAGCCCATCAGTTTAAACTTGGCGGTTTCAAACAAATCGCCCACCAGGTTGCCAATTGTAAAATCAGCAGGACCATGACCATCGCCTACTACCAGGTCAATAACAGAACCTTTGGTAATGCGTGTGCCTGGTAAAATTTTTTCTCCTTCATATTGCATTTCCATTACGAGGTTGCGGAAAGGGTTTGGTTTATAATAAATACGACCGCGTTTCAATTCAAGGCTTTTTAAAACAACTTCTGCATTTACCAGAGAGCGCTCCACCAATTCGGGCAAAGGTAGGGTGGGTGGCAGTACACGGTTAAGCGAAACATACACTACCCGGTTTTGCTTTACAAGCGAACCGGCATGCGGAAACTGTCGTAATACAGCAAGAGGGGGATGTTCTGCAGAATAGGCTGAGTCATTTACAGCATATCGAAGTTCGTGTTTGGTTAAGTACGCTTCCAACTCTTCAACCTGCACTCCGGTTAAATCGGGAACGGTAATGGATTCTCCATGATTTGTAGTAGAAGGCAGATAGATGTAAAAGTAGATTACAGCTGTTGTTAGTATAACACCTAATGGAATGAAAATGGAAAGTAGTAATCCGCCAACGGTGCCTTTTTTTAAATATTGCCTCACCTTCATATGTTAATTAATTCCAAGGAGTTGTTTAATCATTTAGAAATTTAAAGCCGATTTAAAGTTGCGTTCAACCCGTTTTGATTTGTTGTACCGGGTAAGGGCGAAGTCCGCCAATTTGCTAATCAAATCAGTAAATGAGATGCCCCGTTCTTTCCACATCATTGGAAACATGCTGGAATTGGTAAAACCGGGTATCGTATTAATTTCATTTACAAATACTTTTCCATCGGGTGTCAGGAATAAATCCACACGCGAAAAATCTTCGCACCCCAAAGCCTGGTAAGCGTTACGGGATACTTCGCGAATACGTTCGGCTACGGCTGATTCCAGTTTTGCCGGCACATCAATCGTAACGGCATCGCCATCTACATACTTCGCATCGAATGTATAAAATTCGTATTGTTTGTTAATAATAATTTCGCCTGGTAAAGAAGCTTGTGCAGGCGCGTTTCCTAAAATGGCGCATTCAATTTCGCGCCCGGCTATAAACTCTTCAAACAAAATACTGTCATCGTATTTGTAAGATTCCTTTACTGCTTTATCGAAATCTGCTTTTGATTTTACTTTTGAAACACCCACAGAAGAACCAAGATTAGATGATTTAACCATGAAGGGTAGCCCGATTAGGGCAACCACTTCTTCAAAAGAATATTGTTTTGAGTCCGCATAGTGCGAATACAGAAATTTGTTAACCGGTAAACCGGCTTCTTTTAGTAAACGTTTTGCTACCAGTTTACTCATCGACATGGCCGATCCGCTTACTCCCGTTCCGATCATGGGTATATCCATAGCTTTCAATAAACCTTG
>DEIA01000004.1:68618-70538 GCA_002352225.1 Flammeovirgaceae bacterium UBA2786
CCACCATACAAAATTGCTATTCGCGTTTTGTTCATCGTAAATTAAAACTCAAAGATGTTGAAATTACTCAAGGTTGCCAACCTTTTACCGGTTGGTTAACCAAACCCGCGATGCTCCTTTAAAATTACCGGCCTGAATCTGCACAATATAAATTCCGGTACCTTGTTCAAGGTTAACATCGTAGGTTTGATTGAGTACTTCCGATAGATGGTTAGAAAGCACAAGTTGGCCAACCGAATTATAAATACGTAAGGTAGCGTCCGTTTTGGTTTCCAGATTAAAGGTTACAAAAACCTGCGTACCTGAACCATAAACCTGAAATGGATTGCTGACTGTAACCGGAAACATGTTATCGCTTACAAAGAATTCAATATTATCTATGAACAGGTTGTTACCATTATCAGCGGTAGCTACAAATGCAAGGCGAACCTGATTATTGCCCGTTAATGCATTCAGATTAATAGATTCTCTTTGCCAGTCTGTGTTTACGGTAGGTACCCAATTGCTTGATGAGGTGGCGGTAGAAAGATCGTCTCCGGCAAGATCGAACAAAACCACGGGATAAGTTTGCCCACAATCGGCAGAAGCCAACACTCTCAATCTTTCATTTCCATTGCTTTGTGTGGCATAGCTAACATCAAAGAACATACTGGCTTTGGCTGTGCGCGAAAAATCCAGTACAGGTGTGGTTAACCAGGTCTCTTCTCCGCGGATTGGGTTGGTAAATGCCTGATAGGCTAATGAATTTAATTTATTGGTTGAAGTTGCGCTCCACACATCGGCATTGCCCTGGCTTACAATGGTCCAGCCCGGGTATGCTCCGTCAAAATCTTCGCGTAGCGGAATGGTTTGCTGGTACGTGTTGATTACGCGGTTTAGTGATAAGGAATTGTTATCGGTGTTGGCATCAAATAGTCCATTGGGGTCGTTTACGGTAAGCGAAAGTGTGTTTTGCCCGGAGGCAAAAGGGAGCGTTGATAAAGCGAAAGTTTCTTCGCCACCCGGGTTAATACCCGAAGCACTGGTTATTGATTGTGTTGCAAGTGTTTGTCCGTTTAATGTAGGAACAACTTTAAATGAGTTTATGGTAACTGAGCCCATATTCTTAACCCGGATAACGGGTGCTGGCTGCTGTATGCAGGTAACCGGCCCGGGACTTTCTACTGATAAAATTGCAAGATCGATTGAGTTGTCTGTTGAGATGATAACATTATCAATATAAACATTATTGCCGTAGGCATTGGTAATTTCAAAGGCAACCTGAATTTTACTCCCAATAAAATCGTGGAGCGAGATAACGGAATTTTGCCAGTGCGAAGCAGACGTAGGAACAAACGAAGAAGTAGTATTGGGTGCGGTGGCCAACGCACTTCCCTCCAGGCTAAGTACTTCTGTTGCCGTGTGGGTAAAATCGCAAACAGTAGAAACAAGAACCCGTAGTTTTTCGGGATAGGAAGAACTGTACATGGCATAGGCCCGGTCAAATCGCAGATAAGCTGTAGGGGCGGTTGTTAAATCAAGTACCGGAGTTATTAACCGGTCGATTGCACCTTCGTTTTCATAATCATAACAGTTTACATACATCGCGTTACCGTTGGTAGGGGTATTGCGCAGGCTCCATTGCATGGCAGCATCGGGGTTGAAAATGCTCCAGGTAGCTGGTACCGTATTAAAAACTTCTGACACTGGTAACGATGTGCTGGCCGGCACGGTAGTGGTAACAGTAAGTAAACTGTTTTCGGGGCGTTGATCAGCTACATTGTTTACCAGTAAAACTTCAAACTCATACGGTAGTGTTCCTGAATTTTGTGTTACCGGACTAAACGTAAACAGGGTAGAGGCAAGATTGGCAAGGTTAGGCGAGAAGTCTTTTGTCTCCGCTATGGAACCATTAATTTTTAATTGAACACGGGCTGTACT
>DEIA01000004.1:70549-81547 GCA_002352225.1 Flammeovirgaceae bacterium UBA2786
ACCTGGCCTTGTGTATATAAATTCATACAGGCATCGTTGGTGTAGTCCATATAATTCATGTACATATCGTTAGAGCTGCACGAGGCTCTGGTGTCGCTGGGGCATTGACTTACGTAATTACCAGCCTGGTTGGGGGTATCATCAACATGATCGGTTCCTGTACACGCTGCGCTGTCATCGCCCCAAATATGTTTTAGGCCGAAGAAGTGACCTACTTCATGGGTACAGGTACGGCCCCGGTTGTACTTCGTATCCAGATTAAAGGTGCCAAGCCCTTCAAAATTAGAGCCAAACGCGGTGTAATCAACTACTACACCATCGGTAAGCCTGTCGTTTGGAGAATCTTCCAATCCCGGCAAGGACGAAACCGGAAACTGCGCAAAACCCAGGTAAGAGGGAATATTAATCACCCAAATATTCAGGTAATCTTCGGCTGGCCAGTAACTCAATGCTTTAAAGGTGGCGTTGTCATTAATAGTCCAAACTGTTTTAGTGCCTTGTACCCGTTTGATGCCATTGGTAGGTGCCCCGAACGGATCTTGTTTGGCCAGTACAAACTCAATGTCAAAACTTCCTGCCACGGGCAAAAATTCTGCAGGAGTATTAGCGGCATCCAGGTTTAATCTTTGAAAGTCTTTGTTCATCGCATTGATTTGCGAAAGAATCTGGTTGTCGGAAATGTTAGTACCAGTTCCTATTGCTTCGCCATTATGAATGATGTGTACCACCACCGGAATAGTGTAGAGGGATTGCGTTCCTGTTGTGCGTTGATTTTGAAAACGTTTTGCGGAGAGTTTTTGCAGGACCCAGTTTTCAAATTGCGGGCTGCGTTCGCGATTAGGATTGAGTTGTAACTGTAGTGTTTCGTATTTGGTGGTACCGCAGCGTTCTATAGGTTGCGCAATACCCATTGCCGGTAAGGCCAGTATGAATAGAATTAAACAAAGGCCCTTCACGTACATTGCCTCAACATTAGGATTATGGATTAATGCCTTGCCTCAGCGTATCAGTAACCCCTTCTTAGGCAGTTGTCAGGTTTACTACCTCAATGTTTTTGATTTCCGGTACAGCCCGTTTTATGGCTTCTTCTACACCGGCTTTAAATGTCATTGTGCTCATGGGGCAGCTACCACACGCTCCAACGAATTCCAGCTTTAGAATATTATCATCATTCAAATCTAAAATACGTACGTTACCGCCATCAGCTTCAAGGTAAGGGCGAATGCTGTCTAAGGCAGTTTCAACACGATGGGTTATTTCTTCTTTGCTCACGCGATTTAGTGGTTGAAGTTATACGGTTAGCTCTACTCGTTTGGTCTCTGCAAAGGTAGCATTTCTTATGGCAACCTGGCGGGCTACATTTTCGGCAATGGTTTTAAATATATTGGCCATTACACCTTCTTTCATTACAGCCGGAAGGCCGCTGTCACCGCTTTCGCGGATACTTTGCACCAATGGCACCTGGCCTAATAGCGGAACACTGAATTTGTCAGCCAGATTTTTGCCTCCGTCTTTTCCGAAAATGTAATATTTATTATCGGGCAATTCTTCGGGTGTAAAGTAGGCCATGTTTTCTACAATGCCCAGCACGGGTACATTAATTTGAGGCTGCTTAAACATTGCTAATCCCTTGGTTGCATCGGCCAGAGCAACTTTTTGTGGCGTGGTTACAATTACAGCACCGGTTACGGGCACCGACTGAACCAAGGTAAGGTGTATATCGCTGGTGCCGGGAGGCAAATCAATTAACAGGTAATCCAATTCACCCCAGATCACATCGCCAATAAATTGCTTTAAGGCTGCCGAGGCCATGGGGCCACGCCAAACAATGGCACTATCAGCAGGTGTAAGAAAACCAATCGAAACCAGTTTTACCCCATATTGTTCTAATGGAAGAATATAGTTTTTACCATCAATTACTTTAACCTCTGGCTGTTCGCGCTCGCAATTAAACATAACAGGCATTGATGGCCCATAAATGTCGGCATCTATCAGTCCTACCCGGGCTCCTGCCTGGGCTAATGCTACGGCCAGGTTACTGGTTACAGTCGATTTACCCACTCCGCCTTTACCCGATGCAATGGCAATGATGTTTTTTACTTTGGGAAGCGTGGGTGTATTGCCCCGGCCAGAAGTAACGGACGAAGTCATATGGATGTGTAACTCCGGTTCTTCTCCCACAAGGCCCCGAACCGCACGTTCGCAATCTTGCCGAATTTTTTCCTTTAGCGGACAAGCCGGTGTAGTAAGTACTACAGTAAACTGAATGCGGGTAGCGGTTACTTCCACATCTTTAATCATACCCAATGTTACCAGGTCTTTTTTCAGGTCGGGATCATTAACGGTACCCAGTACCTTAAGAATATCTTCAGCAGTAACCTTCATTCTATATCGATTTCGTAAAACAATCTAAACCAACCTACAGTTCGGTAGCTTTAATAAATTGACTGTAAAACATCAAAATTACGGATGCAGTTTGCGCTTTCATAGGAATTTTGAAAAAATGCAGGTAAGGCGTAATACGTTATGTCTATCAGTACAGTAGTTTAAGTTATATTTGCAGCCTCAAAGATTTCGTAGTTAGAGCATTGTGTATGGATGTGCTGCGTGCCATTAATCACCTCAATAATCTGAACGCAACCGAAGGCCTGGCCTGGGCAAGTTCAAATTTTAAACAAGTGCGCTTTGCTACCTCACTGGGCGAAGAGGATCAGGCTATTACGCATTTAATTGCGAAAAACAACCTGCCTGTTCAAATCTTTACTCTGGATACCGGTCGTTTATTTCAGGAAACGTACGATTTGCTTCACCTTACACGGTTGCATTATAATACTCCGATTCAGGTTTATTTTCCTGATACCGCGCAGGTAGAAGAATATGTACAGCAACATGGAATAAACGGATTTTACGATTCGGTGGAAAACCGGAAGCAATGCTGCCACATTCGTAAAGTTGTTCCNNTGGAGCGATGATCAGTTACATGAATTTATTGAGGCCAATAAAATACCGGTAAACACATTACATAAGAAAGGTTTTCCAAGCATTGGCTGCGCACCTTGTACACGTGCTGTTATGCCGGGTGAAGATGCCCGGGCCGGGCGGTGGTGGTGGGAGAGTTCAGCAAAAGAGTGCGGTTTGCACGCCACTGTAATTAAACAGAACACATGAAGAAAGATTATTTAAAAGAGTTTCCGCGCGAGTTAGAGGATGAAGCGATCTATATCATTCGCGAAGCTGCCGCTCAATTCGACCGGCCAGCTATTTTATTTAGTGGTGGAAAAGATTCCATCACCTTAGTACGCCTTGCACAAAAAGCATTTTATCCCGGCAAGGTTCCGTTTCCGTTAGTGCATATCGATACCGGGCACAACTTTCCTGAAACTATTACATTCCGCGATAAGCTGGTTGCCGAAACCGGCCTTGAGTTGATAGTAGGGTTGGTTCAGGATGATATTAATGCCAAACGAGTGGTTGAGGAAACAGGAAAGTTTGCCAGCCGTAACATACTTCAAACGACAACGCTGTTGCGTACCATTGAATCGCTTAAACTCGATGCCTGTTTAGGCGGTGCAAGACGCGATGAAGAAAAAGCACGCGCAAAAGAAAGAGTATTTTCGGTACGTGATGACTTTGGCCAGTGGGATGCCAAGAATCAAAGACCCGAATTGTTCGATTACCTGAACGGCCGCATAAGACCAGGCGAAAACGTACGCGTGTTTCCCATTAGCAACTGGACCGAGTTGGATGTGTGGAATTACATACGCGAGGAAAAATTAGAGATACCTTCTATTTATTATTCGCATGAGCGCGAAGTAATTGAGCGCAACGGAGTATTGTGGCCGTATTCTGATTTTATTTTTAAAGATGCAGATGAAGTGGTGCAAACCAGAACGGTGCGTTTTAGAACCGTGGGCGATATGAGTTGCACCGCTGCGTTAGCCTCTACGGCTACCACATTAGAAGAAGTAATTGAAGAAGTAATTGGTACATCGGTATCAGAACGTGGCACACGATTGGACGATCAGCGAAGCGAAGCTGCTATGGAAGCACGCAAAGCAGTAGGGTATTTTTAATGTATTAGAAGATGGATGTATTCAGAATAGCAACAGCAGGAAGCGTAGATGACGGAAAGAGTACTTTAATTGGCCGGTTATTGTACGAAACCAATTCGATTACTACCGATAAACTGGAAGCAATAGAACGCGCCAGTCAGCGTAAGGGTATTGGCTTCCTCGATTTATCTTTGCTTACCGATGGATTGGTGGCCGAACGCGAACAAGGTATTACCATAGATGTGGCACACATTTATTTCAATACACCTAAACGCAAATTTATTATTGCCGACTCGCCCGGGCACGTAGAATACACCCGTAATATGATTACGGGAGCTTCGCGGGCACAAACCTCTATTATTCTGGTTGACGCCCGCAAAGGAATTATTGAACAAACACATCGCCATTATTTTATTGCCAACCTGTTGCGCATACCCTATGTAATAGTGTGCATAAATAAGATGGACCTGGTTAATTATTCTGAAGAGATATTCAACAGAATCAAAAGTGATTTTTTGAAACTTTCGGCCAGCTTGCCCAATTCTCAACAACAGATTGTAGTTATTCCGGTATCGTCATTGCATGGCGATAACCTGACTACCCGTTCGCAAAACATGCCCTGGTATACCGGTGAACCCTTACTATCGTTGCTGGAAGCCTTACCTGTTCCGGCTGCACGCGGTTCATTCCGAATGCCCGTTCAGTTAGCGATACGCCCCCGCAACGAAAGCCATCACGATTACAGAGGGTATGCCGGCAGAATTGCAAGTGGAAAAATTTCAGTGGGCGATTCTGTTACGGTGCTACCTTCTAACCGCAATTCAAAAGTTACAGCCATTTATAAAAACGGAAGCGAGCAGGTTACAGCATACGATCGCGAATCCGTAACCATTACCATTGCCGATGATATTGACATAAGCAGGGGAGATATGCTGGTACGGAGTACGGAAGAACCTGTTCTTAAATCCGAGCACCAGGCTTTTATATGTTGGATGGATAGTCAATTGCTGGATACTGCAAAATCTTACCTTATTCAGCATGGTACGCAACGGGTAAAGGCCAAGGTAACACAGGTAAATTTTATTCAGGACACGGCCACGTTGCAGCACCTTACACCTTCTGGTGGATTAAAGATGAATGAAATAGCGCAGGTAAACCTTAAAACGGCCAAACCCCTTCCGGCCGATGCCTATCATGATAACCCGGCCAACGGCACGTTTATTCTGATTGATGAGTTTACGAATAATACAGTGGCGGTAGGGTTTTTTGAGTAAATCCATTTGTTTAAATACTGTGGATTGTCGGTGGATAAAGTTGCCCGCCATCGTACTATCTTGCCGGTTGATTTCAGGTTTTTATGATCTCACGCGATACTATTGAAGAAATCCGCAATCGCATGGACATTGTCGATGTGATTGGCGATTTTGTGTCGCTTAAAAAATCGGGGCAAAACTATAAAGCCCTAAGCCCCTTTGCCAACGAAAAAACACCCTCGTTTTTTGTGGTACCCGGCAAAGGTATCTTTAAAGACTTTAGCAGCGGAAAGGGTGGCGATGCCATTACGTTTGTAATGGAACATGAAAAATTCAGCTATACCGAAGCGCTTCGCTACCTCGCCAAAAAGTATGGAGTAGAAATAAAAGAAGACCGCCTGTCTGACGAAAGTAAAGCGGTTCAGAGCGAGCGGGAAGGACTATACATTCTTATGAACTTTGCCAAGGAGTTTTACCGCAAACAACTTACCGGTAGCGAAGAGGGTATTGGCATTGGATTAAGTTACTTCCGCGAACGCGGATTTAATGATCGGACCATCGAAAAATTTGAACTGGGTTATGCCCTGGAAGGGTGGGAGAATTTTAGCAAGGAAGCAATTGATAGTGGATATAATAAAGAGTTGCTTGAAAAGACCGGGCTGGTTGTAAAGAAGGAGGATGGATCGACCTACGATCGCTTTCGCGGACGCGTGATTTTTCCGGTACATAATATTTCAGGTAAAGTTATTGCTTTTGGTGCGCGAATGCTGGGTAAGGATAAGAACCAACCCAAGTATATTAACTCGCCCGAAACCGAAATCTATCACAAAAGTGATGTGCTGTACGGATTGTACCAGGGTAAGAATGCTATTCGCCAACTGGATGTGTGTTATCTGGTAGAAGGGTACACCGATGTTATTTCCATGCATCAGGCCGATGTGCAAAATGTAGTGGCTTCATCGGGTACAGCCCTTACCGAAAATCAGATTAAACTCATTCGCAGGTTTACCGAAAATATAACGGTACTTTTCGATGGCGATTCGGCCGGGATCAAAGCTGCGCTGCGCGGTATTGATATGATTCTGAAAGGCGGGCTGAATGTGCGCGTGTTGTTATTTCCGGATAACGAAGACCCGGATAGTTATTCTCGCAAAGTAGGAACAACCGAGTTTCAGAAATTTTTAAAAGAGAATGCGCAGGATTTTGTTTCGTTTAAAGCAGGGTTGTATGCAAAAGAATCAAACGATCCGATTAAGCGGGCAGAGTCTATAAAAGAAATTGTAACCTCCATTGCACAGATACCCGATCCGGTAAAACGTTCAGTGTATATTCAGGAAACAAGTGCGCTGTTAAAAATTCAGGAAAGTGTTTTACTGAGCGAACTTAACAAAGTTGTAATTCAGGAGAAACGTAAAACAGAAAAAGAAAAATTCAGACAGGCAGAAGAAACTCAAATTCCGGTTGAGCCAATTGTGGAGGTTTCTCCAACCAAGGTAGATACCCAAACAATGGTGGAGCGGCAGGAGCAGGAGACCATTCGGTTATTACTGAATTATACCGATCAAACCGTAAACGATCAATTGCTTACTGATTTTGTATTGAGCGAACTGGAAGATGTGGAGTTTTTTAATCCGGTTTACCGCCAGATATACGAAATCTTTAAAAAGGGGATAAGCGAAGGAAATGTTCCGGATAGTCATTATTTCATTCATCATGGCTCCGAAGAAATAAAAAATGCTGTTACTGGGTTAATCACTCCGCGGTATGACACCAGTAAACACTGGAGCGATAAGTACCATATTTATTTTCCCAAAGAAAAAGAACTGATAAACCAGTTAGCGTTTAGTAATATTCTCCGCTTAAAATTTCGTATGGTGCAAAAAATGATGGAAGACAACCTGCAGAAAGTTAAGCTTGCCGAATCAGGAGGTTCGTGGGACGATCTGGATGCGGCATTAACCATCCAAACAGACCTGAAAGAAGCCGAACAGGAATTGGCCAAACTACTTGGAATTGTAATAGCCCGATAGGAACAGGAGTACCGTAATTTTTGTTATTTAGCTGAATCAAAAAACCGAATGAGTAATATTAAAATTGATAGTATAGAAGAAGCCATTGAGGATATCAAAAATGGCAAAGTAATAGTGGTGGTGGATGATGAAGATCGCGAGAACGAAGGCGACTTTATCTGCGCGGCCGAAACCATTACCCCGGCAATCGTAAATTTTATGGCTACCCATGGTCGCGGACTTATCTGTGCACCACTTATGGAAGACCGTTGCGAAGAGTTGGGCCTCGAGCTAATGGTAGGTAAGAATACAGCTGCCTTCGAAACACCTTTTACCGTTTCTGTAGATTTGATTGGGCACGGATGTACCACGGGAATTTCTGCACACGATCGTTTCAAAACGATTAAGGCTTTGGTTGATCCGGAAACAAAACCTGAAGAGTTGGGTAAACCCGGACACATTTTTCCACTCAAAGCAAAAAAGGAGGGGGTGTTGCGCAGATCCGGACATACCGAGGCGGCCATTGACTTTGCCCGGTTGGCAGGGTTTAGGCCGGCTGGCGTGTTAGTAGAAATAATGAACGAAGATGGAAGTATGGCGCGTTTGCCGGATTTACGCAAAGTGGCCGATAAATTTGGATTGAAACTGGTTACCATTAAAGACCTGATTGCTTACCGCATGAAGGCCGAGAGTCAGGTGCGTAAGCAAGTTACCGTAAACATGCCTACTGAATTTGGCGATTTTAAGTTGGTGGCGTACGAGCAACTGAATACGAATGAAGTACACATGGCGTTAATAAAGGGCGAATGGAAAAAAGATGAACCGGTGCTGGTGCGCGTACACTCAAGCTGCGTTACTGGCGATATTTTTGGTTCGTGCCGGTGCGATTGTGGCCCGCAATTACATAGTGCAATGAGTATGGTAGAAAAAGAAGGTAAAGGAGTTGTGTTGTATATGAAACAAGAGGGGCGAGGTATTGGTCTGCTGAATAAATTAAAGGCTTATAAACTGCAGGAAGATGGATTAGATACGGTAGAAGCCAACCTGCAATTAGGTTTTGATATGGATAATCGGGATTATGGAATAGGCGCTCAGATACTAAACGATTTAGGAATTACAAAGTTGAAGCTGATTACCAATAATCCAAAAAAGAGAGTGGGGTTGATCGGGTATGGCCTAGAGATTGTAGAGAACATCGCAATCGAAATAGCGCCTAATAAGCACAATGAAAAATACTTACAGACTAAACGCGATAAACTGGGGCATTTGATACTAAAGCATAAATGAGTGGAGTAAGGATATTGTTTTTTTTAATAGGATCACTGGTAAGTGGTAGCCTTCAGGCGCAACAATGGGCGTTTGAATTGTGGCATACCGGTAAGGTGATATTAGATACTGGCGATACTTTGCGCGGGTTAATCAAGTATGATCTTGATAAAGACATTATACAACTACAGGCTAATAATAAATTAGAAAGCTATACCTCCCGAAAAGTTCTTTTGTTTGAAATTTTTGACGAGACAGTAAAACGCTACCGCAATTTTTATTCGTTGCCCTATGCACTGGCCGGGCAATACAAAGCCCCCGTATTTTTTGAATTATTGCAGGAAGGTAAACTTACTGTGTTATGCCGCGAAGCACTGGAATACAGAACCACTTCGTCACCGTATTATTTTTACGGTAGTTACTCCCGCCTGGTGTTGGTGTACAAGTATTATATTATGAAAGAGAATGGCGAGATAGAAGAATTCAGAGGCAAGAAAAATGATTGGCTTGAATTTATGCGTGGTAAAACTGATGAGGTGGAAAATTTCACCAAACAGAACCGACTTAATTTTGACGATAAGTATGAACTATCGCGCATAATTGAACACTACAATTCGCTGTTTGGTAAATAATGTTTTTAAGATAGTATATGAGTAAGCCCTTAATATTGGTGACCAACGATGATGGAATCACCTCGAAAGGAATTTTAAACCTGGTTACAGTAATGAAGGAGTTGGGCGATGTGCTGGTAGTGGCGCCCGATGGTCCGCAAAGTGGTATGGGGCATGCCATTACGGTTGGCGATACTTTGCGATTATCAGAATCAAACATCTTTGAAGGTGTACGGGCGTACGAGTGCAGTGGTACGCCAGCCGATTGCGTAAAGATGGCGCGCCACTTTATATGCAAAGATAACCGACAACCCGATGTTGTAGTAAGTGGTATTAATCATGGCAGCAACACCTCTATTAGTGTATTGTATTCGGGTACTATGTCGGCTGCAATTGAAGGAGCCATTGAAGGTACACCGGCTATTGGTTTCTCGTTATGCGATTATAGTCACAAGGCAGATTTTTCGCATACTCCCGAGGTTGTAAAGCGCATTACCAAACAAGTGTTGGATAAAGGATTGCAAAAGGGAGTTGCATTGAATGTAAATATTCCTCCAAAGCGTAATGAGTCTATCAAAGGCATACGGGTTTGTCGCCAGGCTAATGCCAAATGGGTAGAAGAGTTTGTTCAACGATATGATCCTAACGGCCGCAGTTATTTCTGGATGACAGGCAACTTTGTAAACTTTGATAAAGGCGAGGATAACGATGAATGGGCAATAGCCAACAACTATGTATCCGTAGTGCCCTGCCAGTTTGATTTAACGGCACACGCAACAATCCCCATGTTGAATGAAGAGTGGGAGATACTGGGGTAAATACTGCTTTGTAACGGAGCTTGACCGTTGAAAATTGATGACTGACGTTATTATTCGAGCGCGATTATCCGAGGCCATAACCTGTAAAATTGGTAACTTAAACCGTAATCTGTATAGTAATTACGAGTTCTTTCCTGATGAAATTTGTAGCACAAAATCATTTTGCGTTACGAAAACAAGAATACTAAGTAAAGTGGATTGGAAGTTTCAGCAATTGGTTTGATAAAACCAATTCAATAATCACATAAACATATCAGACATGGAGAATAACAATCGCAGAAATTTTCTTAAAACAGGAGCATTAGCCGGAGCTGCATTATTGAGCACTTCCACATTTTCCTCAGTAGCAGGAGATAATGATATCGCGGGCAAGTCAAACAGCAATGCGCTCCAAAATTCTAAAAGAAGAACATTAGGTTCAGGAAAGCACGCCATTGAAGTACCAGCATTAGGGCTGGGCTGTATGGGCATGAGTTACCACCGGAGTTTTATTCCTGATAGAAAAGCTATGATTAACCTCATCCGTAAGTCTGCTGATCTGGGCGTTAACTTTTTTGATACAGCTGAAGCTTACGGGCCTTTTACAAATGAGGAATTAGTAGGAGAGGCACTACAGCCCATCCGCAAAAATGTTATTGTGGTTACAAAATTTGGATTTTAAAACGGTAACCCCAGCGAAGGGTTAGACAGCAGGCCGGAAAGAATAAGAGCTGTTGTAGAACATTCGCTCAAAAGTTTAAGAACAGATTATATTGATTTGTTGTATCAACACCGCGTTGACCCGAATGTACCTATTGAAGATGTTGCCGGAACGGTGAAGGATTTAATAAAGGAAGGTAAAGTAAAACATTTCGGGATGAGTGAAAGAGATTTCAGTTCGGTAAAAGATGGTATGACGCTCATCAGAAAAGCGCATGCCGTACAACCGGTAACGGCCATTCAAAGCGAGTATTCCGTTATGACACGCAACCCCGAAAGAGAAGTGCTTA
>DEIA01000089.1 GCA_002352225.1 Flammeovirgaceae bacterium UBA2786
AAAAAATTGGCCGTAGCCATAGCCGGGGCAATGCTGGCTGTAGCCGTAGAATATGCGATTTAGTCGCTTGTAGTAATATACTTTTGAAATCTCGGTTAAGTAATCGATTTTAGAGAAGTTAAACCTCTCAACCACCTCATGAAGAAGATTACCACATTAGCACAATACCAACAAGCCTATAAAGAAAGTATTGAGCAGCCCGAAAAATTCTGGGCCGAAGTTGCCGCGGATTTTAAATGGAAAAAAAAGTGGGACAGGGTACTTGAATGGAATTTTACTGAACCAAAAGTAGAATGGTTTGGAGGCGGTAAACTGAATATTACAGAAAACTGCCTCGACCGGCACATCCAAGCATCAGGCGATAAGCCAGCCATTATCTGGGAACCCAATGATCCGGAAGAACATCACCGTGTACTTACGTATAGCGATCTGCTTTTTAAAGTGAAGCAGTTTGGCAATGTGTTAAAAAACAATGGTGTAAAAAAAGGAGACCGGGTATGCATTTATATGGGTATGATTCCGGAGTTACCTATTGCGATTCTGGCCTGTGCCCGAATCGGAGCCATTCACTCTGTAATTTTTGGAGGATTCTCATCTCAATCTATAGCCGATCGGTTACAGGATGCCAGGGCAGAATTTATAATTACCTGTGATGGCGCCTACCGCGGGGCAAAAGACATTCCGCTTAAATCGGTAATAGACGATGCGCTTATCGCCTGCAAGTTTGTAAAACGGGTAATTGTATGCACACGCACCCGTATGCCGGTAAGTATGATTAAAGGGCGAGATGTTTGGTGGGAAGACGAAATAAAAAAAGTAGAAACACAAGGCAATCCCGATTGCCCGGCTGAAGAAATGGATGCCGAGGATATGTTGTTTATTCTTTATACATCAGGCTCAACGGGCAAACCAAAAGGTGTGGTGCATACCATAGGAGGTTACATGGTGTGGACAGCCTTTACATTTCAAAATGTATTTCAATACAAGCCAGGTCAAATTCATTTTTGCACGGCAGATATTGGCTGGATTACGGGTCACAGTTATATTGTTTATGGTCCGCTTTTATCCGGAGCCACTTCCCTTATGTTTGAAGGTGTACCCACCTGGCCCGATGCCGGCCGCTTCTGGGATATTGTAGATAAATACAAAGTGAATATTCTTTATACCGCGCCAACCGCCATACGCAGCCTGATGGGTTTTGGGTTGGATTATGTGGCTGGTAAAGATTTGAGTTCACTTAGCGTATTGGGTACTGTAGGCGAACCGATCAACGCAGAAGCCTGGCATTGGTATTATAAAAATATTGGTAAAGAGAATTGCCCTATTGTGGATACGTGGTGGCAGACTGAAACCGCAGGTGTTTTGATTTCCAACATGGCCAACATTACCCCACAAAAACCAACCTTTGCTACACTCCCTTTACCAGGAGTAAATCCCTGTCTGGTAGATGAAAATGGAAAAGAAATTGAAGGCAACGAGGTGAGCGGTAACCTGTGTATTAAAACACCCTGGCCCGGAATATTACGCACCACCTATGGCGATCATGAACGGTGCCGTCAGAATTACTTTGCCACATACCCCGGGTTATATTTTACCGGTGATGGTTGCCTGCGCGATGTAGATGGCCACTATCGTATTACCGGTAGGGTAGATGATGTGTTGAATGTAAGCGGCCACCGAATTGGTACAGCCGAAGTGGAAAATGCTATTAACATGCATGCCGGTGTAGTAGAAAGCGCGGTGGTTGGCTTCCCGCACGATTTGAAAGGACAAGGAATATATGCATATGTAATTACAGAAGGACACCACAGTGATGAAGCTCTTACCCGGCAGGATATTATTCAAACCGTAGCACGAATTATAGGTGCTATTGCCAAGCCCGATAAAATTCAGTTTGTAAAAGGCCTGCCCAAGACCCGTTCAGGAAAAATAATGCGCAGGATCTTACGCAAAATTGCCGAAGGCGAAACATCCAATCTGGGCGATACCTCAACTTTACTTGATCCGGGCGTGGTGGATGAAATTAAGGCGGGGGTATTGTAACTGAGGAATTCGTATTTTTACAAACATGGAACCTATCGTATTAAAATTCCCTTCTAATCAGCAGTTTACTGACGATGAACTGTTCGATTTCTGTGCGGCTAACGATTGGTTTAAAATTGAACGCAACAAACAGGGTCAATTAATCATTATGTCGCCATCAGGAGGTAATACCGGTAGAATTCATTTTAAAATTTACAAGTTCCTGGTACATTGGTCTGAAGGTAAGGAAGACTTGGGTTACCTGGTCGATTCCTCCGTTGGGTTTCGTTTACCGGATAATTCTGTGCTAGCGCCAGATGCCGCATTTGTTTTTAAAGCACGATGGGATAACCTTACAGAAGCGGAACGCGATAAATTTCCTCCATTGTGCCCGGATTTTGTAATAGAGGTTCGATCACAGTCAGACAACATCAAGCAACTGAAAGAAAAAATGAACGACTGGATGGCTAATGGGTGCCGGTTGGGTTGGTTGATCGATCCCATCGCCAAAAAAGCATGGATATATTCAACGCAAGGAATTGTTAAGTCTTTCGAAAATTTTGAAGCCCAACTGGATGGATTAGATGTATTACCTGAACTGAATTTTAACTTAAAACTATTAGTATAATGGCAATGGATATTAGTGGAGTAGTGGTGGCTCTTTTACCACCGCAAAGCGGACAAGGCAAAAGCGGAAACGCATGGAAGAAACAGGAATTTATTATTGAAACACCGGGGCAATATCCTAAAAAAGTTTGCCTTTCATTATGGGGCGAAAAGGTAGATGAGAATCGGGTAACCATTGGCGAAAAAGTAACCGTATCGTTTAATCTTGAAAGCCGCGAGTATAACAACCGATGGTATACTGAAGCCCGTGTGTGGAAAATTACCAAAACAAGCGGTGCAGGAAATAATGAAGCTCCGCCACCAACCGATGATTTTAT
>DEIA01000075.1 GCA_002352225.1 Flammeovirgaceae bacterium UBA2786
AGTGGTACCACCTTTGCGAAACGGTTTGCCATGCCGGCCATTATACGGGATAAAGAATATAACCTGGATCAGGGCAACCCGAACAGCAAGGTTCATTATTTAAGCGCCAACCCAAATGGCGAAGCGGAAGTGGTAGAAGTTAAATTAAGCCAAAGCAGTACAGCCCGAAAAAAGATTTTCGATTTCGATTTTTCTGAACTGGAAATAAAAGGCCGTGGCGCGCGTGGAAATACCATTACCAAATACCCGGTGCGCAAAGTCGATTTCAAAGAAGGCAGAGGGTCAACCCTAAGCGGATTGAAATTGTGGTTCGACCAGGCATCGGGGCGGTTAAACAAAGACGAACGCGGTAAGTACGTGAACAAGTTCGATGGCGATGATCAGATTATTGCTATTACCACCAGTGGCAATTATAAAATTACCAGCTTTGATTTAACCAACCGCTACGAACCGGAGAAGACAATCTTAGTTGAGAAGTTTAACCCGAAAAAAGTACTCTCGGCTGTGTATTGGGATGGCGAAAGCAAGCAACATTTTGTAAAGCGTTTCTTAATTGAGACCAATACCAACGATAAGGAATTCAATTTTATAAGCGAGGGCATCGGGTCGCGGCTGGAGTTTGTAACCACCAGCGAAACGCCAGAAGTTGAAATTGAAACTGTGAAGGGAAAAGGAAAGGATAAAGAAACCGAAACGATAAACCTGGAAGATCTGATCGATGTAAAAGGGTGGAAGTCAGTAGGCAACCGGCTTTCGCAGTATAAAGTAACGAAAGTAAAGCCGATAGAAGAACCTGAGGATACAGGACTTGAAGAGGGAGATGATAGCGAAGCAACTGCCACCAAGGCGACTGCAACCGGAAAGGGTAGCGAGTCGCCAAAAAAAAAATCAGCCAACGAAGAAATTGAAGGGGAAGAACCCATTGTTGAAGACGATGGCCAAACAGCCCTCTTTGGCGAAAGCAAAGAAAAGCAAGGCCCCCTCGTTAACGGCAAGCCGCCCAAAGCCAAAATCAAGCCTAAAGAAGCAAAGCAAGGCGGCCTCTTCGAAGAAAAGAAAGAAGTAAAGAAAAAGGACGAAGAGAAGGGCGGTAAAACGTTTACGCCAGGCGATTCGATTGAGTTGGATTTGTAAGACGCATATAGTTAATGAAAGTTATTGCGGGTCGCCTGACCCGCAATTTTTTTCAGAGATATTGAAAGTAATGAACGGGAATGTTGGTCAGCGATAATGAGAGAAGAACCTTTTACCAGGCCAGGTACTTATAAATAACACGAATTAATTTATACGCTTCTTCCATGTTCTTTGCCTGGTAGGAAACCGTGTATCCATCTATGCGCTTCATTCCCGGAATGCTCATGGCAACATCGGCCCGTGTAGGCGTATCCACTTTGATTTTAAATTCTATGGGTTCCGTAGTAAGCGGTTTTGTTCTCTTTAATTCTTTTAAAGCTGCTTTGGTTTGGGCCTGCAGTTCTTTCTTCACCACATCGGGGTGAAGAAGTTTTGCGGCACTGGTGCCAATGGCTTCCTTGGTAACCACGGTGCGGGTGGGTATCAGTTTTTTTACTTCTTCACTAAAGGTTTTATCACCACAGGCAAGAATAACCGGCACACCTAATGCGCTGGCGAAATAGGTATTCAACCCGCCTTCACCAACTTCCACACCATTTAGCCACAGACCTTTTACATTACCTGAACCAGTATGTGCAAGGAAACCATTTTGCGCTCCGGCCATTGCGTGATAGCCAATGAAGATAACACCATCGAAAGACGCATCCAGGCCCTGTACCATACCCAGCGGCTTAATGTTGCTCTGAATGTACTCCACGCGTGGATCAAGTTCGGTATGAAGCAGGTTTTGCATATCTCCGTGACTGTCGTTAACAACTATGGTAGCCGGGCCGTTTTCGAAAATGGCACTCACTACGGCATTTACTTCATTGGTCATTAGTTTCCTTCCGGTTTCATAGTCTTTACCTCCGGTGCTGGTCATGGCCGATGTGCCAATACCGCCAATGCCCTCCATATCAACCGAAATAAAAATTTTTATCGGCTTGGTTTGTGCAAAGGTGAGCGTGCAAATTGGGAAGAGTAAGGCAACCAGGTAGCGCATAGAAATGTGTTTTGGTAGATGTTGAATCAGGGGATTATTCAATAATACCAAATCTAAACAAAGAATCCGGAAATACAGCTTCACCCGGCAGTTAGCATTTAGCAAGCTGTGTTATCTACTCTTCAATTTCATTTTGGTTGTAGATTATGTTGCCGGTTGTTTGAACTTTTGTACCTTAAAAGTGCTTAATTCCAATTCATGAAACATTTGCAGGACTTGCTTCTTCTGGGTAATCCGAAATTGTATGAAGTATCAGAACCGGTGTTGCAATCGGAGTTACCTCTTGTAAAAGACTGGGTTTCCGATTTACACAATGTAATGGAAGAGATCAGGGCGAAGTATAATTTTGGTCGGGCCATTGCTGCTCCGCAATTAGGCATTATGAAACGTGTGATTTACATGAATATCGATAAGCCTGTGGTGTTCATCAATCCGGAATTTATACACCTGAGTGATGAGATGTTTGAAGTGTGGGATGATTGTATGTGTTTTCCTAACCTGCTTGTAAGAGTGATACGCCATAAAGAGTTGACGGTATCTTACCGGAATGACCAATGGCAACAACACGAGTGGCACATGAAAGATGCCCTGTCTGAATTGCTGCAACATGAATATGATCACCTGAATGGTATTCTATGTACCATGCGCGCCCTGGATAAGCAATCGTTTCGATGGAGGCAATGAATGATTTATTTAATCAACCAATAGTTAGCGTAAGAAAAGCAAAATAACGTGGCGACTGATAAAAGTCCCCTCGATTGGAAAAGAAGAAGAGCAGGGTAAAGCGTTTACCCTGCGATTCGATAGAGTCGGATTTGTGAGGACAAATTCATGCGATGAATAAGGAATAACTCCAAGATTAAATGTGTTGATCGTAAACCAGGTAGATGAGGCTTCGGATAAATCTTTAGGCGTTATTATCTTACTTTGTACTGCTTGTCAAGTGTATATACTAAGCTGATATTCCAGTCAAAATCTTTGGCCGGAATATCTGTGGTAATAGCCTTATTCACGATACTGGATATTGTTAAAGGAACGCCTTTAATTCCCATGGTTGTAGTTGCATTGACGTAATACCCATCATCTTCATCCAGAGTAAGGTAAAAAACCTGTGGACTGAAGTCCAGGTAGAGTTTCTTAACGAGTTTGATTTGAGAAATACTGCTGCGTAGAGCAAGGTAGAAAGAATCCTTTGGGCCATAGTTTTGAAAACCATGACCTCGCAATAAATACATCCCTACACTCAGATTTTTCTTTATGTCATAATTGGGTAATATTTCTAAAGCCAGAAATCGTCTTGCTACAGAAAGATTCTGATCAGCACCATTCACATTAACTGGCTGGGTTACAAAATTTAGACCGGGTATATGTCCACCTAAGGTTAACTGAAATTTCTCTTTTCGAATTACCTTGTAACGATAAATAAATACAAACGACCACGGGCGTCCTTTTAACGAATATCGAAATTGAGGCTCAAAACTCAATCGTTTATTACCCATTGACAAATCCAACATGGCTGCTGGTTCACCTAATGTAAATGCTGGAATGATTGAAAATCCATTGTTGGTTATGCTAAGTGCTCCCTTGAAGAAGAATGTGCTGTCCTTTTGAGCCAAAGCAAAATGTGAAAATGCGAGCATTAGTATGACGATGGACCAAAATGCAGTTTTATAGAATAGTTTCATTTTCTTTTAATTACTTTTTTTAAAGATACTGCGTAAAAATTGAAATTACCTACCTGGTCAGCATCATCTTCGGTAGAGAAATTGAAGACATAAGGAGTATGTAAAATCAAATGAGTGCGATTTTTTATCTTAGTAGTTTCTAATAAACAGAAAAAGTAATGACAAAGAACGGAGTAATTGGTGTTGATATGGGAGGCACCAAAATCAACGTAGGACTTATCCGTGACAATGGATTGGTTAAAAGTGTCACTCTTCCAACACTAGCTCATGAAAGTGAATACGTAATAGTTAATCAACTTATTAAGGCAATTAACATGGTAATCGTACCCAATTGCGAGGGAATAGGAGTGGGTGTACCCAGCGTTGTAGATTCCCAAAAGGGAGTTGTTTATAATGTTGTGGCTATTCCTGCATGGAAAGAGGTTCATTTAAAAAAAGTCCTGGAAAATCATTTTCAAGTCCCTGTTTTCGTAAACAACGATTCAAATTGTTTTGCATTGGGCGAAAATTATTTTGGTGTGGGAAGAGGTATTTCTGATTTTGTTGCGGTTACGTTGGGTACCGGATTGGGATGTGGCATTATCATTCACGATAAGTTGTATGAAGGCGTAAATACAGGGGCTGGCGAAGTAGGTTGTGTACCGTACAAGGAAGGAATACTCGAACATTATTGTGCGAGTTTATTTTTTAAGTCGCGAGGCTACGATGGCAAAGGGCTAAGCGAATTGGCCCGGCTTGGTAATAA
>DEIA01000061.1 GCA_002352225.1 Flammeovirgaceae bacterium UBA2786
GAGATAAACACCATTGGCAGCAAAGCCAATGATGCCGAAATGCAGAAATACGTGGTGTTGATGAAGGAGGAGTTGGAAAAAATAAAGGAGCAATTAAATAATGTATTGTAACAAGAAAAATGCAACTCCTTTTCATGCCAAAATTTTGCATTGTATCTGTTTTATTTTGTTGATTCGCAGCCCGATTTAAAACCTCGGTGATGCATGAATCCAATTGAATTAAAAATTGCAGGTGAATTAAATCTTAAAGCGCCACAGGTTACTTGTGTAGTAGCGTTACTGGCCGGTGGTGCTACCATTCCGTTTATAGCCCGCTATCGTAAAGAAGTTACCGGTAGTTTAGACGAAGTACAGTTAGCGGCTATTCGCGACCGACATGAACAGTTAGTTGAATTGGATAAAAGAAGAGAGTCAATACTTTCATCCATCGAAAAACAACAAAAGCTTACACCCGAACTTGCCCATGCCATTAACCAGGCAGAAACACTGAACGAACTAGAAGATATTTATTTGCCTTACAAACCAAAGCGTAAAACCCGGGCAAGCATAGCAAAGGAAAAAGGACTGGAACCATTAGCGGTTACCATTTTTGAACAAGCTACTACTGATGTAAGTACATTGGCTAAAACATTTATTGATGCGGAAAAGGGAGTTACATCTGAACAGGAGGCGCTAGATGGTGCCCGCGATATAATGGCCGAATGGATAAGTGAAAACCAGGAAGCGCGCCAGAAGATACGCGAATTGTTTTGGGGTGAAGGGATAATTGAAGCGGCCGTGATTAAATCGAAAGCTGAAAGTAATGAGGCCCAGAAATTTAAAGATTACTTCGATTGGAAGGAACCCATTAAAAAAACGCCTTCGCACCGGCTGCTTGCCATGCGCAGAGCCGAAAAGGAAGGCTTTATTACGTTAGATATTGCTCCGGAAGAAGGGCAGGCAATTGCTTCATTAGAAAAACAATTTGTTAAAGGAGCATCTAAGGCAAGCGAGCAAGTTTCACTGGCAGTTAAAGATTCGTACAGGCGTTTATTAAAACCTTCGCTTGAAACGGAAATCAGAGTAGAAAGCAAAATGAAAGCCGATGCAGAGGCCATTCAGGTGTTTGCAGATAATCTGAAAAAACTTTTACTCGCTTCACCACTGGGCCAGAAAAGAGTGTTAGCTCTTGACCCGGGCTTTCGTACAGGCACAAAATTAGTGTGTTTGGATGAGCAAGGCACGTTATTGTTCGATACGGTATTGTATCAAAATGAGCCACAACGCGAAACTGNNAGTGGAGCATCGGTATACTCTGCTTCGGATGTGGCACGAGAAGAATTTCCAAATCATGATGTAACAGTGCGGGGCGCAGTTTCAATTGGTCGCAGGCTAAAAGATCCGTTGGCCGAGTTGGTAAAGATCGACCCGAAATCTATTGGAGTTGGTCAGTATCAGCACGATGTGGATCAACCAAAACTAAAGGCCGGGCTTGATGATGTGGTAGTCAGTTGTGTAAACTCTGTAGGCGTAGAATTGAATACAGCCAGTAAAGAATTGCTGGCCTATGTTTCGGGCCTTGGCCCGCAATTGGCAAAAAGTATTGTGGAGTACCGTAATCAACATGGCGCATTCGTAAATCGCAATGCACTACTGAAAGTACCGCGCCTTGGTGAAAAAGCATTTGAACAGTGTGCAGGATTTTTACGCATACGCGATTCTAAAAATCCGCTTGACGCAAGCGCTGTGCATCCTGAACGGTATGAGTTAGTGAAACAATTTGCAACCGACCTTGGCTGCACCATTAAAGATTTGATGACAAGTGCAGAGCTTCGAAAAAAACTGGATCTTAAGAAATATGTATCCAACACAGTTGGCTTACCAACCTTAACTGATATTTTATCGGAACTTGAAAAACCGGGTCGCGATCCGCGCGAGAAGTTTGAGGTATTTGAATTTGCAGAAGGCGTTCATGAAATAAAAGATTTAAAAATAGGAATGAAACTGCCAGGCATTGTAACTAATGTAACGGCCTTTGGTGCATTTGTAGACATTGGTGTACATCAGGACGGGCTTGTTCATGTAAGCCACCTGAGTGATAAGTTTGTAAAAGAACCCAGCCAGGTGGTAGCTGTACAGCAAAAGGTACAGGTAACAGTAATGGAGGTGGATATTGCACGTAAGCGAATTGCCTTATCACTGAAGGCTGATCCGTTTGGGAATACCCCACGGCAAGAACGCACCGAGCGAATATCTAAACCCCGTCCGGTTGAATCGATGGAAGATAAACTCGCACAGTTGCGTGATAAGTTTAAGCGATAACAAGCATTGTACTGAAAATAAATAGGGCTGCCTTGTATGGGCAGCCCTAAATTTTAAAAAGTTAATTTATAATTACGACCCCGGGTTATCTTTAGCCAACTCACTCATCAGGGCATCATATTTTGCTTTCAATGCAGTATCGGTGCCTAGTGCTTTCCTTACTTTATTAAAAGTAGCCGCACCAACATAATCTTTTGCAAGAGTTTGAACGGCCTGATTGATTTTTACAGTAGCAGAGTCACGTTTTAACGCCAGCTCCTTTACAAAGGTAATTTCTTCGGGTGTGGCTTTAGCTTCAGCTAACCGGGCCTCGTCTG
>DEIA01000028.1 GCA_002352225.1 Flammeovirgaceae bacterium UBA2786
TCAGCACGCAACCTCCAACCGAATTAGAACGGATTTGCTGAAATGCTTTCTTAACAAAGCGTGCAGAAATCATTTAAATTAATTTTATCCGAATACGATTACCGCCCACCAGATACCTTTTTAACAGAAATCCTTCCGGGATTTGCCTTCAGAAAATCGCCCCAGCCTTTTGCTTTTAGTTTTACGGAACCTTGCTGATAATGATGGCATACGGCAACAGCCAGCGCATCGGACGCATCCAAAAGCTTTGGCATTTCTTTAATACTAAAGATTTGCATCAGCATGCGTGCAACTTGTTCTTTCGATGCATTTCCATTCCCGGTAACGGATTGTTTAATTTTTTTTGGGGCATACTCGATAATAGGTACTTCGCGGTACAATGCAGCCGACATAGCTACACCTTGCGCGCGGCCCAACTTTAACATCGACTGTACATTCTTTCCAAAAAAGGGTGCCTCCAGGGCTACTTCATCGGGTTTAAATTCATCGACCAGGCCCAGTACCCGATCAAATATCTTTTTAAGTTTAATAGCATGCGCTCCGGTTTTTCCCATTTGAATTACCCCGAATTGCAAAAGTGTAACAGAGCCTGTGCGAATCAAAATCACTCCATAGCCCATTACATTCGTGCCGGGGTCTAATCCAAGAATAATCTTTTCGGTAATCGCTTTTTTGCCAACTTTGCTCATGTCCTCAAACTTACTGATAAACGGGTAATGGTTTTCTGCCTCAGCATTTTTGTAATCTATTTTATTTTTCTGGTGGTGCTGGCCACCGGACTTATCCGCTGGCGCAGAAAAGAAAATTCGATTAGTAAGGCAGTATCGGTTTCGGTTGTAGTGGCCATGCGTAACGAGGCGCATAATTTGCCTGCTCTTGTGGCTTCACTCGCGCGCCAGGTTTATTCGGCCAAATGGCAGTTGATTCTGGTAGATGATCATTCGGAAGACAATACACTTCAGGTAGCAATGGAATTGAAAGGCCGGTTTCCGGGTATTACTATTCAGATCATTAGCTCATCGGGCAACGGAAAAAAACAAGCGCTTACATGGGGTATTGAAGGAGCAACCGGTGAAATAATTCTTACTACCGATGCTGATTGCGAACTTCCTCCATTCTGGATAAACGATATGGTAACTTCATTTGGCGGACAAACTCAACTGGTTGTGGGTAAAGTAAGTTTAAATACAAACTCCACGTTATTTAGCAAAGTACAGGTGGTAGAATTTGCCAGTATTATGGCTACAGGCTTAGGCATGCTAGGATGGGGTAAACCGGTTATGTGTAATGGGGCAAGCCTTGCGTTTAGAAAATCGGCTTTTATAGAAGTTAATGGTTATTCTGATAATGAACATATTCCTTCTGGCGATGATGAATTTTTGATGAGAAAGATTGAAGCTCGATTTTCAAAATCAATTGCGATAGTTAAATATAACAGCAGCGGTTGCCGCACCAAACCGGCTGCTACAACTACTGAGTTTTTTGAACAGCGAATCCGATGGGCTGGTAAGTGGCGGGCCAATTCCTGGGGACTGACTAAATTTATTGCTGTATTTGTTTTTTTGTTTCAGTTAGTCTGGTTGCCGGTTGCCGTAATTGCACTGGTTACGTTAAATGCCTGGCTACTGGCAGGGGTATTTTTCAAAATTGCTTTAGAACTTC
The DNA here is from genome assembly GCA_002352225.1 of Flammeovirgaceae bacterium UBA2786. GTDB lineage: Bacteria > Bacteroidota > Bacteroidia > Cytophagales > Cyclobacteriaceae > ELB16-189. The sequence continues at coordinate 1,663 of DEIA01000028.1, forward strand.
TGCTTCTGACTTATACTTCAAAATTAATGCAGCAGGAATTTAGCCTGCCGGCCTTTTTCCTGCTACAGATTTTATATTCTCCGTATGTGGTTCTGGTTGCAGTTGCCTCGCAACTAACAGGCTACCGCTGGAAGGGGCGCCTGGTTCTGTCCCCGCACTGATTAATTTCAGTTCTATTTGTGCTAATCAAGGGGTACCTTAACATTTTGTTAATTTTTTTGGTACGGTAAACAGATAGCCATTTGCGATGGCTTTAGTATTTTTACCGTTAACCTATGGACGAACTGGAGCTTAAAAAATTACTGGAAAGGAAAGAACTGGAACTCAATGCATTGCTGGAGGTCACACAATCCATCAATAACAATGTATCGGAAGATTCGCTCTATAAAATTTTCAATTTCACATTACGATCCAACCTTAATCTTAAGAAACTGGCTTTGTTTGTGTTGGATGAGGTTTGGAATTGCAAGGTTAATTTTGGTACGCACACACCATTTCATAAACACCAGTTAGACGATCGTTTCAGGCTCATCAAACGAATCCATCAGATGAGTGAATTTGATGAAGAGTGCGATTTCCATGAGTTTGATATGGTTATTCCGGTAGCGCACAAAACCGAAACACTGGCACTGGTGTTTATCGGAGGCCTTCACCCCAACAACTACGATCGCGATGAAAGCATTAAGTTTATTCAGGCACTAAGCAATATTATTATTGTAGCTATTGAAAATAAGAAGCTAGCCCGAAAGCAATTAGAGCAGGAGGCATTTCGTAAAGAATTAGAGATAGCCAGTGATGTACAACAGTTTTTATTTCCCGAACAATTACCGTACACCAATCGCCTGAAAGTAGAAGCCAGCTACCTGCCTCACGACAGGGTGGGGGGCGATTATTACGATTACATACCCATCAATAAAAATCAATTTCTGATTTGCGTAGCCGATGTAAGCGGAAAAGGAATTCCGGCAGCTTTAATGATGTCTAATTTTCAGGCATCGTTGCGCACATTGCTGAGGCAAACACCAAACCTGAAAGAAATTGTAGAAGCACTGAATTATCAGGTAATGGAAAATACCAAAGGTGAAAAATTTATCACTTTCTTTGGTGCGATCTATGACCTTAGCCTTAAAACAATGGTGTATGTAAACGCGGGGCATAATCCTCCAATTTTGTTAGATAAATCGGGTGTGCAATTATTGGAAGAAGGATGTACTGTACTAGGAGCTATGAATCCATTGCCTTTTTTAAACGAAGGGTTTATCCCTAATCTGGATGAGTTTACCCTTCTTGCCTATACTGATGGATTAACCGAAACAGTGAATGAGAAAGGAGAAGAATTTGGGGTGCAGGCCCTGGTTAATTACCTGCAGGCAAACCAAACCAAAGACATTCGCACAATGCATCAGGATATTATTGTGTCTCTGGATGGGTTTAAAGGGCGTAACAGTTACCGCGATGATATTACCATCCTCTCATGCCGGGTTGAATCATTCGGAGTTTCAAATTAAATGACCAGAATTTGAAATGCCGGCTAAATCTTAAATGCTGAATCTTGAATTTGTTTCGCACGCCCTTTTTTCTGCCGCTCCTTTATCCGCAGCTAATCTGGCGCATGCCGGGTTCTGAAAAAAAGGTGTATGTAACATTTGATGATGGCCCCGTTCCCGGCCCAACAGAGTTTGTATTGAATACCCTTAATGAGTTTAAAGCAACAGCCACTTTCTTTTGTATTGGCGATAATGTTCGTAAACATCCGTATGTGTTTAGTAAAATAGTTCAGGCTGGCCATGCAGTGGGTAATCACACCTTCCATCACCTGAAAGGTTGGAATACTCCTTTAGATACTTATTTGGATGACGTTGTTCAATGCGAAACAGAACTCGAAACTCATTTATCTTCCAAATTACAAATCACAGATCACCAATCACCAATCACCAATCTCTTCCGCCCTCCTTACGGTAGAATTACACACAGCCAGATAAATGAGTTGAAAACGAAATACAAAATCATTATGTGGGATGTGCTTACACAGGATTACCGGCATAGCCTTGCGCCTGATAAATGTATTCGCGGAACCATTAAAGCTACCCGCCCGGGTTCAATAGTGGTATTTCACGATAGTTACAAAGCAGAAAAAAATCTGATGTTTGCCCTGCCCCGTTATCTCGAATACCTGACAGAAGAAGGGTATACTTTTGGAAGGCTTTAACGAACGCTATATTTGCACATGCATGTTTTAGTAGCAGTTTTGAATTGGGGCCTGGGGCATGCCACACGCAGCATACCGGTTATTAATCAACTGCTACAGCGCCAGGTTAACGTTACAGTTGGAAGCGATGGAGCCGCATTACATTTGCTAAAGCAGGAATTTCCTCACCTTAGATTTGTAGAACTTCCGGCTTATAAAGTTACTTACCCGGCCCATGGCTCGCTCATGTTTAATATGATTGTGCAATTACCACACCTTCGTAAAATTATTCAACAAGAGCAAACCCAGGTTCAGCACCTGATAAACCAGCTTCAGATTACACATATCATTTCCGATAACCGGTATGGTTGTTATGGTGCATCAATACCTTCGGTTATTATTACTCATCAACTGCGATTACTCTTTTCAGGGGTTTGGAATATTGCAGCGGCCGTAATGAATGCTTCTTTACGAATGGCGTTGAATAAATTTACAAACGTATGGGTACCCGATTTTGCGCCAACCGGAATTACACAACCCTTTACAGGTAATGTAAAAACACCACATCGTTTTATTGGTATGCTCAGCAGGTTCTCTCCAGTTACGTCAAATCCTCTGAACGACACTTTAATACTGGGGCTGGTTTCTGGTCCGGAAAACCAACGCACTTTATTTGAACAAAACCTGCTGGCTCAACTTACCCGCCTTAATCAACCGGCCGTTATTGTACGCGGATTAACGCACACGGAAGAGGTTAGGGTACAGAATGGAGTAGAGTTAATCAATCACCTGCCATCACAAGACCTGGAAGAACTGGTGATTAATGCTTCTGTGGTAATTGCGCGAAGCGGGTATAGTACCATTATGGATTTGTATTGCCTAGGCAAGCGTAATGTTATACTGGTTCCTACACCCGGGCAAACAGAGCAGGAGTATTTAGCACGGTTTTTAAAAGAGAAAAAAATTGCGGTGGTGCAAAACCAGGAACAGATGAATATTGAGGAGGCTCTTCAAATGTTACCCGCCTGTACCGGATTTAGCGCAAACAAGAAGAAGAATCTATTAAAGGAGGCTTTAGACGAATTCTTAATTTGAGCCCATGAGCTTTTGGATTGATACACATGCCCACATTTATGTAAAAGAGTTTGATGCAGATCGGGCCGATGTGTTGGCCCGATGTACGGAGCTTCAGGTGGAGAAGATTTATATGCCTAATATAGATCATGCATCAATTGATTTAATGCTGGAGGTGGAGGCAAAGTATCCGCAACAGTGTTTGCCCATGATGGGCCTGCACCCATGTTCTGTAAAAAAGGACTTTGAGAAGGAACTCTATTTAGTAGAAAATTGGCTTACGAAAAGAAGATTTGCAGCCCTGGGCGAAATGGGTACCGATTTATATTGGGATAAAACCTTTTGGGAACAACAACAGGAAGCCTTTAAGATTCAGACCGGCTGGGCAAAAAAATATCAACTGCCGCTGGTAATTCATTGCCGCGAATCTATTGACGAAACAATTGCGTTGCTGGAGCCTTTTGCCGGCTTTGGATTAACCGGAGTATTTCACTGTTTTTCAGGTACAGCAGAACAGGCAAAGAAAATTTATGATTTGGGTTTTTATGTGGGTATTGGCGGTGTAGCTACCTTTAAAAACGGAGGCATGGATGCCGTAATTCCTAACCTTGCTATAGATCGTATCGTGCTGGAAACAGATAGCCCTTACCTTGCACCGGTGCCTCATCGCGGTAAACGCAATACTCCCGAATATATTCCTTTAATTGCGGCACGCATAGCTGCATTAAAAAACATTTCCGTAGAAAGGTTAATGCAACACACATACTCTAATACCTGTAAGTTGTTCGATAAATGAAGTATACCCGCATCAGCATTAATACGGCTACACCGGCCGAAGCTCGTTCTCGTGTAATGATTATTTATACCGGAGGAACATTTGGTATGACACACGATGAATCGGGTGTGCTTATTCCATTCGATTTCTCTTTAATTAAAGAGCAGTTACCTGCGCTACGAAACCTCTTTCTCGACATTACGGTTGTATCCTTTGCCGAACCCGTAGATTCATCTAACATATTACCCGAACATTGGGTTGCTATTAGCGAAATAATTTTTGAGAATTACGCCACCCAGGATGGTTTTGTGGTGTTGCACGGTACCGATACGATGGCTTTCACCGCATCGGCAATAAGTTTTATGTTGCCCAACCTGGCCAAGCCGGTAATTTTTACAGGNNGCAAAAAAGGTTGAGAGTATGCACTTTGATGCATTTGCATCCGGAAACTACCCGGTGTTGGCAAAGGCTGGCGTTAAAATCGATTATAATGTGGCAGCCATTGCACCCCCCTCTGGTAATCCACTTACGTTGCTATCACACTTCAATTCTTCAGTGGCTATTTTGAAACTTTTTCCAGGTATTGGTAAGCAAAGTGTTGAAACCGTGTTAGGTATAAAGGGTATACAGGCTGTGATTATCGAGACATTTGGTTCGGGTAATGCGCCCTCGGCCTCTTGGTTTGTAAACTGTCTTAAGGCAGCAATAGATAGCGGCTTGCTAATCCTGAATGTTTCGCAGTGCCCGGGAGGTATGGTAGAGCAGGGAAGATACGAAACCAGTAAAGCCCTGGCCGAAATAGGGGTAATTAGTGGCAACGATATTACTCTGGAAGCTGCCGTAACCAAACTAATGATACTGCTGGGAGAATTTGGGGTTGATTACACCAGGGCCAACATCGGTATCAACTTGGCCGGAGAAATGGCTAACAGGTAATAGGGGCGGAGAGGGCGGGATTCGAACCCGCGATCCCACGTAAGCGGGATACACACTTTCCAGGCGTGCTCCTTCAACCACTCGGACACCTCTCCAAAAAGTTTCGCAAAGAAATAGATTAATCCCCCGCTTTCAAAGACTACCCGCCTTCGATTTTTGCCTGAAAGGGTTCTTGAGACAGTTTAAACAAAATCATATTTTGCGTGACTAGCGGACGGATTTTGAATTCTATGGTAGAAAGCAGAAAAGCGCAGAATAGAATTTTAGTTTTTTTTTTAAAATCTTGTTTGGGATTAACCAAAACCTTTAAATTTGGCCACTTCAAGTCTTATCTAAACCTTAAACCATGAAAAAATTAGTATCGATTATCGCTTTTCTAGGGGTAATGACCTTTAGTGCCGCCCAGGCAATTGCTCAGGACGCAACAGAGCCCGTAGAACAATCATTTCACCAGGGTATTAAAAACAAATTTATTGAGGGTGGCGTAGGATATATGTGGCCAATCCTGATCTGTTTGATTCTCGGTCTTGCTGTGGCAATTGAAAGAATTATTACACTAAACCTTGCCACCACAAATACCAAAAAACTTTTAAGCAAAGTTGAAGATGCCCTTGCAAAAGGCGGAATTGAAGCAGCAAAAGATGTTACAAAAAACACAAAAGGCCCAGTTGCCTCTATTTTTACACAAGGTTTGATGAGAGCCCCGGAAGGAATTGATATGGTTGAAAAATCAATCGTTTCTTATGGCGGAGTTGAAATGGCCCGCTTAGAGCGTGGTTTGATTTGGATTTCGTTATTTATTTCACTCGGTCCAATGCTTGGATTCTTTGGTACGGTAATCGGGATGGTGCAAGCCTTCGATGCGATTGAAGCAGCCGGTGATATTTCGCCTAACGTTGTTGCCGGTGGTATGAAAGTGGCGTTGATTACAACAGTAGGGGGTCTTATTGTAGGTATGATCCTTCAGGTATTTTATAACTACCTGGTGTCGAAGATCGATAGCCTGGTAAACAACATGGAAGATGCTTCCATCTCTTTAATAGATATTTTAGTTAAGCACAAGCTCTCTAAATAATTGTTATGATCGATATTGGATTATATGTAGCGTATGGCCTTTTTGGGTTATCGCTTCTGGCAGCCGTAGTGCTGCCTGCTATTAACCTTACAAAGTCACCCGGTGGTCTTGTCAAATCTTTGATGGGTGTAGGTGCGCTTGTAGTGCTGTTTTTTGTGGCCTATTTACTGGCTGATACTTCAGTATCTTTAAAAGCAGCCTCTTTAGGCGAGACAGAATCCAGTGTAAAGATGATTGGCGCTGGCCTGATCTTGTTTTACATCGTTATGGTTATTGCTGTTATTGGAATAATCTTTTCAGAAATTAACAAAGCGTTAAAATAGATGGCACGTTCAACACCAGAAATTCCAAATGCATCGATGGCGGATATCGCCTTCTTGCTGTTAACCTTCTTTCTGGTTACTACTACTATGCCCAATAACAAAGGTCTTAGCATTGCCCTTCCGCCACCACCAGAGGCTGCTCCTCCGGATAACGTGAAAATTCAGGAAAAGAATATGTTTAAGATACAGATTAACTCTTCAGATGCCTTATTGATTGAAGGAGAGCCACGGGAAGATATTAGTACGCTAAAGGAGGAAATTAAAGCTTTTGTTTTGAACAATGGTAGAGATCCGGCTAGTTCAGATAATCCGGAAAAAGCCATCGTTTCATTCAAAACGGATAGAGGAACCAGTCACAAAAGATTTATTCAGCTTTTGGATATTATACAGGGAGCATATTACGATATATATGCCGACCAGGCCGGGGTTACAAATGCTGAGTTTAGAGAAGCAGCATCCGACTTAACGGTGCCTAAGAATAAAGAAATTTATGAAAAAGGGCGCGCTGGTATTCCTCTTAATATTTCGATTGCGGATCCTACTAAAGTTGGTAATTAAATTGATTTATCATGTCAAAATTTAAGAAGAAAACCGAGGTAAAGCAGGAAATCCCAACTTCTTCAATGCCCGATGTGGTGTTCATGTTGTTGTTCTTTTTCATGGTTACAACAGAACTCCGCGAAACCTCCATTGAAGTGAAGCAGCAGATTCCGCGAGCCGAACAACTTAGAAAGTTGATGCGAAAAACGCTGGTTGCTAACCTTTATATTGGCGAACCTACCAAACCTCAATATGGTAAGGAACCCAAGATTCAGGCAGACGACACGTTTATTGACACAAAGGACATTGTTAGGTGGGTTAATGAAAAACGCAACGAGTTAGAAGAATTCGAAAGAGATCAGCTAACGGTTTCGCTTAAAGTAGATCAAGATGCAAAAAGAGGTATAATCTCTGATGTTGAACTTGAGTTACGGAAAGCAAATGCGAGAAAATTGCTTTACAACACCTTACAGGAAGAAAATAAACTTGATTAGGTATTACCTAATGGAAAAAAATAGCCTTCTTTAAGAAGGCTATTTTTTTATGGTGGTATCATCCATATATCGCAATACAAAAGTTGTTAACGCCTGGTGCATGTACGACTGGGCCAACTCAGTTTACAATCTGGTTATAACGACAACTTTCTTTCCCATTTATTTTGCCGGAATTACAAAAGCAGCGTTTGGGGAAAACAATGTGCCGTTGTTAGGGCGCACATTTAAGAATACAGCTCTTTACGATTATACTCTTGCTTTTGCGTATTTCATTATTGCCCTTGCTTTGCCTGTATTATCCTCTATTGCCGATTCGCGTGGAAACAAAAAGAAATTCATGCAATTCTTTACGTACATGGGCGGTCTGGCCTGTATGGGATTATTCTGGTTTAAAGGTCCTGAGCCAAACGTAGGTTGGGGAGTGCTATGTTTTAGTATGGCGGCTGTAGGCTATATCGGAAGCCTTGTGTTTTATAATTCCTACTTGCCTGAAATCGCAGCTGCCGAAGACAGGGATTGGATAAGTGCGCGTGGTTATTCTATGGGGTATGCAGGTAGTGTCTTGCTGCAATTAGCTGGTTTCGGACTTGTACTTTACTTCAGCGCCAAAGGCGATGATACCTCCGGCCCCCGGTATACGTTTTTGCTGGTTGGGTTATGGTGGATGGCATTTTCTCAAATTACGTTTGCCTGGTTACCGAATAACAAACCGCCAAAAGAGAAAAGGCTAAGGGAGGTATTACAAGCGGGATTTATTGAATTAAGAAAAGTTTGGAGCCAGCTAAAGGGACTAAAACTTCTTAAATGGTTTTTGGTTGCCTTTTTCTTTTACAGCATGGGTGTACAAACGGTAATGCTTGCTGCTACTTTATTTGGAAGCCAGGTACTGGGACTTCCAACCGATAAACTGATTATTACAGTTGTGTTAATTCAATTGGTGGCCATTCCGGGCGCTATGCTTATGTCATATCTATCGGGCAAGGGAGGTAACCTGCCTGTGTTAATGGGAGTTGTGCTGTTTTGGATTCTGGTCTGCATAGCAGCGTATGAAGTGGCCAATCTGAAAGAAGGCGGATCCGAGGTGGAGTTTCATTTTTATGGGTTAGCAATTGCCGTTGGCATGGTGATGGGCGGCATACAATCTCTTAGTCGTAGTACCTACAGCAAACTAATGCCCGAAACAAAAGATACGGCCTCGTTCTTTAGTTTCTACGATGTAACAGAAAAGGTTGCGATTGTAATCGGAATCTTTAGTTTCGGTTATATTGATGAGGTCTTTGGAATGAAAAATTCTGTGTTAGCATTAATCGCTTTTTTTGTTGCTGGCTTCCTCGCTTTACTTGTTGCCAGAAGGCACGCACGCGTAGCTTAGTATCGCAGGTGTTTCACAGTCATGCCATTATTGATCAGTTGTTTTAACGATTCAATACCTATTTTTAAGTGAAGGTCAACATAGCTGGTAGTAACTACTTTGTCGCTGGCTTCAGTTTTTACACCATCTACTACCATAGGCTGATCTGAAACGAGTAACAAGGCTCCGGTTGGAATTTCATTGTAAAATCCGGTAGAAAAAATAGTAGCTGTTTCCATATCAATTGCCATGGTACGGATTTTTCTGAGGTACTCTTTAAATTGTTCGTCCCACTCCCAAACTCTGCGGTTGGTAGTGTACACGGTACCCGTCCAGTAGTCCTGATTATTATCGCGTATGGTTGTAGAGATAGCTTTTTGCAGCGCAAATGCCGGTAGCGCAGGAACTTCTTTAGGAAAATAGTCATTCGATGTACCTTCACCCCTGATGGCGGCTATAGGTAGTATAAAATCGCCAAGATCATTTTTCTTTTTCAGTCCGCCACATTTACCCAGAAATAAGCAAGCTTCGGGTGTAATGGCAGTAAGGCAATCCATAATGGTTGCTGCATTTGGGCTTCCCATACCAAAGTTAATGATGGTTATTCCGCCAGCGGTGGCGCTGCGCATGGCCCGGTCATTTCCTTTTACTTCTACATCGTTCCATTCTGCAAATTTCTTTACGTAATTATCGAAATTGGTTAATAAAATATACCGACCGAAGTCTTCCAGTTTTACACCGGTGTAGCGTGGTAGCCAGTTTTCTACAATTTCCTGTTTTGATTTCATGGAGTTGGATATGAAGTGTTACAAATGTGAAGTTCAAAGGTTAATTTTAGCGTATGTACAAACTAAACCTTCCCGAATTTAACATTGCGTTACGCAAAGAACAGGGAAAAGTTTGGATTTTTGATATCATCCGCAAAAAGTATGTTGTGCTTACACCCGAAGAGTGGGTGCGTCAGCATTTCATTCATTATCTGATAAACAAACTCGGTTACCCGAAATCGCTTTTTCAGGTTGAGCGTGGGTTAACATACAACAAACTTCATAAGCGTTCCGATATTATTATTCACGACCGTACCGGTAAACCCTGGATGCTGGTAGAGTGCAAGGCTCCTGAAATAAGGCTCACACAAAAAGCGTTTAATCAGGCAGCCGTGTATAATATGACGCTCGGTGCGCGCTATGTAGCCGTAACTAACGGAATGGTACAGTATTGCTTCGAAGCACTAACACAACCAGGCGCTGAAGTTAAATTTCTGGAAACCTTTCCCGGGTTTACTTAGGTTACAGAACTTCCTGCACGTTTGTGTAAGGCAAATTGAATGCATCAGCAACAGCTTTGTAAACCACTTTGCCCTGCACCACATTAAGCCCCTTTAATAAATCTTCGTTGTCCTTACATGCTTTCTTCCAGCCATGGTTTGCAAGTTTCAATGCATACGGCAGTGTGGCGTTTGTTAACGCAAGGGTTGATGTATAGGGTACAGCACCCGGCATATTCGCTACGCAATAATGAACGATATCATCAATAATATAGGTTGGATCTTCGTGTGTAGTGGGTTTGCAGGTTTCAATGCAACCACCCTGATCAACGGCAACGTCTACTAAAACTGTACCCGGGCGCATGGTTTTCAGCATATCGCGGGTAATAAGTTTAGGGGCCTTTGCACCCGGTATTAATACTCCGCCTACAATCAGATCGGATGTTTTAACTAACTCGCGCAGCACATAATCGTTAGAGGCCATGGTGTGCACATTTTTAGGCATTACATCATCCAGATAACGCAAACGATTCAGATTTACATCGGTAATAATTACATCGGCACCCATGCCGGCAGCAATTTTTGCGGCATTGGTTCCTACCACGCCACCACCCAGAATTAAAACCTTTGCAGGCATTACACCGGGTACACCACCTAGTAAAATTCCACGCCCTTTTAACGGCTTCTCCAAATACTTGGCACCTTCCTGGATAGACATACGTCCTGCCACTTCAGACATAGGAACAAGCAATGGCAAACTTCTGTCGCTGCGTTCTACTGTTTCGTACGCCAGACATACCGAACCTGTTTTTATCATGGCGTGTGCCAGCGGTTCGTGAGAGGCAAAATGGAAATAAGTAAATACCAACTGATCCTTTTTAATAAGCCCGTACTCCTGTTCAATCGGTTCTTTTACTTTTATAATCATCTCAGAAATATCGAATACATCTTTGGCTGTGGCCAGAATTTTGGCGCCCGCTCCTTTGTATTCTTCATCGGAAAACCCGCTGCCTTCTCCGGCTTTGGTTTGTACATATACGGTATGTCCTTTTTTAATAAATTCCTGAGTGCCCGCTGGAGTTACGGCTACGCGGTTTTCATTATTCTTAATTTCTTTGGGTACGCCAATAATCATAATCAGATTAGTTTAAATTTTTGGGATGATTCGTGCTGTGAATGAAGCCTTTTGTGTTACACAAAGATAACATTCGTACACGATTGCAAAATGCTAAGAACAAGAATTCCGCTAACGCTAAACTACCGGTAAGGGTTTCTGGTTAAACATGTAACAAATAATCGGACGTATACGCATAAGATTGAATGACATTCTTTGGGGAATCAGCAAAATAGCCTGATTTTCTATGGTAAAATTTTTCACTTTGCCACCTCCTTTGTTTTTGCCTATTTTTACCCATAACCAAACTGCAATTTTGAAGTGGCGCAAACAAAAACTTTGGTTAACGGATTATCAGAAAAGAAAGTAGCAACTATTCTTGCTGATTATCGCCTTGCCTGCGAAAGTCGCGAAGCCAGTTTACTGGGGCGTAAGGAAGTGTTTATGGGCAAAGCCAAGTTTGGCATCTTTGGCGATGGCAAAGAGATGGCTCAGATTGCGATGGCAAAAATTTTTCGTGCTGGCGATCATCGGGCAGGCTATTACCGCGATCAAACCTTTATGCTTGCCATTGGTGAGCTTACCTTACAACAATACTTTGCACAATTATATGCCCACACCAGTGTGGAGGCAGACCCTGCTTCGGCCGGGCGTTTAATGAACGGCCATTTTGCTACCCGAATGATTGATGAGAACGGGGCATTCAAAAACCTGGCGCAAACCAAAAACAGCAGCTCAGATATTTCGCCAACCGCAGGGCAGATGCCCCGCCTGGTAGGTCTTGCGTATGCTTCAAAGTTATTCAGAAATAATCCGGGCTTGTCTGCTTATACAGAACTAAGCACAGCGGGTAATGAAATTGCGTTTGGTACCATAGGCAATGCCTCTACATCCGAAGGTCATTTTTTTGAAGCGATTAATGCGGCCGGTGTGCTACAGGTACCCATGTTAATTTCGGTGTGGGACGATGAATATGGTATTTCAGTACCAGCTGAATACCAGACAACCAAAGGGAGTATTTCTAAAATTCTGGCAGGCTTTCAGCGAACCAAAACCGAGAAGGGATACGAAATTTTTACCGTTAAAGGGTGGGATTACCTCACGCTTATAACGACTTACGAAAAAGCCGAAAAAGTTTGTCGCGAAGAACATGTGCCGGTGTTGGTTCACGTTACTGAAATGACGCAACCACAAGGGCATTCTACTTCCGGATCGCATGAACGCTATAAATCTAAAGAGCGATTAGCATGGGAGACAGAATTTGACTGTATTCGCAAATTGCGCTTGTGGTTAATCGAAAACGGTGCGGCATCTTCTGAAGAGTTGGATGGAATTGAGAAAGGGGCAAAAGCCACAGCGCGGGCAGCCAAAGAAGCAGCCTGGAAAGATTTCAATAAAGATATTCAGAAAGCACAAAAAGAGTTAGAGCAGATTCTGAATGAAGCTATTGCCGAACAACCCGGTATAGAAGACCTTGTTCTGGATCTTCGCAAAACAATCAATCCATTGTTGATGGACTCTGTTAAGGCAGCGCGTAAAGCAGCCAGACTATTGAGAGACAGTACATCAGAAACCCGCAGCCGGTTAGTGGCGTGGATAAAAAATTCGGAAGAGAAAAATTTTGATCGGTTTAGCTCATACCTGCATAGCCAATCGCAATGGTCGGCATTGAAAGTAAATCGGATTAACCCGATTTATAATGATAATTCACCTTTGGTGGATGGTCGTGAGATTCTGCAAGCCTGCTTCCGCGAAGCCCTGCAACGCGATCCCAGAGTTCTTGCTTTTGGTGAAGACGTAGGTAAGATTGGAGATGTAAATCAGGGGTTTGCCGGACTTCAACAAAAATTTGGTGAGTTGCGTGTAACGGATACCGGTATTCGTGAGTGTACCATTATTGGGCAAGGTATTGGCGCTGCTTTACGCGGATTAAGACCCATTGCAGAAGTTCAATATCTGGATTATCTGCTTTATGCTTTGCAAACACTATCCGATGATCTGGCGTGTTTGCAATACAGAACCAAAGGAGGGCAAAAGGCTCCGTTGATTGTAAGAACGCGCGGGCATAGACTGGAGGGCGTATGGCATGCCGGTTCGCCCATGGGTATGATATTGCATTCGCTGCGCGGTATGTATGTATTGGTGCCGCGCAACATGACTCAGGCGGCAGGGTTTTATAATACATTACTTCAATCCGATGATCCGGCTTTGATTGTGGAATGCCTCAATGGCTATCGGTTAAAAGAAAAATTACCGGCCAATATTGGCGAGTTTACTGTGCCTTTGGGCGAACCCGAAATACTGAAAGAGGGTACAGATATTACCGTGGTAACATACGGTTCAATGTGCCGCATAGTAATGGAAGCTGCTGCTGATCTTGAAGCGGTAGGAATTTCATGCGAAGTAATAGATGTGCAAACGTTGCTTCCTTTCGATTTAACACAGACTATTCTTCAATCCATAAAGAAGACAAACCGGGTTTTATTTACAGACGAAGATGTGCCCGGTGGCGCTACTGCGTTTATGATGCAGCAGGTGGTGGAAGGGCAGGGAGCATTTCAGTTTTTAGATTCTGTACCACGTACACTATCCGCAAAGGAACACCGCCCGGCTTATGGAACTGATGGAGATTATTTTTCGAAACCTGCAGCTGAAGATGTGTTTGAAGTGGTGTATTCATTATTTGAGGAATCCGAACCGAAAAAATACAAGCCCTTGTATTAAGAACGAAAAAAATTAGTGTGTTTAGAAACCTGATATGAATAAATTGTTAGTATTATTAATTTTTGGTTCCCTACCTGTTGATGCGCAGTGGGGTAATTGTGGGTCAATGTCTTTTGCATCAGAATTATGTGCTGGCTCATCAACTTCTATTATTGGGGTGCCAATCTCTGGTGCGACCTACTACCAATGGGTGTTATACAATGCTGTATCAGGAACTTATTTATCTAATTATATAACAGCTTCACCTAGTAACACCTTATTTACATCCGCTTCGCAAACAGGAACTACTGCCTGGGATGTAAGTGCCCTCAATAGTGAAGGGGTAAAAATCGGGATGTGTGGAGGGACCGTGATAATAAAATCAGGTGCACCGAAAATTCCGAGTATTGCTTGGAGTGGAAATTTGTGTATTGAGCAGTCGAGAACCTATACCTGTTCAAGTGGTGCGACTACTTATTCATGGGAGGTAATGGAAATAGCATACACTCAAACTACATCTACTAATCAACTTAATTTATCAGGGAGTATATTTAGTAATAGCGGTCTCTACACACTCCGCGTTAAGGGTAATAATTCATGTGGATCTAGCGATTGGCGAACAGCAACAATTCAAGTTGTTTCTGGGTGTGCCCCGTATTAAGAATAAAGACAACTATTAGAACGTTATTTCAGGCGTTTCTATAATGTTACTTCTGTTTAGTGCCCTATCTTTAATTTGAATTCTGAATTTTAATGTTTTTAGGCTGAACTGAGTTCTAAGAAAGGGTGAACCAATTCTAAAGCGGATTACACCTTCAAGAGGAGAACCTGGACGGTCAGAGAACAAAATTGGAAAGCGACCGTCAAATGAGATGCCACAATTTGGGAAGTCAAATTCCTTAGTGAAATCAAACTCTGTAAATGAGCCATTTAGATTTTTTACTAAAAAATCTATTTCAAAATTGTTATGATCAGAATTACGTTCAATAAAGATTGTATCTGTAATAATTCCATTATTAAAAACCCTCTGCCAATTAATGCAGTTATAGGGTTTCGTCATGTCAGGCAAATTTGCATATTCGGGATTAGTGCGCTTGTCAGAATATCTGATTGGTGTTTGATCAGGCTTGAGAATAATGAATTTACTGGTATAGCAACCGGTAGTTCCCGAGCAAGTGGCACCGGTATCCACTATTCCGTATTCACCGGTCTCGGAACTTCGGTATAACGCATGCACCTTACCTTGAAAGCAAATCAGATTGTCGTTACCGCTTAAGAAACAACCTGTTTCTGAAGTTTCAAGTCCCAGGTCGCCATTGCCATCCTTAAATGAAATAAAAAACGTAAGAGAATCAATGCCATCCACACGTTTGTAGACCATATTCTCAAACTCAATTTGAGGAATATCAGAATACTCTGGCTGTTCAAAACAGCCACCAATTGCGAATGCAATTAAATTAAATAGGAGAATCTTGCTTATCCCTCTCATTTTTTACTTTTATGCTTTGTAAAGTAAACAACGCCTGAACACATTCAAAAATTTTGAAACCGATTTGTATGCTGTTAACGACAGCAACTTCGAGGATATTGCAATCCGCCTTTTTCACTTTCAGGCTGAACATGCACCGGTTTATAAGCACTTCCTTCAAAATCTGAACGTAAACCCCTCCAAAATCAACCGGCTGGACGGCATCCCTTTTTTCCCCATCAGTTTCTTTAAGACACAAAAAATACAAACCGGGTTGTGGACACCCGAAACAGAATTTACCAGTAGCGGAACAACCGGAATGCAAACCAGCAGGCATTTGGTGGCTGATTTAAATTTTTATCTGCGGCATGCTGAAAAAACATTTGAGCGGTTTTATGGTTCGCTGCAGCACTATCACATTCTTGCGCTATTGCCCGCTTACCTCGAGCGAACAGGATCATCGCTTACAGCCATGATGGATCACTTTATCCGGCAAAGCAAATCTGTCCACTCCGGCTTTTATCTCTACAACCACAAACAATTAATTGAAAAAATAGAGGCATTGAAATCGGGCACGCGTAAAATACTATTGTGGGGTGTTTCGTTTGCTTTGTTAGACCTTGCAGAACTGGTTGAGCTTGATCTTAGCCGTGCTATTGTTATGGAAACAGGTGGAATGAAGGGTAGGAGGCTGGAATTAACCAGGCAGGAGTTACATACCTTTCTAAGTCAAAGGTTTAACACCCCTGTTATTCATTCGGAATATGGTATGACCGAGTTAATGTCACAAGCTTATTCAGCGGGTAGAGGTTACTACAAATTACCCCCCTGGATGAAAGTTGTTATTCGGGAAATTAATGACCCCTTTAGCTATCTCCTGAATCGGGCCGGGGGGATCAATGTGGTGGATTTAGCGAATTTTCATTCCTGCGCCTTTATTGAAACCCAGGATTTAGGAAAAACGACTGAAACTGGCGAATTTGAGATTTTAGGCAGGATGGATAATAGCGATGTGAGGGGTTGTAATTTATTGGTTGAATAGTCGATTTTGTCGATAAACAGCAATTTTGGTACATACTATTTGGATGATTTTAAAAGATTGATATTTTTGTTCCTTTAAACCACTGGTTATGAAGAAAATTCTCGCTTTTGCAGCCCTTCTTGCTTTCCTTACTTCGTGCAGCCAATACACCTGCCCTACGTACAGCAAGAAAGAAGTGAAAAAGCCTACCGAAAGCCGCATTTAAGCGCTTACAGGTATTTTTTTACCTCTTCTGGTCCTATAGCGGCCCCATCGCTCATTATTACCAGCCTTTCTACTACATTTCGTAATTCGCGAATGTTACCCGTCCATGTGTGCGTTTGTAAAATCGCAAGTGCGTCTTTTGCAATTTCTTTCTTCTTGTTTCCGTAATCTGAGGCAATATCCGTCAGAAACTTTTCAGTTAGCGCAGGGATATCATCCAGACGCTCGTTTAGCGAAGGTACCTTTATAACAATTACCGAAAGCCTGTGGTACAAATCTTCACGAAAGCGATTTTCGGCAATTTCTTTTTTAAGGTCTTTGTTGGTAGCGGCTACTATGCGCACGTTTACCGAAATGTCCTTTTCGCCACCAACCCGGGTAATCTTGTTTTCCTGTAAAGCGCGTAAAACTTTTGCCTGAGCAGCAGCCCCCATGTCTCCAATCTCATCCAGAAATAGCGTACCGCCTTCTGCTTGTTCAAATTTTCCAAGTTTCTGTTTGATAGCCGATGTGAACGATCCTTTTTCGTGACCAAATAATTCACTTTCAATTAACTCAGAAGGAATGGCCGCACAGTTTACTTCAACAAATGGGCCCTGGTTGCGCGAACTCAGTTCATGAAGTTGCCGGGCCACCAGCTCTTTTCCTGCACCATTTGGCCCGGTAATTAAAACGCGTGCTTCGGTGGGCGCAACCTTTTCAATCATCTGCTTTACATTCATCAACCCTTCCGAACTTCCAATGATTTCGTATTTGCCCGATACTTTTTTCTTTAGAATTTTAGTTTCGCGCACTAGGTTGTTTTTATCTAATGCGTTTCGCAGTGTAATTAAAAGCCTATTCAGGTCGGGTGGTTTTTGCAGAAAATCATAAGCCCCCAGCTTGGTGGCATCCACAGCCAGTTCGGTAGAACCATGTGCCGATATCATAATAAAGGTTGCGGGGTTGCCTTTTGCCTTTGCCTGTTGCAATACTTCCATGCCATCTGTTTTGGGCATTTTAACATCGCAAAACACTACATCGTATGCTGTGCTTTCCAGTTTAGATAACCCCTCCTGGCCATCTTTAGCCTCGTCTATTTCCAATTTAAGTTCTTTCTGGTCTTTGAGGATGTCTTTTAATACTGCACGTATGCTGGCTTCATCTTCAATAAGTAAAACTTTGGGCACGGGTAATGTTGTTTAATTTATATGTAAAAAAATGCAAGCCTGTAAGCCGGGTTCTGTACTTCTGCCAAATACATGGAAGAAGTGCTTATCATTTATCTGGCCCGTGTGTTGCCACGCGGATCGAGCAGCCTACCCAACCCCGATGGAATACCGAAGTATTCTTTTGAGCGAGCCGCTCTTAACCGGGGCCTATTTGGCCTTTCAACTCGTAAGGTTTACCATGCCCCCAGTGTCGCCATTGGGGCGGTGGGCTCTTACTCCACCTTTTCACCTTTTCCTCATCCCAACAAAGTTGGGGCGGGGTAGTTTATTTTCTGTGGCACTATCTGTTCCCGTCCCGATAGCTATCGGGATCGGGACCTTCCTGTTAGGAAGTACGATGCTCTGTGTTGCCCGGACTTTCCTCCCCGATCCTGATAGCTATCGGGATTCGGGGCGATAAGCCGGCTTGCATAGCAAATTTACGGGATTGAGCGGGAAATCCGTGATTTTTAATGAATGTCTGAATCCGTGAGTTTTAACTCGTATTGATCGGCCAGATTGGCTACTTCTTGCAACATTTCGGTTAACGTGCCTTCGGTTGTGGCATCTACAGCGGTAACTGCTTCTATTTGAAGATGGTTTTCATTTACCACAAACCGGCAATAGTTAAAGTAAGCAGCTTGTTCTAACAACATTTTGTAGTCGAGTGAATGTTTAATGGTGCAAACCTTTGAATTAAGGGTTATAAGACTGCGGTTATAAAGTTCATTTTTCCGGATGGTGCCAATTACCGTTTGAAAGCGATTACCGGATACAGGCATGATAATAATAGAGTGGCTGGGGTCATATTGAGTAAACTGACCACCAATCTGGTCGGCATACTTTTTCATGAAAGCGGTTAGGTCCATACATGTAGGGTTAGGTTTCCGAAGATAAGAAATCTAAACGGAATGAAAAATAAAAGAAATGACCTTTGATTCACCCCCGCCCTTGTTGGTGTTGCGCGCGGGCAAGGGTGGGTTGATTTCACCAACAAGCGAGATGAACGTTGATAACAGGTACAGGTTAGTAACAAAATTGTTGTTGGTGAGCATGCGCATAAGCCCTCGCACAAACACCAACAATGGCAAGAGGAACGTTACCCGCGATCTTTCCGATATTTTTAGTAATAAGATTATTATCAAGTCCGGAATCCAGTTTAACCTGGTAAACGACTTTAAGAAAGTGGTAAAATACGTGGAAGAAAAGGTTAAAAGGAAAAACGATTAATGTGAATACCTGATAGGTCAGCATTAAATTCCGCTGTAATCAAAAATAAAACCAATGGCCTTTGGTTTTATGTTGTGAAAATTCGATAGCAGGTGCCGGCAACCGCACCATATTGGCAACATAAATCAAGGTGTTAAGCACTTTGCTTTTCGATTTGAAAGCAGTTAAATCAAAGTCGACACCAACAAAAAATTTACGATATGGATTATAGCCGGCATTGCGATTACTTGCATCGGTTGCATAAACCATGCCTTCGGCACCCATACCCAACGAAAAATTTAACCATTTTGGAAAACGCATGAACTTGTCCATATCTACACTTAACCACTGCGTTTGGCCATTATAGTCTTTCAACATTTCTTCGGCAAGCCCATGGCCAAGTAAGGATGGTCTTATAGGGGCGTATCGGGTTCGGTGAAATGAATATTTTGGATAGATGCGGGTTTCATTCCAAAGCGCCTGTTGCCCCCAATACAATCCGGTACCAGCTGCATTAGCCACTACATCAGATACGGATGCACCATATCCCGCTGAGAATCCATCCAGCACTTCAATGGATGACATAATCCCTAAACTGATTAAAGATCCCAACCGATCTGACTTTTGTTTTGACATTCCGCTCCATTGCCAGGTAGCTGAACTGATAGCGGATATTTGAAAAGCTGAAAACGTATGGCCTAGTTTATCCATCTGTTTCCACTCGCGGGCATCGTTAAAAAATCTGAACGACTGGCGATTGGATTGGCTATACCATGCAGCGGTAAGCGCAACCATACTACCGGTATATGCGCCAGACGATCCGATAATTACCGCTTTTTGTCTCTTCTTATACAGGTGTTGGAGTGAATCGGGTTGAGCGATTACAACTTGGGTACATAGTATAAGAAGAAACAAAATTTTACTCGATCTGATCATCCTGCTCGGTATCGGGTGTAAGATTAAGTTGCTTGCGCCTGCGCTCGCGTGTGGAACGCAGCAAATCTTTTATGTTGTTAAAACTTTGGGTATGCAACAAACTAACTCCGGTGGTAACGGCAGTCTGGGCACCCAGTGTGTTGGTTAGCTGGTTAAAATTAGAACGGCTATACATCTTCACTTTAAATTTTCCGTCAGGGGTAAGCAGGTAATCAATTGTCCAGTCGCCAATCATGTTAGCTGCACTTGATTGATTGGTTTGATTTCCAAATGTGCCATCGCGTGTAACGCGCAAGCGGCCATTTAAAAATGAGTAAGAAAGGCGTAATTGAAAGGTATTAAACGCTTCCTGATCCATGGCGCCAATATCAAGATCAATTTCAAGATTCTGATCTACCTGGGTAAGCCAATAGCTTAGTTGATTGGAGAGCAGCTCGCTCACACTATTGGATATCGAACCGCTTGTACTAAATGAATCGTGTGGAGAAAATCTGCGCAGAATAATGAGGCTAAACACCTGTCGTTTTAGTTCCTGCTCGTCCAGCTTGGCTTTAAATGCTTTGAATGCAAAATTCAGTTGCACATTTGTTCCGTTATCGGCTGTTACATTATCAGGAAGGTTTTTGGCGTCAATATCAAATGCAATTTGAGGCGAAAGCATGGGGCCATCCAGCTCCAGTAAAACCTCTACCGGGTATTTTCTGCGAACCTGTGCCGAAGCCTGAGTCTGTTCGCTTTGATCGGGAAGGATAGGCCCTAACGAAGCCATCTGTCTGTAGCGGGCATTCAGATCTAATACACCGCCATACGGATCGCCATACCAACTGATGCGGCTACCTTTTGTAATGGCAAATTCCTTATTAATAATATCATATAGCGTGAAGTTGTAATACCCTTGCTCAAATTCGTATAGTCCAAACATATTGAATTCACCTTTGGTATCTATTTGTAGTTTGATATCGCCATTTCCATATCCACGAATAATATCTCCGGATTTAATATCAAAAATAATTTCGGTGTAGGCATCGGGTGTAATGTCAAGATTTAAATCCAGAATGATTCCACCTGGTTCACTACTGGCTTTACTGTTTTCTTTCTTTGTAGCTACCGGTGTATCGCTAAAGTGAACAAAGTTTATGAAATCACTTTTTTCTACAGACTCAGATCCGCTTATGGGAATAAATACCCGTGTGTTTTTTGAGGTACGTGCGGTGGCCGAAATTTTTATATTGTTAAGCGGCCCCAGCATGTTTAGGTTTCCACTGCCATAGGCCTGGCCGTAGAACAAGCTATTGTCTTTGCTTGTTGTATTTAACAACTGAAAGGTAGAAAAGGATGCATCGAGGTTTATTCTGAATCGGGAGAAATTCCGGTGGGTGAGGTATCCATCCAGTATTCCTTTGTTTTTTAATCCATCATAAAGAGTAAAATCATTAAAGATAATTTTGTTGGGTGTCATGGCCAGCGTGCCATCAAATGTGTAAAGGGTTTTGAGGTAATCGATCATAATCTGGCCACGTGCAATTTTTCCCTCACCTTGTATTAAGGGCTGTGCAAAGGTTCCGGTTAGTTCATACTTCCCCGTAAGGGTTCCGTCCATTCTTGAGAAAATACCCTTCAGAAACGGTTCTATTATTTTGAGGTTTGTTTCTTCTAAAGTAGCGTTAATTGAAAGTGGACTCTTTTTATCGTCAGGGTTATACGTACCCGTTAAGTTTAATGTACGGATATTTAAGCGGTCAATGTAAAAATCAATCAGAAATTGTTTAATCTCCTTATCCCACAAAGTAGAGCCTGTAACATCGCCCACCAGAAATTTATCCACTTCAAGGTTTTTAATTTTTACATTGTTTTGAAGTGCAAAGTCGCTATACAAACCTTTTATCTCAACAAAGCCATCAATTATACCACTTAGCGGAGTAGGACTGATGGAGTTTAGAATTTTTAAATCAAAATTAGAGAGCGTAAGAACCAATGGTTCGGTTGAGTCTTTAGAGATTTCTCCGTTTAATAGTGCAGACTCATTGTCGTGAAATAGTTTGAGGTTATTAATCTTCCACTCACTTCCCTTTACGAGTGTATAGTTTTCGGCATCAATCTGCCATGATTTTTCAAGTATATGTAGCCGCGATGGAAGTATTTTAATTTTTGTACTGTCTGCTAAAAAATCTATTTCTGATTGCAGGCGTACATAGTTGGTTGTTCCTTCCTGATCAAAATCTAAACCAAAATCTATATGATCTTCGTCCCAAACGGCTTCTGCAAATAATTCTTTAGTTGTAAAATTTTTAGCAAGGTGTTGCCTTCCCGATTCTAGTGAGAGTACCGCCAGTACCCGGCTGCTATCGCGAATTTTAGAACCTGAGAATTCAATCTCATTATCAAAAAAATGTTTTCCGTTATACGTTACGGTGTCGATGCGCGAGAGCGCCTGTAGCCGCGAGGTAAAGCCATTGCTAAAGGAGCCTTCAATCCGACTTTCTTCTGAAAGGGCAAGTGGCAGATTTACCAGATTAAGAAGTGGGTTAATATCTTTCAGGTCGATGAAAAAATTAACCTGATACTCCTGGCTGGTTTTGCGTTTTTTAGAATAGTATGCGGAAAGTTCCTCTTTGTTGTTGCGAAGGTTAAGATTAAATTCTTTGCTTAATTTTTGTAAATCGCTAAAGAGCGAAGAAAGATAAAAAGCACCTGTAAGACTGGCATCGGCAAACGAGCTATGCAAACTTAAGTTGCGAATGCTGTCATCCAAAGACGATCGAATCAACACATTATCGATATTCATAGCCTGGTTGTTGAACTCGATATGACTTTGTGAGAGTTGGGCTCGCCCGAAGAGGCTATCCAGTTTTAAGCCTTTAATATCAATGTCAATATTTGATTTTAGAAAAATATGATCGCGTGTTAAACCAATTGGCCGGGTAAGCAGGGTATCTAGTTGAGCTTTTATTTTTATTACCTGCTGCCCGGGTCTTATGTTTATTCCGCCCATGGCCCGTAGTTGAAGGTGGGGATCGTCAATAGATACAATACCATTAAAGAGCTCGCGGGCAAAGCGGGCATCGGTAGCAATATTGGTATAATTGTAATTTCGTATACCAATAGATTGAATCTTTCCGGCAAGATTAAAGTCGGCTGTTTCTTGTGTAAGCCCCTTGCCTTTTATGCGCCCGGCCAACGTTACCTTCTGAAACGTAGCCGTATCTTGAAACACCATTCCGAGATCGAACTGGTTGAGGGTAAGGTTACCACTATAGGTGGATTGGTTAACATGTTGTTGATCGATCTTCAGGTTTATGTCTGAAATAATTTGCCCAAAAGCACCACGGAAATTACCGTTTGCAACAAAGTCATCAATAAAGCCTGTAAACTTTCCAACAAGATTAAACCTTCCAAAGGGTTGCAAAATGGTATTGATGTTGTTGGGAAACAGAAAAGCAAGATCGTTTATAAAAATGTTTCCCGATTTAATATCCAGATTAATAAAGGTTTCATTAAGAACAGGCAACCCATCCAACTGAAGTTTGCCGGCAACATTAGTTTCGCCAGAGGTAAGATCCATGTTCTGCACCGTTAACCGGTTTATGCGTCCGCTAACCTGTCCCGATAGGGTAATGGGTTCGGGCAGACGTTTAAGTCCTGGTGTAAACTGAGCCAGGTCGGCCGGATAAATTATCACCTTACGAAGGCTGGCCTTAAGATTTACTTTGTTATTGAAATCATTCAGGTCGGCCAATGATTTGTATTTAAACTGAATCGTATCGCTAAGTTTACTTTCGCCAATCCGGGCGTTCAGGTTCAGAAAATCCATTCCGGTTTGCGATAACCTGAAAAACGTTGAGAAGTTGTGTACCGGTAGGGAACAGTTTTTTTCTTCACCTACCAGCGTATTGAGTTTTAACTCGATGGTGTCGCCAATTACTTTAAAATTGTTGGCTTGCGCCTCGTCAATAAATAAATTGATGTGATTGTAGTCGAACGCGTTTTTAATAGAGTCTTTCTGGTCGTCATGTAACTTAAAGTCGGTGCGATAAATCAGAATTTCACCGATATTAATGTGTTTGCCCCCTCCCTTACCACCTCCACCTGCAAACTGTTTATTAATTTCGGCAATGAAGAGATTAATATTTAAGTCGCGCAGGGAGTCTGGTTTGTCTATTTTAAAGAGTTTTACCTGAGCACCTTCAAGTAAGACAGCGTCAAGATTAATATCATTATTGTTGAGTAGTGTTGATAAGCTGAAGTTGACCAGAAGTTTATCGGTACCAATCATGGTGTTGCCGGCCGGGTCCGTTACAGTAAGTCCGCTAAGTTCAAGGCGATCGTACCACACCAGGTTTACACGCGAGTAGTTGATTGTAAAACCAGAGATTCGGGAAAAGTTTTTGGTGAGTTGCTGAGCAATACTTTTTTGAACAGCAGGGATTTGCAGGATAAAAAAGCTACCAATTACAAAGACAAGAATAAAATAGGTGGCGTAAAGCAGCAAGCGCCTAAACCACATAAACAGACGATTTTTAATAACTTGCAGTTTCATTTACTGTTAGCATGCAACCTGTAATTCTTGCCATTGAATCTTCCTGCGATGAAACCTCCGCATCGATAATACAAGCCGGCAAGGTACTTAATAATGTAATTGCCTCACAAACAGTACACCAGAAATATGGTGGCGTGGTGCCAGAGCTTGCTTCGCGGGCACATCAACAACTAATTCATCAGGTTGTTAACGAAGCGTTAACTTCGGCAGGTATCCAAACTAACCAATTAAATGCTATTGCATTTACCCGGGGGCCTGGGTTACTGGGTTCTTTGCTGGTTGGGGTTTCGTTTGCTAAAGGCATGGCACTTGGGTTACAGCTTCCGTTGATCGAGGTAAACCATATGGAGGCACATGTATTAGCACATTTTATTGATGAACCCCGGCCTACTTTTCCGTTTTTGTGCCTTACAGTAAGTGGTGGCCATACCCAACTGGTGGTAGTGCATGATTTTTTGAACATGGAAGTGATAGGTGAAACCCGCGATGATGCCATTGGTGAAGCCTTTGATAAGGCAGCCAAAATGATGGAGTTTCCATACCCGGGCGGACCATTAATCGATAAGTATGCACAATATGGTAACCCGAAAGCTTTTACTTTTCCGCATACTTCAATTCCGGGGTTGGATTTTTCGTTTAGTGGAATTAAAACAGCATTTCTTTATTTTTTGCGCGACCATAAGAAAAATGAACCCCGTTTTGTAGAACTATTTGGCCCTGATATTTGTGCCAGCCTGCAGGCTCATTTAGTTGCTATGGTAATGGAAAAGTTAAAATTGGCTGTGGCTCAAACCGGAATTAATCGTGTGGCTATTGCCGGTGGGGTAGCGGCAAACTCTGGCTTACGTAAAAGTATGCAAAAGCAGGCGCAACAATCGGGGTGGAGTGTGTTTATACCAAAATTTGAATATTGTACAGATAATGCAGCAATGATCGCCACTGCGGCCCATTATAAATATCTTGCCAAACGTTTTGCATCTTTGGATGTAGCACCATTAGCCAATCTGGCTATTGGTGATTAAAATTATTATTTCTTGTGAAGAATATTTTTAAACCAGGAGACCAAAAGCATTACCGGGTGCGCGTTACCGAAAGCGATTGTGCAGCTTTTCAGGGCAAACTGGTTCATCCGGTTTATGCCACTTTTGCCTTGGCCCGCGATTTTGAATGGTCGTCTCGGCTTTTTTTTCTGGAAATGAAAGATGAAGATGAAGAAGGTGTAGGGACAATGCTTTCAATAGAACATAAAAGTATGGCGCGCCCTGGCGATGAAGTAATGATTACTGCCACAGTAGAAACTATAAATGGAAATGAATTGATTTGTTCAATAGAAGCCATATGCAATAACCACCTTGTGGCTACCGGAAAAACAGGGCAAAAGATGTTAAAAAAAGAAAAGTTATACCGATTAATGAATAACGTGTAGTATGGCTGAGAAACGGTTTTCGAATACAGTTAACGTGCGCAACAAGCAAGCAACATTTAATTATGAGTTGCTCGATAAATTTATTGCCGGCATAGTATTACGGGGCACAGAAATAAAATCAATTCGCGAAGGAAAAGTGAATTTACAGGATGGATATTGTTATTTTAGCAAAGGCGAAATGTTTGTGAAGGGGATAAGTATAACACCTTATGCACAAGGAACTCACTACAATCATGAAGCCGGCCGCGAAAGAAAGGTATTAATGAAAAAAGCAGAGCTTATAAAGTTGGAGGCAAAAACTGAAGAGAAGGGTCTGGCGTTAATTCCAGTACGATTGTTTATTAATGACAGAGGATTAGCAAAGCTGGAGATTGGCCTGGGGCGTGGAAAAAAGACACACGATAAGCGTGAGAGTATAAAAGAACGGGATGTGAAACGGGAATTGAACCGAATTAAAATTCGATAATATAAAATGGATGTACTAGGTTATGGAGTTTGCAGATTAGCCCTGGTGCCGGTGCGCCTGGGCCCCGAAGAGCAAGCTCCGCAAGTAACACAACTGTTGTTTGGCGACCACTACGAAATGTTAAAGGTGGACGAAAGGCGCAATCGTATTTTAATTCGGGTACACATGGATGCTACCGAAGGTTGGATTGATGCCAGCCAGCATCATGGTATTACACACGATTATTTTGAGCAGATAAACCTCGCTAATTTTAAAATTACTACCGATCTGACCTGCGGTATTCTGTACAAAAAAAGCCCGCTTACTATTTTGTTAGGTAGTATTGTACCCATTTCCAATTCTGAATTGTTTAAGATGGAAGAGCAATTTGCTTTTAATGGCGAATCCAAAAGCCTGGGGCAAAAACGGGAATTTGAGTTTGTAAAAAACATTGCCCAAAAATACCTGAACGCACCACAGGTTGCAGGAGGCAAGAGCCCGTTTGGTATCGATCCATCAGGCTTTATACAAATGGTTATGAAGATTGCAGGTTACCCCATAAGCCGGTTGGCCCAGCAACAAATTAATGAAGGGAATAAGCTTACGTTGGAAGAAAGTAAACCTGGAGACGTAGCTTTTTTCAAAACATCCAACCCGGAATTACACACGGGTATAGTGTTGGATGATCGAAAAATAATCCATGCAGATGGGAGAGTGCGTATAGACCAGCTCAATGACGAGGGTATTATAAACTCAGATACCAAAACCTGTACACATCAACTGGTAGGAATCCGCAGGTATATCAATGCGAACGGAAATATGGCTGTGTAGTTCAGGGCGTGTGGTTAAACCGTCACTCAACGTGGTGGCCACGCACAATTACCCGCTCGTGTTACCGCCCCTTACGGAAGAAGGTATCTCGTATCTTTCCTTGCAGGATATTTCGGCCATGAAGTTGAATGCCATCAGCAATTCGGGCAAGCGGTTGAAAGATTTTATAGACGTTTATTTCCTGCTGGAACGTTTTTCGTTAACCGAAATGATTGACTTTTACACCGTAAAATATCCCAACTTTAACCCGATTATACCGCTACGGGCAGTAAGTTATTTTGACGACATTGATCCTAACCTCGACCCGCCTAAACTGAATCATAAGTTACCCCTGTCAGAAATCAAAAAGCGCATTACAGACAGCGTACTTCATTCGAGGAAAAAATTCGGATGATGTTTTGCCACAGGCTTACAACTGTGGGCACGGGTTTGCTCTCTTATAGCCGCACTTGATAAACCCAAACTTTGGGTTTATCTTTCCCAATATGAATAACAGGGTATTGGTATTAAATCAAGACGATAGCCCGCTTATGGTGTGTTCGGTTCAGCGGGCATTTGTGTTGGTTTATATGAATAAGAGCGAATTGGTACGTCCGGCAAACGGGTATCGCATTCATTCCATTACCCAATCGTACCCTATGCCTTCGGTTATCCGGTTAAACCGGTATGTAAATGCACCTTATAAGGGAGTAAGCCTTACCCGGCAAAATGTTTTTAAGCGCGATAACTTTGAGTGTCAGTATTGTGGCACGCACAAAGACCTAACGCTCGATCACGTAATGCCTAGTTCGCGCGGAGGCGCTCATGCCTGGACTAATCTGGCCACAGCCTGCAAACGGTGCAACGCCCGCAAAGGAGATTTTACACCAGACGAAGCAGGTATGGAACTAAAACGTAAACCATACAAGCCATCCTACTCATTGTTTTTACGCAATGGAAACAATACACTTACCGAGTGGGATGAATACCTGGCTTGATTTAACTAAACCTTAACGTAAAAGTTGTACGTACATCAGGTTCTGATTGAACGGTTAATGTACCATTATGCATCTGCATAATTTGCCTGGATAACGCAAGCCCAATACCCGAACCGGTTTTTTTTGTGGTGAAGAACGGAACAAAAATTCGTTCTATCGCTTCGGGAATAATGCCCGGGCCATTATCTGTAACTTCAATACAAACCGCATTATCCCTGGTTAACCCTTTTAGTAAGATGTGCGAATGTGAATTATTTTCTGAAGCCTCCATGGCATTTTTAATCAGGTTGATGAGTACCTGTTCAATCATTTCGGCATCGGCTTGTATAGTAAGGTAATCCGATTCGCAAACGCTTTCAAATTGAATGGCTGTCTTTTTTAACTCAGGCTTCATGAGTTGCGAAACCTTTTCAATCAGATCTTTTAACAGGATGCTTTTTAATTTTGGTTGAGGTACTGAGGTGTATTCCCTATAGGCATCTATAAATTTTATTAATCCTTTACTTCGGCCTTCAATAGTTGCCAGCCCTTCGCGCAAATCTTCTGCCCCTTCAGGTTTTAATTCGTAATGCAATTCTTTTTTGATCAGATCATGGTCCAGAATTTCGCGTAGGGTAGAAGTAAGCGATGAGATGGGCGTTATTGAGTTCATGATCTCGTGGCGCAACACCCGGGTAAGATTTTGCCAGGCTTCCAGTTCCTGCTTTTGTAATTCGGTTTGAATGTTTTGTAAGGTTACCAATTTCACGTGCCCGCCCCTAATGCGCAACTCGGTTGCCTGCAACGTAAGAAGCACATCGGCACCGCCTTTATATAATACACTTTTGCCCGCCTCCACTTCCATTAAGGCTTCAAACAACCTGGCGTTGCGTAAGGTTAATTCCTTTATGTTTTTAATAGTATTGATGCCAATAAATTTTCGGGCAATAGGGTTAATGAGTTGAACTTCGCCCTCCGGGTCGAACGAAATTATACCGGTACGTACTTGTTGTACAATTGTGTTAAGGTACTGCCAGTGTTCTTCTTTTTCGGTGCGTGCTTTTCGAAACGCCTCCATTACTTCATTAAAGGCTGTATTCAAATCGCGAAAGCTCTTACCTAACTTATTATCATGAGCAAAACCCGAAATAAAATCAGAGTACCGTACCGATTCCAGAAAACGCGTAAGCTTTCGATTGGTTTGTGATAAAAACCGATAGAGTTCTATGAGTTGCCCGATTATGATAACCAGCATTAAGCCGGCAGCAAAAATCATATTAGGGTGGGTAACCATATACACCAATAGGGCCATGGTAAGCCCGATGAGCACCACCCGAAATGCAACCTTAAACCGAAAATCGTTAAAAGCCATCTATTCTATTTCAAAATTATTGTTGGCAGTTGCCTGTTACCGGTAACCGGAAACGTGTAACCGGTAACCATTTTATAGTCCGTGTTTTTCTAACCTTCTGTATAGCGATGATCGGGTAAGACCTAATTCGGCTGCTGCCTGGGTAATGTTGCCATTGTATTTTTTCAATACTTTACGGATTAGTAATTTCTCAACTTCATCCAGGTTAAACTGATCGAGGTTGATTTGCTGATCGCCCTCCCGGGCAGTGGGGCTGTTGAAATTAAAATCCTCAGGTTGCAGAACTGTACCATTACTTAAAATGATTGCTCGCTCAAGCGCATGTTGTAACTCCCGAATGTTTCCCGGCCAGGGATGTTTACTCATGCGCGTCATGGCGGCTTCGCTTATTTTGTTTACACTTTTTCCATACCGTGAGGCGTAGTGTTTTAAAAAATGCTGAGCCAGCAGGGGTATATCTTCAATGCGTTCGCGCAAGGGAGGAATTTCAATTTCAATTGTATTAATGCGGTACAATAAATCTTGCCTGAAACGGTTTTCTTTTACCATTTCGTACAACGGCATATTGGTAGCGCATATTAACCGCAGGTCTATAATTGTGTCTTTGTTAGATCCTACCCGGCTTACCCGTTTATTCTGAATAGCGGTAAGTAGTTTGGCTTGCAAAGGCATAGACAGGTTTCCGATTTCATCTAAAAACAAACTTCCCTGATTGGCTAACTCAAAACGGCCGGGCCTGTCTTCTTTGGCATCGGTAAAGGATCCTTTCTTATGGCCAAAGAGTTCGCTTTCAAAAAGTGTTTCGGTAATAGACCCCAGATCAACACTCACAAACGATTCGTTCTTACGGGCTGAGTTACGATGAATGGCTCGTGCAATTAATTCTTTACCCGTTCCGTTTTCACCCAGTATCAATACGTTTGCATCGGTTTGGGCTACGCGTTCTATGGTTTGAAAAATGCGCAACATAGCCTGGCTTTGTCCTATTATGTCGCTGTATTTTTCGTTTATAGATTGGTTAATCTCCTGATTTTTAGTTTTGAGTGTTTGCACCTGATCGCGCGATTCGCGCAAACGCATGGATGAATAGATGGTGGCCAACAGTTTTTCATTCTCCCATGGTTTCAACACAAAATCGGTTGCACCGGCTTTAATTGCCTTAACGGCCATTTGCACATCGCCATACGCGGTAATAAGTACCACCACAGCCGATGGATCGATGCTTAGAATTTTTTCGAGCCAGTAATACCCTTCGCTTCCGCTGCTTACATCTTTGGTAAAGTTCATATCGAGCAGAATTACATCGTACTCTTCATTGCTCATCAGTGCAGGAATAGCCTCCGGGTTCTTCTCTACATCTACTTGCGCTACGTGCCGCTTCAGGTACATTTTAGCAGCTTTCAACAAGTCTTCGTTGTCATCAACAATAAGAATTTTGCCGTGTTTGGATTCTGACATACAGGTAAAAGATGGTTTATAGCGTTCGCCAGTGGGCAATATTAGTACCGAAATCGGAACAGCCCTGTTTATGACGTTTTCTAATGTTTTGCAGATTTAAAGATACAATTTTACGTCCGCAATCGGACATATCCGTTCACATCTGAACTTAAAAAAATTAAAAATCGATCGCAAAAGGGCATTTTGATGGCTTTAATCCGGTTGGCACACTTGTTGGCAACGGAGCAGGCAGAAATCATTTTGATTCTTTTTGTTTTTACCCCATGGATAAGAAAATTGCTAAGAAGACCTGGACTGTTAAGCGAATTGCTACGTACGGAGGTATTGCCCTGCTGGTGGGGTTTGTGGTTTACCAGTTTATTTTTGCGGATCGCAGATCGACTTTTAAAACCGATAAGGATAAACTTACCATCGCCACGGTAAAACGGGGTGAGTTCAAAGAGTTTATCCCTCAAACCGGAACCGTAGAACCTGCGCGCACCGTTTACCTGGATGCAATTGAAGGCGGTAACATTAAACGAATTGTAAGCGAAAGCGGTAAAATGTTAAAAGATGGCGATGTGATTCTGGAGCTTACAAACCTGAATCGCGAATTGTCGGTACTTCAGCAAGAAGCTTCTTTCAACGAAAGTATTAACCGTGCACGGGAAACAAAACTTCAGATTATGCGAAATGACCTGGAGCAGCAGCAACAACTGGCTTTGATTGATAATCAATTGCAGATTCTTGAACCCCAGTATAAAAGACAGAAGCAACTGTACGAAAAGAAACTGATTGCCAAGCAGGAGTTTGAACAAACGGAAGCAAACTACAAATACAACCTGGAACGAAAGAAGATTACCTATCAGGCTTACCGTGCCGACTCCATTGATCGGATTCGTCAGTTGAAATTTACAGCAGAGTCGGAGCAGAAGATGATGGTAAGTTTGAATAACCTTTCTAAAATTCTCGATAACCTGGTAATTCGTGCGCCTATTGATGGCCAGCTTTCTACACCCCATTGGGAGATTGGGCAAGCGGTAACTACCGGCCAGCGATTAGGCCAGGTAGATATTGTTGGCAGCTTTAAGGTGCGCGTGCCTATTGATGAATTGTATTTGCCCAAAATTTCGGTTGGCTTACCCGCATCAACCAGTTTTGCAAACAAAGATTATATACTTGCTATCACGTACATCTATCCAACCATACAAAATGGAAGGTTTGAGGTGGATATGGAATTTCAAGGCGATACTCCGCAAGGAATTCGCAGGGGGCAATCGTTGCGCATGCGCATTGAGTTAGGCCAGGCTTCGGAAGAGTTACTGCTGCCGGTAGGCGGATTTTATAAAGACACCGGAGGCAATTGGGTGTTTGTATTAGACAGCGACAATAAAGCGGTGCGCAGAAATATTAAACTTGGCCGCAAGAACAGCGAAAATTTTGAAGTACTGGAAGGATTGCAGCCGGGCGACCGTGTGATAACCTCTTCGTACGAGAATTTTGGAAACAATGAAGTATTAATTCTAAACTAGGTGCAACTATTTGTAAAAACTGGCGTCTAATAGAATGATTTTAATGAGAAGCGTAACTTTTTAAAAAATTTCAAGTATTAATAAAACTAATCCTATTCCCACAACATCTATCACTTAACCCGTACCGGTCATGATAAAATTAAAAAACTTAGAAAAGGTTTATACTACAGAAGAAGTAGAAACTACCGCGCTCAATAATATTAACCTGGAAATTAAGGATGGAGAGTTTGTAGCCATTATGGGGCCATCGGGTTGTGGTAAATCTACCCTGCTTAATATTTTAGGTTTGTTAGATAACCCCAGTGGTGGCGAATATCACTTTGGTGAACACGAAGTAGCAAAATACTCCGAACGGCAGCGCGCACAGTTGCGCAAAGGTTCTATTGGGTTTGTATTTCAAAGTTTCAACCTGATTGATGAACTAACCGTATTTGAAAATGTTGAGTTGCCTTTACTATACCTGAAAGTACCTTCAGATGAGCGCAAAAAGAGAGTAGAGGAAGTATTAGAACGGATGAATATCATGCACCGCAAAAACCACTTTCCACAACAACTTTCGGGCGGGCAGCAACAGCGTGTTGCAATATCGCGTGCCATTGTAGCTAAACCAAAAGTAATTCTGGCCGATGAACCTACCGGTAATTTGGATTCGGCCAATGGTGAAGAAGTAATGAAGTTGTTATCGCAGTTGAATGAAGAAGGCACAACGGTTATCATGGTAACGCACTCGCCTTACGATGCGAATTATGCACACCGAATTATTAACCTGTTTGATGGCAAGGTGGTTACCGAAAATATCAAAGAGCAGTTTCATATTTAATAGATTAAAGATTTCAGGGAACACGTTTCCTTGATTCGTTCTTCATAGTTTAGGTTTAGGTTAATAAAGCCTGTTCCCCCACGGAATGGGCTTTACTTTTTTCGTACAACACCTGTGCGTTATTGAACACGATTCTTTCGGTATCCCGGATTCAATAAGAATACGCATTTTTTTTTCAGTGGCACATTTGTTGAGCTTTTCGTGCAACCTGCCGAAGTACATTCGGTCTTTGCTCCATAACATCAAACGCATGATTAAGAATTACCTCCTCATTACCTTACGAAACCTTGCCAAGAACAAACTCTTTATTTTTATTAATGTGTTTGGAATGGGTATTGCCATTGCCTGTTGCGTGGTGGCTTATGTAAACTGGGAGTTTGCCGCCAACTGGGATTCCAGTCAGCTTAATGCAGACAAGATTTACCGCGTGCAGCTCTACCGCGATTTCCAGGGCAATACAAGTCGGTATGGGATGGCCCCTAATCCATTAGGCAACTTTGCTAAACAGAACATTTCTGAAATATCAAAACGGGTAAGGTATCAGGCATCTTATTGCGATATCCGGATAGGTGAAGAAGTTTTTGGAACCCGAATGGCATTTGCCGATTCGGCTTTTTTCGATTTGTTTACATACAAGCTGAAGTACGGTACATTTGCTAACTTTTACGATAAGAGCAAAGTATTCATTAGCGATGAAGTAGCCCGTAAATATTTTAATAAGGAAGATGTAGTGGGCAGTACCATTACTCAGATTATTCTGGGTAAGGATGGAGTTAGGAGGCCAAAAGAATTTGAGATTGGCGCTGTATATGAACAGTTGCCCGAGAACTCAAGTTTCGGATTTGATATTGTAACACTATATGATAATTTCTGGGATATTAACCTCGACCCGGATAATACCGAAACAAGCTGGAAGCGATGGAACACCCTGTTTCTTGAAATACCCAACTCAGCCGATGTACCTTCGGTAACTCAACAACTTCAACAGTATGTTGAGCCCCAAAACCTGGCGCGCGAAGATTTTAAAGTTACCAGTTATTATCTGGAGAACTTTAATGGCATGATGAAACGCAACCGGCAAGCCCCACGGGTTAATAACGATTCGATGGAAGGCGGTATTCCGAATGAGGCCATTGTATTGCCTGCGGTTATGGCAGGTTTACTGATGTTGCTGGCCTGTTTCAATTTTACGAATACGTCAATTTCCATTGCCAGCCGAAGGTTAAAAGAAATTGGTATCCGTAAAGTAATGGGCGGATTGCGCAGTCAGTTAATCTTCCAGTTTCTGGGAGAGAATTTATTATTGTGCATACTTGGCCTAGTCGCGGGCTTATTGATTGCCGAGTGGCTTGTGCCGGCCTACGATTCGCTGTGGCCATGGCTTGAATTAAAATTAAGTTACATCGAAAATTTTGCCTTTATCCTTTTTCTATTCGGGCTGTTACTGGTTACCGCTTTAATAGCAGGAGGGTATCCATCCCTTTACGTAACCTCATTTGAGCCTGTAAGTATTTTGAAAGGTAAAGCACGCTTTGGCGGAACCAATTGGTTTACACGAATTTTATTATGTGGTCAGCTTACTATTTCATTACTCTCAATTATTATGGGCGTTGCTTTTTATCGCAATGGAGAATACCAACGCGATTATGATTTGGGATTCGCGAAGAACGGAGCTATTTCGGTTTGGGTAAATAATGAAAGCGGATTTAATACCTACCGCGATGCATTGGCCTCCAATAAAGACATTGAATTAATTGCCGGAACCCGCCACCATATGGGTAATGGCTGGTATAACGATCCGGTTAAGTTCGAATCGGTAGAGCGCGAAGTAGACATATTTGATATTGGCGACAATTACTTTGAGGCAATGGATATGACCCTGCTGAGTGGACGAAAATTTATAAAAGACTCGGAAACGGATAGAAAAGAATCGGTACTGGTATCGGAAGAGTTTGTACGCCAGTTTGGCTGGACCGATAACCCCATCGGTAAACGCTTGGTTTGGATGGACACCGTTCAATTATTTGTAGTGGGCGTAATCAAAGATGTTTATCCGGCCGCATTATGGGATCCGCTTAGCCCCGTAATGCTTCGGTATACAACTCCCGCTCAATACCAACAGTTAATAGTAAAGACAGACCCTTCAAAACTTGCGTCTGTGGATGAATTTATGGAAAAGAAATGGAAAGAAGTTTTTCCCAACACCGTGTATTATGGTCTTTTGATTGAAGAAGAGTTACAGGAAACAAGCGATATCAACAATAACATTGTAACCATGTTTGGTTTTTTAGCTGTGTTCGCTACCCTCATGACAGGAATAGGAATGTACTCTCTTGTATCATTAAATATAGTGAAGCGGATGAAAGAGATTGGTGTACGCAAAGTATTAGGTGCATCGGTATTAAACATAGCCGGTGTTATTAATTACGAGTTTATCATTAATCTGAGTGTTGCCACTATTTTGGGTGGAGCTGCCGGGTATGTGATGGCTGATGGGTTAATGAGTTCCATTTGGAAGTATTACCTGCAGGTTGGTGCCCTTAGTCTGGGGTTATCGGCCTTTCTACTGCTGGTTATTGCTCTTTCATCGGTGGGTTACAAAACAGTTTCTACGGCCAGGCTTAACCCTACCAAAACCCTGCGCGATGAATAGTTTAAGATTGCTGTAACTTTTAAACAGGTGGCTGCGTCTAACAGCCACCTGACCTTTCCTAACCCGATGATTTTAGGCGCTCTTACGGGGATGGTGCAACCTCGCAGCGATTTTTTGCATCTACTAAACCAGTAAAATCTCTACCCCAATGTTCAAAAACTTCCTCACGGTTGCTGTACGCAGCATTTTAAAGCATAAGTTTTATTCATTCATCAACATTATCGGGTTGGTAATAGGGATGACGTGCTGCCTGTTCATTTATATCTATGTTCAGGATGAATTGAGCTATGAAAAGTTTCATAAAGACTACCAGAATATTTACCGGGTAGGCCTGCATGGGAAAATTGCTGGTCAGGAGATATTCACTTCCACCTCCTGCATTCCGCTTGGCCCGACCATGACAACCGAGATTCCTGGTGTAGAAGAAATGCTGCGCGTGATTCCTACGTTTCGATCAAGAGAAGTTCCGTTGCGAAATGATGAATTAGTGTTTTTAGAGGAGAAAGTAATTTATGCAGACTCTAACTTTTTTTCGTTTTTTACTTTCAATCTTGTAGAAGGTGATGCGAATACCATTCTGCGTGAACCGAATTCAATAGTTCTTACAGAAAACCTGGCTTATAAGTATTTCCCCAATACAGAAGCTATTGGAAAAACATTGCTGGTGGGCAATGATAAAACACCAATGAAAGTAACAGGTATAGCCAAAGAACCGCCAGCCAATTCACATTTAAAGTTTAACGCAGTAATCTCCTACAGTACAATTGAGAAGGAGATTTTTCAAGGATGGACAGGAAATAGCATTCAAACCTACTTTAAAAAATCGCCTGCTACTTCAGTGGCCGGAATTAATGATAAGTTGGAGAATATGGTGGAGAAGTATGTGGGCAAGGAGATGGAGATTGGACTGGGTATCAAGTTTGAGGATTTCAGAAAGCAAGGCGGTATTTATAGCTATCTGGCTTACCCATTGGAAGATTCACATTTAAAATCCATGTTTCAGGATGACCTTGAGCCTTCAGGCAATATTACCTATGTGTATATTTTCTCGGGCATTGGGGTATTCATCTTGGTTTTAGCGTGTATCAATTTCATGAATCTTTCAACAGCCCGTTCGGCCGGAAGGGCAAAAGAAGTGGGCTTACGCAAAACGTTAGGTTCGCAGCGAGGCCAGATGATTGGCCAGTTTCTTTCCGAGTCGTTTGTTTATGGATTTATTGCATTATTTATCTCTATTGCAGTTAGTTTTCTGTTGCTACCAAAGTTCAACCTGCTTGCCGGAAAGCAACTGAGCCTTCAGGCATTAACCTCACCTGGATTTATCCTGATTGCTTTTTTATTGGTGCTATGTGTGGGAATTCTGGCGGGTAGCTATCCGGCATTTTATTTAACCGCTTTTAGTCCAACCGAAGTATTGAAAGGGAAGGTGAGAGCCGGTATGAAGAGTAAAGGCGTACGCAGTGGTTTGGTTGTACTTCAGTTTGCAGTTTCTACATTTTTGATTCTGGCTACCGTGGTGGTGTACAAGCAATTGAACTTTATGCAGAACAAGAATCTTGGCCTCGATAAGCAGAATGTAATTGTTATTAGTGGCACAAACCGGTTGGGAGAAAATCGTAAAACCTTTAAAGAATTAGTGGAAGGGCAAAGCGGAGTAACAGTATCCAGCTATACTAACAATACCTTTCCGGGTGTAAACAATACAACCGTTGTTCGCGAGAAAGGAAAAGAGAACGATCACCTGGTGGGCCTTTATTATGGCGATTGGGATCATCTGGAAGTAATGAAGTTTGAATTGAAAGAGGGACGTTTCTTTTCGCGCGATATACCTACCGATACATTAGCAGCCGTAGTTAACGAAGCTGCCGTTCGGGAATATGGATTTCAGAACCCACTGGAAGAAGAGCTAACCGATTTTTCTGGCGAAATACCGCAACACGTACGCATAATTGGTGTAGTAAAAGACTTTAATTTTGAATCGCTGCGTAGCTCGGTTCGTCCGATTGTGATTCGTTTGACCGATCAGTCGCGCCAATTTATGATTCGGTATGAAGGCGATCCTGTAAAGGTTGTATCGGCAATCGAAGCGCATTGGAAGTCATTAGCCCCTGGTGAACCATTCCAGTATAATTTCCTCGATCAGAATTTTGATTCCATGTTTAGAGCCGAGCTTCAACTTCGTAATATTTTTATAACCTTTTCAAGCCTGGCAATTGCCATTGCCTGTCTTGGTTTGTTTGCGTTAGCCGCCTTCACAACAGAGCAACGTACTAAAGAGATTGGTGTGCGCAAGGCAATGGGCGCATCTGTGTTTGGATTAACCCTTCTGCTTTCAAAAGAATTTACGCAGTTGGTAGTGCTTGCGATTGTACCTGCCCTGGTGGGCGGATGGTTTGTTTCGCGCTGGTGGTTAACTGACTTTACTTACCGGACTGACCTGAGCATTTGGGTCTTTATCGGGTGCGGAGTTGCGGCTATTTTAATTGCCTGGTTAACGGTTGCTTACCAATCTGTCAGGGCGGCCAGAAGTAACCCGGTTAATTCTTTGCGCTACGAGTAAAAACCGTCTTTTTGATATTATTTCAAGGTTTTTTAACTCCAATGTTAAGTTTTTTCAACTGCTTGGTAATGCTGTGTTAACCTGATATTTTAGGTTCCTAAATATCTGCATGTATGGAAAAATTAGTGCTTAAAGGAAAGAAAGAAATAAGGATGTTACTGGCCGATTCGCTGCACCAAACGATACAAACGCTGGGTGTTACCAAATCTGGTAAAAAGACTAAACGCTTGATTGATAAATCATCCAAACGGTTAGCTTCGGTGGTGGCTACCCAAATGAAGAAGGAACTTAAGAAGTTGAAAACACCCAAAGCAAAGAAAGAGAAGAAAGACAAAAGAGCAGAGTTGGTAACGGCTTAGCGAGAACTTACTATTATGTGATTGTATAAAGGGGGCTGTCTCAAAAGTCAAATTAAGATTGGAATGTCATTCCGGCCTTGTGCCGGAATCTCGTTTAGTACCACGAAATCGAGATCGCGGAACAAATCCGCGATGACAGAACGACTTTTGAGACAGCCTCTTTTTTTTGTAACAATTGATACAATTCTGAAATCATATTCTCAATCGGAATAGTGTTTTAAAAGAATCAGGAAGACCCGATTAAAATCAAACGCGTTTAGCGTTCAATCGAGTAAGTTCGGGCTGGAAGAGGATAATCTTAAACCATTGGGTGTATTGATTTGGATTTTGAACTACATCGTCCTGAATAGTTTTTAACTCAGCAA
Organism: Flammeovirgaceae bacterium UBA2786; assembly: GCA_002352225.1. Classification (GTDB taxonomy): domain Bacteria; phylum Bacteroidota; class Bacteroidia; order Cytophagales; family Cyclobacteriaceae; genus ELB16-189. Next base: position 40,845 of record DEIA01000028.1, read on the forward strand.
ACTTCCAGTTGCTAACTTCCTCTTTATTTAGGATGGGTTCGTCATCATAATACCCAATCAGCACATGATCCAATTCGTGCTCGGTCAGGTTATTGTCTAACTCAGCTTTGTAAATAAACGTGTGCGAGTAAGTAAGGTCGCAATCAATCCCCATTTCCTGAATCAATTTTCTCTTTCCTGCTTCAATCACATTTTCACCCGGCCGGGGATGGCTGCAACAGGTGTTGGTCCACAACCCCCCGCTATGATATTTATCGGGTGCCCGCTGTTGTAACATCAAGTCGCCTTTGCTGTTAAAAACTAAAATAGAAAAGGCACGGTGCAATTTGCCCTGCTGGTGGGCAAGCAGTTTTTCCATCGTACCTACTGGCCGATCGTGCTCATCTACTAAAATAACTTCTTCCATCAAGCCTGCTTTAGCGTAGGTGTAAACCAAAGTCATGCAAAATAACAAAGCTGTGATAAAAATGGTTTTTATTACTCTAAATTGTAAAGATGAATAGTTTACAAGAGGCAGGAATAGCATGGTTTGAAACACAGGGGTGGAAACCTTTTTCGTTTCAACTAGAGACCTGGCAAAGTGTGTGGGCCGATTATAATGGTATTGTAAATGCTCCTACCGGCAGTGGAAAAACTTATTCTTTACTAATTCCAATTGTGTTGGAAGAATCGATCAACAGTAAAAAATCAAAAGGCCCTAAAGCAATCTGGATTACGCCCATTCGGGCATTGGCCAAAGAAATAGAAATTTCGGCTACGCGGGCTATTAAAGATTTGCAACCCGGCTGGCGGGTAGGGGTGCGCAGCGGAGACACCAGCACGCGCGAACGAGCCAAACAAAAAGAACAACCGCCCGATTTTCTGATCACCACACCCGAAAGTTTACACCTGCTCATCTCGCAAAAGGGGTATGCCGAATACTTTGCCGGCCTGCGCACTATTGTAGTGGATGAATGGCACGAGTTGGTGGGCTCTAAACGCGGAGTAATGATGGAACTTGCACTTTCGCGATTGAAAACTATTTCGCCACACCTGCGCATTTGGGGTATCTCGGCTACTATTGGAAATATGGAACAATCCATGCAGATTTTGCTGGGCAATTTTTTTACTGAATCAAAAACCAAAATAATAAAGGCTACCATTCAAAAACAGGTAGAAATTGTTTCCGTTTTTCCTGATGAAGTTGAGCGCATGCCGTGGTCGGGGCATTTGGGTATTCATCTACTCGATAAGATTATCCCGATTGTAAATCAAAGCAAGAGCACACTCATCTTTACCAATACCCGGTCGTTTGCCGAAATCTGGTATCAGAAAATGCTGCAAGCTGCACCCGAACTATCGGGGTTAATTGCTATGCATCATGGTTCTATCAGCAAAGAATTGCGCGATTGGGTAGAAGATCAGCTTCACGAAGGAAAACTGAAGGCAGTTGTGTGTACATCAAGCCTGGATTTGGGGGTTGATTTTCGCCCGGTAGAAACCGTAATACAAGTGGGTAGCCCCAAAGGTATTGCCAGATTTTTACAACGGGCAGGCCGCAGCGGGCACCAGCCTGGTGCAATCAGTAAGATTTATTTTCTACCAACAAACACATTAGAGTTAACAGAAGGCGCAGCTTTACGCGAAGCCATGCACCGAAATTTGGTAGAAGATCGTTTGCCTTACCTGCGGTCGTTCGATGTGTTGATTCAATACCTGATTACGCTGGCTGTATCAGATGGGTTTAGGCAAGAAGAAATTTTGAATGAAGTAAGAAGTACCGTTAGCTATGCATCTGTAACCGATGAAGAATGGAATTGGTTACTTGGTTTTATTACTACCGGTGGCGAAGCATTAACTGCTTACAACGAATATAGGAAGGTTGTAGTAGAGCAGGGCGTTTTTAAAGTTGAGAATCACAGAGTTGCATTTAAGCACCGGCTTTCTATTGGTGCTATTGTAGGCGATAGTCTGATGTATGTAAAGTATGTGAGTGGAAAATTTCTGGGCACGATTGAAGAATATTTTATTTCCAGCTTAAAAATTGGAGATGTATTCTGGTTTGCCGGGCAAAGCCTGGAGCTGGTACGCATAAAGGAAATGGAAGCCCATGTGCGCAAATCAAAAAAGAAATCGGGTAAGGTACCTTCGTGGCAGGGTGGAAGAATGCCGTTGTCATCGCAGATGAGTGAAATGATAAGGTTGAAGATTGATGAAGCAGCTACGGGCAAAGAATCAGATGAAGAGATGAAGTTTTTGCGACCGCTGATGCGGTTGCAACTAGAGCGATCACACCTGCCCAAAGCAAACGAGTTTCTGATAGAATATTTTCACACTACAGAAGGATATCATGTATTGATGTATCCGTTTGAAGGACGGGCTGTGCATGAAGGTATGGCTGCTTTACTTGCCTGGCGTATAGCGCAGATAAAACCCATTACATTCTCTATTGCCATGAACGACTATGGTTTTGAATTGTTGTCCGATCAGGAAATTCCGATTTACGAAGCTATTGAAACAAATGTGTTAGGTGCGGAAGAACTGATTAAAGATATACAGGCCAGCATCAACTCAACCGAAATGGCTAAACGCAAGTTTCGTGATATTGCTGCAATCTCAGGTTTGATTTTTAAAGGATTACCCGGTCAAAAAATAAAAGAACGGCACCTGCAATCTTCATCACAGCTTTTTTTTAATGTATTTCACGAGTATGAGGCACATAATCTCTTGCTGCTGCAGGCATTTGAAGAAGTAATGGATTTTCAATTGGAAGAAGCCCGGTTGCGAAAGGCATTAAATCGCATTGCCCATCAGAAAATTATTATAACCGAACCCGATAAACCAACACCTTTCGCCTTTCCTATTATGGTAGATCGAACACGGGAGAAACTTACCTCAGAGAAATTAGAAGATCGTATAAGAAAAATGAGAATAGCATTTCAATAGCAGCCTAGGCCGGAGTTACTGCCAGAGAAGCAGGAGCAAGGCGGAAACGAAGGAAGCTACTAACAGAGATCAGACTGCATAAAATTATGTTTTACAGCCATAAATGTGATAGTAAAGTCTAAATTTGCACCGGTGAAGGTTCTCATAATTATAGTATCCTGTAGTGTTTTCTTTTTGTCGGTTAATCCATGCTGTACAGAAGCTGAGTGCAGCGATGAACCAAAAACGGAGCAACATGACGGCCCCCGTAATGAATGCGAAACGTGTTCGCCATTTTTAAGTTGTGGAGGCTACACAGGGTTTACACCTGTTAATACCGTTTCTACTCACCTTGTGGGTTTTGCTGAACATTCGCGTAACCCTATCCTAATTCCGGAACCAGTACCTGAACGATTGTATTATAAAATTTGGCAGCCGCCAAGAATGAGTTAAGCACCCTTTATAATATTCATTTAAACCATTATTTATTTTTAATGCCAATTACTATGCGTATTGCATTCAGTATTTTATTCATTTTATTTTTAACCCTTACCAGTTTTAGCCAAAACACATTAAAGGCCATTGTCAAAGACAGTGAGTCAAAAGAAAACCTGCCCGGTGCAGCAGCCCTTGTTCAGGGTACTAATCTGGGTGCAAGCGCCAATCAGAATGGCCAGATTGAAATTCAAAACATACCAAACGGAAGATACAATGTAACATTCTCTTTTGTGGGTTATACACCACAGGTAGTAACAGTTAGTTTTCCTTTAGAATCAGCTACGCCATTGGAAATTTTTCTTGAACCCTCAGAAGAGGAATTAGAAGAAATTATTATTACTTCCACAAGAAGCAGCAGAACCATTATGGACATCCCAACGCGGGTTGAGTTTATAGCCGGAGAAGAGCTTGATGAAAAGGGGAATATGAAACCAGGAGATATCCGTATGTTACTAAACGAGAGCACAGGAATACAAACCCAGCAAACATCAGCTACTTCCGCTAATGCATCAATAAGAATTCAAGGTCTTGATGGTCGGTACACTCAAATTCTGAAAGATGGGTTTCCGCTATATGCCGGCTTTTCCGGTGGCCTTGGCCTGCTGCAAACACCACCATTAGATTTAAAGCAAGTAGAAGTTATTAAAGGTTCATCTTCTACACTTTATGGTGGTGGAGCTATAGCAGGAATGGTTAACCTGATTAGCCGGAGACCTACAGATGAACAGGACCTACGTTTTTTATTTAACGGAACCAGTGCTAAAGGGCTTGATCTAAGTGGTTTTTATGGAAAAAAATTTGGAAAGATAGGTATTACCGTTTTTGGATCGAGGAACTCAAACGCACCCTACGATCCTGCAAACATTGACATGACTGCAATTCCAAAATTTGAACGCTATTCAATTAACCCAAAGTTGTTTATAGATTTTGATGATCGCACGAAATTAGATGTAGGGTTCAACTATACTACAGAAGATCGCCTCGGGGGCGATATCAAATACATTAAAGGCAACGGAGATGCGGTGCACCAGTATTTCGAAAATAATGAAACACAACGTTTATCAACTCAACTCTCACTCACCCGGAAATTTGATGAAAAATCATCGCTGAATCTGAAAAACAGTATCAATCATTTTGATAGAAAAATCGAAATACCGGGATACATTTTTAACGGCACACAAAACAGTACATTCACCGAACTAAGCTATAGTGTTTCAGGTAGCAAATCTGAATGGATAGGTGGCGCAAACCTGTGGACTGATAATTTTGAGGAAGAACAAACCACCTCAACGCCTCTTCGCAACTATCAGCAAATAACGCTTGGTGCATTTGTTCAGAATACTCATTCTTTTTCAGATAAAATTAGCCTGGAATCAGGGCTACGGGGTGACTATGTGATTGATTACGGTTTTGTACTGCTGCCCAGGTTATCGTTGCTCTATAAATCGAGTACAGGTTTTAGTTCCAGAATAGGAGGAGGCTTTGGCTACAAAGCACCTACAATCTTTACAGAAGAAAGCGAGCGTATTCAATATCAAAACGTTCTTGCTGTTTCTCCCGGTCAAAACAAACTGGAGAAAAGCTATGGTGCCAATTGGGATTTTAACTACCACACAGAGTTAGGCGAAGTTGGATTCAGTATCAATCAATTGTTTTTCTACACGTATTTGAATAACCCCCTCTTTCTTGTTGATGCCGGAAGCGGAAACTTTAGATTTAGTAACAGTGATGGACATACACAGACACAAGGAACCGAAACTAATTTGAAATTGGAGTATAATAATTTTAAGTTGTTTATTGGCTACACCTTTACCGATACCAAAATTCACAACAACGGAATATCTGTTCAAAACCCGCTTACGGCCAAGCACAGGCTAAACAATGTGTTGATGTATGAAGTTGAGGAAAAATGGAAAATAGGGCTCGAGGCTTATTACTTCAGCAAACAAAGACTTACCGATAATAGCTATGGAAAGGATTACTGGATTTGTGGTTTCATGGCTGAGCGCCTGTGGGAGAGATTCTCCTTGTTTATCAACTTCGAGAATTTTTTCGATACACGACAAACCAGGTTTGATACAATTTACACCAACACAATCACAAACCCTGTTTTCAGAGACATCTATGCTCCACTGGATGGTTTTGTTATTAATGGAGGAATAAAATTAAGCCTGTAACCCATTAGTAAAAATTTTAGACTGAAATGGTGAGGGAGAGGTTTGGTAAACACCAGCCTCTCTTTCAACAGGTCATTTGCATGAACACATGCGGGCTTAAACAAGTCAACAAATGTATGTTGATGGTCGCAGTAGCTTACAGCCTTAAGAAGGCGATGAAGTTTAAGGTGAACAAGCCCAGAGCATCGGTAATGACCCTACCACTGGAAGCCCAGGATTTTATTCGAACAGTATTTTTTCGACTTCAGTTTTCAATTCTGTTAATCATAAGACTTGAAAAGTAAAAAATCAGCCCGAAGGCTGACTGGGGAGAAAAAGACCTGATCAAAAATATTCAGGCCAGCATCAACTCTGCCGAAATAGCCAGGCGTGGTAGATAAACACAGGAAAAACTTACCTTAGAGAAATTAGAAGATCGGATAAGAAAAATGCGGATAGCGTTTCACTAAGCCAGCTACAAAGCTTAACGGATTGCCTATAAAACTCCTCCTCTGATAGCCTTTGTTATAAGCATAGCTGTATTAGCTGCATCAAATTTTTCAAGCAAACTTTTTCGGTGTGAGTTTACGGTAGGGATGCTGATAAAAAGTTTCTCTGCTATCTCGGCATTGGTGAGTCCCTCTGTAATAAGTTGCAGTACTTCTTTCTCTCTGCGGGTAATAACGGGCGCCTCATTAGTGGTTTCACGAAGTGACTGCACGGCTTCAAAACTCAGAAATGTTTTGCCCATCCTTACGGTGGTAATAGCTGTAAGAAGTTCTTCCTTCGTGGCGTTTTTTAGCACATAACCAGATGCACCATTGTCCATCATATTGCGAATAACGGGTTGTTGATTAAATGTACTCAGACCCAGGATTGAAACCGCAGGATATAATCCTTTTACTTCTTTGCAGAGATCAATACCGCTTTTGTCGGGAAGGTTGATGTCCATCAGAATAACATCGGGCTCTTTGCGTTTCAGAAAAGCAAGACTGGATGCGGCATTCATGGCATGCTCCATCCACTCTATATCCCTTTCATTCTGAAGCAGAACACGAATACCTTCTATTACCATATAATGGTCATCTACTATAAAAAGTTTTGTTGTCATTTTTTTATTTTTAACCACAAAGACACTAATGCTTTAAGTTTCCTTCTATTTATTCTCTGCCACAAAGACACAGGGGTACAAATTTTTTTGTGTCTTGGTGACTTCGTGGCTTTTAGACTACAACCCTACCTCCATTAAAACTGAAGTACCGCTACCAGGAGCTGAGTTTACATCTATCTTTCCTTTCAGGAAATCGACACGGTTCTGGATATTGCTCCAGCCAATACCTTGTGCACGTTGCAAGAGTGTGGTATCGAAACCTTTGCCATCATCCTCTACGGTTACAGACAGTAGTTGTTCCGACAACTGCAATTGCACCACCACCTGGTTGGCCGCAGCATGCTTGATGGCATTGTTGATTAGCTCCTGCACAATGCGATAAACCGTTACAGCTGTGGTTTGTTCAATATCATGGCCATTCATTCCTATAGCCTGGTACTTTACATGGATTACTCCGCTGCGGTCAATCTCGTTGCAAAATTCTTTTACTGCGGCATTCAGCCCGTATTTGAATAGTATCTCGGGCATCATATTGTGCGCTACCCTGCGCATTTCTTTGATAGAGCTGTCGAGCATATCGATACTGCGCTCAAAATCCTGCGTAGTTTCTTGTGTCATTATAAAATTTCCTTTCATCGCATTTAGTGAATGTTTAATACCACTTAACATGCCACCTAATCCATCGTGCAGATCTTTGGCAAGGCGGATTCGTTCCTGCTCTTCACCTTTCAGTACGGCTTCGGTGGCGGTGAGTTGTTTTTCAATTTCCAGTTCATCTATTCTTGCTTGTTGCAATTTTTGCTTATGCCGGTAATTGCGGTAGCTCAAAAGAAATATAATTGTCAAAGCAACAGCGCTGCCAATAAGCACATAGTTCAGAGTACTCTTTTGTTTTAATTGCTCTTGCTGCAATTTTATCCGGGTGTCCTTTTTTTCAAACTCATATTTGGCTTCCAGGTTAGCTACTGCTGTTTTACTTTTTTCACCAATAAGAGAATCGTTTAGTAATTCAAATTCTTTCCTGTAATCCAGCGCTTTCTGTAGGTTACCCGATGATTCATTAAAGAGAGAAGCTTTTAAATACAGGTCTTTCAACTCCAGTCTTGATTCCTGTTTTTGAGCAATGGCCATGCCTTGCAGAATATAATTTCCGGCAGCAGGGTCTTTTATTTTTAGCAGCAAATCAGCCATGCCCATGTGTGCGTACATTTCATATTCCGAAGCTTCTTTTTCTTTGGAAAACGTAATAGTTTTTTCAAAATACAATTTTGCCTGCAGCACATTATTCATGGCAGCATAAGCATCGCCTTTACCCAATAAAGCATCCAGCAAGAAAGTATAATCGTTTAGTTTATGTCCTATACGTTCAACATCTTCATACAATTCAAATGCTTTCTCTGGTTGCTTCAACTGCATATAAGCTGATGCGAGGTTAAGCTGCGATGAGGCAATGGCATAATCGTTGTTTATTTCTTTGGCTATCTGTAAACTTGCTTCGGCATATTGCTTGCCTTTTTCATAGTCGTTCAAATCAAGAAAAACAGCAGCAAGATTGTTATTGATGCGCCTCAACGTACTTCTGTGGTTGATTTTTTCTGCGTGCTTCTTTGATAACAAATAGTATTCTGCGGCTTGTGCATAATCAGACAAGTAGTGCCATTCGCTACCTACATTCATATAGGCCGTGGCAAGGTCATAGTCGTTGCCTATTTCCTGGTACAACTCCAGCGCTTCCTCTGCTACAACCAATGCTTCCCGAAATTGCCCTCGTCTGTTCAGCACCACAATATAGTTGCTGGAAAAAGCTGCTATTCCCTTTTTATAGCCCAGGTCTTCCGAAAGTTGTTTTGCCTTTTTATAATAGTAAATGGCAGAATCTGGTTGCTCATCTTCAATGGCATGGCCGTAGGTATAGTATAAGAAAACAGCGTTGGTATCTTTTTTGGCTCGTACTAGTAGGTCTTGCAGGCTGTCAATGGGCTGTGCCCTGGCAAAAGCGTACCCAGTACATAACAACAGTAGAATAGCCAGTTTCCGCATAGAATTCTTAGTATGATTCAGCTCAAGGTACAAAGAACATATTGTCAACTCTCCCTGTCATCATCTTTTTTAATGATTCTTTATGTTGAAAAACCATCTTTTTTAATGATAAAATAATGATAATGACGAAGGACATTTGCTTATCATAAATTATTATGACCATGAAAACACTATTTAAGTTAGTAACAGCAATCAAGACGGTGGTTTTTTTAAATAACATACCAGCTGGAATAACCCTTGTCATTCTTGCCTTATCATTTGCGGCTTGCGAAAGCGATGGATCACCTTCAGGTAATGACATTGATCCGAAACTGATAGCGAGTTGGCAGTCTTCTGCTGGTGAAATATATGTGTTTCACACAGATGGAAGGTTTTATCACTTTACTACCTTAAGTCGGGTAGAAGGTACGTTTACTGCATCCGATGGCAAAATATACTTTCGCAATATTGTTTACGAAAAAGGAGAGACTTGGGAAATACTATATCCTGATGCGATATATGAATATCAAGTTGGGAAAGACGATCACGGTGATTATCTGAATATTGCGAATTTTTTGTATGGTGTTACGTATGTAGACATGAGTTCAGCTTATAAGTTTAGAAAATAAAGAGTCCATACAAAACTCAGAGCTGATTAGGAAGCCAATAATAATGATTATGGAAAGAGCAACACCTTACCTGATAGCGATTATCGTGTTTGTCGCTTCTTGTAAAAAAGACAAATCGCCTGATGCGGACAACGGCAATAGCAGCAGTAATACCAGCAGCATGGAAAGCACTGCTTCTTTTGAGTTGAACGGTAAGTCATTCAACCTTGGCATGCGTTCTGATGATAGCCAATTCCCAATATTTATTGTTTCAAACTCTCCCGATGAAGGCCTGATAGTTCAAATTGAAGTGGACGGTAGAGCTGTCTTTCAATTTGCAGGACCGTACGTAGAAAATTCTTCACACGATTTTGCGGAGGGCACAATGCAATATTCCGATAATTCAGAGCGTCATTATGAATCCTCTTCTTACGATCAATGTGTGAATGACTTATTTAGCTTTCACATCGAAAGACAGAGAACAGATGTTGATTTTATGGCACGTTTTACAGGAACGTTTAGTGGTCTTTTAGTATCGCGTGAGCAGAAGCTGGATCCGAACGACCCCTATTCACCAGAGTGCTTAGGCCCTGAAGTTCAGATTGCCGAAGGAAAATTTAATATCGTAGGGCTTAATTATTAATACTGAAAAATCATCTTTTTTAATGATAGAAATAGATTTTAGTTATACACCTTAAATAGAATCATTATGAAAAAGTTTGTATTACTGCTGTGCTTCCTGGCATTTGTTTTGGCTCAAGTAACAGTTGCAGCCAGCAACCATATTAAAAACGGTGAGGGTGAGAACGAAAGCACTCCGAATGAAGAAATTGACACGAAAATAATTGGCCAGTGGAGTTATACGAATACCTTATCCAGCACATATACTTATCAGTTTAATGCTGATGGTTCTTATTTACAAGTACGCCAGTGGGGAACTTATGTAAACCGTGTAACAGGCAAATTCCATACGAGCGGGGGAGTTGTATATCTTACAGATCTTATTTTGCATTATACCCTTGGCGAACAAGGCGAAAAACAAGAACCGCTAAAAAACAAAAGCAGCAAGTATTCATTCGGAAGGAACGACCAATTCAAGCGTGATTACCTCCAAATTAAAGTTTTCAGCGCAAATGATGATAACCCCGATTCGGAGAAGACCTATAAGTTTTATAAAAATCAAACCGAAAATAAAATTGTCCCCCCAAAAGCGTCTGTAACTGTTGATGCCGAAAACAAAAAAGATACAATACCGTCAGGCAGCATTGACCAGAAATTGACAGGTTCCTGGGGGTACTTTGGCGATAAATTGCAGCCAGGAGTTTACATTTTCAATCATGACGGGTCATTTATTTATTATGCTGCTGTAAGAAAGAATTATTTAACAGCGGGGTCAATGTATGCAAAGGAAACGATTTACAAAGGCAACTATAAAATTGAAGGGAATACGGTTGTGTTCAGCGATGTTTCCATTGCCAGGTTCGACCGTTCAAAAGATACTGCTAATCGCAATCGCATTGGCGACAGAGAACACGCAAAAGAAATGTTGAAAATAACAACAGGTTTTAGTTCCTGGACACTTGAGTCCGTAGAATTTAATTTTATTGAACCGAGCGTAGTACGAATAGCCAAAAAGAATGATGAAGATAAAATCCGTACACTTTTCAGATCCGGTTGGGAAACTTATGATGGATGGTAAACACGGACGGATAATCCTTAAATTAAATTTTAGTTATACACCTTAAAAAAATCGATATGAAAAAGTTTGTATTACTGCTGTGCTTCCTGGCATTTGTTGGGTTGGTGCAGGCTCAGAAAAAGCCGGCTAAGAAATCAGAGCCCGAATCGTTGGAAGTACAGTTGAAGGAGTTGAAAAAACAATTAGAAGAAGCAGACCCGGAAGAACGAAAGATTATGGAAGAAATGGGGCTGCTGGACATGATCAAAAACCTTGAAAAGCAGATGGGGCAATTAGAGCAATCGGGACAGTTAGATAAGGTGATGGCTGATGTAGCTAATATGGCTGAGTTAAACCCCAATAAAATCCTTGAAAAACCTTCCGCTCTTGCTGTTCCAGCTACTCCTGTAGGAAAAGAGCAACTCAAAGCTTACCTGCAACCCATTATGCGAAATACCGAAGCGGCTATTAAACCCAGCCACAAAGCCGATATAGCCAAACATCTTAACAAAGGAAAAGAAACGGGCGTTATCGCCATGGGGTATTTAGCCAACAAGGAAACAGATAAAGCCTTATACCTGCTGCTCAATGCAAGTATTACCAACCCCGAAGATTATGCTTCGCTTAATAACCTCGGAGCGTTAATCACCATGAGCGGTTATGCACACAAGTCGTTGCCCATTCTGCAATATGTGCAGCAAACATTTCCGCAAAGTCCAACACTGCTCAACAATATCGGGCAGGCATGGCTTAGCCTGGGACATATAGACAAAGCAGAAAAGTTTTTAAAAGATGCATTGGCTAAAGACGAAGAAAATGCCGAGGCTGCTTATTCGCTTGCATTGGTGGCACAACATAAGGGTAACCCCAAATTATGCGCTACCTATGCCACACAAGCTGCTAAACATTGCGCTTCTCCCGAAATTACTGGACTTATTATGGAATATGCCCCCGATACAGATATTGCATCGCTTGTGAGGCCGCGGTTTAAGCAGTTTTATAAAACCCCTGATATTACCAAACAAATTAAACTACCGTTAGCCCCGATGTCTTATTCGGAGCAGGAATCAAGAAAAGGAGAACTGTTACAGTTTATTGAAGACTTAAAAGTTACCCATGAAGAAACGGAAAGTATTGCTGGTAAATTGACAAGTAACTGGGCAGAGGAAAACCAAAAATATATACTGGCTATGCAGCAATCGTCAATGCGGTTACAATCACCTGAAGACGTAAAAAAGCATATGGAGAAATTTGCTCCCCATCCGCTAAAATACCTTGCCTCAATCATGCTTGCGAGTATGTATAACCCACTTGTGGAGGGTAGTTATCCTTCCCGTATCAGAAAAGAAAAAATGGCCAAATCACAGCGTCATAAGGATTTATTAGCCTCGCTTAGCGGAATAGATAACCAAATAGATGCCACATACAGACAAATGAACAAGTTAGAACCTGAGTGTGACGGAGAAGGTGAGAATAAGGCATGTGAAGGTTTGCGCCAACAAATTTGCCAGTTAAAGAACCAGCGGAATTCGCAATACAATAAAGGCCTCGGAACGAATAGGAATACACATATGAAAAATATGGAGCATCTGCTCAATGAAAGTTTGCGCGAAGAAATTTTCTGGACAATAATAAGCGAATACCCCAAGGACCCTAAGCCCATGCTTTATGGTGCCTACGAAAGGTATTTGTCTGAGTTAAAACAAGTGGCCGAATATTTTGGGTTAAGCAGTCCTGCCTGCACGGAGAACAATGAAGAGAAAATTAGTAGGAATGGGAAACTCAGGCAATATGAATTGGATAATTGTAATTTCAGTTTTGGTTTTGATGCATTGGTAGTTGGCGGCAAAATGGATTGCAGCGGTATGAAGATGTATGTAGAATTGGGTGCCGGAAAGGTTGAATACGGAGAAAGTATTAACCCCGCAACCTGGGAAATCACGGGCCGCACCATATCGGTAGAAGCAGGGAAGAGCAAAGAATTTGAGGTTACCAAAAACATCAAGGCCGAAGCAGGCGCTTCTGTAAAAACCACGGTGAAGTTTGATGGCTCTGGCAATCTCTCGGATATAGCTGTAAGAGGCTCCGTAGGTGCTGGTGTTAGCGGCCCTGTTGGGGGTGCAGGTGTTGAATTAGGCAGCGTGGAGGTAAGCCTGAGGGGTGGTTTCAATTCTTCAGGCCCGTCTGTTGGTTCGCCAGGGAGTAGTTTTTTACGAGATTAGATTAGCAGTGAGGATGGCCGCCAACCTTTAGATTTGTTTCATGCTGGCAATGTACTGATAAATAGTTGGTGACTTTGATAGTTTAAATCATTAGACTTGGCGCATCAACCCGAAGAGGATGCAAGCTCTGCTGGAGAGCAACTTGTCGGGCAATAGGGTTGACGCTTATACGAAAAAAGAGGGCTGATCATTTTATGGTCAGCCCTACTTTTTTTGGTAAGCCCCATGGCTCAAAAACTCATTTTTCGTTGGATAGATACACATACCATTTAATGAAATTAACCCTGTGCTCAAGGGTCAGCCCACGGTGAAGGTCAAGATGATTTTTAAGATGACTGAAGAACCCTTCAATGCCATTTGTGGTGTGTGGTATTTTAGGATTGTTTAGATAATGAAACATATTAGGTAAAGCTCTTTTAATGGTCTGATAAGAGCGTCTCAATAGCTTATGCGTATACCAATATCTTCCCGTCTGCTGGTTATAGGTTTTCTCTTGTAGATATGCTTTATGACGTTCTGCTGACTCGTCCTGAAAAAAGTTT
>DEIA01000043.1 GCA_002352225.1 Flammeovirgaceae bacterium UBA2786
ACAACACCAACCTGGGCGAGGGAAGAAAGGTTAGTAAAAAGATGTTGCTCAAGGCGACCAACATCAACCAAGGAAAAAAAATCTTCAATCTGTCTTTCGCCATTACAAATATAATGTCGTTTAGTTTAAGGACAAATGTGTCACCCCTCCGGGGTTCTGCTTTGTGTCTCATGGTATTCTATAATCCTGTTATCCCTTCGGGATTAGTGAAGAGGCTGTCTCAAAAGTCANNTACCACGAAATCGAGATCGCGGAACAAGGCCGGGATGACAGAACGACTTTTGAGACAGCCTCGATATGATTGTAGAAGGCAATCCAATAGCTATCGAACGCCCCGAAGGGGTGAGATATTAACTAAACGACATTGTATAGCACATGTCAAAGAGCATGTGTTTTGTGGTGGCTTTTGGGCAAGCTCACCAAACAACAATTTTGCTAACCTGTTATCAACTTTCATCTCGCACGTTGGAGAAGAACTCCAACGTGGGCCCCCAGCTATTGTTGGTCCCTGACCAACAATCTGATTATTCAATAAACTTCTTACATGTTCAGGCCAACAACTCAAACAAGTAAAGCCGAAATCACTTCTTTAAAAGAACCGAAATCCGAAGAAATCAATACCGACTTCTTCTCTCCTTGCATAAATGCCAGTACCGTGAATATAATGGGCGAAGGTATGTTATGAAATCAACTCGCCTGCCCACAGCCTTTCCAAAAACACCTGCCAGGGCAAAATGTGTATGTTGTTATGTATTCGCGGCAAGGGTTCAGTGCAAACCACTATGGAGTGTTTCACTTTGTATTCTTCCATAAATGCTTTCAGGCCACGCAAATGCTTGTCGCTTACCCGGTCGCTTGCTTTTACTTCCAATGCTATTTCGTGATTCCCCAGCACAAAGTCGATTTCTAATTGTGAAGCGGTTCGCCAGTAGCTTATCGGGTATTCCAATCCTGAATAATGGCTGTGGGCATAAAGTTCCTGGTAAATAAAATGTTCAAAAGCATGACCAAAGGCTTCGCTTTTGTATTCAATTTTGCTTCGGTTCAACAGATGATTGACGATGCCCACATCAAAGAAATAAAATTTAGGAGCCTGTATCACTCTGCGTTTGGGCTTTTTCTGATACACGGGCACAAACCTTCCTATCAGGGTGTCCTCCAGTATTTGAAAATACTCTTTAATGGTAGGCGCACTCACTCCGCAATCGGCAGCGATGTTGGCATAGTTCACCATTTCGCTATTGCTGAAAGAGGCAGCGTCCAGAAATTGAGCAAATACATTCGCGTTACGGATTTTAGCTTCACTTACAATTTCATCTTTCAGGTAGTTGCCAATGTAAGCCGAAAGTAAACGTTTGGGTTGTGCCGCTAAATAATGCCGGGGCAAAAGTCCGTGGTTCAATGCTTTCAGTAAATCAAATCCGGGAATTTCAGCGCTTACCAATGGATACAATTCATAACGCAAGGCTCGTCCGCCCAATAAGTTTGTTCCCGAACGCAGAATTTTGCGGGGGCTTGAACCGCTCATAATAAACCTCGTTTTCGTGTTGGCGATTAACCAGTGTATTTCGTTCAGCAATGCAGGAATACGCTGTATTTCATCAACAACCACGATTTTTATTTTCGGATTGGCCAAAACGGTTTCCCGTAATAATGTGGGATTGCGCAGCAAACGTTCATATACATCCTCCAACAGCAAATCAAACCACAGGGCATCGGGGAACATCGCTTTCAGCAAAGTGCTTTTACCGGTTTGTCTTGCACCCCATAAAAACAGGCTTTCAGCTTCCGAATCAGACAATAGTTGTTTCCGCTCAAACATGATAATATAAATATATACTTTATTTTATCAGGATAAACAAAAGTGTACTTTTAGTTTAAAAGAGTGATGATTTTAGGCCTCAATGCCATATTTCCTCAAAGAACCATTGGTTACCAGAAGCAAGAAGAAAATTCATTTCCGGCTCACAACTGTTTATTGAGGGCTTATCATTCTTTTATAAGGCCGAAATCACTTCTTTAAAAGAACCGAAATCCGAAGAAATCAATACCGCCTTCTTCTCTCCTCTCATAAATTTCTGTAAACGCTCAGGCACTTCAATCTGCGTTTGTAATGCTTCTTCCACTACATCGGCAAACTTGGCCGGATGAGCTGTTTCGAGAAACACTCCCGTATAATCAGGGCTTTCTTTCAGGAACTGCTTTAATCCAAGATAACCCACTGCGCCATGCGGATCTGTTATGTAACCGTGTTTTGTATAAACCTGCTTCATGGCTGCACGTGTTTCGTCATCTGTAAAAGAATAACCTGCTATTAGTTTGGAAAAGTTATCAAAATCCTGGTTGAACAAATCGAGCATGCGGGCAAAATTGCTGGGGTTACCCACATCCATAGCATTACTAATAGTTTGAACAGAGGGCCGGGCCCGAAATATTTTTGTTGCGAGATACTCCGGCACCACGTCATTAGCATTAGTGGCGGCCACAAATTGTTTTATTGGCAAACCCATGCGTTGCGCCAGCAAGCCTGCAGTAAGGTTACCGAAGTTTCCGCTAGGGACTGCAAAAACTACAGGCCCGTTGTCTTTTAATTGCGCATACGCCCGGAAATAGTAAAACGATTGCGGAATAAGTCGCGCAATATTGATTGAGTTAGCTGAAGTAAGAAAGAATTTCTGTTTCAATTCAGTATCCAGAAATGCCTGCTTCACTAATCGTTGGCAGTCATCGAATGTTCCATTCACTTCAAGTACAGTAATGTTTCCGCCAAGTGTAGTAAATTGTTTTTCCTGTGCTTCGCTTACCTTACCGGATGGATATAACACCACTACTCTTGTTCCGGCTACATTCAAAAATGCATTGGCCACTGCACTTCCGGTATCGCCTGAGGTGGCCACCAGAATTGTGATCTCTCTGCTTTGTGCTTTCGCGAAATAGCCTAACAATCCTGCCAGAAAGCGTGCACCAAAATCTTTAAACGCCAGTGTAGGACCATGAAACAATTCCAGCGCATAAACATCGGTTTCTACCTGTACAAGTGGGGCATCAAACCGTAGGGTATGATCGATGAGTTTATGTAACTCTTGATCGGGCAAATCGTTCCCGATCAGATTTTTCGCAACCTCATATCCAATTTCTTTAAACGTAAGGGTTGGTAATTTTTTAATAACCGAATCTGAAAGCTGGGGAATAGTCTCGGGCATGTACAACCCATTGTCGGGTGCGAGACCTTGTATTACAGCTTCGCGTAAATCAACGACATGGTTTCGGTTGTTGGTACTGTAAAATTTCATCTTTTAAAACGTTACTTCGTGCTGCTTTGTGCTTTTGTGTCTTCGTGTTTCATAAAAAGCTAAACCACAAAGACATTAAGTCACGAAGATTCACAAAGAAATTTGATTATTCATTAATAACATAAGCTCCAAGCGGATTCACCTTCGAAACAAAGACATCGGCCTTGAGTTGTCTTTTCTCAAATTCAATTTGAACTGTCCTTGCTACTGCCTGCGCTTTGGCTAATGTTTCAGACAAGGCAAACACGGTTGGTCCGGATCCGGAAATACCAAAGCCTAGTGCACCCGAATCAATAACCATGCTTCTCATTGTGTCAAACCCTGGAATGAAAGCCGACCGGGTTGGTTCTGCGATTACATCATTCAACGACCTGCCAATAAGCGCATAATCAGGTTTGGTTAACCCCAGCATAAGTCCGGCAATGTTTCCGGTTTGTGTAACCACATCTTTCAGCGAAACAGAATGACGTAACACCTTTCTTGAATCTTCTGTCTTTAACTCAAGGTGCGGATGAATAAGTGAACAATACAGACTTTCAGTCGCCTCAATTTTTATAATATCCAACGGATGATAATTCCGCACCAGAACAAACCCACCTAACAACGAAGGCGCCACATTATCGGCATGAGCCGAACCACAGGCAATACGTTCTGCTTCCATGGCATGGGGCACTAATTGTTCACGTGTAAGCGGATTACCCAGCAATTCATTTATAGCTACAAGCGCAGCTGCACCACTGGCCGCACTGGAACCCATACCGCTACCAAGCGGCAAATTTTTCTTCAATTCTATATCAACGCCTTGCTTAGAACCAATTGACTTGAGGAATGAAAGAACTGCTACGCTTGCTGTGTTCTTTTCCGCTTCGCGCGGAAGTTTACCCCCATCGCCTTCAATGGAAATAACCTGAACAAGATCATCATCACGCAAAGTAAGTCTCACCTCATCGCCCGGATTATCGACCGCAAACCCAAGAATATCAAAACCACAACACACGTTGGCCACAGTGGCCGGAGCAAAGGCTCGAATTGATTTCATGCACATAAAAATATGACGTACTATTTACTTAATTCCATTATACGCACTAAGAATTTGAATAATTTCCAATGCGGATAATATCAGCAAACACACCGGCCGCGGTTACTTCAGCACCTGCACCCGGCCCGCGTATNNTCTTTCAACACAGCCATATAACGCAGTTTTTCATTTCGTTCCGCTGCTTGCTGGGCAAGTTTTTCAAAATAGCCATTATGGGTAGCCAGTTTATCAAAGAACTTGTCAACAGTCATCTCACCCCGGCAATCTTCTGGTACCAGGTTTTCAACCTGAATGTCATTTAGCTCAAGCGGAAGTCCCGCTTCACGCGAAAGGATTAAAATTTTGCGAGCTACATCCATGCCGTTCAAATCATCGCGCGGATCGGGTTCGGTATAGCCTTTTGCTTTCGCCATTTTTACTACATCACTAAATTTATCGCCTGGCTTAAACGTGCTAAAGATGTAATTCAATGTGCCACTTAACACGGCTTCAATTGCCAGTACGCTATCCCCACTCACCAACAAATCATTTAACGTGTTGATTACGGGCAACCCAGCACCAACATTGGTCTCATATAAGAATTTTACTCCGCGTTTTTGAGCCGCTTGCTTTAAAGTCAGATACTTTCCGTATGCTCCTGAGTTTGCCTTCTTGTTTGGCGTTACAATTGAAATATTGGAAGACAGGATAGACTCATAATGCTCTGTTACTTCTTCACTGGACGTACAATCCACAAAAACGCTGTTTGATAAATTCATACTCAACATGGTACCCATAAAGGTATTCAGGTTCATCTCTTCACCTTTTTCCAACATACTGACTACCGCATTATCTAACTCCAATCCCTCTTCATTAAACAACATCTTCTTACTATTGGCAATACCCACCACATGCACCTCAAGATGATTCTGTTTGGCAAGTTGATTAAATTGTTTTTTCATCATGGTAAGTAATGACTTCCCGATCAAACCTGTTCCTACCATAAACACGTTTAGTATTTTCCGGTCTGATAAAAAGAATGCTTCGTGCAGCACATTAAGTGCCTTGGCAATGTCTTGTTGATGAATAACAGCCGAAATGTTGAGCTCAGAAGAACCTTGCGCAATGGCATTAATGTTTACTCCGTTTTTACCTAACGCATTAAACATGCGACCGCTGGTACCGGGGTTATGCTTCATGTTCTCTCCCACTATAGCTACAATGGCAAGGTTATCTTCCACTTTTACCGCATCCATCTCATGACTCCGGATTTCGTACTGAAATTCCTTTTCAATCGCTTGTCTGGCCTGCACCGATTTACCACTTTCAATTGCAAAACAGATGGAGTGTTCTGACGATGCCTGGCTGATTAAAATTACATTGATGTTTTCTTTAGCCAATACTCCAAACAAACGCATCGATACACCCACAACTCCCATCAGCCCGCTCCCCTGCACACTCAACAAACTAATTTTATCCATTGAAGAAATACCTTTTATGATCAGGTTTTTTCCATTTGAGTTTTCACTGATTACAGTTCCTTCAAAGGAAGGATTGAAGGTATTCTTAATCCAGATCGGGATGCGATTAATCATGGCCGGTTGCATGGTGGCCGGAAAAATAACCTTCGCACCAAAGTGCGAAAGCTCCATCGCCTCTTCATACGTCATTTCCTTAACCGTAAATGCTTTCTTCACTTTGCGTGGATCGGCCGTCATCATACCATCCACATCGGTCCAGATTTCCAGGTCAGACGCTTTTAGGGCACCGGCAAAAATAGCAGCTGTATAATCAGACCCGCTTCTCCCTATGGTTGTTGTTTCCCCCGAAGGTGATGAACCGATAAAACCCGTGACTACCTGTACCTTAGAATGTGATGCAAGATGATTCCGAATCAGCTCGTTGGTTTTTTGAAAATCAACCCGCGCATAACCAAACATGCTATCGGTACAAACTACCTTTCGGGCATCCAGAAATTCTACCTCAAGATCCTGGTCTTTCATAGCTTCAGCAATAATATAAGCTGACAAGCGCTCACCAAAGCTCATGATATAATCCAGCGTGCGTGGGGTTCTTTCCTTTACCAGGAACACTCCATGAAGCACATCTTCCAACTCGTTGAAGGTAAATTTTACCTGCGCCAGTACGCTACTCTGTTTTTGAATACCAATTAACTCGCGAACGGCATCGAGGTGACGGGTTTCTAATAACCTCAAGTCATCCTTATATTCATTTTTACCAGCCAGAGCCGCGCTGCTTAATGCGATAAGTGAATCGGTAACTCCACCAAATGCCGAAAACACGAGGGCTGGTTTTTCTTTCAGATAAGGCTTAACAATATTAATAACAGAACGGATTCGCTCGGGCTTCGCAACCGATGAGCCACCAAACTTTAAAACTTTCATAGAGAGATTACAACTGAAAACAATTTTCAGGTTTAAATTTTTAATTGATCAGAATAAGTATGTCGGGAGTACAGTAGAATAATATGGGCGCTACCCCGTAATCGTTGTGGTAGTAATCTCAACAGAAATTGAGGTTACACAGGAGGTAAAAGAAATGGTGTGTAGTAACACGCGCAACGATTTATTTAATGCAAGAAGCAAATTGGGTTCGGGTATTGCAAAATATTTTTATGATTTTTGTCGGACAAAAACAAACTAACACTAAGTAGCCGCATGGAGCGCAAGAAGAAACACCCGAAGGAGTCCTATGTAAGTATGACTGAACTGGTACTGCCTAACGATACCAACACATTAAATAATTTAATGGGTGGGCGACTTATGCACTGGATGGATATTGTTTCGGCCATTGCCGGGCAAAAGCATTGCGAGAGCATTGTGGTTACGGCTTCAGTAGATAATATCTCGTTTCGCTCCCCTATCCGGTTAGGCGATGTGGTTACCCTCCGGGCCCGGGCCACTCGAGCATTCAATTCTTCCGTTGAAATCCGGATTGATGTAGATGCTGAAAATATTCCGGAGGGAAGAAAGATTGAAAGCAACTCAGCTTACTTCACCTTTGTTGCAGTAGATAAGAACGATCACCCAATAGAAATACCAGAGATTGTACCCGAAACCCCTGAAGAAATTGAACTATACAATGGTGCTTTGCGCAGAAGGCAACTGCGTTTGATTCTAAGCGGTCGCATGAAACCCGAAGAGGCAACTGAACTGAAATCCATTTTCAACATTAAGGAATGACCGACACACTGAACACACTTTTTACAGAGGAATTATATCAGATCAGTCCACTACCGATAATTATAGTAACAAAACCGTGGACTGAGGTACAGCCGGCAGAGCGCGAACAGCTTTCTAAAATTCTGGTTGCTCTAAAATTATCGCTGGATAGTGTCACTGTCCTTCATCAGTCAAAACTGGACCTTGCCGCCCTTACAATCAAACCTGAACGAGTGATTTATTTTGGGCCATTACCTGCTGGACTTACCCACTACGAATGTATTGACGCTCAAGGTGTAGCACTGGTGGCCTCAGAAGATTTAAGCCAACTGATAACCAACGACCCGGCCCGTAAAAAGCTTTGGAGTGCCCTCAGACAGCTTTTTTCGATATAAAACTCAAGATTTTAATTATTTAAGGCTTCTTCTATCTTTGCGGTGCTTTTTTAAAGCCCCAGCTCTGAAGTTACTGGCCGGGTTATTTAACAAATAAATCTGTATGCAAAATTTACTTTACGCTCTGCCCCTCTTAGGCGTTTTGGGGCTCATTTATGTAATCTGGAAAAGTGCCTGGGTATCCAAGCAAGAGGAGGGTACCGACAAAATGAAAAAGATTGCAGGCCACATCGCAGAAGGTGCAATGGCCTTTCTGAAAGCCGAATACAAAATCTTAAGTGTGTTTGTAGTTTGTGTGGCTCTTTTGTTAGCCTTTACAGCCAATAGCGAAACGTCATCTCCATTGGTAGGCTTATCGTTTGTATTGGGAGCATTTTGTTCCGCTCTGGCAGGGTTTATCGGTATGCGTGTGGCAACCAAAGCCAATGTTCGCACAACAAATGCAGCCCGCACCAGTCTGGGTAAAGCCCTTGAAGTAGCTTTTACAGGCGGGTCGGTAATGGGTATGGGTGTTGTTGGTTTAGGTGTTTTAGGATTAAGCGTTTTGTTCATTGCATATAAAAACATGTTCACCGACATCAACCAGGTGATTACAGTTTTAACAGGGTTCTCATTTGGAGCTTCTTCGATAGCACTGTTTGCCCGGGTGGGTGGAGGTATTTATACTAAAGCTGCCGATGTAGGTGCCGACCTTGTTGGAAAAGTTGAAGCTGGTATTCCGGAAGATCACCCACTTAACCCCGCTACAATTGCAGATAACGTAGGCGATAACGTAGGAGATGTGGCCGGTATGGGTGCCGATCTTTTCGAATCATATGTAGGCTCTATTGTTGGAACTATGGTTTTAGGTGCAGCTTTCTTTGTACTGCCCGAGTTTGCCTCAGAAGCATTTGGAAATGGTTTGTCAGCCGTGTTGTTGCCATTGGCTCTTGCTGGTGTGGGTATCATTATGTCATTCCTCGGCACATTCTTCGTTCGCGTTAAGGAAGGTGGTAATCCACAAACGGCATTGAACACCGGTGAAATTGTTTCATCCGTTGTAATGATTGTTGCTTCCTGGTTCATTATCAAAGCTATGTTGCCAGAAACCTGGCAGTATAGCGATCCGCTTTATAACAATGCCGGAGAATTTACAACTTATACTTCTACCGGAATTTTCTTTGCAACCGTAATTGGTCTTGTGGCGGGTGTAATTATCGGTTTGATTACTGAGTACTATACCGGTATGGGCAAGAAGCCTGTACTTTCAATTGTAAGACAATCCTCAACCGGTGCCGCAACCAACATTATTGCAGGCCTGGGTGTGGGTATGATGTCTACCTTATGGCCCGTTATCATCATTGCCATCTCTATTATTGGTGCATTCCACTTTGGTGGATTGTATGGTATTGCCATTGCAGCCGTAGGTATGCTTTCTAACCTGGGCATTCAATTAGCCGTTGATGCATACGGTCCTATCTCCGACAATGCCGGGGGTGTTGCCGAAATGTCTGAACTTCCAAAAGAAGTTCGCTCCCGCACCGATAAATTGGATGCTGTGGGTAACACTACCGCGGCAATTGGTAAAGGTTTTGCCATCGCATCTGCTGCCCTTACCGCACTGGCTTTGTTCGGTGCTTTTATGACAACTGCCCAACTAAGAACCATCGATGTTTCGAAGGCTAATGTTATGGCGGGTCTGTTTATCGGAGGCATGCTTCCGTTTGTATTCTCTGCACTCGCTATGGGTGCTGTGGGTCGCGCTGCCATGTCCATGATTGAAGAAGTACGCAGACAATTTAATGATATCCCTGCGTTGAAAGCCGCGCTTGCAGCCATGAAGAGAAATGGCGACAAAGAAGTAAGTGAGTGGTCAGCTGAAGATCAGAAAATTTTTCACGATGCTGATGGAAAAGCAGAGTACGGCAAGTGCGTTGAAATTTCCACCAAGGCAGCTATCCGCGAAATGGTTATCCCGGGCTTAATGGCCGTAGTTGTTCCGGTTGTGATTGCCTTCCTTCCGGGCTTCGGTGTTGAGGCACTGGGTGGTATGCTGGCAGGCGTTACGGTATCGGGTGTGTTGATGGCTATCTTCCAATCGAATGCCGGTGGTGCATGGGATAATGCCAAGAAGAGCTTTGAAGAAGGCGTTGAAATTAATGGCCAGAAATACTACAAGAAATCTGAACCGCACAAAGCGGCTGTTGTGGGCGACACCGTAGGTGATCCATTCAAAGACACTTCAGGCCCTTCTCTTAACATCCTGTTAAAGTTAATGTCGGTAGTGGCCCTTGTACTTGCACCATTCCTGGTGCAAGATGATGTAGCTACAGTAAAGGCTGACGAACCCAAGGAAAAGACCGAGATCGTAGTTACAGCTAACCAGATTGAAGAGATAAAGTAATCTTTTGTCTATAACTCACTAAAGAGCGGTGCTTAAAACACCGCTCTTTTTTTATCTTTAAGGCTTAACGCACAAGATTAATTATGGTAAGAGTACTAATTCTTGTTCTGATCTGTTGTTCAATAAGCGGTCGGGCGCAAACCATTGCAGGTAAATGGAAAACAATCGATGACGAAACCGGAAAACCCAAGTCGATAGTGGAGATAGTAGAGAAGAATGGCAAATTTTATGGTACGATAACCCGGTTATTTCGTGGGCCGGATGAAGAACAGGATCCTGTATGTAATGAATGCCCAACAAATGATGATCGTTACAAAAAGAAGATTATCGGAATGGAGATTCTTAGAAATCTTGTTAGGGATAATGCCGAATATGCCGGAGGAACTATTATTGATCCTAACAATGGCAAAATATACAGGTGCAAAGTTTGGCTGGAAGGAAATACCCTTAAACTCAGAGGCTACCTTGGCCCCTTCTTCCGTACCCAAACCTGGTTGCCCGAGCGGTAATTATCATCTCATCGGAAAAATACCGACATTAATCCCCGAATAGTTCCGTTTATCATATAGTAAAGGTTACCAAACGTGGCACTACGAGTATTCAAAAACAACTTGCAAATGGATGAAAAGGAGATTTTCGAACGGATCCAGAACGGAGACGAGAAAGCCCTTGAATTAATTTACAAGAAGTACTACAGGATGATGACCAAACTGGTAATCACCAACAGTGGTACAGAAGAAGAAGCACGAGACGTATATCAGGATGCATTAGTAGTGTTCTGGCAGAAGGCCAGATCGGGCAACCTGATAATGACAGCCAAAATGAGTACTTACATCTACAGTATTTGTCAAAATCTGTGGCGTAAAGAACTCGACAGGAAAAAGCGACTTTCGCATGAAGAAAAAGATGCTGCCCAATCAATGGATATGGATAGCCCGGAACGCGAGAAGATAATAGCCAAATGCCTGGATCAGTTAGGTGAAACGTGCCGTAAGGTTTTGATGTATTATTATTTTGACGAAATGTCGATGCAGGAAATAGCCGAAAAATTAGGCTTCGCCAATACCGACACAGCCAAAACAAAAAAATATAAGTGTAAACAGAAGCTGGATGAATTAGTGAAGGCGCAATATTCTGAGCACGATTTTTTAGACTAATGAAAAAGACATGAGTAACACTGAATTAATAGACGACTATCTTACCAATAAGTTAAGCGATACACAGCGGGAGGTATTTGAACAGCAATTGGCTTCAGACCCTACGTTAAAGGCAGATGTTGAGTTTCAACGCCAGATTATAGATGGTCTTCAGAAAGCACGGGCAGCCGAACTTAAATCCATGCTCAGGAATATTCCAATAAGCTCCCGGGAGTTTACAACCTTAAAGGTTGCGGCTGGTATTGTAGGGGGTGCATTATTAATTGGAACTGTTTATTGGTTAGGAAATAATAAGCCAGAGTTACCCGTAACAGAACCGAAAGATTCGATTGGTGTTATTACAGAAACAGAAAACAGCCTTAACCCTGCACTTGAAGATGTGGTAACCAATCAAAATGAGCAGCCAGCAGAAGTTGAGCCAGAATCTAATGTTCAACCTAAAACGAGTACAAATACTGCTAAAAAAGAAGTTGCTAAACCAACTATTGATGTAATTGACCCCAGTGCAGAATTAGTAGAGAGCACCTCATCGCCAATAAGCCAGGGAGCCACCCAACCCGTTGCACCTGCTGTTGAAGCTAAATCACTGGAAGTAAACATTGACTCGACCAGCAAAAAGTACAAATTCCACTATCAGTTTGCCGATGGTAAAGTTGTATTGTACGGTTCTTTTGATCGTAGTTTGTACGAAATCTTAGAGTTGAATGGAGGTAAACACTCCGTTTATTTATTCTATCAGAGTAAATATTACTTTCTGAACGAACAATCAACTGCAATTACACCGCTTGATGTAATTACGGATAAGGCTACCATCTCGAAACTGGAGACGTATCGCAAAAAGTAGTGCATAGCATTTCTTAAGCAGGTCTCCTACTTAAAAAAATCGGGAATCCTGTTATCTTTGCCCGATGTCGTTGGGCGAAACCAGATTTAAAGTCCGGAAAAAGAAACTCGGAACCTATCCCTATATAAGTGTGATACTCAGTATTACACTTGCCCTTTTTGTAATAGGCGTATTTGGAGCCCTTGTGATTTATTCGAAAGAATTAGAGCGAATTGTTCGGGAGAATGTAAAAATTCAGGTTTACCTTAACACCCAGATATCAGACACCCAACGCAATCAAATCGAAAAGGGGCTCGCCTCTAAACCTTATCTGGGCGATGGCAAAGACGCAATTACATTTGTAAGTAAAGACCAGGCCGCAAAACAATTTATTGAAGAAACCGGAGAAGATTTTAAGAATTTTCTTGGCGAAAATCCTCTTCGGGATGCTTATCTGGTACGAATTAAGGAAGGGTTTCACGATTCGGAAAACCTAAAAAAAATCAAAACAGAAATCGAACAAATTGGCGGTGTGTTTCAGGTACACTACATCGAAAATGTAATCGATTCAATAAACCAAAACCTCACCAAAATTGGTTTGGTGTTGGTTGGGCTGGTCGTTTTGCTACTTCTGGTTGTTATGCTATTAATCAATAACACTCTTCGGCTTGCTCTTTTTTCACAACGGTTTCTTATCCGCAGTATGCAATTGGTTGGCGCCCGTAATTGGTTTATTCAAAAACCATTTTTATACCGGGCAAGTCTGCATGGGTTTGTAGCCGGAATTTTGGCTTCTACCCTGCTGATTGCACTGATCAGTTTTGCCACACAACGAGTTGCTGATCTGGCATTAATCCAAAATAATAATAGATTACTTTTATTACTGGCATTCCTGATTGCTTTGGGCATGCTGGTGGCATTTCTAAGCACCTACCGTGCGGTGAGTAAATATCTTAAACTTTCGTTAGACGAACTTTATTAATTCAATGAGTAAACTTGCATTTGGAAAAAGAAACTACCAGTTGATGATTGCAGGATTGGTATTGCTGGTGATTGGTTTTACTGTTATGGCAATGGACAAAGAGCCATATGGCTTTGGATTTCTGGGTATCACATTAAGCCCGATTATTGTACTGGCCGGTTTTATTACTGAAATTTTTGCCATTCTGTACACCCCTAAACACAAGGATTGATTTAGTTCTCCATGTCTTATTTCGATGCCATCATATTGGCAATTATTGAAGGCCTTACTGAATTTTTGCCCGTATCCTCAACCGGGCATATGATCATTGCTTCGGCAATTTTGGGAATTGAGAAAGACCCGTTTGTAAAAACCTTTACGGTTGCTATTCAACTAGGCGCAATAACATCAGTAATGGTATTATACTGGAAAAGGTTCTTTCAGACTATAAGTTTTTACTTCAAGTTACTTGCAGCATTTGTACCCGCAGCCATACTCGGCTTGCTGTTTAGCGATCAGATAGATTTTTTATTCGAACGTGTAGATCTGGTAGCAATTATGCTAATACTTGGGGGCATTGTGTTTCTTTTTATCGATAAAATATTTCACGAAACAGAAGAGCATGGGCAAACTGAGGTAACGTATAAATCAGCATTTAGAATTGGGTTGTTTCAGGTATTAGCTCTTGTTCCGGGTGTTTCCAGATCAGCCGCCACTATCATTGGCGGAATAACCCAGAAGTTAACCAAGCAAACAGCTGCTGAATTTTCCTTTTTACTGGCCATCCCCACAATGCTTGCCGCAACAGGATATAAGCTCCTCACGTTTTATCTGGACGGAAATACATTTGGAAACGACCATATCTCAATACTCCTTCTGGGTAATATAATAGCTTTTATTGTGGCCTTTCTCGCCATCAAATCGTTTATTACTTACTTAACTAAACACGGTTTTAAGATATTCGGTTATTACCGGATAATTCTTGGCGTTATCATATTAACACTTTACTGGTTGGGGATAGATATGCAAATTGTATGAGCGAATATCTTGATCGTGTGTTACTGATCAACAAACCGCTTGAATGGACATCCTTTGATGTGGTGAATAAACTCAGAGGAAAACTTAAGATAAAGAAAATTGGGCACGCAGGTACATTAGATCCATTAGCAACAGGCCTATTGATTTTGTGTACCGGAAAAATGACTAAGCGTATTGATGAATATCAGGCGCAGGAAAAAGAATACACCGGCACATTTGTAATCGGCCAGACAACTCCTTCCCACGATCTTGAAACAGATGTATCAGTACCTATAGAAATTGATCACCTTACAGATGATATCATTTTAAGAGCCGCACAAAAATTTACAGGAACAATTCAACAAATCCCGCCTTTACATTCAGCCATTAAAGTAGGCGGAAAGCGGGCTTATGCGTTAGCTCGTAAAGGAGAAGAAGTAGTACTGAAACCACGCGAAGTTACAATCTCAACTTTTGAAATTACTAATATTACAAAACCACATATTCGATTTCGCATAGTCTGTTCTAAAGGCACCTATATTCGCAGCCTCGCCCGCGATTTTGGAAATGAATTAGGAACAGGAGCCTATCTTGCAGAACTTTGCCGAACGCGTATTGGTGAATTTAAACTAGCCGATGCGCAAGAACTAGACCAGATTAATCCAGAGGTAAAATGAAAATCTATCATTCGCTGGAAGACTTTTCGCCTTTATCATTTGGGGTTATTACCAGTGGTACATTTGATGGTGTGCACATTGGTCATCAAAAAATTTTATCGCGCTTAAAAGAGGTTGCCGGAAAACATTCGGGCGAAACAGTAGTTATTACGTTTTGGCCACACCCCCGAACCATTTTAAAACCTGACGAACCCGGTCTAAAACTTCTTAATACGTTTGAAGAGAAAGCCGATCTGCTTCGCGAATATGGTGTACAACATTTAATACGTATTCCTTTTACAAAAGAGTTTTCGCAGCTTACCTCAGTAGATTTTATTACTCAAATTCTGGTTAACCGAATAGGCACAAAGAAATTGGTAATTGGTTACGATCATCGGTTTGGTAAAAATCGTGAAGGTAGTTTTGAGCAACTTAAACTCAACGGCCCTGCATTCGGGTTTGATGTAGAGGAAATACCAAGACAAGATGTTGATCACGTTGGAGTAAGTTCTACTAAAATCCGCAAGGCATTAGAAATTGGTGATATTGACACAGCAAATCATTTTTTAGGGGCCCCCTACCCGTTATCAGGCCGTGTAATTAAAGGCGATAAACTAGGACGCGTATTGGGTTTTCCAACGGCTAACATTGATCTTGACTCGCACGATAAGTTAGTGCCTGCCGATGGTATTTATGCCGTTACGGTGAGGCATGAAAACACTACATTCGGGGGGATGCTCTACATTGGTAACCGGCCCACGGTAAATGGTTCAAAACGATCTATTGAAGTAAACATCTTTAACTTCGATAAAGAAATTTATGGAGAAACCATAAACCTAAGTTTTCAAAAACTTTTGCGTTCCGACTCACGGTTTAGTGACCTTGAATCTTTAAAACTGCAATTAGAAAAAGATAAAGTTGCAGCCCTACTGGCCCTTCAATCAATTTAACATTTGCATTTTGTTTGAACTAACGTGAGATTTGTTTTCAAATAGCACTTTATGATTAACAAAGTAGTAGTTGGGCCTGACGAAGCTGTACACGATATTTTTGATAATGCTACTCTAATGTTGGGCGGTTTTGGCCTATGCGGTATTCCTGAAAATTGTATTTCATCCATTCTGAAGAAAGGTACCAAAGGATTAACCTGTATATCTAACAATGCAGGTGTAGATGATTTTGGAATTGGCCTATTGCTTAAAACCAAACAGGTAAAAAAAATGATTTCATCGTATGTGGGCGAAAACTCAGAGTTTGAACGACAGTTGCTTTCTGGCGAATTGGAAGTAGAACTTATTCCGCAAGGTACACTTGCCGAACGAGTGCGTGCCGGTGGTGCCGGTATTCCAGCTTTCTTTTCTCCTGCCGGAGTCGGAACTGAAGTAGCAACAGGAAAAGAAATGCGCGAGTTTAATGGCAAAACGTACTTATTAGAGCAATGGCTGCGGGCCGATTTTTCCATTGTAAAAGCATGGAAAGGCGATACAGCCGGGAACCTTGTGTATAAAGGCACAGCCCGGAATTTCAATCCCATGATGGCCACTGCCGGTAAGATTACCATTGCAGAAGTAGAAGAATTGGTGCCCTTAGGTGAGTTAGACCCAAACCAGATACACACACCCGGAATTTATGTGCAACGAATTTTTCAGGGTAAGAATTATGAGAAACGAATTGAACAACGTACAATAAGTAAATAGTAATTAGTCCATAGTTATAAGTTGGACTTATACACTAACAACATCGACTAAACTTTGAACTAAGAACTAACGACTTAAGACTCACTCACCATGTTAGACAAAACCGGAATTGCGAAACGAATAGCCCAAGAGGTTGGAGATGGAATGTACATCAATCTGGGTATTGGCATTCCCACATTAGTGGCCAACTATATTCCATCGCATCTTCATGTAGTGTTGCAATCCGAAAATGGGTTACTGGGTATTGGTCCCTTTCCAACCGAAAGTAAAATTGACCCAGATCTTATTAATGCAGGCAAACAAACCATAACCATGATGCCCGGCTCTGCCCTGTTCAACTCAGCCGAAAGTTTTGCTATGATTCGGGGTGGCCACGTGGATCTTACTATTCTGGGAGCTATGGAAGTTTCAGAAAATGGCGATATCGCCAACTGGAAAGTGCCCGGTAAAATGGTAAAAGGTATGGGTGGGGCAATGGACCTGGTTGCGTCTGCCAAGCATATTATTGTAGCCATGCAGCATTGCAGTAAAGAGGGGGCTTCCAAACTACTTAAAAAATGCACCCTCCCCATTACAGGCATAAAATGTGTAAAACGGATTGTAAGCGACCTGGCTGTACTGGATGTGCTGCCACAAGGTGGGTTTAAACTGTTAGAACGGGCACCCGGTATTTCGGTGGACCAAATTAAAAATGCCACCGAAGGGCGATTAGAGATTGATGGCAACATTCCTGAAATGCAGGTGTAAAAAGTTGTTTCTTTGCAGGCTCAAATTTATGCTATGAAAAAATCTTCCATTGAGTTTGCCATTCAGTTAGACGATAATAACGTTCCTGAACGGATTACCTGGGATGCTACCGATAAACCCTTAGATACACCCACCGAAACCAAATCCATTTCGGTTTCGCTTTGGGATAGCCGGCAAAAAAATACCATGCGCATCGATCT
Organism: Flammeovirgaceae bacterium UBA2786; assembly: GCA_002352225.1. Classification (GTDB taxonomy): domain Bacteria; phylum Bacteroidota; class Bacteroidia; order Cytophagales; family Cyclobacteriaceae; genus ELB16-189. The sequence goes on from DEIA01000043.1 coordinate 17,530, forward strand.
GTGGACCAAGGACATGCCGGTTGACGAAATGAAGCGTTTCTATATCGAAAACATAGGGGGCATAGCACAAAGCGTGCTTACTTCAACTGGCGATGAGAAAATGGCCAACGAAATTAACGCGCTGTGCGACCGATTGGTGGAGATGGTACGTACGCAGAAATAAGCTCTATTTCTGTATAGACAAATTGTAAAAAACCACCCTTTCAATCGTTTGTAATTAGCCTTTTTCTTGTAGATTTAAGGATTAAACCTATAATTCTTATGAATAAATTCTACAGAAAGGCGTTGCTCCCCGTGCTTTTTTTGCTATGCGGGTCTGCAACTCTGATGGCGCAAACCACATCAATTACCGGTACGGTAAAAGATGGAGGAAATGATGACCCGTTGGCAGGAGTTAACATTGTGGTGAAAGGTCGGGTAATCGGCACTATCTCCGGCACCAATGGTCAATACAGCCTGAAAGTAAATCAGGCACCACCTTTTACATTGGTATTTTCTTTTATTGGATTTGCCACTCAGGAAATTGAGGTAACACAAGCAACAGCTACAATTGATGTTTCGCTTGCCGAACAAACTTTATTAGGGCAGGAAGTTGTTGTTTCTGCTTCGCGGGTGGAAGAAAGCATTCTACATTCTCCGGTAACAATCGAAAAAATGGATTTGTTAGCCATCAGGCAATCGGCCACGCCTGATTTTTACGATGCCTTATCAAATGTAAAGGGCGTTCAGACAAATAATGGTAGTCTCAATCTAACTTCTATTAACACAAGGGGTTTTGCTACCATTGCTAACGTGCGCTTTGTGCAATTGGTAGATGGAATGGATACACAAACGCCACTTCTTAACTTTCCTACCGGTAACATTGTTGGTATTGGAGAACTGGATGCAGAAAGTGTTGAATTGGTGCCCGGTGCTGCCTCGGCACTGTATGGTCCTAACGCTTTTAACGGAATTCTAATTATGAAAAGTAAAAGCCCATTTGACTATCAGGGATTAAGCGCCCAGGTTAAAGGAGGTATTACAAAATCAGATGCCGGCAGTTCAGATCCGTTTATGCAATATAGCCTCCGGTATGCCAAGGCATTTAATAATAAACTGGCAATTAAAATAAATCTTTCCATGCTGCAGGCCACCGATTGGCTGAGTAATGATTACAGAACTTCGCGAACTAATCCTGAATCAACAACTGATTTAAGCGGCACCAAAGACTTTGATGGTTTGAACCTTTATGGAGACGAAACACGCATTGCCGTACCAGTACCCAGCATTGGTACCATAACCCGAACAGGCTTCCGCGAAGAAGATATGCTAAATGCTTTTAGTGATGGCCGTGAAGCAAAAAGCCTTAAGGCTGATGGCGCCCTTCACTATCGTATTAGCGATAAGATTGAGGCGTTGTATAATTATCGTTATGGCGGAGGAAGTTCCATTTATCAGGGAACTGAAAAATATGTTCTGCGCGACTTCAGTCAGCAGTTTCATAAAGTTGAAATCAAGTCAGATAATTTCTTTGTGCGGGCTTATCGCACAGCTACCGATGCCGGTAAATCATACAATCTTTCCGCTTTAGGCGGATATGCTAACGAAACGTACAGCCCGTCAGCAACAAACTGGGTTCCTGATTATGTGGTAGCCATGCAAGGCTATATTCCGGGAGTTGAAGCCGGAAACCACGATGCTGCGCGTGAATATGCCGACCGTAATCGTCCGCAACCTGGCACACCCGGATATAAAAGCCTTATGGAAACAGTACGCAATAACTACTTCCAAAGAACCCCAACCGGTACATGGACTGACGCAAATGGAGGTCTGCATCCAGCTTCTGGCGGAGGTGCTTCCTTCCTTGATAACTCCAGACTCTTTCATGCAGAATTCAACTACAACTTTGTAAATCAGGTTAAGTTTGCCGAAATACAGGTAGGTGGTAATGTAAGAAGGTATGACCTGTTTTCTTCGGGTACAATCTTTAATGAAGGACCTAATGACGGAGTTGATTTTAATCGTATAAAAATTGACGAATACGGTGTTTATACGCAAATCGCCAAAACCATTTCAAACCTAAAGCTAACCGGATCTATCCGGTATGATAAGAATGAAAACTTTGAAGGACAGTTTACACCCAGATTGTCTGCCGTTTATAGTTTATCTGAAAATCATAACCTGAGAGCATCCTTTCAAACCGGCTTTAGAAACCCGGATACACAAGCCCAGTTTATTTATTTCCCATCTTCAAGCGGTACCTTATTGGGTAGCACCGAAGCCAACGCAAGCCGGTATGGTGTGCATAATGGTGGCGCCTGGACTCAGGCATCTTATAACGCCTTCCGGGCATCGGGTGGCTCACTTGCTGCCGATGGAACCCCAACCGGTGGAAATGCCAGTTTACTTGTAACAGCCGATATTCCGTATGTACAACCCGAAAAATTAAAATCATTTGAGGTGGGTTATAAAGGTGTTTTCTCAAATAAACTTTTGGTAGACCTGAATGCCTATTACACCACGTATCAGAGTTTTATTGGTGGGCAGATTGTAGCAGTTAAGGCACCAACCCAACATCAGGGCAACACGGTTCCAGCCGGAAGTTTGTATAGCTTGTACAACAACTCGATCGAAAATGTTACATCAAGTGGTGTAGGTCTTGGGCTTACCTATAGCCTACCCCGCAATTTTACATTAAATGGTAGTTATAGCTATGCCACGTTTGATGCAAATGAAACAGCTGACTTCAGAGCTGGCTTCAACACACCTGAAAATAAATTCAATATCGGATTGGGTAATCGCAAAGTAACAAACAATCTGGGCTTCAATATTAACTTCCGCTGGCAGGAAGGATTCTTATGGCAATCATCTTATGGAGTGTGGAATGTGCCTGAGTTTGGTGTATTAGATGCCCAGGTAAGCTATAAACTATCGCCTCTAAAATCTATGTTGAAAGTAGGCGCTACTAATTTAGGTGGCGGTGATTACAGAACCAATCTGGGGGCCCCTTTTGTAGGACAGATGTATTACATCTCGCTAACATTTGATGAGTTCTTGAAATAATCGAAAATCAATACGATATGAAAAATTTAAAATTTATCTATATCCTTTCGCTCGCACTGCTTATCAGCACATCATGCGAGCAGGAATTAATTGAACTCACACCGCCTGTAGTAGTACCGCCTGTTGATAATGGTACGCCCGGCACGGCAAACTTTACCAAGTTTATTGCTATTGGTAATTCCTTTGTGGCAGGTGTACAGGGTGGTGCTCTCTTTACAACCGGACAAAACAATTCGCTACCCGCCATTATGGCAACGCAGTTTGCTAAACCCGGTGTTGGGGGCGGTGCGTTTGTACAACCCAGCATTAATGCTACACTTGGGTGGAACCTGTTTGTAACACAACCCTTCCTTGCCGATAACACAAAACCAATTTTAGGCAGAATGCTTCTTCAGGGAGTTTCACCACGCCCAACACCGCAAGCGTATGCTGCTGGAAATCTTGAAGCCCTTCCAAATCCTTCGGCAAATCCTGGTTTTATTTATACCGGTGGAAAAGCAACATTGAATAATTTTGGTGTACCAGCTATTGTATTAGGTCAGGCTCTTATTCCAGAAACAGGTAATTGGGCATTGGCTGGCACCGATCCAAGATTCAGTCCCTTCTATGGCCGGCTTGCCTTACCTCCCGGAGGTAGCACAACCCTGATAGGTGATGCTGCTGCTGCTGGTGGTACATTCTTTCTGTTTTGGTTAGGCCTTGATGATTTCTTTCTGTATGCTGCCTTTGGCGGAGATCCCACCAAAGCCCCTTTAACTCCAGCCACAGGCGCTGGTGCTGCAAGTTTTGATCTTCAGTATGGCGCTGCTATTGGCGCGTTGTTAGGTTCAAATGCGAACCTGAAGGGTGTGGTTGGTAACTATCCTGATATTTTTAAAATGCCTCATTTTACTTCGGTGGCCTATAACCCGATACCGCTTGATGCTGCAACCGCTACAACGCTTACTTCAAGCCTGGCAAATAATTATAACGGATTTCTTACTGCTATGGCGGGTGCCGGTGTAATTACTGAGGCTGAAAGAGATAAAAGATTAATTTCTTTTGTTGCCGGTCAAAACAAAGCGCTGATTGTGGATGAAACGCTTACCGATTTAACTGCAGCCATGAATGCCAATGGTGCAGGCGCATTAGTACCCTATGCACGAGCTCGCCAAACCACCGCAGCCGACAAATTACCATTAGGTGCAGGAACTGTTTTGGGAACACTGGTTGGTGGAAATCCCAGTTTAATTAATGGTGTAACCGTGCCCCTTGCTGATCAATATGTTTTAATTCCAACAGAGATTGAAGCTATTAATGGAGCCCGGACAGCCTATAATGCAACGGTAGCGGCTACTGTAGCGGCTAACTCCAGCCGTTTAGCGTTGGCTGATGTTAATGCTGCATTAGAGGGCTTAATTGCTGCCCAGGCTGGTATCTATAATAATGTAACCATTACACCAAACATTAATCCGCCAACCGGAATCTACTCTGAAGATGGTGCGCATATGAATAGCAGAGGGTATGCATTTTTATCCCGCACATTCATTGAGGCTATTAACACAACTTTTGGAGCAACTGTACCCCTTACTGACCTCAGTAAATACAGCGCAACCGGGTTGCCTATTCCATAGAGGAACAAATTGAATGTTATCGAAAAAGGCCCGAATAATTTCGGGCCTTATCTTTTAAAACAATTCTTTTGCAATACGATAAATCGGATCGGATTTACCCATTGAATAAAAATGTATGGTGGGAGCCCCGCACTTAATCAATTCTTTTGATTGCTTAACGGCCCACTCAACGCCCAACTGCTTCACCGAAGCATTGTCTTTACACTTCTCGGCTTCATCGCTCAACTCTTCGGGCAAATCGATGTGGAAAATCTGAGGCAGAATGGTTAGTTGCGATTTGGTTGTTAAAGGTTTGATACCTGGAATGATCGGAACGGTAATACCCACCTCCCGGCATTTATCTACAAACTCAAAATATTTTTTATTATCGAAAAACATTTGCGTTACAATGTACTCAGCGCCTTTATCCACTTTGTTTTTCAGATACTTTAAATCTGTTTTTAAGTTTGGTGCATTAAAGTGTTTTTCAGGATACCCAGCCACACCAATGCAAAAATTAGTAGGAGAAGGTTCGTGTAACTCTTCATCGAGGTATAACCCGCGATTCATGTTCACTACATGCTCCAGTAATTCTGAGGCATAGCCAAATCCATCTTTCTCGGGTATAAACTTCGATTCGGTTTTAATGGCATCGCCCTGTAATACCAACACGTTATCCACACCCAAAAAATTAAGGTCGATGAGCGCGTTTTCTGTTTCTTCTTTGCTGAATCCCCCGCAAATAATATGCGGGACAGTATCAACCTTATAGTGATTTTGAAGGGCAGCGCAAATCCCTACCGTACCGGGTCGTTTACGTGTGGTTATTTTTTCGAGCAAACCGCCATCTTTCTTTTTGAATACATACTCCTCACGGTGATAGGTAACATCGATAAACGGAGGGTTAAACTCCATTAACGGGTCGATGTTATTGAACAGATTTTTGATGTTCTCACCTTTTAAAGGAGGAAGAATTTCTAATGTAAACAACGTTTTACCGTTGGCGCGTTTTAAGTGTTCTGTTACTTTCATTTAGTCAATTTGAAAATGTGATAATTTGAAAATTTGAAAATTATTGACAACACTCCATTTTCAAATTTTCAAATCGGCTAATTATCTAATTATAAGAAAGATTTGGAGCTAACCATTTCTCCACTTCTTGCACACTCATACCCTTTCGTTTGGCATAATCTTCTACCTGATCTTTTTCAATTTTACCCAACCCAAAATACTTCGAGCCGGGATGCGCGAAATAAAATCCGCTTACGGCAGCGCCCGGATACATAGCGTACGATTCGGTTAATATTATTCCTACTTTTTCTGCATCGAGCAATTCAAACAATAATTTCTTTTCGGTGTGATCGGGACATGCCGGATAACCCGGTGCCGGACGAATACCCTGGTATTTTTCTGCGATCAGTTCGTCATCGCCCAGGTTTTCGTCTTTTGCATAACCCCAAAATTCTTTGCGCACCAATTCATGCAAACATTCCGCAAAGGCTTCAGCCAAACGGTCGGCTAAGGCTTTCGCCATGATTTCGGAATAATCGTCCTGATTGGCTTTGTGCTTCTCAATAAGTTTCTCTAATCCAATGCCGGCTGTTACGGCAAACATACCGAAGTGATCTTTTCCCTTATCGGATGATATAAAATCAGCCAGACAAAAATTCGGGAGGTTTTGAGCTTTCTTATTTTGCTGGCGCAGGAAATGGAACGTAGCAAACGATTCGCCCTGATCTTTACGATACAAGTTCACATCATCACCTTCGCGGTTAGCCGGATAAAATGCTACCACCCCATTAGCCTGCAACGATCGACTTTTAATGATCTCATCGAGCATCTTATTAGCATCGTTATATAATTTCGTGGCCTCTACTCCTACCACTTCATCTTTTAAAATTCCCGGAAAACGTCCTGCCAGCATCCAGGTTTGAAAGAACGGTGTCCAGTCGATGTACTTGCGGATTTCTTCTAATGGGAATTTTACAAACTCTTTTCGTCCCGTAAACTGCGGTTTGGTAAACGTTGTATTTGCCCAATCGATTTTTGTGTTGTTGGCACGCGCAGCCGCCAATGAAATATAACTTTTGGTTTGCTTCCGGCTTTCGTGATCGGCACGCAATGCCTGGTACTCTTTTTTCATTTTTTGCTGAAAACTTTGCCGCGTGTTCGGACTGATCAATTCGCTGGCTACCGGTACCGACCGCGAAGCATCTAACACATACACTACCGGACCTTCATACACCGGGTCGATCTTTACAGCTGTGTGAATACGCGAGGTTGTAGCTCCGCCAATCAGCAGCGGCAAGTCCATCTTTTCGCGTTGCATTTCTTTGGCTACATACACCATCTCATCCAATGAAGGTGTGATTAACCCACTCAAGCCAACCGCATCAACTTTTTCGCGCCTGGCTGCTTCAATAATTTTTTCGGGTGGAACCATCACCCCCAAATCCACCACATCGTAATTGTTACACGCCAGCACCACACCTACAATATTTTTACCGATGTCGTGTACATCACCTTTTACAGTTGCTAATAATATTTTTGCGGCTGCCTGTCCAACGTTTCCGTTTAATCGTTTCTCTTCTTCGAGGTATGGTGTTAAATACGCCACCGATTTTTTCATTACGCGGGCGCTTTTCACCACCTGAGGCAAAAACATTTTACCTGCACCAAACAAATCGCCCACCACGTTCATGCCGGCCATCAGCGGGCCTTCAATCACGTTTAACGGGCGACCGTACTTGATACGCGCCTCTTCAGTATCGGTATCAATAAAATCGATGATCCCTTTAACTAATGAGTGTGTGATGCGATCCTCCACCGTACCGGTACGCCACACATCGTCCTGCTCTTTTTTCCTGGCTGATCCTTTTATGGTTTCGGCAAACTCCAGCAAACGCTCGGTGGCATCATCGCGCCTGTTGAGCAATACATCTTCAACACGTTCTAATAAATCTTTTGGTATCTCATCATAAACCTCCAACATGGTTGGATTTACGATACCCATATCCATTCCATGTTGAATAGCATGATACAGAAAGGCCGAATGCATAGCTTCGCGCACTTTCTGGTTTCCGCGAAAGCTAAACGAAACATTACTTACACCTCCACTAACATGCGCACCCGGTAAATTCTCCCGAATCCATTTAGCGGCTTTAAAAAAATCAAGGGCATAGTTCCGGTGTTCATCAATACCGGTTGCTACCGGAAAAATATTCGGATCGAAAATGATATCCTCGGGTGCAAACTTCACTTCGTTCACCAAAATATCATACGCACGTTTACAAATATCAATTCTGCGCTGGTAGGTGTCGGCCTGCCCTGCTTCATCAAAAGCCATCACCACTGCTGCCGCCCCGTATCGCTTTACTAATTTCGCCTGGCGGATAAACTCCTCTACTCCGCCTTTCATGCTGATGGAGTTTACAATGCCTTTTCCTTGTAAACATTTTAACCCGGCTTCGATCACTTCCCACTTCGATGAGTCGATCATGACAGGAAGCGTTGCAATCTCTGGTTCAGAAGCCATCAGGTTTAAATACCTGATCATAGCAGCTTTTGAATCTAACATGCCTTCGTCCATGTTCACGTCAATTACCTGCGCACCACCGCGCACCTGGTCGAGCGCTACTTCGAGGGCTTCATCAAACTTATCTTCTTTGATGAGCTTTAAAAACTTAGCCGAACCAGTAACGTTGGTACGTTCTCCAATGTTAACGAAGTTGGAATTTGGGGTTACGTGTACTGCTTCTAAGCCGCTTAATAGTAATGGTCTATGGCTCATATTTTAACATTAGATAAAGTAGGCAGTTGGCGGGCAATTTGAACAACATAACTGCCTACTGTTTCTTGCTTACTGCCTACTGTTGACTGCACTAACATAGATTCAAGTATTGTTTAGTTTTGAGCAACTGCTGCAGCATCACCAACCGTACGCGGCTTATACTTCTTCGCCATTTCGGCAATCGCCTTGATATGATCGGGGGTTGAGCCACAGCAACCGCCCACAATATTTACCAATCCTTCTTTAAGATATTCTTCCACTTCGGCAGCCATTTCTTCGGGGGTTTGATCGTAATGACCAAATTCGTTTGGTAAGCCTGCGTTTGGATAGGCGCTCACAAAAAATGGTGATTCGGTATTCAACACTTTCAAATACGGACGAAGTTGCCGTGCGCCCAGTGCGCAGTTCAATCCAATGCTTAACAACGGGACGTGCGACAATGAAATTAAAAATGCTTCGGTAGTTTGTCCGGATAGTGTGCGACCGCTGGCATCGGTAATAGTGCCCGAAATCATGATAGGAACCGTTCTACCAATTTCATCAAACAACTCTTGTACGGCAAAGGCAGCTGCTTTGGCATTGAGTGTATCAAATACGGTTTCGATCAGCAAAGTATCGACACCGCCTTCTACCAATCCTTTTGCTTGTTGCTTATACGCCACCACTAACTGATCGAATGTTATAGCACGAAAACCCGGATCGTTTACATCGGGCGAAAGCGAAGCTGTTCTATTGGTTGGGCCCATAGCCCCCGCCACAAAACGAGGTTTATGAGGTTCTTTTACGGTAAACTCATCGGCTACTTTTCTGGCAATACGAGCCGATTCAAAATTCAACTCATATACAATGTGTTCGAGGTGATAATCGGCCTGGGCAATGGTTGTGCCACTGAAGGTATTGGTTTCAATAATATCGGCACCAGCCTCGAAATACTGGTGGTGAATGGCTTCGATAATATCAGGTCGCGTAAGCGAAAGCAGGTCGTTATTGCCTTTAAGCGGATGTTTATGATCTTTAAACCGTTCACCCCGAAAATCCTTTTCCTCTAGCGGATAGCGCTGGATCATAGTACCCATAGCACCATCGAGGATAAGAATACGTTCTTTTATAATGTCTTCTATTTTCACTCTTTCTGCTGTTAATTATTTACCCAGAAAGAGCCTTGAAAGATTGGCTTACTTATCTTCTCTGCATCCGTTTGAACTGGATGAAGAAGGGAATTAGCACCAGGTTATCAGCAAGGTTGCTAAGACATCATCGGGCCCTGTCCCTCAGTCTTTCTGGATAAGTAGCACAAAGAAACATAATTAGGTAATAATAATAAAATCAGGATACCTTAAATTTACACCACCTAATTAGACCCATAAGATTTGAAGTTAGCCGCAATAGACATTGGTTCCAACGCTATCCGCTTTCAGGTATCGTCTGTGTTGGAAAGTAAAGATCAGGTACTGTTTAAAAAGATGGAATATGTTCGTTTTCCCTTGCGTTTGGGGCACGATGTATTTACAACTAATCGTATTAGCGATAAAAGCATACTAAAATTCAAGAAATTAATGCAAGCCTTTAAGCTGTTGCTGGACTTGTATGAGGTTGACGATTTTATGTTATGTGCCACCTCGGCTATGCGAGAATCTGAGAATGGGCCTGCTCTGGCTGAGGCCGTTAAAAAAGAAATTGGGCTTACTATTGAAATAATTGGCGGGCAGCGGGAAGCAGAGCTTATTAATACCGCTATACGTTCTTATCTGGGCAATCAGGCTTACCTGCACATTGATGTGGGCGGTGGTAGTACTGAGTTAAACGTGTATTATAATGGTAAGAAAGTTAAAACCCGATCTTTCAAAGTAGGTTCTGTTCGCATACTTGAAAATCACGATCTGCCTGTAGTTTGGAGCGACATGGAAAATTGGGTGAAGGAGAATGTGAAATCTGAAATGGGTAAGGTTACCGCAGTAGGTACGGGTGGTAACATTAGCAAAATTTACGAACTGGCTAAACTTAAGCCGCACAGATTAATGTCTTTAAAAAGGATGGGCGAGGTTAAGGAAATGATTGGAAATCACTCCATTGAAGAACGTATTTATAAACTGCAGATGAACCCTGACCGGGCCGATGTTATTCTTCCGGCCAGTACCATTTATATGCGCGCTATGGAATGGGCCAAAGCCAAATACATGTTTGTTCCTGAAGTAGGTTTGAAGGATGGTATGATGTTGCATTTATTTGAACGCAACAGCAAACAGTCCAAAATTGAGTTCATCAACAAAGAAGATCAATCCAAAGGAAACAAAACCCAGGTGGTGGGCAAACGATCTTAGAACAGCGTTACATCGCTGATAATTTCGCGGGTTACTTCAAAAAACTCCTTATGAATATTAAAGGGAGCCTCTCCATTTTGCGTTTTAACTACGTAGCTTCCATCTTCGCGCATAATGTATGAGTTCACGTTATCTCTCAGGTTATAACGCAGCATGTTCATAGCTTGTTTGCGCAACATATCCTGTTCTAAAAGAAATAACGATTCTATCCTGCGGTCGAAACTGCGTACCATTGCATCGGCACTGCCTATATAAACCTTGGGATCGTTATTGTTATGAAAATAATAAATTCTGGAGTGTTCCAGATATTCTCCCACAATGGAAATAACTTCTATGTTTTCGCTTAATCCCTTCCTGCCAGGGCGCAAACAGCAAATACCGCGTACAATCAGTTTAATGGGCACACCTGCTTCTGAAGCTTCGTAGAGTGTATCAATAAACTCTTTGTCCTGAATAGAATTAATCTTAATGATTATACCCGATGGCAACCCATTACGGGCATTATCCGCTTCGCGCAACATCAGGTTACATAGTTGTATGCGCATATCCCTTGGCGAAGTTATCAGATTGCGATAAGCCGAGGGCTGGGAATGTCCTGTGATTACATTAAAGAAATCTGACACATCGCTACCGTAGGTTTCGTTGGTAGTAAGCAACCCCACATCGGTATATACCCGCGATGTAATTTCATTGTAGTTACCGCTGGCCAGGTGCACGTATCGATATACCTTGTCTTCTTCCTGCCGAACGATTAACAGCAATTTGGTATGCGTTTTTAAACTGCTTACCCCGTAAATAACAAAACATCCTGCCTGCCGCAACCGATGCGCTTCACGCAGGTTATTCTCTTCATCAAAGCGGGCTTTTACTTCAAAAAGTACCGATACGTGCTTTCCGTTTTCGGCAGCCCGTAATAATGCAGCCGTAACCCGCGAGTCTTTTGCAACCCGGTAAATGGTAATCTTAATCGAAAGTACTTTTTCATCTTCTGCAGCCTTCTCCAGTAATTCCAACACAGGATCCATCGAATCGTATGGATGATGCAACAGCACATCACGTTCTTTCAACACTTCAAATATATCGCGCGAACCAAATTCAGGGAAAGAAACTGGTCTGCGTGGCGGATGTAACGGAGCCCGTTTATCTTTGAACTCTTTATGGCCAATTATATAGTTCAGTCCGGCAAAATCCATCAGACTGTTGACCGGAATAACCATTACATTGGCTTCATCTAAATCCCATTGAATTTTAAGCAACCGAAGTAACCAGGGATCAAATCCTTCCAGCGTATCAATCCGTACTACTCTTCCTCTTCTGCGGGTTTGAAGTTTCCGTCTTAATTCTTCCAGAAAGTTAGATTCAATATCTTCACTCTCGTCCAACGTAAAATCTCCGTTGCGATTAATGCGAAACAAACTGATGCTAATAATCTCGATGTTTCTGAAAAGCTGGTGAATGTTTTTCTCAATTATTTCTTCCAGCGGAACAAACAGGATAAATCCATCAGATCGTTTAATTTCAAAAAACCGTGGAATATTATTTGGCACCTGAATAAAACTTGCTTTCAGGTTCTGTTGTGCTCCGTCCGATTCCGCTCTGGTTACTACACCAAATAATAACCTGTTATTCCGTAATGCCGGAAAGGAATGATACCCATCGAACAACATAGGTGTAAGCATGGGGTAAATTGTGCGATCGAAATATTGATTTGCAAGGTCAGCATCGGCTGGCGACAGATGATTGTAGTCTGCTATCTTAAACCCATTTTCTTCAAAAAGCGGTTTCAGGTTACTTACATAGTATGTGTTCTGATTATAAACAAACTGCCTGATATCTGATAATAACATTTTGCGGAATGGCTCCTCGCGCAAACCACTATAATCAAACCGCTGCTTACTATAGTCGAGGTAATTGTACAAACTCCCAAGGCGTATAGTACAAAACTCATCAAGATTAGAGGCAGTAATAGCCAGAAATCTAAGACGGTCGAAAACACTCCGGTCTTCCTTACGAGCCTGATCAAGTACACGATCGTTAAACTGCAACCAGCTTAAATCGCGGCTTATATAATTACTCTCACGAATCTGTTGGTGTACCCGCTCATCGGCCTGTAACGTGTTTGCGTCCGTTTTCATCGCATTTAAATGTCGATTCTGGCATACTTGGCATTCTTCTCAATAAATTCTCTTCGCGGTGCTACTTCATCGCCCATTAACATTGAGAAAAGATGATCTGCTTCAGCAGCAGACTCGATAGTAACCTGTTTAAGCGTACGTTTGGATGGATCCATAGTGGTAGTCCAGAGTTGTTCAGGGTTCATTTCACCTAACCCTTTGTAGCGCTGTACACCTACACTGTCTTCATTGCCACCCCGGCTCATTTCTTTAACAATCACATCGCGTTCTTCTTCTGTCCAGCAATAGCGTTCTTCTTTACCGCGTTTCAACAAGTAAAGAGGTGGTAAGGCAATGTATACGTATCCTTGTTCAATCAAATCGCGCATGTAGCGAAAGAAGAAAGTCAAAATTAAGGTACGAATATGACTTCCATCCACATCGGCATCAGTCATAATAATAACTTTATGATACCTTAGCTTTGTCATATTAAGTGCTTTGTTATCGTCTTGGGTACCAAACGAAACACCAAGCGCGGTAATCATATTTTTGATTTCATCGTTTTCGTAGATTTTATGTTCTTGTGCTTTCTCTACGTTCAGAATTTTTCCGCGAAGCGGAAGGATAGCCTGAAAATTTCTGTCGCGACCTTGCTTGGCAGACCCCCCTGCCGAATCGCCCTCTACCAGGTACAGTTCGCAAATGGCAGGGTCGCTGCTGGCACAATCGGCAAGTTTACCTGGCAACCCGGTGCCCGATAAAACATTTTTGCGTTGCACCATTTCGCGGGCTTTGCGCGCAGCAACACGCGCCTGAGCCGCTAATATCACCTTACTTACAATCAGCTTGGCTTCGCGCGGGTTTTCTTCAAGATAGCTTTGCAACACTTCACCTACTGCTGTATCCACAGCCCCCATGGCATCGGAGTTACCCAACTTTGTTTTGGTTTGCCCTTCAAACTGAGGTTCTGCAACTTTAACAGATATTACAGCCGTTAGACCTTCTCGAAAATCATCGCCACTTATTTCAACTTTTGCTTTTTCGAGTAAGCCCGATTTATCGGCATAGCTCTTTAGGGTTCGCGTAAGCGCTCTGCGAAAACCGGCTACGTGCGTTCCGCCTTCGTGCGTATTGATGTTGTTTACATACGATACCAGGTTTTCGCTGTACGATGAGTTATAACTTAAGGCAACCTGTACCGGAATTTCGCTCTTATTGTTTTCAATGTAAATCGGAGCCGGAATAAGGTGTTCGCGGGTGGAGTCCAGGTATTCTACAAATTCGCGCAAGCCCCCTTCCGAAAAGAAAGTGGAGCTACGCGGCTTTCCTGTTTCATCTTTATCGCGTAAATCTACAAGGTTAAGTTTAATACCCGGGTTTAAGAATGCGAGTTCGCGCATGCGGGTAGCCACCGTTTCGTAGTTGTATTCGGTTGTTAGGGTAAATACTTCGTTATCGGGTTTAAAGTGTACACTGGTACCGGTTCGTTCCGATTCGCCCACCACGCGTACCGGATATTGTGGAATGCCACGATGATACTCCTGTTCAAAAATTTTACCTTCCCGGTAAACAGTTGCTTTCAAAACTGATGATAATGCGTTTACGCAGGAAACCCCCACTCCGTGCAACCCACCCGAAACCTTATAGGTGTCTTTATCGAATTTACCCCCCGCATGAAGCACCGTCATTACTACCTCTAATGCCGAACGCTTTTCTTTCTCGTGCATATCGGTAGGAATACCGCGGCCGTTATCTTCTACCAGTATTGAGTTATCTTCATTAATTGTTACATAAATGCTATCGCAGTAGCCGGCAAGGGCTTCATCAATAGAGTTATCTACTACCTCCCAAACCAGGTGGTGAAGTCCTTTTACGCCAATATCTCCTATGTACATGGCTGGTCTTTTGCGTACCGCTTCCAGACCCTCTAAAACCTGAATATTATTAGCTGAATAGTTGGTTTCTTTCTTTGGTTTTTGCTCGCTCATTTTGGCTTTTTATAAACCGACAAAAATAAGGTTTTTGATAGTGTTTTCCGCATTTTTATTACGTATTGGGTAAGTATTTTTCAATAATTTTAACGGGCACCAAAGTCAGTTTGTTCATCCTTAATTTAATCCTTAGTTTTAATCGTTAAGCAAGCTTTTTATGCGCGTTTTACCCGTGATTTTGGCCCTCCTATTCAGTGTTTCAACTCAGGCACAGCGAACATTTTCGGTGCTGGAGCAACCCTTGTTTAGTACGGCAAGCGACTCTGTAAAATATGCTCAGCTCAATCAGATTATCCGAGAAGCAATGGGACAGCAGCGTACTCTTCCGGATAGTTTGATGGAGGAGTTTCGTGCTATGCGGGCACGGATTACAGGATATAAAAGGCAATACAAATCTTCGCCCGGTTTTATTACCCTGGATAGCCTGAAAAAGCTACCCGATAAGTCGCAGGTTCGCCAGTTAAGTATCTCAAACTTAAAATCCCGTAAACTACCAGCAGCGGTTTACTCCTGCCCCAATTTAGAGGAACTCGAATTGGTGCATACGCAAATCAAAAATATTAAGCGCTTAAACCGGTTTGCTGCCCTTACGGGATTATACATTCTGAATAACAACCCAAAGGGCAAAATCCGGATAGGTAAAACCAAAACTGTGCGCACGGTTGTAATGCGTGGCGATACTCCGGATTTGCCGGGTTCATTCGCTCCAGTGGTTGCACTTGAACGGCTTGATCTGGCTCATAATGGAATTTCAACTTTTCCAAAAGGCCTAACCCGAAACAAAAACCTGAAGCAACTTATTCTGAGTAATAACGCCATTGTCGAATTGAAAATACCGGCATTACCTACTCTTGAAAAGCTGGAATTGATACGCAATAAGATTGAGCATATTCCCGAGTCAATCAGTAACCTAAGCGGGCTGAAACAACTTACGTTAAACTACAATTCGATCAACTCAGTTACCCCTTCTATATCCAATCTGTTAAAACTAGAACAACTCTCGTTCTACCAGAACAAGTTGAACACTATACCCGATGGGGTTTACAGCCTGCCAGCCTTACGCGAAATTGATTTATACCACAACGAAATTGAGCGGGTAGATAAACGGATTGCTAATCTTAAGCAACTTGAAGTATTGTATCTCTCGCATAACCGAATTATAAGTTTACCTGCAGAACTTAGTAGTCTTACTAACTTGCAGGAGCTTTATTTATCCGATAACCGATTGGTAGAACTACCGGCCGGATTAAATCAATTACAGAATTTAAAAGTATTACGCGTAAACAACAATCGCCTGGTACAGGCTCCTGTTTCTGTAACCAACCTGATACGGTTAGAAAACCTGGATATTTCAGGAAACCAAATTAACGAATTACCAAACGGGCTGGATGGATTACCGGTATTAAAGATTTTAGTAATGATGAATAACCCCTGGAACGAGACCAGCCGCAACTTAATACCAGCCATAACCCGAACGCTACGCAACAAGTCGGTGGTAGTACACATAGAGGAACGACTAAGTGAAAATTGAACAGACTATTTTTTCTTCCCTGATTTCTTACTCTTCTCCTTCTTTCCATTCTCTTTCTCACTCATCAACTGCAGTTTTGCCTTTTGCAGTTCCTCTTTCTGGGCCTGGCTAACCACCGGATAGTTGATTTCAAGTTTGGCAAACTGGCGTGCAATAATGGCTGCTATAGCCAGCCTAGCAAACCATTTGTCATCAGCCGGTACAACAAACCAGGGTGCATACTCGGTAGAAGTTGCACTTAACGCTTCGCTATAAACTTTCTGATACTCGTCCCAGAAGGCTCGTTCTTTTAAATCCGACAAAGAAAACTTCCAGTTTTTGCTGGGGTCGTCTATGCGTTCCAGAAATCGTTTCTTTTGTTCTTTTTTCGATACATGCAAAAAGAATTTTAGTATGATAGTGCCGTTATCGGAAAGGTTTTTCTCAAACCGCCTGATTTGTTTATACCGTTGCTGCCAGAACTTGTCGTCAATTTTTTTTACCGAATCTACACCCGGAATATGTTCATTTAAAATCCACTCGGGGTGCACTTTGGTTACCAGCACGTTCTCATAATGCGATCGATTATGAATAGCAATTTCGCCCCTTGCCGGCAATACCAACTGATGACGCCAGAAATAATCATGATCTAATTCTGCCGAGGTAGGAGCTTTAAAACTATGCACTTTGACACCCAACGGATTGAACCCCGACATGATGTGTTTAACAGCACCATCTTTGCCGGCTGCATCCATAGCTTGAAAAACAATAAGAATACTGTACCGGTTATGGGCATAAAGTTCATCCTGCACTTCCGCCAGATGCTTCCTCCCCTCTTCCAATAATTTTTCGGCTTCAGCTTTGTTTAAGGTTTTACCTTTATACTCGGTATCAAAATCCTTTAACTTTATTGTTTTGCCAGGCTTAACCATCAGCTTTTTTAATTCAATGTTTTTTTCATCGGTAAGCATATAAACAAAGGTTTAGTTTTCTCTAAGCTACTGAAAGGTAAAGATTACCCGCTATGACTTTTGTCACTTTTTTTTGACCCCTCAGCGAAAAGAAATAAACAGGCTAAGACAAATATTGTTTCTTTGTGGTGTTGAATCTGCGGCTTACACATATCCTTATTCCTATCCTGATAGTAATCAGCCAGACACTGGTAGCCCAGGGTGATGTAGAGGCTATTAAACGAGTAATTGAGCAAGAAAGCACAGCCTATTTTAATGTGGATTATAAAGCCTGGTCCGAAACCTGGGTACAGGCCCCACATGCCTATTGGTCGTACACCGATGTTACCGGAACCCGCTTTTTAGATGGTTGGAATGCCATAAGAACCTCACTTGGGAGTTACTTTAATACCGTTCAACCCTCGTCTGGCGAAATTACCAATCACTGGCTTGAAGTACGGGTTTATGAGAACGGAGCGTATGTACGCTTTACCCAACTGGCAATTGACGGAGCCGACCGGACCGAGACAGCACAAATACGGGTTCTGGAAAAACAGAACGGCCAATGGCGGGTAGTCTGCATGCAGGCAACCGATCGCACCTCGGCCCGATAAGCCAAACTATTTGTAATAAAACAACTTTAAAATTATCGGAGTATTGGTTACCTTATAACCAATAAAAACTACCTGCCATGAAAAATCCATACCGCTTACTAATTGCCGGACTGTTTTGCCTGGTGGCTGCAGTTGCCGGAGCTCAGGATTCAAAGGAAGTTGTTGCTATTAAAGCAGCCATTGAAAAAGAAACCGATTCGTTTTTTAATTTGAAACGAAAAGAATGGGAAGACTCGTGGTTACAAAGTCAGTATGCCTATTGGTCTTACTCTGACTCTACAGGCACTAGTTTTATTGAGGGCTGGGAAGGTATTCGTAAATCATTTGATGATTATTTTCGTACGCATGTGGCCAGCCGCAACATAGATGTGGCACATCAGCAAGGTTCTATAAAGATTGACCGAACCTGGATAAGTGTTCGTGTATATGGTAATGGCGCATACGCACGGTATACTCAACGGGTAAAAGACGACATTGATCGTGATGAGACTTCTCAAATCCGTATTCTTGAAAAAGGAAAAGACGGCAAGTGGCGAATTGCATGCGTAGGCGCCATAGCAATCTATCCGAAGTAGCGCACGTTGTTTGACCTTAAAACAGGGCTTGTGTTTAAATACAGAAGAACGGCAATACTATGTTAATCATCTTGCTGAAGGCAACCTGTAAACCAATCCAGATTAAAGCACGTGCTGCTCAAATAAACGTTCCAACACATCCTCTGGATTATCGGTAATACCCGGATGCACTTTTGATGTTTGTACAACGGTACTACGGGTTGCAGTAAGCCAGCGAAAACGCTCGGCTGGTGCCAGTTCGCCAATAGGCCCACTTCCTTTACCCCCGGCACTTATTCTTTCAAATGATTGAATATACCCGCGAACTTCGTCTAATTCAATCGCTTTGCAAAACGCATGAATACGAGCTTCGTTAATAACAACTTTAGTTTTTAAAAATTTCAAAGGCCCGCAATACAAGATTACTCCCACATTCACGAATTCTTCTCGTTCTACCTTGGGTACTACCCTTATAATAGCATATTCAAAAACGTGACTGGGCATAAAGAGCTTCGTTAACAAAGAAATCAGCGTGGGCGATGCGCGAAGTTAATAATTGCAGGTAAGCCATCCTGTGCTCTTCTGTGGAATTAAATCCGGGTTCATTTTCCAGCCATTCGCCCGGGATTAAAGCAACAAGCGATTGTAGTTTTTCAGGTGTAAGCAAGGCAACCAGTGAGGCGCTTACTTCCTTTAACCGGGTGGCAACCGGTAGCAATACATGGTCTTTTATTTTTGGAAATGGCCGTTCAGGATTTTGCCAATCGTGCCAGGTATGATGCACATACAATGCCGCTCCATGATCGATGAGCCAAAGTTCTTTATGCCACCAAAGCATATTGGTATTACGCACCGTGCGATCTACATTGTGTAGCAAACAATCCAGCCACACAATTTTAGAAGCCAGGGTAGCATCAATTTTAGTTACAAGCGGATCGAATGTTACAGCGCCCGACAGATAATGAACAGCCAGATTTAACCCAACACTGGCTTTCAGTAAATCCTGAATTTCCTCATCACCTTCAATTCGGCCAAACGCTACATCAAGATTGGCAAAAACTATTTCGGGAACATGAAGACCCAACATTCGGGCAATCTCACCGCCAAGCAATTCTGCGATTAGCGCTTTTCGTCCCTGCCCTGCGCCTCTAAACTTTAATACATACAAAAACTGATCGTCCGCTTCTACCAAAGCAGGCAACGATCCTCCCTCCCGCAAAGGGGTGATGTACCGGGTAATGTTTACGTGCCGAAGTGTGTGCATACTAATTCATTGCCAAATTAGGAGATTCTATTCAATTAATGAGAATCTGTATTACCTTCAACATTTCAATTTAGGTTATGACAAAATACATTTTAATCACTATCATTATCATTTTCATTGTCTCCTGTAAGCCAAAGCAAACAAAACCCGAATGGGTTGACCTTTTTAATGGTAAAGACCTGAAGGACTGGACGGTTAAGATTTATCATCATGATGTGGGCGTAAATTTTGGCAATACCTTTCGGGTGGTTGATAATATGATTCAGGTTCGGTACGATGAATACGAAGAATTTAATGATCAGTTTGCGCACCTATATTATAACAAACCTTTCTCCCGCTATCACTTAAAACTGGAATACCAGTTTACAGGAGAACTTCAACGGGGCGCCCCTGACTATACTTTGTTGAACAGCGGAGTGATGTTTCATTCGCAAGACCCGCACACTATGCCCAAAGAACAAAACTGGCCTATTTCAGTAGAGATGCAATTTCTGGCCGGGCTTGATGATGGTAACCCCCGCCCAACCGGCAACATGTGTTCACCGGGTACCGACATAGTTTACGAAGGCAAAAAGTATGATGGCCATTGTCTCAATTCTTCCTCTAAAACATATAATAAAGATGCGTGGGTACAAGCCGAATTAATCGTACTGGGCGATTCCCTGATTACTCAGATTATTAGTGGCGATACGGTGCTTCAATATACTAACCCCACAATGGGTGGAGGAGTAGTTAGCGGTTATGATAGCGCACTATGGAAACCTGGCATGCCGTTAACATCAGGGTTTATTGCCTTGCAAAGCGAAGGGCAACCGATTAATTTCAGGAATATTAGGATTAAGGAACTTAAATAGTAAACAGTGATCGGTCAGATCAGCATTCTCTTTAGTTTCTCCATGCCTGTACTTGCTTTATCAATAATAAATTCAAGATTGGGTACATGCAGGATTTCAGGTTTTTTCGGATCGACCACATACTTTGGAACATGATCGGGCACATAATCAATTAACCCCGCGGCTGGATATACTACCATTGAAGTACCTGCAACTATAAACACATCGGCACCGGAAGCAATATCAGCCGCCACTTCCATCCTGGGCACGGCTTCACCAAACCATACTATGTTGGGTCTGAGCTGCGAGCCCAGTTCACACATATCGCCAATATTCAATTCAGTGCCTTTAATTGGATAAATCAATGCTGGATTTTTAGTACTGCGCGATTCAAACAAACTTCCATGCAAATGAATAACATGCGATGAGCCAGCCCGTTCATGCAGATTATCTACATTCTGCGTTATAATGGTTACATCAAATTGTTTTTCAAGTTCTGCCAGTACTTCGTGTCCACGGTTGGGTTTTACTTCGTGCGCCTTGCGCCTGCGCTGATTGTAGAAATCCAAAACAAGTGCAGGGTCCTTATGCCACGCTTCAGGTGTGGCTACATCTTCAACTTTATATCCTTCCCATAAACCACCTGCATCGCGAAAGGTAGCAATCCCGCTTTCAGCACTAATACCCGCTCCGGTAAGCACAACTAATTTTTTCATTGGTGGTGTTTGCGAATAACATCAAAGATAATGAACGGAGGAAAGTTTTTGCATGAGTATCGATAAGGAAAAAATACGCAATTATATATATTCGGGCGTTGGGGGCGATCGAACTGGCTCTGTGAACAGGGCAATCTATATCTAAAATACAAACGCGAAGACTCCACTAAGAACAAAAAAATATTCAGACAAGATTCTTTATCTAAGAAAAATATCAAATACAAATGAACCCCCTGCTCCTACACCTTCAAAAAGCCCATCCATTATCCAGTTCTGTTTCCAATGCATGTGAAGCCATCATTAAAAAGAAACGTGTACGTAAAGGGCACCTGTTGCTGCGCATCGGCCAGAAGGCAGAATATTTTTTCTTTATTAACAAGGGTTTAGCAAGAGTGTTTTACCAGCGAAACGGTAAAGACATTACCGATTATTTTGCTATTGATCAACAATTTATCGGTGCCGTTCCTTCCCTGTTCAATGGTCAGAAATCGCACAAAGCCATTGAGGCTCTGGAAGACTCCGATATACTATATTTTTCCTACTCAGATTTTGATCGGTTATGTACCCTGCACCATGACCTGGAACGCCTTGCGCGCAACCAAGCTATCTATGGTATGCTGGAAGGGCAGCAACGTATTGAAAGTATCCGGTTTCTTTCTGCCAGAGAACGTTACGATGAACTGGAAAAACTATATCCGGGTATAATCAATCGCGCACCCCTAAAACACATTGCTTCCTACCTGGGCACCACCCAGGTCAGCATTAGTCGAATACGTGCTGGTAAACAATAATTTAACATATGTAAAATCCACAGGGTGCCTTCTTCCGTTTCATCAATAAAAGATAAAACATGAACCATCCTGTATTGATTGTTGGTGGTGGCATTGCCGGGCTAACAACAGCTTTAGCGCTTCAGCAACTTCATATTGATTTCCTGGTTTTGGAGGCAGTGCCTGAGATTAAAACGGTAGGTGCTGGAATAAGTCTGGCCGGCAATGCCATGCGCGTGATGAAGCGCTTAGGTCTTGCTAATGCCATTAAACATAATGGTCATCTCATTTCTTCTATGCTGATACAAGATGAGCACGGCAGTACCCTATCCCTTATGGATGCAGCCAAACTCAGCAGCGAGTATGAACTGGATAATGTGGCCATCCACCGCAGTGCACTACACCAGGTGTTGTTGAAGGCTATTTCTCAAAATAAAATTCTTACCAACAATAAAGTAACAGATTATACAGAGGGAGATAATTTTGTAGAGGTTGTATTGCAGAATGGTAACCGGATTTCCGGCTCATGCATATTGGTAGCCGATGGTATTCATTCTTCTATTCGCAAAAAGTTATTGCCACAATCGCAGATTCGGTATTCCGGGTACACTTGCTGGCGAGGCATTGCAGAAAATACCTGGGGTATTGAAAAAGTAGCTGTGGAGAAATGGGGAACTGCCGGAAGATTTGGTTATGTACCTATTGGGGATAACAAAGTTTACTGGTTTGCTTGTAAGAATGCACCACAAAAAAATGAGCAAATGCAAACCATGACCCTTGCGCAGCTGGCTGAAAATTTTAGAAACTACTCACATCCAGTTCCTGAAATTATCAGGCAGACACCTGCATCAGAACTAATCTGGGGCGACATTATCGATCTCAAACCAATTTCCAGATATGCCTTTAACAAGGTTGTACTATTAGGCGATGCGGCACATGCCACCACACCCAATATGGGTCAGGGTGCCTGCATGGGTATTGAAGATGCCTGGCTGATCGCCACGTTACTACAACAACATGCCAACAATCTGACTGAGGCCTTCCGATTGTTTGAAGCGCAACGGTTAAAACGTACGCATTACATCGTAAACACAAGTTACCGCTTAGGAAAAATAGCTCAATGGGAAAATAGAATACTCACCAAACTGCGCAACACGGCCTTCCGGTTAGTACCTGCATCCGTAAACGAAAAACAAGTGATTAAACTACTGGATATTCCGGTAAGGTAATGTAACCGTACTACTTGAGTCTTCTGTCAAAAAAATCTTTCGCTCGTTCAAATACCTGTTTCCAACTTTCATAACGCAAAAAACCATGAACTTCATCTGGTAGTACCAATACTTCTACTGGTACGTTTTTGTCGCGAAGTTTTTCGACCAGGTCGGTACTTTGTTGAAAAAGCACATTACGGTCATCATCGCCATGTATCACCAACACCGGTGCAGTCCATTTACTAAGGTCAGAAATTGGAGAACTTCTGTAGGCTACTTCCATATCCTGTTCGGTAATTCCCCACGAACCACCGGACGAAAATTCGCGTGCACGAAACGCCCAGTCATGAACGCCATGCACATCCACTCCGGCTTTAAAAATTTCCGGGTTGCGCGCTAAACCCATTGCCGTTAAATACCCGCCATACGATCCACCCCACAAACCAATTTTACTTGCATCCACTTCGGGTAGCGCTTGCAAATATTTTGCTGCTGCTACCACATCCTGGTATTCGCTTGCCCCTCGAGGCCCTTGATTTTTTGCCCGTCTGAAGTCACGACCATAACCAGTGCCCGACCGAAAGTTTACAGATAATACAGCGTACCCCTGGCTGGCCATGTATTGATTAAACGCGTAACAGTTAATGTAATAATCGCTATAATGAAAACCCAACAACATTTGCCTGATAGGGCCGCCATGCATAAACACAAGCCCGGGCCGTTTGTTACTGATTGTGCGATTGATAAACAATTGTGCGTGAAGTGAAGTGCCATCGGCAGCTTTTAACAATACAGGCTCTGGTTTTACAAATGCAGCAGTTGAAAAAGTAGGTAACTTTTGTGAATTAACCTGAACCGTAGCTTTACTTGCTTCATCTACCCGCACCAATGTTTTTGAAGTGTTGCTTGTAGCCCGAAATGCATACAACACATTGCCGGCCAGTGTAGGATACATTTCAATACCTTCACCAGATGTTACTTCGGTTGGATTACCAACTGTTACATCTGCTTTCCAGATGTGTCTTCGGTTAATATCCGTTCTGTTTCCATCAAAGTAAATGAACTTACCGGTAGCATCGGCCACAAAACTCTCTACTTCACCATCGCCTGGTGTAATGTCTTTCAGATCGTTACCCGTTTCGGTTATTGAGTAAATGTGATTCCAACCATTATGTTCCGAGAAGAAAAGAACACGCCCGGAAGGCAACCACGCCAATGGTGTATTTACATAATACTGCGCAAAACCCCCATCCTCGGCTGGCGATTTCCAGATTGGTTTAGCCATACCACTTTGTGCATCGGCAACGTATATCGAAAACTTTACACCACCCGTAAGGTTACTTAATTCACCCACCTTAGTTCCGGGTGAACGAATAAACGCAATCTGCTTTCCATCGGGCGACCACACCGGAAAATCATCATTGGTAACATCGGGCGCAATCCATCGAATGCTTTTGCGTAACAAATTGTACACTCCAATGAAACTATGATCACCCCGCTCACTTACAAATAACACTTCATTACCATCGGGAGAAAAACGAGGACTATGGTTTGTACCGCGTGCTAAAAACAAGGGCTTGGGAGTAGCATTTATATCTAATGGCGATTCGAATAGCTGGCCGCCTCTGCTGAAGAGGAACCGGATACCATCTTTAAAAAATACAGGATTGGAACCGGCTGTAATTTTTGCTGGCGGATTTTTAGATGAAAGCTCTTTATAGTAGATAGCTTGTTCAGCCCCTTCGGGTAAACTGGCTGGATTAGGGTTTTGCCCTACACGATTACCACCACTGCCACGAACATATAATAGTTTAGTACCATTAGGCGAAAATGTAAGGTTCGATAGCTCTTGCCCATCATCCAGTTGGTATTCGGTTAATAATCGTGGTAAATCTGTGCCCGATTTTGTTAAAATGTTACGTTTACCGTGATCGTTGATTACCCATGCAATATGTTTACCATCGGGCGAGGTGGCCAGGTTATACTCAATGGGGTGGCTCATAAACTGCTCCAGTGTTTGCGCAGATGCAGTAAAAGAGATAAAGATTGAAACGTAAAAGAAAATTAGCTTTTTCATGTAACCAAGATACACCAACTTGTAATACAGAAGCGAAGCCTCCCCCAATTTATTTGGAATAATCTATTGTGATTTGCGTAAATCAAAATTCAGGGCAATTCAATACAACTCCCCAATTTGTACTAACTATTGATTATTTATGATGAAAGTCTTACTTTCCATAAACCATTCCTACAACCATGAAACAGATCATAACCTTCTGCTTAATTCTGGTGGGTATCTCAGTAGCTGCCCAATCCGACAAAAACTTTAATGGCCTTAGCGTTGACTTAAACAACTTGTTCCGGCTTTCAACTGCTAAAACAAGAAGTATATCGCCTGAGAACTTTACAGGTGAAAAAGGCAAAGGCGGCATGGCAAAGGAAGGTGTAGCCAGTAAAAATGCACGCGATCTGGGGCAGGGCTGGAAAGTAAATCCATACATTATAATTGAACCCGGAAAAACATTTACCCTTGCTGAAATTAACGGGTCAGGTGCCATTCAACATATCTGGCTTACGCCTACCGGCATCTGGCGATTCAGCATTTTGCGTATGTATTGGGATGATGAAACAACACCATCGGTAGAGGTGCCACTTGGCGATTTTTTTGGAATGGGCTGGCAGGAGTACGCGCAGCTGTCATCGCTGGCTGTGTGTGTAAATCCCGGCAGTGCATTCAATAGTTATTGGGTAATGCCTTTCCGCAAAAAAGCAAAGATCACAATAGAAAATATTAACACTGAGCCTGTGCGGATTTTCTATCAGATTGATTACACCCTAACCGATGTTCCGGATGATGCCGCTTATTTTCATGCACAATTCAGACGTACCAATCCGGTAAAATACAAAGATGTATTTACCATTACTGAAGGCATAAAAGGAAAAGGTCATTATGTAGGCACTTATATGGCCTGGGGAGTACACAACAATGGCTGGTGGGGCGAAGGTGAAATAAAATTCTTTATGGATGGTGATACCGAATTTCCAACCATTAACGGAACGGGTACAGAAGATTACTTCTGCGGCTCGTACGATTTTGATACAAAACGAAAGAATGAAGCTGGTGTAGAGATTGTTGATTACACTACTTTTAATACGCCCTATGCGGGATTACATCAGGTAATACGGGGCGATGGCCACTATAAAGTAATGCAACGTTTTGGCATGTATAGGTGGCACATTACCGACCCGATCCGGTTTGAAAAAGATTTGCGCATAACCATTCAAGATTTGGGTTGGCGACATGATGGTCGTTACTTGCCACAACAGTCTGATATCTCTTCAGTCGCATTTTGGTACCAGACCGAACCGCATGCACCCTATCCAAAGCTACCGTCTAAAGATGAGTTAGAAGTTAATTAATCGAATACCTTCCAATGGCTAACTAATTACTTTTTTGAGACCTTCTTTACTGCTTTCTTAGCGGCCTTTTTGGAGACAACCTTCTTTGGAGCAGCCTTTTTTACAGCTGTTTTCTTTATTGCTTTTTTTGCAGCTGTTTTCTTTACAGCTTTTGGTGCTGGCACTTCAACCGTTTCCTTCTTCCGCGCAAAGCGACCAAACCGGCCCTTACTTTCGGGCGCGTTAGCAGCCAGCGTAATACATTCTTCAAGTGTCAGGTCTTTGGGTTCTTTCCCTTTTGGAATTTTTACATTCTTTTTACCTGCTTTTATATACGGTCCAAAGCGACCATTAAGGATTTCTATTTCGGTGTTTCCTTCACTGGCAAATGATTTAATCAAACGATTAGCATCTGCTTCGCGTTTGGCTTGTATTAGTTCAATAGCCCGTTGAGCACTAACAGTATACGGATCTTCACCTTTTGGAATAGACACAAACTTTTTATCGTGTAATACATACGGCCCAAAGCGGCCGATGTTAATCGTCATCTGTTTATCTTCAAACAAGCCCATGTCGCGCGGCATCTTCATCAGCTCAAGCGCATCTTCAAGTGTGATGTTTTCAATAAACTGCCCCGTGCGGAGTGCTGCAAACTTAGGCTTCTCTCCACCATTATCATCCGGGTTTTCACCTAACTGAACATACGCACCAAACCTTCCCAGTTTTACGTATACGTTTTTACCGCTTTTCGGATCAACACCCAACTCTCTGTTTTTGTTTTGAACGGCCGAGCGTTCAATCTGTTCGGTTTTGGTAACCGTTTTATGAAAAGGTTTGTAAAACTGGTGCAGCATTTTTTGCCATTTCAGCTTACCACTGGCAATCTCATCAAACTCCTGTTCAATTTCTGCTGTAAATGAATAATTGGTAATATCCGGAAAATGTTCTACCAAAAAATCGTTTACAATCATGGCAATATTGGTGGGAAAAAGCTTGTTGCTTTCTGCCCCTGTGTTTTCTGTCTCTTGTATGGAGTTAATTTTTCCGTTTTGTAACCGATGTACGTTGTATTTACGCTCAACTCCTTCGCGACTTTCCTTTACTACATATCCTCTCTTTTGTACGGTAGAAATAGTAGGTGCATAGGTAGAGGGGCGGCCAATACCTAACTCTTCCAATTTCTTAACTAAGCTTGCTTCGGTATAGCGGGCCGCATGGCGCGAAAAAGTTTGTGTAGCTGTGATATTATTCAGGTCCAGCTTCTGCCCTACATTAAGTGGAGGCAAAACTTTTCCACTTTCTTCATCTTCAGCATCATCATCGTCTTTCGACTCCATGTACACTTTCAAAAACCCTTCAAACTTAATCACTTCGCCTGAGGCTGTGAATGTGCGTGGGTTACCGGAAATAGAAATAGTTGCAGTTGTTCTCTCTAACTCAGCTTCAGCCATCTGCGAGGCAATAGCTCGTTTCCAGATCAGATCATACAACCTTTCTGCATTACGATCCATGCCCGGATTGAGTACAGAAAAGTCAGTTGGACGAATGGCTTCGTGAGCTTCTTGCGCACTTGCCGATTTGGTTTTAAATCTGCGTGTTTGTACAAATTCTTTCCCGTATGCTTTTTGAATCTGATTAACAGCACCATTCACCGCTTCATCCGAAAGATTAACAGAATCGGTACGCATATAACTAATCTTACCGGCTTCGTATAGTTTCTGTGCCACCATCATAGTTTGCGAAACCGAGAAACTCAACTTTCTTCCTGCTTCCTGTTGCAGTGTAGAGGTAGTGAAGGGAGGAGCCGGTGATTTTTTAGCAGGTTTCTTCACCAGATCCGTAATCGAAAACGTAGCACCTTTGCAGGATTCCAGAAAGGCCAGTGCTTCTTTCTCATCATTAAACTTCTCTCCCAAATCGGCTACTAATTGTTTGCCGTTACCTAAGTCGAAGATGGCTGATATTTTAAAAGACGACTTTGCTTCGAACTTATCAATCTCGCGTTCGCGTTCCACTACTAACCGCACAGCCACCGATTGTACACGACCTGCTGAAAGTCCCGTCTTGATTTTTTTCCATAGAATGGGAGATAATTCGAACCCTACCAACCGATCGAGCAACCTGCGAGCCTGTTGCGCATTTACCAGATCTATATCAATACCTCGTGGGTTTTGAATGGCATTGAGAATTGCATTTTTAGTGATCTCTGTAAATACGATACGCCTGGTTTTTTTGTCGTTCAGATTTAGTACTTCTTTCAGGTGCCAGGAGATGGCCTCCCCCTCCCGGTCTTCATCGCTTGCCAGGTAAACCATTTGGGCATCTTTGGCAAGCTCTTTCAATTTCTTAATTACATCCTTCTTTTCGGGCGATACTTCGTATGTGGGTTCAAAGTCGTTCTCAATATCTATAGCTCCGTTTCCTTTCGCCAAATCACGTATGTGGCCCATGCTGCTTGCCACCTTATAATCTTTTCCAAGATAGCCTTCAATGGTTTTGGCTTTAGCCGGAGACTCTACTATAACTAAGTTTTTTGACATGCCTAAAATTGTTCGATGGCGTCAAATATCTGTAAATTTTTAAAAACAAAAGCCTCAACTGGCTTTACATGTCCACTCAGCATGTACTTTTAAGGCATTAATCGAAACAAAATTTTCAACTTCATCATTATGATTACCACTGTTTTGCGCTTAAAAAGCAATCTCATTTAAAGCGTACTCAAAAAAAATTTTTTGTATCATGTACTTTTGCAAGTATGCAGCGAAGAATTTATCTGGTACGACACGCACAAGCCAATCCCGGAACACCCGAAGTATCGGACGAACTTCGTGCCCTTACTCCAGCAGGTAAGATTGTGAGTACCCAGGTAGGAAAATTTCTTTACCAAAAGAATTCTAATCTCAATCTAATAATTTCGAGTCATGCAAAACGTGCCCATCACACTGCCCTTCACATCTCAAAAGAATTAAATCTGCAAACAGAAGTTTGCATTGAAAAAATTCTGTACTCCGAAAATCTGACAGGCATACTTCAATTGCTCAATTTGCTGCCAGATGTTTACAGCGAAGTAATGTTAGTGGGGCACTACCCTACTATTGTTGAATTACAAAATTATTTAGCATCGAACAACCAGCTAACCAGTATGAACACAGGTGAATTGGTAGTTTTAGGATTTGAAAATAACTGGGCCGGACTCTCGGCTGGTACAGCGTTGCATGAGTATTCTTATCATCCATCTTATACACAGGCATGAATAGCTTCGATCATAATGGACCGGGATTAAAGGGAAAACTATTTGGATTGCCTACTGAGGTTGAAACCGCCCGGTTGGTAATATTACCTGTACCCTGGGAGGTTACCGTTACCTATAAAGAAGGAACTGTTGCTGCACCAAATGCAATCCTGCAGGCATCCAGTCAAATCGATTTATATCATCACTACCTACCCGAAGCTTGGAAAATTCCGGTGGCCATGATGCCTGTTTCAGACAATCTTATTACAGAAAGTAATAACCTAAGAAATCTTGCGTGCACTTACATTCAAGCACGTGAAGATGGGCAGGATGCAGAAACAGGAAAGATAGTTAATAGCAAAATCAATGAAGCGTGCGAAAATCTGAATATCTATATAAAGAGCCAGGCGCAAGCGTTGCTTAAATCGGGTAAGTTGGTAGCAGTATTAGGAGGCGACCACAGTACACCGCTTGGATTGCTTCGGGCGTTGGCCGAAAAGTACGATCGGTTTGGAATCTTACAGATTGATGCCCATGCCGATCTGCGTAAAGCTTACCAGGGATTTACCTATTCGCATGGATCTATTATGTTTAATGCATTGAAGCTACCCGCAGTTGCGCGCATAGTGCAGGTTGGTGTACGCGATTACTGTGAAGAAGAAACTAAGATGATGCAGCGTGCCAGTGGCCGCATCAAAACTTTTTTCGACCCGGATATTAAAACCCAACTGGCCGAAGGCGATACCTGGAAATCCGTTTGCAATAAGATAATAACTGAGTTACCTCCGTTGGTGTACATCAGTTTTGATATTGATGGATTGCAGCCCGCCCTATGCCCTAACACCGGAACCCCGGTGCCTGGTGGGTTTGAATTTGAACAGGCTGTATATCTTATTCAACAAGTCGTTAAATCAGGTCGCAAGATTATTGGCTTTGATTTGTGCGAAGTAGGAAACCACGAATGGGATGCCAATGTTGGTTCAAGGATTCTCTGGGAGTTATGCCAGTACACACTTGCATCGGGTACGTAATTAACTTCACATTTTACAAAAGTTATAACCATTAAAAAATCAAATTAATTTCCTTCAGGTTTTATTTCATACTTTCGCCACGAAAGTATAGACTATGAGTGATTTAATAGGATCCATTGCCACCGGTGTGTGGACACCCGTATTGTTTTTATTGATCTTGGGTGGGGTATTTTTCCTTCTGTATTCACGATTTATTCCATATAAATATCTCGGTCATGCCATT
Organism: Flammeovirgaceae bacterium UBA2786; assembly: GCA_002352225.1. Classification (GTDB taxonomy): domain Bacteria; phylum Bacteroidota; class Bacteroidia; order Cytophagales; family Cyclobacteriaceae; genus ELB16-189. The sequence goes on from DEIA01000043.1 coordinate 48,687, forward strand.
GCTATTCTGCGCGGCAAATTCAATAATCCTAACGACCCCGGTCAGATAAATGCGTACGAGGCATTATCAACCGCATTAGCTTCCACAGTGGGTATGGGTAATATTGCAGGCGTGGCAGCCGCTATTTCCATTGGTGGGCCCGGTGCGTTATTCTGGATGTGGGTAACTGCCTTTGTGGGCATGAGTACCAATTTTTTTACAAGTACGCTTTCTGTAATGTACAGAGGAAAAGACTCGAAGGGCGAAGTGCAGGGTGGCCCTATGTATGTAATCCGCGAAGCGTTAAGTAAATCGTATTACCCGTTGGCTATCTTGTTTAGTGTTTGTGCCATGGTAGGATGCTTACCTATCTTTCAGGCTAACCAGCTTACTCAGGTAATTATTGATATTGGTATTACATCTGAAAGCGTTAAGAATGCAACATTCAATTTTATAGGTTTCACTATCTCAACACCAAAATTTATCATTGGCTCGATCTTAATGATTTTTTCGGGCATCGTAATTATTGGTGGTATTCAGCGTATCGGAAACTGGGCCGGCAAGATGGTGCCCTTAATGATTGTGCTGTACTTTCTAAGTGTATTCTCTATCTTAATCATCCATATTACTGATGTACCGCATTATCTGTGGATGATAATTACCGATGCATTTGCAGCTACTAATTACCGGGGCGAGCCTGCTCTGGGTGGTATAGTGGGCGGCTTGATTGTTACCGGAGTGCGAAGAGCTTCGTTCTCTAACGAAGCGGGTATTGGAACTGCCCCAATGGCATTAGGCGCATCTAAAAGTACAGAACCTATTCGTGAGGGGCTTGTATCCATGATGAGCCCTGCCATAGATACCTTATTGGTTTGTACACTTACTGCGCTTGCCATTCTGGTTACTGATGTGTGGCAAACCTCCGGAGCCAATGGTGTTACGCTTACTACTATTGCCTTTGAAAGTTCGTTGGGTGTGGTTGGAAAGTACCTCTTGCTTATCTGTGCATTCTTTTTTTCTATTACTTCGCTGTTTTCTTATAGTTATTATGGAAGCAAGGCTATGAGTTTTTTGGTTGGGGTTAATGCCAGCAAATATTACAACTATATCTACTTACTTACTATTATAGTAGGTGCCATCTTATCTATGGCAGACGTAATGAACATCATTGATATATCATTTGCGTTAATGGCACTACCTACCATGATATCGGGCTTAATACTGGCGCCCCGGGTATTGAAAGAAGCCCGCTCCTACTTTTCCCGCATGACCGCAGAAGGCAAATTATAATCAGGCTGTAAATTCTTTTACCTGTTTACCTTCAATGGGAAAATCAAACAGTCCGTTTGATTTAATAGCTTCGCTTACTTTGGTGGGTACAAATTGTTCCCAGCCAGGTTCGCCTTTGCGAATCATGGCCAGCACATGATCGGAAATAATGTGCAGGTTGCTAACGTTCGCATTACGGATGTCTTCCAGTTTGTTATTATCCATCAGGTAACGGAATAAAGACCGGAGGTTTGCTGGCAATTCATTTTCAAAATCAGCCAACGTAAACAACTGGTTAGTGCCCAGCCGTAAAGATGGATAGATGTACAACTTAACATTGGTACCAAATAATGGAGCAAAACTTTCCAGAATTCCCCCTTTCAGGTTTTCGTAGGTTTTCTCTTCAAATATTTTTTGCAATGCATAAATACCCAGCACCAACCCTATTTTCTTTCCCCGCGTTATACGCGAGAGGTAATCAACCAATCTGTAGTATTCAAAGTAATTAGAAACCAGTACTGTTTGTCCTAACGAGCAAATGAGTTCTGCGCGCGACAAAAAATCTTTCTCATCAATTTGTCCATCAGAACTAAGATCGTTTAACGTAAGTTCTGTTAGCACAACCATGCGCGACCTATCTACATCGGCTTCGCGTTTAAAATGCCTGCGCGAACTCAACAGCATATCTACATTTACATGCGTTACCGGCCTGAACCTTCCGCGTAACATTAACACATTCTTTTTATACAAGGCTTCCGATGGTTGCATTACGGTTCCATCGGGCCCAAACATAGCTACTTTGGTAAGTCCGTTTTTTACCAGCTTTAACGCCATTAACCGATTATCTACTTGCAAAAAATCCGGACCGCTAAGCCTAAACATATCCACCTCCATTCTTCGGGTGGTTAATCCATCCAGTAAGGAGTTAATAATGGCTTCCGGGTCTTTAATAAACATGCAGCCAAACAGCATGTTTACACCTAAAATACCCAGCGATACCTGTTGTTGTAATGGGTCGTTATCCAATAGCTTAACGTGCACTACACAATCGTTATAGGGGCCTTCGGGTTTTAACTGAAAGCGTAACCCTATCCAACCATGCCCCTGATTAGTGCGTTCAAAATTGAGAATCTCTACTGTATCGGCAAATGCGAAAAAGCGGGTGTCGGCAATCCGATGCTGTAACCGCTCAGGCAGCAGTTGATACTCGTGATCCAGCATTTGATTGAGGCGATCTTCACACACATAGCGTTCGCACACACCATAAATTGCATCGCTAAATTTCATGTCGTAGGCCGACATGGTTTTGGCAATTGTGCCTGAAGCTCCGCCCACTTTGAAAAAATTGGCAGCTACTTCCTGCCCAGCGCCTATTTCGGCAAACGATCCGTAAATGCTTTTACTTAAGTTTATTCGTAAGGCCTTCTCCTGTGTAGTAAGTTTCTTTTCTTCCATCACACTACTGGTTTCTCGTCAATCCGTTACAAGATACGGACGACACCAGCAATTGAAACGTCTTTTTGATAATTTTAGTTTAAAGTCTATTTTGAGCGCAACTATACCTGTAATGGCATGACAAACAGAGGTAACTTCTCGGGCCGAATTGGTTTTATACTGGCAGCAGCCGGCTCGGCCGTTGGGCTGGGTAATATCTGGCGCTTTCCTTATTTAGCGGGCGAAAACGGAGGAGCAATATTTCTGCTTGTTTACCTGGGGTGTATTCTATTGCTCTGTTACCCGGTAATGGTGGGCGAAATTTCGATTGGCCGGGCAGCAAATAGCGATGCCTACGGATCGTACTCTAAACTTGGCGGCAAAAAGTGGGGCTATCTCGGGTTGTTCGGCATTATTGCCGGTATCATGATCCTATCCTTCTATAACGTTGTGGCTGGCTGGGCATTCGGGTATTTCTTACACATATCGTTTGGCGATTTATTGAATGAACAGGACTTTGGCGGTTTCTTCGGAAGTTTTGTTAACGATATTCTTAATGTTAGCAGTGTGCATGGGTTGGCCAGTTCAAACCTGATCTTTTCGTTGGTTTTTATGATGCTAACAGCAGTTATTGTAACACGCGGAATTCAAAAAGGCATTGAGGCATCTAATAGGATTATGATGCCTACGCTTTATATCATTCTTATAGGAATTATACTCTATAGCCTTTCGTTACCCAATGCTTTTAGCGGTGTTAGGTTTTACCTTATTCCCGATTTCAGCGAATTAAAAATTCAAACTGTAGTCGATGGATTAAAGCAAGCGTTCTTTTCGCTTTCTTTAGGAATGGGTGGCTTAATTACATACGGCTCGTACCTAAGTAAAAAGGAAAATATTACCTCATCGGCAATGGTCATTTCTGCAGCCGATACTTCGGTGGCATTCTTTGCAGGCTTAATGGTGTTTCCGTTAGTCCACTTCCTCGCTTTTAAACTTCATATCGACCCTACAGAAATTGGTACATCAGGCCCACCCTTAATCTTTGTAGTGTTACCTCAAATCTTTCATGAAATGGGCCCTGTCTTAGGCCGCATAATTGGCGGATCGTTCTTCTTATTAGTTTGCTTTGCAGCGCTTACCTCAACCATTTCGTTGTTGGAAGTGCCGGTGGCCTATCTGGTGGACCAAAAAAAATACAACCGCAAACATGTAGTTTGGGTAATGGCACTGATAATTTTTATTTGCGGAATACCCAGCATGATGAGCCAGGGTATGGTAGCCGCACTGAATAACCTTACCTTTTACAAGGGGCAGGACTTTTTAACCTTTATTTCTGATATGAGCGACATCTGCTTAACCATTGGAGGTTGCTTAATGTCGATCTTTATTTCGCGCAGGTGGGGAATAAAGAATATGGATACCGAACTTGCACAGGGTAATGATCGTTACATGACTTCCGGTGTGCGCAAGTATCTGCACGTTACTATTAACTGGATTGCTCCTATCCTGCTGGGGTCTCTATCGATTGTAATTATTCTGGAGAAGTTCTTCGGAATAGAAAATCTTATATAAAGAGATTCCGGTTACGCGTTACCGGTAACCGGAACAATTTCTAATCCACCCAATCCGCTACAAAAAGATTTGTATCCCGGGTTCCGTTGTTATTCCGGTTGCTCGAAAAAATAATCTTCTTTCCATCGGGCGAAAACATAGGGAAAGAATCAAATACTCCATCAAAGGTAATTTGCTCCAGTCCCGTTCCATCTTCATTAATCATAAACAGATTAAACTGAAACCCCCGCGAGCTCTTATGATTAGAACTAAATAATATTTTTTTCCCTGATGGATGATAGAATGGAGCCCAGTTGGCTTTGCCCAGATTGGTAATCTGTTTCAAATCAGAGCCATCAACATTACAGGTAAAAATTTCCATTTCTGTAGGTGCTACCAATCCTTGCTTCAGGTTGTCGAGGTATTCTTTCTTTGCCTCTTCTGTCTTAAAACGCGATGCCCTGAACACGAGCTTTTTACCATCGGGCGAAAAGAATGCACCACCATCATACCCAATTTCGTGGGTAATCTGCTTCACATTTTTACCATTAATGTCCATCACATACAAATCAAGATCGCCATTACGGGTTGAGGTAAATACGATCTTATCACCTTTGGGCGATACGGTTGCTTCAGCATCGTAACCCGGCTCATGTGTAAGTTGCTTTCTTATTTTCCCTTTAAGATCAGAAACAAAAATGTCGTACGAATCATAAATTGGCCAAAGGTATTTACCACCTGCAACACGCTCAGGTTCTTGCGGACACTCTTTACCACCCAAATGAGTTGACCCAAACAATATCTGCTTATCTCCCGGCATAAAATAAGCACAGGTAGTACGCCCTAATCCGGTACTGATTAACGGTGCTTTAGTACCCGCCACGTTAAGGTTTAAGCCTTCAACAGGCATATAAAAAATTTGATCGCAAGAAAGGCCCCATGCCTTGTTGTTGGATTGAAAGCTTACTTTTTTTCCGTCAAAACTCCAGTAGGCTTCGGCATTATCGCCACCAAATGTTAGCTGACGAATATTTTTCAGATGTTTTTCCTGTGGATAGTGAATCAGCGACTGAGGTGATTGAGCTACCATCTGGGAAGATATACAAACTGCAATCAGTAGGGATAAAACTTTCATTACGGAAGATTTAATTTTGCGCGAAGATAGCAGACAGCGAACTGTAAAATGCATGACCGGCATCAGTTAAAAGACCAAAAAATAACGGAAGGCGTATAAAAACCAACGCTCAAAGTCATTTTGCCATTTCAAGCTGTTGATGAAAAAATGTTTCGTAGTTAGCTGCAGTTTTTTCGATGCTGAATTCCTCGTACGCTGTTTTATAGCCTTGTGTTATCAGGTGGTTTCGTAAGGGTTCATGGTCAACTAAAAAGCCAAGTTGCCCGGCAAGTGTTTCAATATCACCATCATTAAACAGCAGTCCGTTTACATCATGATGAACTACATCCACTATACCCCCAAAACGAGTTGCTACTACTGGTATACCCATGGCCATAGCCTCCAACAATACAAGGCCAAACCCATCCATGGTAGAGGCCAAAACATTTACAGTTAATAACCTGTAATAATTGAGAACCACATCTGCCTTAACAGCACCACCATACATAACCTTGTTTTTCAGGTTAAGTTCCCTGCAAAGCGAGTCAAAATATCCTTCTGTAATACCTACAAACAAAATCTTTATCTCTGGTCTATTAAGAATTGCCAGTGCCTGTAAAATTTGTTCCTGATGCTTAAGACGCGAAATGCTTCCGATCACAATATCGCCCGGCTTAATCTCAAATTTTTCGCGGAGGCGCTGAACCTCTTCTTCGCTCCACTGTTTAAACCTCGCAGCAGGAATTCCGTTATGGATTACATGCAGGTGCTGAGCCGGGAATCCTTTTTGAATAAATATCCGCTTCAATTCCTCGCTAATCACAATTATTTTGTCGGTACCTGTTACATAAAATTTGCGTTGTAAAAAACCTCCTGCACTCATTGGGTATTGCCTTCGGGTATGAAATAAGGGAGACTTTACCCCATAAAACATGCGTGCAAGAATAGTGATGTATCGGTCTTTACTGGATTGCGCATTAATTACATCCAGCTTATAGGTTTCAACCCAGGATTTCAGCAATCGAATTGAGGCCTTGTCAAACCTCGACTGAATAGTGATTGGTAAAAATGTAACTCCTGCCATGGCCCGAACCAATTCATTCAATAAAGAGTCTGGCCGGGCTGCCACATAAACATTATTACCACGGGCAGCCATCGACTGCGCCAGGTAGGATACTGAAAAGGTTGAACCGGCAAGAAAATCTTCCTGGGTAATCAGCAAAATGTTCATAGCCGCAAAACTATTGCAATTGCCCTGTTACAAGCTACAAGAATGATGAGAAGCGGATTAGAAATTATTCGTCAGGTAGTTTTTACGCTTTCAGCTTCTTTAAGGGCACGCCTGAGAATCTTCCCTACGTTAGTCTTTGGTAACTCTTTTTTAAATTCAAAATGCCGGGGTACTTTATAGTTAGTCAGATTTTCGTGTGCATATTTTTTTAATTCTTCTTCCGTAAGCGATTCATCTTTTTTTACTACAAACACTTTAATCGCTTCGCCCGACTTGGCATCAGATACACCAATGGCGGCAACCTCCATTACCTTAGGATGGCCCGATAATACATTTTCGATTTCGTTTGGATAGACATTAAATCCGGAGACTTTAATCATATCCTTTTTACGATCTACTATCTTGAAATAACCTTCCGTATCCATTACACCAATATCGCCCGTGCGGAACCAATCATTTTTAAAAAACACGCCTTCGTTATTCTGGTTCCAGTAGCCGCGCATTACCTGCGGCCCCCGTGCGCAAATCTCTCCCACTTCACCTTGCGGCAATTGATTTCCATCATCATCAAAAATTCCAATTTCTGTGCCGGGCATAGGAATACCAATGGTACCGCGTTTGTGGTTTCCGTCAAGGGGATTACAGCATAACACCGGTGAGGTTTCGCTTAGTCCATAGCCTTCAATCAACGGACAGCCGGTCAGTTTCTCCCACTTATCGGCCACTACATCCTGCACAGCCATTGCCCCACCAATAGCTCCTTTCAAGGCAGAAAAATCACAATCTTTAAAATCAGGGTTATTCAACAATCCATTAAACAACGTATTAACGCCTGTAATGATAGAGAACCGGTGCTTTTTCAATTCCTTAACAAACCCAGGAATATCGCGTGGGTTGGTAATCAGCACACTCTTTACACCTTGCGTGTACATTAGCAAACCGTTTACAGTAAGCGCAAAAATATGGTAAAGTGGTAATGCCGTAATAACAATGTCTTGCTGGCCTTCTGTTATAATGGGTTTAAACCAATGGGTAATCATGGCATTGTGCGCAATGATGTTTCGATGTGAAAGTTGTGCGCCTTTGGAAACTCCCGTTGTGCCTCCCGTGTATTGCAGCACAGCAAGGTCTTCAACCTGAATATCTGGTTTTTTGTAAGAAGAATTCTCCCCTCGCTTCAATGCTGATTTAAATGAAACCGATGTGGGCAAACTAAATGCCGGAACCATCTTCTTAATATGCTTCACTACAAAACTCACCATCACTCCTTTCAGGCCGCCAACCATATCGCCCATGTCGGTAAGAATAATGTGTGGTTTGCTTTTTAACTTAGGCAGAATCTGCTCAAGGTTATGCGCAAAGTTCGATACAATAACAATGGCAGAAACACCGGCATCATTAAACTGATGTTCCATTTCGCGCGGGGTGTAGAGCGGATTCGTATTTACGGCAATCAGCCCGGCTTTAATCACACCCATAAAAGCTATCGGAAATTGAATCAGGTTTGGCATTTGAATAGCCACCCTGTCTCCTTTCTTTAACTTCAACTCGTTTTGCAAATAGGCAGCAAATGCGGTAGATAGTCTGTCTATTTCAGCAAAGGTTATCTGCTTGCCAAAATTTTCGAATGCAACCCGGTTAGGATATTTATGCGCGGCCGCATCAAATAATTCAATTAACGAATTGTATTCGAGCGGGCCTATTTGTTGTGGAGTGCCTTTAGGATATTTTGAATACCACGGATAATTCATCAGTCTTACTTTAGTATTTATTTGAATTCTAAAGAAAGAAAAAAAAGGTGGTACAGGCAATTGATTTAAATGATTGTTTTTGGGCCAAACAATGCTAAATTTAAAATATGAATTATAATAACTTCCACAAAGCTACGCTCCTGCTAATTCTGCTTTTAACCATGAGTGGAGCTATTGTAAATGTTAAAAGAAGTTGTCTTAATCCCCCAGGCGATTATATCCACACTAAAAAGGCTAGTTACAATTGTTATCAATATACGCGTGCTTCATTACTTCATAACAATGTTAATTTGTCATCGGGTTATCCTTTTTCTGGTTATACAGTTTCAACTATAATAGGAGATCAGAATTTTATTAGGGTGTGTTCACTTAGCCAAGCGAAAGCAGTAGCTTTTTTAGAAGTCGGGCATTCTGTAATAAAACTAAATGATGGAAGATTTGCCTTCACGTTTGATGGCTATCCGGATGTGGAAACTTCCTTTTTCCCCGATGCGAGTTCGCAAGCCTGCGATGGCGATGAGGAGTATTATGATGCCATTCCCAACATCACTATTTCAGGAGGCACGCAGGTAAACCAGGGCCAAAATATTACCCTTATGCTAACCAACAACGGGCAGGCGTTGCCTTCGTATCTTCAGTTAGATGAACTACGGTGGTTTTTCGATCAGGATTTTTTTATCAAGGTTAGTGGTACGAATACATCAATAACACTTACTGCTAAAACTTTAACTGGTCCGACTAATATTACTTATAATTTACGAACCGGCTGTAACGGCAATACGGCCAATCACAAGATCAAGACGGTACAAGTACTTCCAAACTGTACCGGTACCCTGAATCAAGGGCCGCTGTACACCTTTAATATGGTGCCGGGCGGCACAAACAACGTCCAGATGTTTTTAAGCTCGTGGACCTGGGTTAAAACCTCGGGCAACGCAAGCTGGAGTACCAGCAGCGGGGGCAAGAATATGAGCTTTTCCATTAGCGCAGGCTGTTCGACTTTTAATGCTTACAATGCCAGTTGCAATCTTACGTTTACCTTTTGCAAGGGTTCATCTTTTATGGGAGGAGATAATACCTTTGTTGTATTCGATTTAATTAATTCAAAGATTGTGAAGGAAGGGCAGCTTGAAGAGGGCGTGGAAGAAACCAAACAGGTTTTGGATGGCTTGCCCAACGGCCACTATGTGGTTTACCTCAATGGCACCAGTAAGCAGTATGTGAAGTCGGACTAAAATTGCAACGGTTATGCGTAAAAAAAAAGTTCTCTCAATATTCCGGTTTTGTTTCAATGCATTAATTTTTGTTTTAATCACTTTCCTTTCTTCGTGCGATGAAGATACTCTAGAGGTACGAGATCCATGTGATTTTATTCGCTCGATTAATGAGGTTTCACTAGATATAAGTACTGCGTGCAATGAATGTTTCTTTAAGTTTTCATTCCAAGGAAGAGTTTATGATTTTAGGGACGATAGGATTGAAAAATGGTTCGGATGTGAGCAATTAGAAAAGTGTTTGATCATAGCTAAAAATGATTTCTTTGAGTTTAAATTTAAATCATTAAATCATAGCAGCGATCTATTCGCAAGCCTAAATGAGCAACGCGCACTTTTAACTCCGGATTCATTGATGCAAACTGATTTTGACTTTTTTCAACAATCTTTTTTTCTGAAAGATCGTTGTGGTATAGAATATCAAGTTGCCAAAAATACGAGCATTTTTTCTCCTGATGTTTCAAGCAGTACACTTACTGGAATCAGTGTTTGGAAATTTACACTCATTAATGATGGGGTTAATCCTCCTCGCTATGTTACGGATTATCTTATTAGCGGAACCTTTAGTACCCAAGTGCTGATTGGTGGGAAATCCGAAAGCATCGGTGGTTCTTATGCGTTGATTTACAATGTTGTTGAGCCGCTTTGAATTTTATCCTTTTCTCATTATCCAGAATATGAGCTTTTTTATTAGCTCAGGTTGCTCCACCTTTCATGCCTATAATGCCAGCTGCAACCTTACGTTTACCTTTTGCAAGGGTTCGTCTTTTATGGGAGGAGCAGATTTTGGATGGGTTGCCCAATGGGCATTATGTTGTTTACCTGAATGGTACCAGTACGCAGTATGTGAAGTCGGACTAAAATTGCAACGGTTATGCTTAAAAAAAGAGTTCTCTCAATATTCCGGTTATGTTTCAATGCATTAATTTTTGTTTTAATCACTTTCCTTTCTTCATGCGATGAGGACATCACAGAAGAGCGCGATCCTTGTGATTTTATTCGCTCGGTTGATGAGGTTTCATTAGATGTAAGTACTGCTTGCAATGAATGTTTTTTTAAGTTCTCATTTCAGGGTAGGGTTTATGATTTTCGAGATGAAAGGTTTGAAAAATGGCTTCAATGTGAGGAAGAGAAGTGTATTATCGCTATTAGGAATGCATTTTTTGAGTTTAATTTAAAATCATTAAATCGAAGTAGCGGTCTGTTCTCAAGCCTGAATAAACAGCGGGCACTTTTAACACCCGATTCGCTCATGCAAACTGATTTTAGTTTCTTTCAGCCATCGTTTTTGCTGAAAGACCGTTGTGGTGTAGAATATCAAGTTGCAAAGAACACCAATATTTTTTCTCCAGATATTTCGCACAGCACTGTTACTGGAATTAGTGTTAGGAATTTCAACATTATTGATGATGGTGTCAATCCTCTACGATACTCTACACATTACCTCATCAGTGGAGTGTTTAGTACTCAGGTGCTGATTGGAAATAAACCCAATAGCATTGGAGGTTCTTATTTGTTGCTTTATAAAATCGAAGAGCCTCTTTAAATTTATGGGAGGCATTAAATTTTTCGTTTTCGATTTAACCCATTCAAGGGTTGTAAAAGAAGGGCAACTTGAAGAGGGCGTGGAAGAAACCAAACAGGTTTTGGATGGCTTGCCCAACGGCCACTATGTGGTTTACCTCAATGGCACCAGTAAGCAGTATGTGAAGTCAGACTAAAATTGTGACAGTTATGCGTAAAAAACAAACTTTTTCAATATTACGGTTTTGTTGCAATCCATTAATTTTTGTTTTAATCGCTTTCCTTTCTTCGTGCGATGAAGATACTCCGGAAGTGCGCGATCCATGCGATTTTGTACGTTCCGTTGATGAGGTTACATTAGATACAAGCACTTCATCGTGCAACGAGTGCTTTTTCAAATTTTCCTTTCAAGGAAGGCTATATGATTTTAATGATGACAGAATAAAATCTATTTATGGGTGTGAAAATGGAAAATGTACAAAAACCATATCAAATGATTTCTTTGAGTTTAAAATGAAATCCCTGCAACGGAGCATCGACCTGTTCTCCAGCCTGAATAAACAACGTGCACTTTTAACACCCGATTAACTTATGAAAACCAATTTTAATTTCTTTCAGCCCTCATTTCTGTTGAAAGATCGTTGCGGTGTTGAGTATCAAACATATTTTTCCCTGACATTTCCAGTAACACGCTTACCGGTATCAGTGTTTTGAATTACTTTGTTATCGATGACACACGTTACTCTACAAGTTACCTGATTAGCGGAACCTTTAGTACACAGGTATTAATAGGTGACAAGACTGAGAGCATTGGTGGTTCTTATGCACTGATACATAATATAACTGAGCCTTTTTAAATCATTAATTGAGTAAAGGCAACTATTAAAAAAGCCACGCAATTCGCGTGGCTTTGTTTGCTGTAGAGGGAGGCTTCGAACCTCCACGGAGAAGTTAGCTGCAAGGCATAAGAAAACATTTTAGTGGTCAACCCATTACCTTGCGTTTATCCTTTGCTCTCCACCCCCGAGACAGGAGGGCATGTCTGCCAGTTTCAACACCCTACAATTTTTAAAGAACGTCTGCGCTTTTCAACTGTTTAAACCCCCTTCCCTAAGACGGTTTATAAATTACACCACAAAGGAACGAAAAATTTGAATTTGAAATCAATAATACACTCAATAATTTAAATACTATTTAATAAAATGTACTTTTGTTAAACAATTTATAAATTCAAATGACTTATGGGGCGTAATTTTGAAATTGACAACACCGACCTGCGTATTCTGGAAATTCTGATGCAGGATGCCAAACGACCTTATACCGAAGTTGCCAGGCGCATTAATGTTTCGCAGGGTACTGTGCATGTACGCATGAATAAGATGGAAGACGCAGGCATTTTTGAAAAGACTACCCTAAAAATAAACTATGCTAAACTTGGGTACGACATCACAGCTTTTATCGGTATTTATCTGGAAAAGAGTGCTTTATATGAGTCTGTTTTAGCAAAACTTAAAAACATACCTGAAATTACAAACATTCATTACACCACAGGCAATTACAGCATGTTTGTACGAATTCACTGCCGCGATACCAACCATTTAAAAGAAGTATTGCACGATAAAATGCAACAGGTAGAGGGTATTGAACGCACTGAAACTATGATCTCATTAGAGGAAAGCCTCGATCGCAACCTTAAACTCACCTGATTTTTAAAGAAATTTACAGGATTTGCGAACCTTATAAAGGTAGTTTTGTTGTACTTTTACGATCAATTTAAAATTAGTCTAAATAGACTACAATGAGTAAAAGCAATCAGGTTCTGGAAGAAATTACCTCGAAAGAATACGAGCACGGCTGGACTGTAAACCTGGAAACCGATGAAGCTCCTAAAGGCCTTAACGAAGATATTGTACGGTTTATTTCTGCTAAAAAGAACGAGCCGGAGTGGCTGCTGGACTGGCGCTTAAAAGCCTTTCGTCAATGGCAGAAAATGACAGAGCCCAAGTGGCCAAATGTTACCTATCCTGCCATAAACTATCAGGATATTATTTACTACTCCGCTCCCAAGCAAAAAGTAAAACCCAATAGTCTGAACGAGGTTGATCCTGAACTGATTAAGACTTTTGAAAAACTTGGAATTTCTTTAACAGAACAAAAGCGCTTAACGGGTGTAGCGGTAGATGCTGTTATTGACAGCGTATCGGTTGCTACTACCTTTAAAGAAAAGCTGAGCGAACTGGGTATTATCTTCTGCTCATTTAGTGAAGCGGTAAAAGAACATCCTGAATTAGTAAAAAAATACCTGGGCTCGGTAGTGCCTATTGGCGATAACTACTTTGCCGCTCTTAACTCGGCCGTATTTTCCGATGGCTCGTTCTGCTACATTCCAAAAGGTGTACGTTGCCCCATGGAATTATCCACTTACTTCAGAATTAACGCGGCTAACACGGGACAGTTTGAAAGAACGTTGATTGTGGCTGATGAAGGCTCGTACGTAAGTTACCTGGAAGGTTGTACCGCACCCATGCGCGATGAAAATCAATTGCACGCGGCCGTGGTAGAACTCTACACCATGAAAGGTGCCGAGATAAAATACTCAACCGTGCAAAACTGGTACCCGGGCGATAAAAATGGAAAAGGTGGTATTTACAACTTCGTAACCAAGCGGGGCTTATGCGCGGGCGATCATTCTAAAATTTCGTGGACACAGGTAGAAACCGGATCGGCCATTACCTGGAAATACCCTTCGTGTATATTAAAAGGTGACTATTCGGTTGGTGAATTTTATTCGGTGGCTGTTACCAATAACTACCAGCAAGCCGACACCGGCACCAAGATGATTCACATTGGTAAAAACACGCGGTCGCGTATTGTAAGCAAAGGTATTTCGGCTGGTAAATCTCAAAACAGTTATCGAGGTCAGGTACACGTAATGAAACGCGCAACAAACGCACGTAATCATTCGCAATGCGATTCGCTGCTAATGGGCGACCAATGTGGTGCGCATACGTTCCCCTACATTGATGTTGAAAATAATTCGGCACGCATCGAACACGAAGCTACTACATCTAAAATTGGCGAAGATCAGATCTTCTACTGTCTGCAACGGGGTATTGATGAAGAGGCCGCTGTAGCTTTGATTGTAAACGGATACGCAAAAGAAGTATTGAATCAACTACCCATGGAGTTTGCGGTAGAAGCACAAAAACTTCTGGCACTTACATTAGAAGGGAGCGTGGGGTAAGAATTTCGGATTTTAAATTCAAAATTTCGAATTATCCCAATCAGGAATTAAGGGAACAAAATATATCGACAAGAATAAAAAATAAAGACCAACTATAATCCGAAATTTTAAATTCGAAATGCTAAATATTAAGAACCTACAAGCACGCATCGGAGAAAACCAAATCCTTAACGGGATTGATTTAAAGGTTAATGCAGGAGAAGTACATGCCATTATGGGCCCCAATGGCTCAGGTAAAAGTACATTAGCTTCAGTATTAGCCGGGCGTGAAGATTATGAAGTTACAGGAGGTAAGATAGATTTCTTAGGTAAAGATTTACTGGAACTCTCGCCCGAAGATCGCGCACGCGAAGGCATCTTCATGGCCTTTCAATATCCGGTAGAAATTCCGGGCGTTAGCACAATCAACTTTATGAAAACTGCCCTTAACCAGATTCGTACATATCGTGGGCAGCAGGCATTGGATGCTGTTTCATTTCTTCAGTTAATGAAAGAAAAAATGAAACTGGTAGAAATCGATCAATCCTTACTCAATCGTTCGCTCAACGAAGGGTTTTCGGGAGGTGAAAAAAAACGGAACGAGATTTTTCAGATGGCCATGTTGGAACCGAAGCTGGCCATTTTGGATGAAACCGATTCTGGTCTGGACATCGATGCTTTGCGTATTGTAGCCAATGGCGTAAACAAACTGCGCAATAAAAACAACGCCACCATTGTTGTAACGCACTATCAACGCTTGCTTGATTATATCGTTCCCGATTATGTGCACGTATTGTACAAGGGCAAAATCGTAAAATCGGGTACCAAAGAACTGGCGCTTGAATTAGAGGCAAAAGGGTACGACTGGATAAAGAACGAAATAGCTGTTGCGTGATATGAGTACAACAACTACACGCGATATTATCAACGAAATGATTGAGACTCAACCTGCCTTTGAGGTGGCTGTTGATACCCGCACGCAGGCGCTTGGGCAATTAAAAAAACTTGGTTTACCAGGCGGTAAACAAGAAGAGTACCGCTTTACCCCTGTTACCCGCCACCTGGAAAAGCATTTTAGCTGGGATACTAAAAATGCAGAGAGCAGTCTTTCCAGCGTAAGTGATTTTCTTATCCCCGAACTGGATGCCAATGTTATCGTATTAGTAAATGGTAAATTCAATGCGCTGCTTTCAAAAGTGGTTAGCATGGAATGTGAAATAGTTATACGTTCGTTGGGAGATGCTATTCAATCTCAGCATCCGGCCATAAAAGAACATTTTAACAAATACCTGAATACCGAAAGCGATGCCTTTGCAGCAATGAATAGCGCTTTCTGGCAGGAAGGTGTTTTCATTTATGTTCCGGAAAATACTGTAGTAAGTAAACCCGTATTTATTCTACAGGTAAATGATGCTACCCGAGCGCAGGGTATTTCGCAAACGCGCATACTGGGCATTATTGAAAAAGGGAGTTCCGTAAGCATAATCGAAAAATCAGATTCAATTGGTGCCTATGAAGTATTTCACAACTTTGCCGAAGAGTGGATTGTAAAAGACGAAGCGCACCTGGAGTACTGTAAAATTCAGAATGATGCCGGAAAAATATGTCAGGTATCTAACTCCGTAATTCATCAGTCAACCGCCAGCAAACTCAATACATTTACGCTTACCCTTAACGGGCAACTGATCCGCAACAACCTTCATATCTTAATTGATGGAGAAAATTGCGAGTCGCATTTTTATGGATTATATCTGCTTAATGGAAATACCCATGCCGATAACCATACCGTTGTAGATCATAAAAAACCCAACTCGTTCAGCAACGAAATGTATAAGGGTATTATGGATGGAAACTCGAAAGGAGTTTTTAATGGAAAAATCTTTGTACGGCCTCACGCACAAAAAACCAACGCGTTTCAATCCAACCGCAATATCATTGTTTCAGATACGGCAACAATTAATACCAAACCCCAATTAGAAATATGGGCCGATGATGTAAAGTGTTCGCATGGATGCACTTCGGGCCAATTGGATGAAGAAGCTCTGTTCTATTTACGTTCGCGTGGTATCTCCGAAGGTAACGCAAAAGCTATGTTGTTATATGCTTTTGCCGCAGAAGTGCTGGAGCCTATCCAAAATGAAACCTTGAAATCGTACCTCGATACGTTAATCGCTGAAAGACTACAAAAGAATTTTTAAGCATGAGTGCGCTTACTGCAACGCCAATAAATGTAGAACAAATCCGGGCTCAGTTTCCGGTGCTACATCAATTGGTGAACGGCAAGCCATTGGTTTATTTTGATAACGCGGCCACCAATCAGAAACCAAAACGCGTAATTGATGCCCTTGCGCATTATTACGAACACGATAACGCTAATATTCACAGAGGCATTCATACATTAGCCGAACGCGCAACAAAAGCTTACGAAGCCACACGACTTGCCATGCAGGCGTTTATCAACGCAAAGCATACCGAGGAAATTATTTTTACCCGGGGTGTAACCGAGAGTATTAACCTGGTTGCTGCTTCGTACGGAAAGGCTTTTCTGAACGAAGGCGATGAAGTAATCATCTCCGGGCTGGAGCATCATTCTAATATTGTACCATGGCAACTGATTTGCGAAGAACGTAAGGCTGTTATTAAAGTCATTCCGGTAACGGATGCCGGAGAGTTGGATATGGATGCCTATCGTAAGGTACTCTCTTCCAAAACCAAAGTGGTGGCCGTAAACCATGCTTCCAATAGTTTAGGCACAATCAATCCTGTCAAGGAGATTATCAAACTGGCGCACCAGTCTGGCGCTGTGGTGTTAATTGATGGCGCACAGGCTTCGGCACATTTACATATTGATGTGCAGGAACTGGATTGTGATTTCTATTGTATTTCATCGCACAAAATGTATGGCCCAACGGGTACTGGAATTTTGTATGGTAAAAAAGCATTGCTGGAAAAAATGCCTCCTTACATGGGCGGTGGCGAAATGATTAAGGATGTAACCTTTGCCAAGACTACCTACAACGATTTGCCCTACAAGTTTGAAGCCGGCACACCCAACATTGCCGATGTAATCGCGCTAAGCGAAGCCGTGGCCTTTATTAATGAATTAGGTAAAGATACCATTGCTGCTTACGAACAGGAACTGCTCGTTTATGCATCTGAAAAATTAGCCGGCATTAAAGGAGTTAGATTGATTGGTACAGCTAAGGAAAAAGTGAGTGTGCAGTCGTTCGTGATTGACGGTATTCATCATTTTGATATCGGCCAGATGCTGGATGCCCGCGGCATTGCCGTACGTACCGGGCACCATTGTACGCAACCTTTGATGGATCGGTTTGGTATTGAGGGAACTGTACGGGCCTCGTTTTCAATTTATAATACAAAGGCTGAAATTGACCAACTGGCAGAGGGTGTTGAGAGAATTGTTAACTTTATGAAGTAAATCCACAGCTATGAAAAACGAAGATAAAATTGTTGAGTTGTTGGCTGAAATGGTAAAGGGACAGGATAAACTGATTGAAGAAGTTTCAGAAATGAAAACCGAAATATTCAAGCAGGGCCTTCAGACCTCTGAAAATTCTAGAGCTATCCTAAAGCTTGCAGATGAAATACGGCTGGTGGCGGAACATGAAAAACGAATAGCAAAATTAGAAGTTACTGTGTTTAAGTAGTGAATCAAATTAACCAACATCAAGACGAAATAATAAGCGAATTCTCGTTACTGGATGGTGACATGGAAATGACTGTGTTCTACATTATGGAACTTGGCCAGAAATTAACAGCCCTGAATGAAGTTGATAAAACAGAAGATAACATAGTAAAAGGTTGTCAGTCTAAAGTATGGCTAACCGCAAAACAGGAAAATGACAAAATCTACTTTGAGGCCGACAGTAACACCGCTATTACTAAAGGATTGGTTAGCCTGCTGGTAAGAATTTTTAACGGGCAACAGCCTGAAGATATTCTGGATGCTGACTTATACTTTATGAGTAAAATAGGCATGGAACGATTTATAGGCACACAGCGTTCCAATGGTTTTGCAGCGATGATCAAACAGATGAAATTATATGCGCTGGCATTTAAAACTCAAAATGAATTGGCAAAGTGAGCGAACAGGTACAAAAAAATAATGAAACCACTACTGCTGAAATCCCGCAAGGCGATTTGCGCGATCAGGTAATTGCTGCACTTAAAACCGTGTACGATCCTGAAATACCGGTAGATGTTTACGAACTAGGGTTGATTTATGAAATCAATGTGTTTCCGGTTAATAATGTTTATATCCAGATGACACTCACCTCTCCCTCGTGCCCATCGGCAGAAGTGATACCCGGTGAAGTGGAGCAGAAAGTAAAAGAGATACCCGGAGTAAGTAGTGTAAAGGTTGAACTTACGTTCGATCCACCCTACTCGCAGGATATGATGAGCGAAGTAGCCAAACTGGAACTTGGATTTATGTAACTAAATTGATCAATAGTGCGAGTAAGCGCTTTCAACTAATAACTAAAAACTTTCAACTTTAAAGAATATGTATCCCGAACCACTTGTTGCCCCCATGCGTCAGGACTTGACGGTGGCTGGCTTTAAAGAATTAAAAACAGCAGCCGATGTAGATCAGGAATTAAAAGATCAGAAAGGCACTACCCTGCTGGTGATCAATTCCGTTTGCGGTTGTGCTGCCGGTGCTGCCCGCCCGGGTATTAAATGGGCCATTCAAAATTCCGCTAAAAAACCCAACCACTTAACAACTGTATTTGCCGGGGTTGATCAAGAAGCAGTGGCGAAAGCCCGTGAATACACATTACCTTATCCGCCATCATCTCCGTCCATTGCCTTATTTAAGGATGGCGAGTTGGTTCATTTTGTAGAGCGCCACCACATTGAAGGTCGCAATGCCCAAATGATTGGCGAACACCTGGTAGAAGTATTTGATGAGTTTTGCTAGCCTGCTGATCAGCACAAAATACAGGGCTGTCTCAAAAGTCAAATTAAGANNGAACAAATCCGCGATGACAGAACAACTTTTGAGACAGCCTCTTTTTTTATTGGCGTGATATTTGGCCAACGGTACTCTGCATATCATTTTTTTCTGATAAGTTTGAAATCGCACACGCTTAAAAACAATTTGTATGAAAAAAAATATTCTAATCTCAGCATTGCTAACGGTTGGATCTGTAGCTCTTGTAAACGCACAATACAGTAGTAAACCGCCAGAAGTATCACCTGCCCCCATGAAACCCGAGATGACTGAAATCTGGGAACCCGAAGTAAAGGTGGTTACTCCCGCTAAAATTTTGGGCGATGCACCCTCCGATGCTATCATTCTCTTTAACGGTAAGAACCTCGATCAGTGGGTAAGTCAGAAAGACATTACCAAACCAGCCCCGTGGAAGATTGTAAACAACGACCATATGGAAGTGGTGCCCGGCTCTGGTGGTATTCAAACCAAAATGCAATTTGGCGATTGCCAGTTACACATCGAATTCAGTGCGCCTGATGTAGTGGAAAGCGTAGGTCAGGGTCGGGGTAACAGTGGAGTATTTTTCCAAAACCGGTATGAGCTACAAATTCTGGATTCGTATAATAACCGAACCTACCGCAACGGTCAGGCGGGCAGTGTTTATAAGGACCATGCACCCCTTGTAAATGCCATGCGTAGCCCGCTGGAGTGGAACACCTACGATGTAATTTACACTGCCCCCCGCTTTAAGCCAGATGGCTCACTCGATTACCCGGCACGCATTACTGTACTTCACAATGGTGTACTTGTTCAGAATAACACCACTATCAACGGACTTACCTTGTACATTGGTTTACATCATTATCCTCAGGCTCATGGAGAGGATGTAATTTCATTGCAGGACCATGGTAACAAAACACAGTTTAGAAACATCTGGCTACGTAAGCTGTAAGAGGCCTGTAGTATTTAACCAAATCGCCCTGTAAAATTCAGGGCGATTTTTTTTACTGGCAGCGCTATGCAGGTTGGGGACTAAATAATCCCACACATGGTTTCAAACTGTTAAATTCCCACAAAAAGTACCTTTTAAGAAAAGTTAAAAACCTTAGCACCGAAGCGCGGAATAGAACAAAATTGTTACCTTAATGTTTTAATATGCTCCCCTTAACCCCGCGCACATGAAATACTTTACTGTAGTTTTCCTGGTAGCCGTATTCTGCTCATCAGCTTCAGGCCAGCAAGATCCGCTCTACGCGCAATACATTAACAACCCGATACTCTTAAACCCCGCTTATGCCGGGTTAAATGATAATTTTAACGCGAACGTTACGTATCGCAATCAATGGGGTGGCTTTGATGGCAATCCGGTAACCTTCAATTTTAACAGTCATGTTTCGTTAGTGAATAATAAAGTGGGTGCCGGTTTATTAATCTCTCAGGACAAGCTTGGCATCATTAAAAACACAGAAATTCAGGCAGCCTTTAGTTACAAACTTCCTATTGATGATAGCCGTACATTCAGTTTTGGAATGCAGGCTGGTTTTGTAAACTTCAGAGCCAACTATAATGATCTGAATATCCCGGACGATCAGCGCGATGATCTTGCATTCTCGGCCAACGAAAATCTTTCTAAGCCGAATTTAGGTGCAGGTATTATTCTTAAAAGTGATAAGTATTTGATTGGTGCTTCTGTTCCCCGGTTACTTTCTACTACCATTACCGCTTCATCAACGGGTCAGGAGTTTGAGTTATACAAACAACACTTCTATTTCTTTGGTGCGTATGTGATATTTCTGAACGAAAATATTCGCCTCAAACCCTCTGCCCTGGTACGGGCTGTTGGTGGCTCTCCTGTCTCTGTTGATCTTAATTTCAATTTTAACTTTAACGAAAAAATTACAGCAGGAATTTTTACCCGGAATTTTTCAGCTTACGGTATTCAGTTACAAGCTAAGTTGGGTAACAACTTCAGGCTGGGGTATATTTTTGAATTACCAACAGGCAATTCGGTAGGCGCCCGTTTTCTTACTCACGAAGTATTGCTGGGAACAACCGTACCTGTTTTCGATTACCACAATCGCTCCATCAGTTCGTTCTGAGGTATTCTGGTAAATTTTGATGCTGGAATTGAACCATTTATCTGTTGATGGGTTTTACTTGTATTGATGAAGATAGCCGTATACCGTAAAGAGCATTTTAATGCTGCGCACCGCTTATTCAACCCCGAATGGTCTGAAGAGAAAAACCATGCTGTTTTTGGAAAATGTAGCAATCCAAACTACCATGGTCACAATTACGAATTAGAAGTAAAATTAGTGGGTGTCCCCGATCCGCAAACAGGATATGTATTTGACATGAAAATACTAAGCGACCTGATTCAGGAGCACGTAGTGAAAAAATTCGATCATAAAAATCTTAATTTAGATACCGCTTACTTTAAAAACCTTAACCCCACAGCAGAAAATATTGCCGTAGTAATCTGGCGTATATTACGGCAGCATATTGACAACCAGTACGAGTTAAAAGTAAAACTGTATGAGACAGAAAGAAATTTTGTTGAATATCCAGCCGAATAAACCTGTGCAGGAAGATGAAGATGATCACCTGCTAACCTCATGGAATACTCCCCTGCGCGAAGACGCATTTGAGTTGAGCGATGATGAAAAGGTAGAGCAGATTGAAAAGCGCTTTCGCGAGATTATGGAAATACTCGGGCTGGATTTAAATGACGATAGCCTGAAAGGTACTCCGCGCAGGGTTGCCAAGATGTAT
This sequence comes from Flammeovirgaceae bacterium UBA2786, assembly GCA_002352225.1. Classification (GTDB taxonomy): domain Bacteria; phylum Bacteroidota; class Bacteroidia; order Cytophagales; family Cyclobacteriaceae; genus ELB16-189. The sequence goes on from DEIA01000043.1 coordinate 70,766, forward strand.
GTAAAAGAAGTATTCAGCGGATTAAACCCAAAGAACAGACCTCAGGCCCGCCTCTTCGAAAACAAATACAAGTACAACCAGATGCTGGTGGAAAAGGATATTACCTTTTATAGCCATTGCGAACATCACTTTGTACCTATTTACGGAAAGGCCCATGTTGCTTACTTTTCAACCGGTAAGGTTATCGGACTTTCTAAGATTAACAGAATAGTGCAATACTTTGCCAAACGACCACAGGTACAAGAACGCCTAACGGTACAGATTGGAAAAGAACTGCAACGTATTTTAGGTACCGAAAGCGTGGGTGTAGTAATGGATGCCAACCACATGTGCGTGGCTTCGCGGGGTGTAGGTGATACCAATAGTAAAACCGGAACTGCCTTTTTTGGAGGTAAGTTTGAAGAAGAAGACACCAGGCGCGAGTTTCTAAACTACATTAATAGTAAATAGTATAGAAAACGGTGCAAATCATTAGGTATAAGGAAATTGAGCATGAGGGGTTTAGTTTCCTTCCGCTAAATCTACCCGATACCAAATGCCCCATTTTTAACATTCAATAAGTTTTTTGCTACTTTAGCCTTCCGTAAAAACCTCGACTTTAACTTACGATTTATGGTATTCGATTTAGACATGATTAAGGCCCTGTATGCAGCTATGCCGGGCCGTATTGCCAAAGCCCGAACAGCGGTGGGCAAACCCCTTACCCTGTCTGAGAAAATTCTTTATTCACACCTTCATTCCGAGCAAAAGTTGCACAACTTTGAGCGAGGTAAATCATACGTAGATTTTGCCCCCGACCGTGTGGCAATGCAGGATGCCACCGCTCAGATGGCATTGCTTCAATTCATGTCGGCCGGCAGGCCAAAAGTAGCTGTTCCATCTACCGTACATTGCGATCACTTAATTGTGGCCAAAGTTGGTGCTAAGGATGACCTGAGTGCGGCCAACAGCGAAAGCAAAGAAGTATTCGATTTTCTATCTTCCGTTTCAAATAAATATGGAATAGGTTTCTGGAAGCCAGGAGCCGGAATTATTCACCAGGTGGTGTTGGAAAACTATGCTTTTCCTGGTGGAATGATGATAGGTACAGATTCGCACACCGTAAATGCCGGTGGTCTGGGCATGGTAGCCATTGGTGTTGGCGGTGCCGATGCCGTAGATGTAATGGCTGGCATGGCATGGGAACTTAAGTTCCCAAAACTGATAGGCGTAAAGCTAACCGGAAAACTTAACGGCTGGACATCAGCCAAAGATGTGATTTTGAAAGTAGCCGGTATCCTTACTGTTAAAGGTGGAACCGGAGCTATTGTAGAATACTTTGGCGAAGGCGCAACTTCAATGAGCTGTACAGGAAAGGGTACCATCTGTAACATGGGAGCTGAGATTGGAGCTACCACCTCAACCTTTGGTTACGATGCCTCAATGGCCCGCTATCTGGTTTCAACCGGAAGAGCAGAAGTAGCCCAAATGGCAGATAAGATTAAAGAGCATCTTACAGCCGACCCTGAAGTATACGCCAACCCGGAGAAGTATTTTGACCAGGTAATTGAAATCAACCTTTCCGAACTCGAACCACACTTAAACGGTCCGTTTACTCCGGATCTGGCTACTCCTATTTCAAAACTTAAATCAGAAGCAGAGAAAAACGGCTGGCCCTTAAAAGTAGAAGTTGGATTAATCGGCTCCTGCACCAACTCTTCTTACGAAGATATTGCCCGGGCGGCCAGTTTAGCTAAGCAGGTTGCTGATAAAGGGTTAAAAACAAAGGCGGTTTTCACTATTACCCCAGGTTCAGAACAAGTTCGTTATACCATTGAACGTGATGGCTTTATAGATACATTTAATAAAATTGGCGCAAAAGTATTTGCTAATGCCTGTGGCCCGTGTATTGGTATGTGGAGCCGGGTAGGCGCTGAGCGTAAAGAGAAAAACACTATTGTACATTCATTCAACCGTAACTTCCAATCGCGTAACGATGGCAACCCCAATACATTTGCCTTTGTTGGCTCACCCGAGTTGGTAACGGCTTTAGCCATAGCCGGAGATTTGGGCTTTAACCCAATTACCGATACCCTAACCAACGAACAAGGCCAGCAGGTAAAACTCGATCCGCCTACAGGCGATGAATTACCGAAAAAAGGTTTTGATGTAAAAGATCCAGGTTACCAGGCCCCGGCTAAAGATGGTAAAGGTGTTGTGGTTAGTGTAAACCCAACCTCCGATCGTTTACAGTTACTGGCCCCCTTTAAAGCCTGGGAAGGTACAGACCTGAAACGCCTGCGTTTGCTTATTAAAGCCAAAGGCAAGTGCACTACCGATCATATATCGATGGCTGGTAAATGGTTAAAATATCGTGGACACCTCGATAACATTTCGAATAACCTTTTGATTGGCGCTACAAACTTCTACAATGAGAAGATTAATAGTGTAAAGAATGGATTAACAGGCGAGTACGATGAAGTTCCTAAAGTTCAACGCGCCTATAAAGCGCAGGGTTTGGGTTCTATTGTTGTAGGCGATGAAAACTACGGAGAAGGTTCATCGCGCGAGCATGCGGCAATGGAACCCCGCCATTTAGGGGTACGTGCCATTCTGGTAAAATCTTTTGCCCGCATTCACGAAACCAACCTGAAAAAACAAGGTATGTTGGCATTAACGTTTGCCAACAAGGATGACTACAATAAGATTAAAGAAGATGATTCATTCGATATTGTTGGGTTAACTTCTTTTAGCCCCGATAAACCTCTTACGCTGGTTATCCATCATAGTAATGGAACAAGTGAGTCTGTTATTGTTAACCATACCTATAACGCCAACCAGATTACCTGGTTTAAGGCAGGTTCAGCCCTTAATGCCATGGGTGCTGCTAAAACTTCAAGCGCAAAAAAGGCTAGCAAGAAACCCGCTTCCAGAAAAGCCCCGGTTAAAAAGGTAAAGAAGGCAGCCAAAAAACTTACTAAGAAGGCAAAGCCGGCTAAGAAGGCCGCAAAGAAGGTGGTTAAGAAAGTAAAGAAGACCACTAAAAAGGCAGTCAAGAAGGCTTCTAAAAAAGTAGTTAAGGCTGTTAAGAAAGCAAAGCCTGGCAAAAAGACTGTGAAGAAGTTGGCAAAGAAAAAGAAGTAACAGGTTAGTACCGTAATAAAAAGAGCGCTAGAACACTGGCGCTCTTTTTTTATGCCGGCCAAAAAGAATGATGCTAACCCGATCAAACGGTTTGTTTTTTTTAAGTACTGCCGCAATACTTAATCTATATCACATCCTATCCGGTAAGCCTGCACTAACAACAAGTTTACGATTAACATCGTTAAGGCTTGACTTTATAAACTTAGTCTATATCTTTATAATGTTTTTACTTTTTAATCTTATTACAACCACTAAACCACTAACCACTACCCTGCATGAGTTTCATTGAAACTATTGACCTCGATTTAACCGAGGTCGCGGAAATCCGTACGGATGCTGTAACCGGATTTCGTTCTTTATTCTCTAAAAAATCATTTGAAGCAAACGAAGTAGTAATTGGCTTTATGGCCCGCGCCACACATGCCACACCAAACTACTTAACGGTGCAAATCAATGATGATGTACACATCGAACTGTTTCCGGAGTGCCTGGAATGCATTAATCACAGCTGTGACCCTAATTGCTTTTTCGACACTACGCTAATGGAACTGGTAACCGTTAAACCTATTGCTGCCGGTGAAGAATTTTCTTTCTTCTATCCTTCGGCTGAATGGGACATGGACAGGCCATTTGCATGCCACTGCGGAAGCAAGATGTGTATTGGTAAAATACAGGGAGCAAAACACCTATCGGCCGAAACCCTTACAAGGTATCGGTTTACTGGTTTTATCCAACAGAAGTTGAGCTCGCGTTAACTTAGGGTAATTCTTTAAGTATTGTTCTGAATTCGTTCAGAATCATGGCGGTAGCGCCCCACACTACCTCCTGCTCTATTTCAAAATGTGGTGCCCGCATGGGAAAAAACTTAGCGGCCAGAATCTCTTTGGTACGAATAGAATTGGCATCTACTAATTCATTAACCGAACACTGAAGCACCCTCACTACTTCTTTAGGGTCGGGTGTAAATAAGGGTGGTGTCTTCAGTAACCCAATCACCGGAGTTACTATAAAGTTGCTTGGTATTACGAAGAAATCGGAAAGGACGCCCAGCACTTCAATAGTATCGGATTTAACACCGATCTCCTCTTCTGTTTCGCGTAACGCGGTTTCAATTGAAGTCTCGCCAAGCTCAGCCTTTCCACCGGGTAAACTTATCTGGCCGCCATGTGTGCCCAGGTAATCGGGTCTCTTGGTTAGCGGAAACCAAACATCGTTATCCTCACCGTATAACAAAATCATTACACTTCCCGGGCGAGGTGGAAGTGTATGGTCAAACTTAGGTTTGATAGCCCCAACTGGCTCAGCCCGCATCTGGTTGTGAGCTAAACTTCCCGGCAAGGGTAATGTTAACCGGGTTCTCAACGCTTCGTAATCAATCACCATTTTAGAGTAGGCCTAATAAAGTTATGCTTAACTTTATACGCTGCACAATGCAAAAATACCGAATCATGCGATACTTGTTTTTATCCTGTCTGGTGTTGGCGTTTAATTTTTCATACACTCAAATAAGGGTAAGCCTCAATCAACGCTACCTGATGAGTACTGACGGGAAACCGTTTTTCTGGTTGGGCGATACCGCCTGGGAATTATTTCACCGGCTTACACGCGAAGAAGCCGAAGAGTTTCTGGAATTACGAAAACAACAAGGGTTTAATGTAATTCAGGCTGTTGCACTTGCCGAAATGAATGGCTTACGCCAACCAAACCGCTATGGCGATTTACCCCTGATTGAAGAAGACCCTACCCGTTTGGCTACAACACCCGGTACTAATCCGGCCAACGAAACAGAATATGATTATTGGGACCACGTGGATTTTATTATCAACCGCATAGCATATAAAGGAATGTATGTAGGGTTACTACCCACCTGGGGCGATAAAGTAGCCCACATGTGGGGCGATGGACCGATTATCTTCAATGAGACTAATGCTGAGGTATATGGTGCAACCTTAGCCAAACGCTACGCCAGGCATTGGAATATTATCTGGATTTTGGGTGGCGACCGACCCGCTACGTACAAGGTTAAAATTGACAGCATTGAACAAGAGTTTAATGATAAAGCCATCTGGCGGGCAATGGCTAAGGGAATTGAATCGGTATTAGGCAAAGATGCCTTTATTACCTATCACCCCATGGGTGGTGCTTCCAGTAGTACTTACTTTCATACCGATAGCTGGCTGGATATGAATGCCTTTCAATCCGGCCATGGTGCGCGCGAAACTGAAGTATGGGATTGGGTAACCCACGACCTTGCGCTAAAACATCAAAAGCCAACTTTAGATATGGAACCCTGCTATGAAGACCATCCTGTAAATCCGTGGGATGGTAAATGGACTCGTGCGGAACGTGGATACTTTACTGCCTATGATGTTCGTGCACGAATTTACAGATCGGTATTTGCCGGGGCTTGTGGTGTTACATACGGCCATCATCAGATCTGGCAATTTCTTAATACTGAACTAAACCCACCCATTAACATTGGCGACACTTTAATTGGGTGGCAGAAAGCCGCAAAAGCCGAAGCTGCCGGACAAATGCAGTATTTAAAAAAACTCATGTTATCCCGTCCTTATTTTGCACGGGTTGATGATCAATCGCTTGTGGCAAGCTATCCGGGCATTAATTATACCGATCATATTGTTGCTACCCGCCACGAAAACGGTTTATATGCCTTTATTTATCTTCCTCAAAATCAGCCCATTTCAATTGACCTGTCGAGATTAGCCGGAACCACCAAAGCAATCAGTTGGTTCGACCCTCGTACAGGCAAAACGCTTTCAGGTTATTCAACCACTGCAACCGGAGTAGTACGTTTTACGCCTCCAAAAGAGGGTATGGACTGGGTGTTGATAATTGACGATGCCAGTCAGAATTTTCCAAACCCCTAACCAAAGAGGGTTGGCTAATTTTTACTTTTTACACAACCTGATCTGTTCATCTGTAACCATGCGGTCGCCCAACGCTTCTGATTTATTAAACGACACACAGGCCAGTCCAAGGTTTCCGTTATTCAGGTAAGCCATACCCAGATAAAAGTAAATCTTATCGACAAACGGATCGGTATCCAAAGCTTGTTTAAGTAATCGTTCGGCATATTTGTAGTCCTTGTTCATCAGACTAAGTATACCTTTGTTACGATAAGCCCATGCATTGTACGGATCAAGCGAAATGCTTTCGTTTATGTCATCCTCAGCTTTTTTTAATTGGTTCTGACTCAAATAAATAAAGCCTCTGTTATTCAGGTAATACGGATGGCGCGGACTTAACCTTAGTGCTTCTTCCACCAATCGCAACGCTTCGGCATAATTAGACTGTTCGATTTCTATCAGCGCTAGCGTGTTATAGATGTTGGGTTCATCGGGTTTTAGTTGCGCAGCCGCTTTTAAGCCATCACGGGCCGCATCAAAATTCTTTTGATAATATTGAACTGTTGCCTGATTAACCAGAATATCCACATTGCCAGGTTCAATCTGCAGGGCACGCTCGAAAGCCTGCAGTGCCTTTCCGAACTCACGAAGTTTAGTATAAGACATGCCTTGAATAAAGTGGGCAAGCGCAGTGTCGGGCTTTGCGGCAATCACTTTGTCCAGGTCATCCAGCGCCTTATAATATTCTTTTAGTTCGTAGCTTGTATTGGCATGGTTAATTAGCGCATTAACAAAACCGGGTTTGCATTCCATAGCCTTTTGGTAATTTTCCTGTGCTTGCTGGAATTGCTTCTGGTTAAAGTGAACGGTGCCCAGGTTATTCCAGGCATCTGCATAACAGCCATCTAGTTTAATTGCTTCGCCATAATAATATTCAGCTTTATCGAAGTTACCTTCTTGTAACGCAATGTTTCCCTTTAACAAAAATTGTTGCAGGCGGGTTTCTTTCGAGGAAGTGCAGGCAGTTAGCAGCACTACTCCCATTACTAATTTCAAGTATCTCATTTGCACTGCAACTTACATATCTTTATTCACATACGCCCATTCTAATCGGGATCCAACGGAAAGAGCTTTTTCTAAGAATGGAAACTGCCATAAGGTCTAATTAAAACTATGCCAAGGCAAAGAAAGCCTTAAGTAAAATAATTTTTATTGGTAAAAATTACTCCTATCTCCCACTATACCGTACCATCTGACTTGTAAACCTGATGATCTTATATGAAAGGAAAGAATTATTCTGTTATTCCGTACTGGTACGGAGTGCCGTTTACCAACTCTCAGGTATTGAATTTGAATCGATACCTGATCAAATTTGAAAAAAAATATAACCAATGAAAAAATTTGTACTTATGCTGACTTTGGTGACCGTATTAACTCCGGCTTACACCCAGGTACTTGATGCTGAAAATACCTATAAAATTTCAAGAGCATCTAAGCGCGGCTCACTGGCAGGGGTGGAATATAGTGAAACCGATAAAACCTATACCCTTACCTATTTTACCGATATGAAGAAGAAAGGAAAGGTTGTGGAATTCACATACGAACAATACGTATTTGACAACAACTTCAACTTTGTAAAGGATGGAGAGTTTACCGAAGAAGCGGATAAAATGAAAAAAAAATTCAAATGGTTCAGGTTTAAAGGCGATGAAGTGGTAACGATTGGAAACACCGTAGAAAATAATATGATGGGCACGTTGGTCATCAAGAAAAAGAAAATAACGAGCAAGTACAACTTCTTGTTGGGCGGTTACACACGAAACGTTGACATCCTGGAGAAGGTAAAACCAAAAACGGATGATGGCAACACGTACACCTTGATTACGCACGAAGAAGATGAAATGACCGGTGATTTATTCATACTTGTTTCTGTAAAACCAAAAATCGGGATAAAAGGTAATGAAGATGCCGGATCCATTCGCCTGTTGAAGTTTAATAACAATCTTGATCTGGTAAAGGCCACTGATTTTAACTTTCAGTATCCACAAAGTTTTGTGTTTGGTCGCTATACCGAACGTGAAAATTTCGATGATCCAGAGAGCCCAGGCATCGAATCATTAGTATTAATATTCGCGCCCTCAAATGCTATGGGCAAGAAAAATGCAGACCCAAACAACAATAATTATACCTATGTTAGGGTTTCCGATGCTGGCGAAATAGTTGAGCGTTTTAATTTCAATAGCCCCTCCAGTTTCTGGAATATTCACGAATTGGTTTACAATAAGGCAGCTGGCGAAGTGTATCTCTATGGCCCGTCATTAGCCGGAAAAGACAAATACTTTAATGAAGGCGCTAAGCCCGGTATGAGTTTTGGCGGCTTTGGTGGTGGAGAAGTGAAATACAAAGCTGTTCAATTAATGAAGGTTAAAGATGGTAAGATGGTTTATCTTACAGAAACCAATTTGGAAGAGTTCACTGCTAAGCAAAAATTTCCACCTAGTCAGAAAAAAACACCCGATTATACGGGTCGTGAATTTGGAATTAGAAATTATGAGTTCATATCAAATGGTGATCTGCTTGTGATTGGTCAGAATTACGATAAAAACAAAGATGGGTTTATCAATCGTTTTGAAGATATTCTTGGATTTCACTTTGATAAGAATGGTGTGTTGCGATCACAATATGGTTTGGATACAAAAGAAAAGGGAATTACCGTTTCAAGCAACACAACCTATGGATTAACGTATAGAACAACCACTACTACCACAAAGATTTATTCCTGCCCACAAACCTTAGTAGAGGGAACAGATGGAAATGTTTATTGGATACTTCAGGAAATTAAGGGTATGGGACCAAACTCCAGAACTTTAACCTACCCCCGAATAGGCAGAATCAATGTGACCGATGCTTCCGTGACTGATTTGAAAACTTTTGGCAAAGGAGAAGGTTATTATTTGGATTCCAACTATCCATTTTTGGCCTCTGGCAAAAATGAATCGATGGTGTTTTTTGGATCAGACAAAAGTGGTCGTGAACTTTGGTTTGCCCGGGTATTACTAAAATAATTTTATCTATATTATAGTTGGTACGGCTGCCCCAAAAGGGCAGCTTTTTTTAATTTTAGTAATGCCAAAATCATTAAAACAATCGTTAGGACACATTTATTCTAAATTTCGCTTTGACATCCAAGTACAATTCTGTTCTTTTGATCCATCAATATGACAAACACACAAAACATACACGGCCACCACCATCATGTAACCAACATGCGTGGCAATGCTTTGTTTTGATTAAACTATAAAAGAAATTGAAAAAGGCTTGCCAACATCCGGTAAGCCTTTTTTGTTTTTAACTATGATTAAATTATGAACTCCGTACTAAGAATCGCCATCCAGAAATCAGGCCGACTGCAGGAGGACTCGCTTAAACTTTTAAAGGAGAGCGGTCTGCAGTTCAGCAACGGTCGCGACCAACTTAAAGCACAAGTCAGGAATTTTCCGGTAGAGTTACTCTTTCTGCGCGATGATGATATTCCGCAATACGTAGAAGACCGTGTGGCCGATGCCGGCATTGTAGGCGAAAACATCTGGGTTGAAAAACAGAAACAAAACCAGTTGATCAAGAGACTCGATTTCTCCAAATGCCGCCTCTCCATTGCCATTCCCCGATCGGAAGAATACACCGGGGTTTCCTGGTTGCAGGGAAAAAACATTGCTACCTCCTATCCCGCCATCGTAAAACAGTTTTTACAAAAACATAATGTACAAGCTGGCATACACGAGATCAGCGGCTCGGTAGAAATTGCACCTGGCATTGGTCTGGCACACGCCATCTGCGATATTGTAAGCACCGGAAGCACGCTGCTAAGTAACGGGTTGAAAGAAGTTGAAGTAGTAATGCAATCGGAAGCTGTGCTAATTGCCACGCCTGATCTGGAAACGGGCAAGCAGGCTATACTGGAACAACTGTTATTCCGCATTCAGGCTGTGCAGTTGGCAAAGAACAACAAATACATTCTGTTAAACTGCCCAAATGAAGCGATACCTAAAATAACTTCAGTTATTCCGGGCATGAAAAGTCCAACCATTTTACCACTGGGGCGGGAGGGTTGGTCATCGTTACACTCGGTAGTAGACGAAAATGATTTCTGGGAAAAGATCGGGCAATTGAAATCGTTGGGAGCAGAAGGCATACTCGTAATCCCGATTGAAAAAATGATTTTATGAGCATGAAAAAATTTGTTAATCCCCCCACAAGCGAATGGCCTGAATTATGCATGCGGCCGCAATTGGAGCTCGGCTTTCTGGAAGGAAATGTTAACAACATTCTGGAACGTGTACGCAAATCGGGCGATACTGCTTTGCTTGAATTTACCCGCCAGTTTGATGGTGTGGTGCTGGATAAACTTGCCGTAACACCAGAAGAAATTTCTGAGGCTTCCCTAAAGTTGCCGACCAATCTTAAAACGGCCATCATGGCGGCAGCTAAAAACATTGAAGTATTTCATGCCGCACAGGCACGCACCATAGAAAAAATTGAAACCATGCCTGGTGTTACCTGCTGGCGTAAGGCCACACCTATTCAAAAAGTAGGCATCTACATTCCGGGCGGAACAGCGCCTTTGTTTTCTACAGTGTTAATGTTGGGCATACCGGCACGTTTAGCAGGTTGTAAAGAAGTTATTCTGTGTACACCTCCCGATAAAGCCGGAGTCATTAATCCCGCCATATTGTTTGCGGCACAGCTAACAGGTATTACAAAAATTTTTAAAGCAGGTGGTGCGCAGGCAATCGCGGCTATGGCTTATGGTACGGAAACTATTCCACAGGTAAGTAAAATATTTGGGCCGGGTAATCAGTATGTAACCAAAGCCAAACAGATTGTAAGTCAGCAAGGTGTTGCCATTGATATGCCGGCAGGACCATCAGAAGTTTTGGTTATTGCCGATGAAAATGTAAATGCAAAATACGTAGCTGCTGATCTTCTCTCGCAGGCAGAGCACGGTGCCGATAGCCAGGTGGTATTGGTTTCAACTTCCGAAAAAACATTAACAGCCGTTGAACAGGAGTTGGAAAATCAATTAATAGACTTACCACGCAAAGACATTGCCCATAAAGCGTTGAGCAGCAGTTTATCTATTCGGTTTGATAATGAGAACCTGCTTATTGATTTCGTAAATGATTACGCACCCGAGCACCTCATTATTAATACCCAAAACAACAAAGAGTTGGAGCAACAAATTATAAATGCAGGTTCTATTTTTCTGGGAGCTTATACACCAGAAGCAGCCGGTGATTATGCTTCCGGTACCAATCATACTCTACCGACTAATGGCTATGCAAGAGCATTTGGGGGGGTGGCATTAGAGAGTTTTACTAAATACATAACGGTGCAAGAGATTACAAAAGCAGGTTTGCAGATTATTGGTCCGGTAGTCGAGACTATGGCCGAAGCTGAACAATTGAAAGCACACGGCATGGCGGTAAGCGTGAGGTTGAGCTAACATAGGGATTCAGTGATTGGCATTCAGTAAACCGTAACAAGAAACCAAAGTATGTTCGATATAAATCAGTTAGTAAGAAAAAATGTATTGAGACTTAAACCGTACTCATCCGCACGCGATGAGTTTCAGGGACAGGCCTCCGTTTACCTCGATGCCAACGAAAACCCATACCCTACCGGTTATAATCGCTACCCCGATCCGCATCAGATAGCTGTAAAAGAAAAATTAGCAGCAATTAAACAGGTTGATCAATCAAATATCTTTCTGGGCAACGGAAGCGATGAAGTGATTGATTTACTGTTTCGTGCATTTTGCGAACCGGGTAATGATAACGTAGTGATTCCACAACCCACATACGGTATGTATGCTGTATGCGCAGGCATTAATAATGTGGATATTAAATATATCAACCTTACCAACAATTTCGATCTGGACGTAGATGCAACACTTCAAACCTGCGATGAGCAGACAAAAATAATTTTTCTATGCAGCCCGAACAACCCGGCAGGCAACCTCATCACCACAACAAAAGCTGAAACACTCATTCAAAGATTCACCGGACTGGTGGTGGTAGATGAAGCCTACATTGATTTTACCAATCAACCCGGTTTAGTACCATTACTCAATCAATATCCCAACTTAATTGTATTACAAACACTTTCCAAAGCCTGGGGGCTGGCCGGCATACGAATGGGTATCGGGTTCGCATCCACTGAAGTGATTCATGTATTAAATAAAATCAAACCACCGTATAATATCAGTATTCTTTCGCAACAGGTAGCACTGAAAGCACTTGATAATGAAGTCCGCAAAAATGAATGGGTAAAGGAAATTATTTCGGAACGTGAAAAACTAATTATTGAATTAAAAAAGCTACCGCAGGTAATAGAAGTGTTTCCGTCTGATGCAAACTTCCTGTTAACCCGTGTTAAAGACGCCAAAGACATTTATCGTAAATTAACAGAGCGGGGTGTAATTGTACGTGATCGCTCCGGTGTAGTGTTGTGCGATAATTGCTTACGTATTACAGTAGGCACTTCCGCAGAAAATGAAATAATTATCCGAGAATTAAGTCAGCTATGAAAAAAGTATTATTTATAGACCGCGATGGTACGTTAATCGTAGAACCGGCTGACGATCCGCAGATAGACAGTCTGAGTAAAGTAAAATTTATTCCCGGTGTGTTTACCTGGCTCGGCCGCATTGCACGCGAAACCGATTACGAATTGGTAATGGTTACCAATCAGGATGGTTTAGGTACCGCTTCCTTTCCGGAAGAAACATTCTGGCCTGTTCAAAATCTTGTAATGAACACATTAGCAGGCGAAGGAATTAACTTTACTACTATACATGTTGATCGCTCCATGCCGCAGGAAAACAAATCTACGCGTAAACCGGGTACCGGTATGCTTACCCCCTACTTTAACAATAAGTACGATCTGGCCAACTCATTCGTAATTGGCGACAGGCTTACTGATATTGAACTTTCTAAAAACCTCGGAGCGAAAGGTATTTTGATAAATGATGGTTCTCTCACAAATTCTTTGGTTGAAAAAGGATTAACTGAATATTGTGTTTTAACTACAACACAATGGAAAGAGATTTACGAGGCTGTTATCCCATCGCGCAAAGCCACCATACGCAGAACAACCAAAGAAACAGATATTACTATTACAGTTAACCTGAACGGAACCGGCAAATCAAAAATAAGTACGGGTTTAGGCTTCTTCAACCACATGCTCGATCAGTTAACCCGGCATGGACTAATCGATCTGGAAATAAATGTAAAAGGTGATTTGCATATTGACGAACACCATACTATTGAAGACACCGCGCTTGCATTAGGCGATGCTTTCCTCCAGGCCTTAAGCGATAAAAAAGGTATTGAACGTTACGGTTTTTGCCTGCCGATGGACGACTGCCTGGCACAAGTGGCTATTGATTTTGGCGGAAGACCCTGGTTAGTCTGGAGTGCTGAATTTAACCGCGAAAAAATTGGCGAGATGCCAACTGAAATGTTTTTTCATTTTTTTAAATCGTTTTCCGACACATCGAAATGTAACCTGAACATAAAAGCCGAAGGCACAAATGAGCATCACAAGATAGAAGCAATTTTTAAAGCTTTTGCGAAAGCAATTAGAATGGCAATAAGAAAAGATCCGAGTAACGACCAGTTGCCAAGTACAAAAGGAACACTTTAATTATTCCTGAATGTAAATATTGAACCTTGAATCTGGCAATCATAAAATATAACGCAGGCAACATTCGGTCGGTAGCATTTGCCCTTGAACGGCTAGGGCTATCCTATACAATAACCGACCACCCGGAAGAAATAATAAAAGCCGACAAAGTAATCTTCCCGGGGGTGGGCGAAGCAAACGCAACCATGCGCTACCTCAAAGACAAAAAACTAGATCAGGTAATTAAGGGATTGAGACAACCGGTATTGGGCATCTGTTTGGGTATGCAACTGCTTTGCGCTTACTCTGAAGAAAACGACACGCCTTGTCTAGGCATTTTTAACGAGCAGGTTAAAAAATTTCAGCCACACAACCACGAAAAAGTACCGCATATGGGTTGGAATTCCATAACCTTCACAGAAAGTTGGATGGACTCTTCCGTAGCCGATAAATTTGTTTACTTTGTGCACAGCTATTATGTACCGGTAAATGCCCACACATCTGCTATTACAGAATATATTCAGCCCTTCAGTGCCGCACTTCAAAAAAATAATTTTTTTGCTGTTCAGTTTCACCCGGAGAAATCGGCTGATGTTGGAGAAAAAATTTTACACTCATTCTTAAAAGTCACGTAAAGTATGCGTATTGTTCCAGCTATTGATATTATTGATGGAAAGTGTGTCCGCCTCACTCAGGGCGATTATGGAAAGAAAAAAGTGTATCGCGAAGATCCTGTTGAAGTAGCGCTTGAATTTCAGGATGCCGATTTGGATTGTTTGCATCTGGTTGATCTGGATGGCGCTCGCAAAGGCCATGTGGTAAACTGGGAAATAGTACGCGACATACAGGAAAAAACCGCATTGAGTGTTGACTTTGGTGGTGGTGTACAAACGGAAGCCGAAGTTGAGGAACTACTGGATTTAGGTGTACATCAGATTAATGTGGGTAGCCTGGCGGTAAAAGAACCGGAAACCTTTAGTAAGTGGTTAAAGAAATATGGAACTGAAAATTTTATTCTGAGTGCGGATGTAAAGGGCGAAAACGTAGCGATTAACGGGTGGTTAGAAGATACAAAATTCAGGTTGTTTGATCTGGCGGCACGTTTTGAAGCCGAAGGCCTCGAATATTTAACCTGCACCGATATTACAAACGATGGAATGTTGGAAGGTCCAAATATCGGACTATATAAAAAACTGATTAATCGCTTTCCCAGGCTTAAAATAGTAGCCAGTGGTGGTGTAAGTAGTTTAGATGATCTTAAAGAGTTGAAATACGCAAAAGTGTATGGAGTAATTATCGGCAAAGCAATCTACGAAGGTAAATTGAGCCTGGATGAATTGAAAAGTTTTCAAAAATCTTAATTGCAATTACTTGCTTACCAAACGCATTATTCCATGTCTCGATATAAAAGACGGTAGAACCGTTAAAGGTGTAAACTTTATAAACATTCGCGATGCGGGCGACCCTGTTGAACTTGGAGCATCCTATGCTAATCAGGGAGCCGATGAATTAGTATTTCTGGATATAGCAGCCACAACCGAAAACAGAAAGACTTTTGTTTCGTTAGTGCGCCAAGTTGCACGGCACGTAAATATTCCATTTACAGTTGGTGGGGGAATAAGTTCAGTAGCCGATGTAGCACCCTTGCTGGAAGCTGGCGCTGATAAAGTAAGTATTAACTCGGCTGCTGTTCGAAATCCTCAATTAATCGATGACCTGGCCAGGGGGTTCGGGTCGCAGTTTGTGGTAGTAGCAATAGATGCCCGAAAAGATTACAATCAATGGATTGTTCACACGCATGGTGGAAGTAAACCAACTGATAAAAAATTATTTTCATGGGCAAGGGAAGTACAAGATCGTGGTGCAGGTGAAATCTTATTTACCAGCATGGATCACGATGGCACCAAACAAGGTTTTGCTATTGATCCTTTAACTAAGTTAAATGAATTGTTGCATGTTCCGGTTATTGCATCAGGAGGTGCCGGCACCAAAGAACATTTTCTTCAGGCCTTTTCCCTGGGTAAAGCCGATGCTGCATTAGCAGCTTCTCTGTTTCATTTTGGTGAACTCACCATTCCTGATTTGAAAACATATTTAAACCATTCAGGTATTTCAATCCGCCTATAAAATATGATAGACCCGGCTCAAATAAATTTCGAAAAGTTGAATGGACTTGTGCCTTGTGTAGTTCAAGACTTTAAAACCCACAAAGTGTTAATGCTTGGATTCATGAACCCCGAAGCATTAACCAAAACATTAGCAGAAAAGAAGCTTACTTTTTACAGTCGCTCTAAAAAAAAACTCTGGACTAAAGGAGAAACATCGGGAAATTTTCTTACGCTGGTAAATGTGTGTGTGGATTGCGATAACGATACCCTATTATTTAAAGTAAACCCGAAAGGCCCTGCCTGCCATACCGGTGCCGACACATGCTTTAATGAAATGAATGAAAGCTCAGGGTTGGAATTTTTAGAAGCCATAATCGCGGAAAGGAAATTAAATCCTAAACCGGGTTCTTACACAAATCAATTACTGAATGCCGGTATTAACAAAGTTGCACAAAAAGTAGGTGAAGAAGCTGTTGAATTAGTGATTGAAGCCAAAGACAACAATCGGGAATTATTCCTGGGCGAGGCAGCTGATCTAATGTATCACTATCTGGTACTACTGGCTGCTAAAGGGTACGAACTGAAAGAGGTATTAGCCGTTTTAAAGGGCCGTCATAGCTAAAGATATTATTACTCCATCGTTTTGGGGTGTAACTTAACATACGTAAGCGTATAGGTAAACTCCGAATTACCAGAATTTTCTTTGCGAACTCCTTCCAGCATGTCGCGTCTTTCATCGAACGTAAATGTAAACGTTGAAATTTGTTTACGGGACTCAAAATGTTTGTATATCAATAGATTTGATTCTGTTAGTTTGGTAAATTCTCCCCGTACTGAATAAGAAGGCAATTGAGATTTATCGAGTGAAATTTCGAGGTACTCGCGATTACCATTATTAGGATCGTGAATGATAGCAACCGTTGAATAGTTTTCTTTTCGTTCTACAATTTTTTCTTTTTCGGTAGAAGCCAGAAATGGTTTACCCTTTCGCAGTACAACAACCGAAACCGCATAAATACCTTCAATAGAATTGGTACTTTCTTCTTTATAGATATACCGCTGAACAAGGTCATGAAAATCAAGCTGCTCGAACTCTTGTTTCTTGTGCTTATACCGAAGCGAATACAGTTTCTCAATAGAGCAAGACGAAAGCGCTATGGCCATAACCCCTAACCCTATTACCCAACTTTTTTGCATATTAAAATTCAATGTCGGAATAAATACCCTTAACACATGCCCGGCACGACAGGCGGCCGCGCAGCGCTGCGGGCTTCAATAATGATTTACCCATTAGCATACGCACACACTCCTGAATGCCTTCCGTAATGCTGGGGTGTGGATGCACACACTCAGCCAGTTCTTCTATACCTTTATCCATACTAATCAAAACCGCCACAGCCTGAATGGCACTGCTGGCATGCAGCCCCACTACTTTCATTCCTAAAATTTTCATATGGTCATCGCATGTTACCAGTAATTTGATAAACCCTTGTGTGTTTCGTTTAGCTATTGCGCGACTAATCGTGCTATATTCAAGTGTTACAACCTTGTAATCAATTCCCTTTTCTTTTGCATGAGTCTCATTCATTCCCACTCCTGCTACTTCCGGGCTCAAAAACATGATTGTACTAATATTTTCATACACCAGTTTGCGATCTGGTTTACCAAAAATTCTTTCTACTGCATACCGGCCTTCCAGCTCCCCCACGTTTACAAGCGAAATATCCGCGGTTAAATCTCCCACTGCGTAGATGTTGGCTATATTAGTCTGCGTATCATTATTATCAATTCCCCGTTTGGTTATGTTTATCCCTACTTTATCATCCCAAAGTTCTTCAATGTTGGCCACCCGCCCTACCGATACCAAAGCCTTCTCCACATTAAATGTATTCCGGCTTCCGTCTGTATATTCCAACAGGTACTCTACTCTGCCGTTTACAATCTTCATTTCCATCAGGCGCGAATTACGATGAATCAAAACGCCATTGTTTTCCATATTCCGTTCCACAATACGTACCACATCCTCATCCTCAAAAGGTAATATGCGGTCGCCTTTATCAATTAAATGAACTTTGGTTCTTCCAAACCCACTGAAAATGGTTGCGTATTCGCAACCTATTACCCCTGCCCCAACAATTACCATACTCTCTGGAAAATCCTCCAGGTCTTCAATCCCTTCACTGGTGAGTACGATCTTTTCGTCTATAGGAAGTTCTGGCAAATACCGGGGTCTGCTTCCGGTAGCCAGAATAATATTTTCGGCATACACAACTTCCCTTCGGCCGCCATTAATAATTTCTACCTCGTGCGATGAGAGCAGGCGGGCATGTCCCAGCTTATGAGAAAGTAAATTAGAGTAGGCCGAAACATTAAGCTCGCGCATATGTTCTTCCAACAGGTTTAACCGTTCGGCTACAGCTTTACGCACTTCGTTCTGAATTTCTTTAAAACTCACAGAAGGTTCCTGAATATTATACCGTTTCAGATTTTTTCTAAATGCGGAAGCCTCGCGCGAAAGCTCCCACCAGGTTTTAGATGACAATGCACCGTTAGTAACACCAGCTCCCCCTACCCGGTTCTTTTCTATAAGTAGTGTGCGCTTTTTAAAATCAAGCGCTCGCATAGCAGCGGCATAACCGGCCGGGCCTGCGCCAATAATTACCAAATCAAATTTCTCCATAGAATTAAAGCCAGAATATCAGGCCTACAAGTTACAATTTATAGTGGGTTTTCAAGAACAGGATTATTGCATTAATCTTACCTTTAAGCCATGTTAGAAACGCTTATTGACTGGGATAAAGAATTGCTGATTTGGTTAAACAGTTTCCATGCCGACTGGCTTGATCCTGTAATGATCCTGATCACCAAAACTGCATTCTGGATACCCCTTTATGGGTTCCTGATCTATCTTGTTTTTAAATCGTATAAAAAGGAAGGATGGTTTATATTAATTGGTGCCGCCCTAACTGTACTACTCTGCGACCAGATTACTTCCTCGTTTATGAAGCCATTTTTCGAACGACTGAGACCCTCACACGATCCTACACTTGAAGGATTGTTGCATCATGTTAATGGCTACCGGGGCGGAAGGTACGGCTTCTCATCTGGCCATGCAGCCAACACGCTAGGCGTAGCGTTGTTTGTGTGGCTTGTATTACGCAGCTATTACAAATGGATAGGGCTGGTGTTTATCTGGGCTTTAACTATGACCTATACCCGGATTTATCTGGGTGTACACTTTCCGGGCGACATTCTTGTGGGTGGATTAATAGGGCTATTATGTGGGTGGATTAGCTTTAGCGTTTCGCAAGCACTATTAAAACGATATAGAAACAAAAAAGGACTGCCTCAAATATGAAGCAGTCCAGTATTTGAAGAAAGAAAATTTATTTCTTTCCAAAAAGCTTACCTGCTAACCCTCCCAAAGCACCCAATGGGTTTGACTTTGAATTGCTACCCCCAGCCAATTGTCCTATAATACTGGTTACATCTAGATTATTATTTCCGCTCATGCCCCGCATCATGTTTGTCAGGTCAAACGAATTGTCTTGCGGATCATTTGTCTTCTTTACAAGTTGATTCATCACCACCGGTAAAAGATTGGATACAATACTTTGGGCTTGCGCAGATGATACTCCAAACTTTGTCGCAAAATTTCCGGCAATCGAAGCAATCATTTGCTTAACCATGGGGTTGCTGGCAAGGCTGCTTTGGCTGGCCCCACCTTGAAACATAGAGGCAACTTGTTGCAGGTTTCCCTGCCCAACCTGTCCTTTCAGGGTATTCATAATTCCACCAGCCACCTCCTGTATGGCAGCATTGTTGAATTGATTGGGAATAGCATTATTCTGAACAATTGCTTTACCTGCATTTTGCTCTACGAGTTTTACGAGTTGATCTAACATAGTTTAGGTTATTTGGTTTTAATTTATTTAAAATAACAAAAGGTAATTCACAGATTAAAAATAGTCTCAATGTTTTAAAAGACGCTTTACATATTTGCCAATCACATCAAACTCCAGATTTACCGAATCACCCGTTTTTAATTTTCCAAACCCGGTGTGTTCGAATGTATATGGAATTATAGCAACCGTAAACGAACCTTCCCGGCTATTAAAACAGGTAAGACTTACACCATTCACAGCAACAGAGCCTTTTTCTATAGTTACATTTCCCAAATTTGCATTGTACTCAACTTCAAACATCCAACTACCTCTTTCATCGGTAACAGATTTAATAATTCCTATCTGATCTACATGCCCTTGTACAATATGACCATCAAAGCGGCCATTGGCAACCATGCACCGTTCAAGGTTCACTAACGTTCCGGCTTTCCAACTGCGAAGGTTGGATTTTTCAAGTGTTTCGTTAATAGCCGTTACCCAATGCATGTTTCCGGTAACCTTTATTACGGTAAGGCAAACCCCATCATGCGAAACACTTTGATCTACCTTCAGCTGATTGCTTATTTCACTCTCTATACAGAATGTAACATTCGAGTTTTCGGGCTCAATTTGTTTTACCTTTCCAACCGTTTCTATAATTCCTGTAAACACAAAATTTTACTTTGATTTTTTCTCTTCCAATTTTTTTAACTCTTCTCTTTGTTCTGGTTTAACTGTTGGATAAACAATTCCCAGTTGATCGAGGTATGTCTTATACTTAGCCGGGTTGTAGTAAAATGGCTTTAGCTTGGGAGCGAATTCTTCCATAATCTTTTTATTCAACGTTATGGCAGGGTTATCTTTTTCTCCAACCAAGGGTGTGTATTGAAGATCTTTGGTTTGATCATTTTTATAATACGCCCACGCATTGGTTAAAAGTTCAGGTTTAAGCAACATATCCAACACCGTCATGATTTCTGCCTTGGCTCCATATACAATTCCTTTATGTGCAATAGGTGTTGCCATAGAAATGGCATTGCTCCAATGATGACCGGGCAAACCGGGAATATTGGAAGGGTACCGCAACACAACTGTAGGCACTGTCCAGCTAATATCAGCTATATCGTCCGAACCACCACCCATAGCCATTAACTGCCGCCCCATCATGTTTACCGGTCCGGTTGGCGAGGGTAAACTGATTGTATCTAATTTAACGGCTAACCCGTTTGTATTAGGGGCTTTTAATTCTAACTGGGTAGCCTTGGCAAGTAATTGATCTTCATCGCTCCACTTAGGCAAACCAACCACTTTCATATTTTGATACATCGCTTCGGCTATCGGTTTATTAAAATGACCAGGCCAGGCCGACCCTAAAACCTCATAGGTAAATTTTGTATCAGTCATTAATGCTGCGCCCTCTGCTACTTTAATACCAATATCAAATAGTTTTCTGATGTTTGGATAAGTGCGTTCGCGGAAGTAATACCAAACTGATGCCTTAGAAGGAACCACGTTGGGCTGATCGCCTCCATCGGAAATAACATAATGCGAACGTTGTGTAAGTTCAAGGTGTTCGCGTCTGTAATTCCACCCAATATTCATTAACTCCACAGCATCCAGGGCACTGCGCCCGCGCCAGGGAGCTCCGGCTGCGTGTGCGGCTGCACCCTCAAACGAAAACCGAACCGATACTAATCCGTTACCACCCGAATCGCCATAGCCAACACCCAGGTTATTGGCTACGTGTGTAAAAATACAGGCATCCACATCTTTAAAATACCCTGCCCTAACATAATAAGCTTTGGTACCCACCAACTCCTCAGCAACACCTGGCCACAGCATGAGTGTACCGTTAATCTTTTCGCGTTCCATTATTTTTTTAAGAGCCAATGCCGAAATAATATTCAGGGCTTGTCCTGAGTTATGCCCTTCGCCATGGCCTGGCGCACCTACCACAATCGGATCGGCATAAGCCACTCCAGGTTTTTGTGATGCTTTTGGAATACAGTCCACATCAGAGCCCAAAGCTATTACCGGTTTACCCGAACCATACGACCAGGTAGCTATCCAGGCAGTTGGAACCCCGGCCACTCCTTTCTGAACTTTAAAACCATGTTTCTCAAGTAAACCTGTCAGGTAATTGAATGTTTCATACTCCTGAAATCCAAGTTCAGCATAACTAAACAACACATCGTTTATCTGCTGGCCCAGCACAGCATACTTGTCAACTTCCGCGGCTGCTTCGGTTTTAAGTTTCTCAACGGTTTCAACTTCTTTTTGAGCGTTGGCAATGACTATGCCCATCAGGAAAATAAAAACAAGTAGGTTTTTCATAGGATTTGTGGATTTAGGTTAATGCAAGATAGACAATAGCTATTCCCCAACAAGGCCGACTGTGTAAGGGCTTATTGAAGATAGTACGGAATATTGTGTTGCTTAAGCAAACGTGTGAATTCATGAACGAGGCTATTTTTTAGTCGGCTATCCAATACCTTCAATAGGATTGCTTGATCCCCTGCCTGAACACCCAATGCATTGTAAAGCAATAGAAGATTTTCCGGGCTAACAACCACATCCTCCTCTACCCGCTGCCGCGGATAATCCCACCCCTCTGACTCAAGTACTTGCCTAACATGCAATCCAGTCTCATCTATAAATGCGGCCAGGCTTTGCAAACTGGTTTCGGTTTCGATATTGTAAATGGTAATCATCAGTAGATTACTTGGTTCATATTCCAGCTAAAAGATAAGGAAAGTTGCGCGTCAGGCGACCCGCAACAACAGCTTATTGGTTGAGTATTAAATTTTACTATCTGATAATCAGTTAGTTGTAGTATTATAGTTTATATTATAAACTATTTTATACTTCTTGCGTTAAGAATCATTACCCATCAAACCCCTGTAGACATGAGCACAGAAAACCAACTCTCGCCCAAACAAAGCTTAGATGTTATCACCTCAATGATACAACAAGCTAAAGGCAACACACAAAAGAACAGTTTTTACTTTCTGCTTTGGGGCTGCACAATTGCTGTAGCCAACCTGGGTGTGTACATCATGCTAAAATTTACCCAGGTGGAAAATCCCTACAACATGTTTCTGATTACCCTGGTTTCTGCTGCGGTTTCAATTGTTTATGGAATTCGACAAAATAAAAAATCAACTGTATCAACACATCTGGATGAAATTTACAAGTGGGTATGGATGAGCTTTGGTGCAACCTGTTTTATCTTTTGGATTTTCGGAGGCAAAGTGGGTTGGCAAATAAACCCAATCATAACAACCTTGTGTGCTATTCCTACATTTATTTCTGGCGTGTTGCTGAAATTCAAGCCCTTGATGTTTGGGGGTATTGTATTTTGGGTAAGTGGGGCAGTAATATTTCTTGTAGATATTGAAACACAATTTTTACTGACCTCTATTGCCGTTATAGTGTGTTATATTATTCCCGGTTATATGTTGAAACGGTCTGAATAATCATGTTTAAAGATCTTGATCCCCTACTTCACTCACAACTTAGGTTAGCCGTTGTTTCATTGCTGATCAGTGTCGATTCGGCCGAGTTTACATGGCTACGGGAAAAAACAAACTCAACAGCCGGAAACTTAAGTGTACAATTGGATAAACTTTCAGAAGCCGGATATGTTTCAATTGAAAAGACATTTCGTGGCAAGCGACCGCTAACCACATGTAAAATAACCCGAAAGGGTGTTAAAGCATTTGAAGACTACGTAAACTCTCTTAAAGACTACATCAAGTAATTTTTTTTACCTAATGGTTTATATTATAAACTTATTTACATAGTACCAATTCATTAAGTCAAACTCAAAACACTAAGCAACAATGCATACTATCATTCACAGCAACATCGGATTAATTCATGTCATATTCTCAATCATTAGCCTTGTTACTGGTACGCTAGTCCTTTATTTGAAAAAAGGTACACGCGTACATAAACAAATAGGATATAGCTATACCATCACCATGCTTGGTGTAAATGGATCAGCTTTCGGGTTGTATCAATTGTTTAATTCGTTTGGTCCCTTTCATCTTGCAGCCGTTGTAAGCCTGGCTTCACTTTTAGCGGGAATGATACCCGTATTGATGCGAATTAATAACTGGCTCAATCTTCATGTTTCGTTTATGTACTACTCGGTAATTGGTTTATATGCCGCCTTTGCCTCTGAAATAATTGTACGCATTCCGGGAGTTGCTTTCGGGCCGGCCGTTGGTTTTGCCACTGCCCTCGTTTTTATTGCGGCAATGGCAATGTTTCGGGTATTACTGCCGCGGTGGCAGAAGGCCTTCGTTGTATTCTCTAAACCTTTAAATAATAACGTATGAAAACAATCCTAACATTCGCATTAAGTTGTCTGGTCGCACAGGCAATTGCCCAACCAAACGTGGCTGAACATCGCAAACAAATGGCTCCCCTTCAAAACTTTGTTGGCAAATGGCATGGAGTTGCCAAAGTTCAACAACCTGGGGAAGGCATGATTACCATTAACCAGGAAGAAAATGTAAACTGGGAATTAGACAGCCTGCTGCTTCGCATCGAAGGTATTGGTAAAGATCCGGCAAGTAAAAAAATAAGCTTCCATGCCTTTGCCATTATTTCATTCAACTCAGCCACACAACAATTAACCATGCGGTCGTACACGCATGAAGGGCGACAAGTAGATGCCTATTTTAAAGTGCTTGGCAGCGATAAGTTTGAATGGGGTTTTGATACGCCCGGAAAGCAGGGCATGGTAAGATACACCATTACCATTTCAGATGGAAATAAATGGCTTGAGAAAGGTGAATATTCACCAAACGGAACGCAATGGATGCCATTCATAACCATGGAACTGGTAAAAGAAGTGGAGTGATTTCGGTTTATCTGGTAAGTCTGTATCGTTTGCCTGACAAATCGCCACATCGAATGAAATCGTGGAGCGCGGAAGCTTAGAAAAAAATTTAACTTCTTCATGCATCAGCACGAAGAACTACATTCGCCTGAATTGTGTAGATACCTGATAACAGAAATGAATAAAAAAAAGACACCCGGTTGCAGGTGCCTACGTTTGTTGAAGCGTCAGAGTAATCAACTCAATTGGGCAGTTTC
Organism: Flammeovirgaceae bacterium UBA2786; assembly: GCA_002352225.1. GTDB lineage: Bacteria > Bacteroidota > Bacteroidia > Cytophagales > Cyclobacteriaceae > ELB16-189. The sequence continues at coordinate 95,537 of DEIA01000043.1, forward strand.
CGGATTCCACTTAATAATAGCATTGTCATAATAACTCTTATTAGTGGCTAAAGCCGGGCCGGCAGCACGCATGCCAAAAAGGGCATCTTCTACTATAGGCGTTTTCTCTCTTATTCCTTTGTAAAAATTTACATGATGATCGAGGTTGGCACTATACTCTTCAGGCGCTTTATACTCAAGATCAGAATCACTCATAACGGATGCACGGGTCGGGTACTTCGCTTTGTACCACTTTTCATACTCTTTTTGCTGAGCCGCAGTAAATGTATCGAACGAATCCCAACCCCCGTAACCAGGTTCATTATGTATTTTGTTATGCTTCACTTTTACCGAATCCCATCCAAAATCTATTACACCATCAGTACCGATTAAACGTAGTCCCTCTCCTCCTTCACTTCCATCAACAAAATTAACCCGCATCTGAAGATTAAAAGCGGGGTGCTGCTTCGTTTCGGGATAATCGTACAGCCCCATAATAACATCGGGTACATCTCGGCCATCTTTCCAATATCGTAGGCCTCCGGTAGCTAAAATGCGATCAGGTCCTTTTGAGCTGGTAACAGCATGCAAGGCAGAGAAAAGGTGAACGAACAAATCACCGGCTACTCCCGTTCCGTAATCCTGATAATTTCTCCAACGGAAAAAACGAACCGGATCATATGGTCGTTTAGGTGCATCCCCTAAAAAATTATCCCAATCCACGGTATTGGTGTTTGCATCTGTCGGAATGGAGTATTGCCACGCACCGTTGGCACTGTGGCGATCCATCCAGGTTTCTACCATAATCAAATCACCAATGGTCTTAGCTTCAAAAATCTCTTTAGTCTTTTGAGTAACAATAGAACTCACCCGCTGACTACCCACAATAAATACTTTACCGGTTTTCTTTTGTGTAGCTATTACTTCAGCTCCTTCATCCAGCCGGTGTACCATAGGTTTTTCACAATACACATGCTTTCCTTTATTCATTGCATCAATGGAAATACGATCGTGCCAATGATCTGAGGTAGCAATGATAACCGCATCAATATCTTTGCGATCCAGAATCTCTTTATAATTCTTCGTTACAAACAATTCTTTTCCGTACACTTCTTTTGCCCGCTCAAGTCTTCCGGAATACAAATCGCATACAGCAACCAGTTTTACCCCTGGTACTTTCAACGTCCAGAAGGCATTATCAAAGCCCATTATTCCCATACCAATAATAGCCACGTTTACCTGGTCGTTCGGGCCAAATATTCTATGTTGGTGTTTAGTGGGGTTTAGTAATTCGATTTTATGAGAACCCCCTAACACATTTGCCCCAACCGCAGCACCTAGTGCAGTACCGGTTAATTTTTTAATAAACCCTCTCCTGCTTGATCTTTTCTGGTTATCCATGTTACAGGTATTTTTTTTTAAAGAGCCTTTATATAACTAATATTTCTGCTTTCACCTTTTGTATTGTAAACTTCTATTTCTGTAACACCGTTAGGTATGGTTAACGTTCTGGTCGATTGTGAGTGGAATCCGGATCCGTAATAAAACTCTACTTTTTGTTTCTTGCCATTGGCAAAAGTCATTATTGCGTACACATCTAATCGCTCAGGTTTAAGTGTTATCTTGTTTTTCCGATTATCAGAAAATACCCGTAAACTATCCCGGTTTTGTGAGGCCACAATCAAATCTCCATCTGGCCTCGAAACCTGTACAAGGGCTTTGGCATCATTAGGAACGTAAAATCCACTGGATGAAACTCCTGCTATCTTAAAAGCACCCTGCGTATTATTAATAAGTGTAACTCCGGTAAGGGCATCGTATCTTCCGCTAAACACTTCGTTCCCAAAATCATTTCCAACCAACACTATATCTAACCAGGAATCGCCATTTACATCTGTTGCCAAAATACCGTTTATAGGTGCCAACTGTGCCTCTACAGGAAGCTGATGAATTTTAAAGTTACCCTCTCCAAGATTTTCTACATAAACAGATGCATCATAATTTACATCAACGATGTATGCATCTTTTTTGTCTGCTTCCGAAAGAAGTGTTTCCCAGGTAGATTTAGCAAAGTGCTTATACTTAGAAAACTGCCTTCTAAATTTTGGGCTTTGCTGGTTTAACTCATCCCAAAAGTGTACCGGGCAAAGTTGTTCGGTTCCATCAGCCATTTTAGTGTAACAAAAAAGTAATGCTTCTGTACTTCCATTATTATCAAGGTCTTTTGCGAACACCCGTAGTGGTTTGTCTTCCGAAACATTATACCCATTGTTTAATCCAAGATTACCGATTACATAGTCGGTATCTCCGTCCTGATCAAAGTCGGCCCCTGTTATACTATTCCACCAGCCTACATACTTATTTAAATCGGACTTAACACGAGTCAATTTACCATCTGTATTCCTGAAAATAGTAATGGGCATTAATTCACCTGCAACAATAAGATCTGGTGTGCCATCATTATCATAATCAGACCAAAGTGCATCAGTTATTAAGCCCGCTTTCATTAGATCCGGGCAAACTTCTTCTGTTGCATCTATATACCGTCCATTTTCATTTTTCAATACATAGCTGCGGGGTGGCAACGGGTAATTGCCCGGAATTACTCTGCTGCCAATAAACAAATCAAGATCACCATCTTTATCAAAATCAGCTGAGCGCACACAAGAAATACTCGTATTGATCTCTGGCAGTAAGCCGGAACTTTGCACGAACTTCCCTTTATCGTTAATATAAAGATTGGGTTGATAACTTGTTCCTTCTGGTTGTTCAAAACCACCCTTTGCTAAGCAAAGATCAAGATCACCATCATTATCAAAATCAAAAAGTAACGCACTGCTTTCTTCTGTAAATTCATCAGATCCTTTTATCTTTTGTCCTGGTACAAATTTTCCATTACTGGTTTGAATAAAAAATTGTCCTTCTAAACCAGTCGATCCGCCCACATACAAATCGTCCAGGCCATCGTTTGTTATGTCGCCTACAGTCAGCACAGGTCCAAACTGCGAAAACTTATGTGGTATAGTGCGTTGTACGTTAAAATCTATAATATCTTTTTGCTGATGTTTGAATTGAATACCTGATTCCAAAGATACCTCACTCAGCATTTTTTCAAATTTTTTACCGCTTGTATTTTTCGATACCGCATCACTATGCCGTACTGATAATTTCTGATCTACTTTAACAGTATTCAATACCTGCTGCATGCCATCTGGCCATACTATCTTTAAAGAATCAACTACAGTTTGTGTTCCCAATCCAAAATGGGCAGCATCCTCTACGGTTGACTGGTACCCTCTGAATGGGTAGTGTTCGTAATATTGCTGTTGACCTCCGTAATAGGCATAAACCTTTGTACCTATACCATTTACATTTTGGGATGGGCCTTCAAAGGCTACTCTTAAAAAATGCGCTTCAACAGGTTGCTTCTGATTCAATCTATTTTCGTATACAAATGCAGCACCATTAATGTTATTAACCACATAATCTAAATCTCCATCATTGTCCAGATCAGCAAATGCGGCTCCGTTCGAAAAAGATGCCTGATTGAGACCCCAGGGATTTGATACGTCTGTAAATGTTAAGTCACCATTATTTTTAAAAGCATAATTAGGAATCTTTACTACCGGTATAGAATCAACAAGAAATGCTGGCGGGGCTATATTAATAAGCTGCGCCCTATAATTTGCAAAGTCTTTATCCGTTATGTCTTTAGGAAATCCGTTTGTAATTACCAGATCGCGAAAGCCATCATTATCAAAGTCTGCAAACAAAGGAGACCAACTCCATTCTGTCTGATAAACACCGGCTAATTGTCCTATTTCACTAAACTTTACAGCTGCCCCTGCTCCATTATTAACCTGCAGCATGTTTCGAACATATTGATACTGATAATTGAAATTTTCGTTATTAATATTATTCTGATAACTCTTATTCCCTATTGTAGTTTTCTTACGCTCACTGTTTTCGGGCAACATGTCCAGTGTTATTAAATCAGGTTGTGCATCATTATTAATATCTGCCACATCATTACCCATCGAGAACTGGCTTTGGTGGCCTAAAAGATCACTGGTTGTATTTGTAAAGGTTCCGTTCTTGTTATTCAGATACAGGATGTCGTTAGATAGATAATCATTCGATACGTAAATATCAGGCCAATCATCATTGTTAAAGTCCTGAATGGCCAATCCTAAGCCATAACCTTCATAGCGAATTCCTGACTGAATGGTAACGTCTGTGAATTTTCCATTGCCTTCATTCCTAAACAACCGATCGTTATTTAGTGATGATCCATCTTCAATTTTTGCTCTAAAATTAGTAGGAACATTGTTGAGCTTAACATTTACCAGAACATAAAGATCCAGATCACCATCCTTATCGAAATCAAAAAAAGCAGAGGAAACACTATGCCCGCTAAAATCTATTCCATATTCAGACGCTTTATCAACAAAAACAGGCACTCCGTTATCATTAATTCCCTGATTAATAAATAACATATTCTTGCGTAACTCTTCTTCAGGGTGCGCGGTTGCGCAAACATAGATATCTTTTAATCCATCGTTATTAATATCCACTATGCTTACCCCGCTGCTCCATTTTGGGGCGCTCACAAGGCCACTTGCTTCTGTTACATCTTTGTATTTTATGTTTCCTTCCCCTAAATAAAGCCTATTCGACACCTGGTTTCCGGTGAAAAACAAATCAACAATTGAGTCATTATTAAAATCGGCCGCTGCTACTCCACCCCCATTATAGATGTATTCATACGTAAGAATATTGAAGCTATCTGATTCAAAAATTTTATTGTTAAAATCAATACCTGTATCATTCTCATCTAACAATATGAATAAATTTTCTTCCTTTTTACTGCAAGTCAAAAAAGTAACAGCAATACAAAAAATGATAACGATTGATACCGGCTTCATAGAATGTGTTTAAAAAAAGTAAGGCCAATTTAAATTGGCCTTACTTTTAATCCGAATTTATTTGCAACAATTAATACCCCGGGTTCTGCGTAAGTATGGTTGAACCCACCAGGTCAATCTGTCCTTGAGGAATAGGTAAATACTCGTCCTGATTGGCTGTAAATACTGCTCCAACCAAAGCACCTGAAGGGAGTTTAGGAGCCTCATAAGCCAGATAAGCATTTATAGTAGCCAGTTCTGTTCCCCATCTTAACAAGTCATAGAATCGGTGACCTTCACCGGAAAGTTCCAATTTACGTTCAAACCGAACTTTATTGCGGGTAACATCATTTTTAGCCCAAACATCGGCAGGGGGATAAACATTAATCAAATAATTAGCGGCCGGAGTTGCACCCTCCATTAAAACTGAATTAGCTGCCCGGGTACGTACCGCATTTACATACGCCTTAGCACGATTTGGGTCTCCCACTTCAATTTCAGCTTCTGCAGCCATCAACAAAACATCCGCATACCGAATAATAGTGTAGTTAAGCGCGGTGTAGCCTGGTGTCCAGCTGCTATTATCCTGAAGAGAACCTTGATCTGATCTATAATACACGTATTTCTTAGGTGCATATGGGCCGCCATTAGGCTGATTTCTGATCCATGCTTTTCCTGGAAATATAATCCAATCCAGATACCGTATTCCTCTTCTTCCAATAGAGTGATCAATTCTGGGATCAAGATTACCTGCATCAGGGGTAAACGCATCAGCAGACTCCAAGCCCATATCGGTTATCATTTGATTGGCTCCTGTGTTATAAGAACCATCTAAAAGAGGTAGGCCATCTGCACCGGTTCTGAATGAATTTGCCAATTCAAAACTAGGTTGAAAGAAACCGCAGCAGTTACCAGGGCCATCAGGGCCTGTATTGTAAGGCCAGTTCAGGTCAAACTCAGGGTTTGCATTATTTACAGATCCTGTATTAGCCGCAGCCTGATACGCCCATATTGATTCTTCATGATTATCGTTCGAAGCTTTAAAGATATTTGCATAATATGGAACCAATCCCCATGTTTTGTTATTGGATGTTACCACTTTACCAGTACCATCGGGGTTAATCATCAGATCAAATAATGTCTTAGCCTCAGTAAATTTATCCTGATACATATAAATCTTAGCAAGGTAAGCAGCGGCAGCCCATTTGTTAACTCTACCTACCTGGCCTTGTGTAGCTGGCAAATTCTGATATGCATATTCCATATCCGCCTCAATTTTTGGCCAGAGATCAACATCATTCTTCACCGCCTCAATTCCACTTCCTACGTCAATCGTTTCATCAACATAAGGCGTGTTGTTAAAATGCCGTTTCAATTCAAAGTAATAATGAGCTCTTAAAAATCTGGCTTGTGCCGCATAAGAGGTTTTCAATGCATCAGAAACATCTGGTCCGGCAATAGCCAATAACTTCATAACCGCGTTACACCGCGCTACACCTTCATAAGAACCAACATAACGATCATTTACCACACCCGTTGTTGGTAATGCCTCAAAGCGTTGTATTGGATTAATATCAGAGAAGTCTCCGGGGTCTGTTCCTTTATTCGCATCTCCTCCTCTTATACTACCCCAAACCCAGTTTGATGGCGAGGCCATTCTGTTAGCTCTTCCATTAACCTGAGCATAAGCAGATATTAGTGTACTTTCAATACCTAACCGGCCCGAAAGTACTGACTGGTCTAATTGGCCCGTTACCGGTACTTCCAAAAAGCTATCATCGCATGAATACATCACGGCAAAGCTCAATATTAAAGTGAGCGCAATTGCCTTTGTTACTTTATTTTTCATTCTAATTTTCATCGTTTAAAAAATTAAAATCCAATATTAAATCCGCCTGTAAAGCTTCTGGTAATAGGATAGTTACCTAAATCAATCCCAAAACTAGTATCAGCAGCACCACCAACTGAAGGATCCAAACCGCTGTATTTGGTTATAGTAAATAAGTTGTTGGTTGACAAATAAAATCTAACTCTTGTAAGTCCGATTTTGCTTAATGTGGCTGCCGGAATATTATACCCAATTGTCAGGTTTTGCATTCTCAGGTAGCTTCCGTCTTCTACATAAAAAGAATTGGATTGCGTATTTGTACTGAAGTTTGACGCGCTTTCAAATATTGGCGTTGTTGCACCGGTATTGGTAGGAGACCATGAATCCTTCACGCGTGCGCTGATTGCTGCACCCTGAAAGGAAGGATAGAAATCGGTGAACCACTTCGATACATTGAAAATCTTATTTCCTAACGAGACATAGGTGTATGCTTCAAGGTCGAAGTTCTTATAGCGGAGTACAAAATTGAACCCACCTGTAAATTTAGGTACCGGACTTCCTAAAGCAGTACGGTCTAAATCATTAATTACATTATCTCCATTGATGTCTTCATACCGGAATCGACCAATGCCTTTACCTGACTGAGCGGGCGCGTTATCGACTTCGCCCTGATTCTGGAATATGCCCTGAACTTTGTATCCAAAGAAACCTGAAATTGAACCACCCAACTGGTTCCGAATTGGGGTAATACCACGATAACCAGGGTTAACGGTAATCAGGTAGGTTTGACCCGGAGGGAGTTCTGTAATTTCATTCTTCAGGAAACTGGCATTAAGGGTTGCTTCATAAGAAAGGTCGGTAGTAATTTTTCCTTTACCTGTAACGGCTAAATCCAACCCTCTGTTAAGCATACGCGCAATATTTACAGAAGGAGCAGCAGCATTAGGGCCCGCTGTTGCTGTAATGGGCACAGCCAATAACAAATCTTTTGTATCCTTCTCCCAGAAGTCTACAATCAAATCAAGTCTGCCATCAAACAAGTTTCCATCAAAACCAATATTCTTGGTGATACTGGTTTCCCATTTTGCATCAGGGTTTCCAATACGGGTTCTGTAAAATCCTTGCACCGCACTACTATTAGAACCTCCAATATCGTAAGAAGATGCGCCTAATGAGCCCCCGTATAAACTATATTGATTGTTTGGATCAACATTGTTAGAGTTACCCATTGCACCGTATCCCCCTCTTATCTTCAAATCGCTTACAAAAGGCAGAGCATCCATAAAGGCTTCGTCCGAAATTCTCCAGGCAAGTGATACCGCAGGGAATACTCCAAAACGATTATTAGCTCCAAAACGAGAAGATCCATCTCTACGTATTACTGCACTTAAAATGTACTTTTCTTTAAAATTATAATTGATGCGGCCAAAGAGGGAATAAAAGTTAACCCCCAGGAATTGCGAACTGTTTACAACACGCGAACTGGTTTGGGTAAGGTTAACAAAATTAGGATCCCATGAGAAAGGGTTTAGGCCTGTTGCATCCATATTCCAGCCTGCTCCTGTATTCAATGCTTCCTGGCCAACTAAAACATCTACACTATGTACATCAAATGTCTTCTTATAATTAATGGTATTGGTGAACGTCCATCCAAAACCGTAACCGCTACCTTGTCCGTAAGTAAAGGCTGAGTTATTCTCAGAGTTTTCATATTGCCAACGGCCGTAATAGCGATATGCAAAGTTAGAATAATTTCCTCCTATACTGGTTCGTAAGGTTAAACCGGGGATCACGTCATACTCGGCATATACATTACCAAATGCCAAACCATTAAAATTTCGGTCATTCATTGAACCATCGCGGCTGGCCACGGGGTTTCTTGGGTTGTTGAACCCACCTGCCGTTGTACCGGCATAACCACCAAATACGTTATACACAGGTATAATAGAAGGCATACGGAATGCAGATAGAATATCATTTTCATCATCAGCACTTCCAATACCACCTCCATCACCTGTTAGACCCAAAACTTGTCTATAGGTAAACTGTGTGTTTAGCCCTACCCGAATATTTTTACGCACATCAAATTCTGCATTGGCGCGTAGTGCATACCGCTTAAAAGACTGGTGTAATAATATACCTTTTTGATCCTGGCCACTAAGACCAACATAAAAACGATATCCATCACCGCCACCACTAAATCCAAGGGTTTGCCGAAACACAGGAGCATTTCTTGTAATCTCATCATACCAATCTGTTCCTTCTCTGTTGGCTGCTATAACGTTATAAATAGGTCCTGTTCTTGGATCTACGTTATACAATAACCGTTGCGCATTTAGATCTACCGGTCCGGAAATAGCAGCTCCGTTCTGAGAACCTACTCGTAAATAATCTGGGATAACTGGATTTAGCCCCCCTCCGAATTGAGGGTGATTGAAATTAGCCAGTGCTGTGGCATAATTTGGAGCGCGGTTTTCTGCCACCGCATTAGCATCTTCCGTATTTTTTATTGCATTCCATGTCCACTCGGCAAACTCTGTCGGTTTCAACATGTCAAGACCTTTGCCCGGATTGGTAACACCAACCATCTGATCGTACGTTACATTCAACTTTTTACCGCCACCTCTTGTACCTTTTTTGGTTGTGTAGATAATTACACCACTGGCAGCACGCGCTCCGTAAATTGAAGCTGCAGCCGCATCCTTCAACACCGTTACATTCTCAATATCATCCGGGTTTATAAAGTCAACGTTACCGGTTGGCACACCATCTACAATATAAAGTGGGGCGTTACCACCAAACGCACCAAATCCGCGTACGCGAATCTGGCTCGTAGTACCGGGTTGTCCGTTTGTAATTACGGTTACACCAGCTACACGACCTTGCAGCATTTGTTCAACGTTTCCTGTTGGGGCAATGGTAAGTTCTTTTGCCTTAACTGTAGAAACTGAGCCCGTTAATTCTCGTCTTTTATCAACAGAATATCCGGTTACAACCAATTCTGTTAAAGTTTGAACATCAGAAGTTAATTGAATGTTAACCACCGATCTCGAACCTACAACAATCTCAGATGTTGCATATCCAACAAACGACACGACCAGCACAGCCTGATCATTAGGAATAGAAATTTGAAATTTTCCATCTCCATCTGTAACGGTACCGCTGGATGTACCTTTTAAGAGGATGTTAACACCTGGCATGGTGCCACCGGTTTCGTCCGTAATGGTTCCAGATACAACTCTTTCCTGAGCGAAAGCGGCCGTTGTGCCTGCTAACCAGAGGAAAATCAGTACCAGACGCCTTGTCTTGTTGTACAGTTTTTTCATGTTCATGGTTTAGGTTTATTGTTTAGGGTAAAAAATTGGGTTTTTGCTGATGTTGAAATCGTCTTCCCAACACCAATTGAATAACAAAGTAGGGCTTTGTACAATTATTTGTTCAAAATTAGCGAAAAAAAAAGCAACAAACGATTGCGATTTCGTTTGCGAAAGGAGAATTAGCATGACACTTATAGTCCTAACGACAATTAGCTGGTATCTAAACTGTGGTCGCACACAAACTAAAATTGATGCGTAAATTTGATCAGAGAGATTTTAAGGGAAATTGAATGCCAGGTTACAACTTTGAATCTATTCACTAACTTTTATAATGCAATCCACCAATATTCGTATTAAAGACATCGCTAAAATGGCTGGTGTTTCAGAAGGCACGGTTGACCGGGTACTTCATAAAAGAGGAAATGTTTCTCCGGCTGCAGCCGAAAAGGTAAACCGGGTGCTGGCAAAAATTAAATACAACCCTAATCTGATTGCCCGGTCGTTAGGTAAACGCAAACAATATCGGATTACAACCCTTATCCCCGATCCTGCCACCGATCCGTTCTGGCAACAATCGCATGAAGGCATAGTGGAAGCCCTTGAACAGTTGCATCAATTCGGAATGAGCATATCGGTTGAAAACTTTTACTTTGATATTACCAACCACGATTCATTTGCTGAACAGGCTTTAAAGAACCTTACCTCAAAACCCGATGCTGTATTAATAGCTCCCCTCTTTTACCGTGCATCAATTTCACTTTTCAAAAAACTTAATATCAAACATATCCCCTTTGTATTGTTCAACACGCAAATCTCAGAGGCACATTCTCTTACCTTTATCGGGCAAGATCTTTTTATGAGCGGGCGGCTAGCCGGACAGCTTGCATCAATGAGTAAACATGCAGGCAAGACAATGATTGTATTGCATATTGACGAAAACCTGCATAATGCTATTCACCTAAAGGAAAAAGAATCAGGTTTTAGAGATTTTTTACAAAAAGAATCGTCCACTACTGCGGTTGTTTCATCTACCCTATCAAGCCACAACCCAAATAAATTAAAAGAAGATATGGGAACACTAATTTCTAAGCACAACCCAGCCGCTGTTTTTATCAGTACTTCAAAAGGTTATAAGGTTGCCGGCATAATAAAAAAACTTAACCCCAAAATTAAAGTGATTGGCTACGATTTAATCTCTGCAAACATAGAATGTCTTAAAAAAGGTACAATCGACTTCATCATAAATCAAAACCCAACCCGCCAGGCAAGATTGGGAATTCAGATTTTAGCTAACCATTTACTATTTAACCGAAGTTTCCAAACACAATACCTCTTTCCACTTGAAGTAATTACAGCTGAAAACGTTGCCTCGTATTTAATGCATGCCGCGTATGCATCGGATATTACGATATAACAATTAAATCTTAATTTCGTGGTTGGATTTGATCTATGAAACTGTTTGAGAAGTACCCTGTATCGCTAACCAATTCATTAACTGGTAAAAAGGAAGTTTTTGAACCCTTAACCCAGGGTTTTGTGGGGATGTATGTATGCGGGCCTACCGTTTACAACAATGTTCATCTGGGTAACGTGAGAACCTTTCTCACCTTTGATGTAGTTTCAAGGTATCTGCGCTTTCTCGGATACAAAGTTCGGTACGTACGTAACATAACCGATGTAGGCCATTTGGAAAACGATGCCGATGAAGGCGAAGACAAAATCGCCAAAAAGGCCAGGCTTGAACAACTTGAACCTATGGAAGTAGTGAAGCACTATACGGAGGGCTTCCATGAAGTAATGCGCCAATTTAATATTCTTCCTCCCAGTATTGAACCCAGTGCCACCGGGCATATTGTAGAGCAGATTGAGATTACAAAAAAATTGTTAAGCAAAGGCCTGGCGTACGAATCAAATGGCTCAGTATATTTTAACGTGCGTAAGTACAACGAAGAAAATCATTATGGAATTTTATCCGGGCGTAACATTGAAGAGCTTATAGAAAGCGGACGTGATTTAGATAATCAGGACGAGAAACGAGAGAAAATAGATTTCGCCCTCTGGAAAAAAGCCTCACCCTACCATATTATGCGCTGGCCTTCGCCCTGGGGCGATGGTTTTCCGGGCTGGCATATTGAGTGTACCGTAATGAGTACCAAGTACCTGGGCGAAACATTTGATATACATGGCGGAGGTATGGATCTGAAATTTCCACACCACGAATGTGAAATTGCACAAGGCACCGCATCAACGGGTAAAGCCCCGGTTAACTACTGGCTGCACTCCAACATGCTAACCGTTAATGGGCAAAAAATGAGTAAGTCGTTAGGTAATTCTTTTTTGCCAAGCGAGTTATTTGCAGGAACCCATAAACTACTGGATAAAGGCTACGGCCCTATGGCAGTGCGTTTTTTCATGCTTCAATCGCACTACTCCAGCACGCTCGACTTTTCGAATGAAGCGTTGCAAGCAGCCGAAAAAGGGTTTAAGAAATTAGTAAATGCTTTGGTTCTGATTAAGAAGATGGAACCTGCCCCGGCTCATCGTATTTCTGAAATAAGTAACGAGTTTATAAGGCTAAGCAAGGAGTGTTACCTGAACATGAGCGATGATTTTAACACGGCTAAAACGCTGGCCGTGTTATTTGAAATGTCTTCGCGGATTAATGATATCAAATCCGGAAACATTACATGGAATGATGTAGATACAGATGCTTTTACTGAGTTCAAAAACACCTATGTCAACTTTATTGAAAACGTGTTGGGTTTACAGGAAGAGAAGGAGCAAAACGATGAAACCGTTAAGGGAACAATTAACCTGTTGATTGATCTGCGTAAGAAGGCCCGTACCGACAAAAACTTTGCCTTGTCGGATAAGATCAGAGATGACCTGAAAAAACTGGGCATCCAGATTAAGGATGGAAAAGATGGTGAGATGACTTACACGTTTGAGTAATTCTACCGTGAACTATTTGGCCGATTGAAAGGTTGTGGCGATACAATCATGCTTAAAAAAATTTTCATCCTACCCATTCGCCTCTATCAGGCTACCATCTCGCCCTTGCTGGGCGCCCATTGCCGGCATTCTCCTTCCTGTTCGCAATACACCATAGAAGCTATTCAGGAATGGGGTGTTTTAAAAGGTATTGTATTGGGGGCCAAACGAATTGGAAGATGCCACCCATGGGGAACCAGCGGCTACGATCCTGTTCCCAAAAAATCCACACACAAAGCTCATTAAAACCTTAACCAACCGGTTACAAAACTTGGCTTTGATTTTCAAAACCTTTCGGCCATCTTTCTATCTCCATAAAATGAAAGTATGCCCGATTTTCAAATCAAAAAAACAGCAAAGGATTATGATGTTTGCATAGTAGGTTCCGGTGCCGGTGGTGGCATGGCTGCTTATGTGCTGGCCAACGCGGGTATTAAAGTTGTGTTGTTAGAAGCCGGGCCGCTCTACGATCCTGCAAAAAACGTTACGCAATTAAAATGGCCGTGGGAATCTCCCCGCAGAGGAGCAAGTTCACCGTATCGGCATTTCGGAGATTTTGATGCTGCCTATGGCGGTTGGGAAATTGAAGGCGAACCGTATACCCATAAAGACGGAACCAAGTTCGATTGGTTTCGCTCGCGCATGTTGGGGGGCCGCACCAATCATTGGGGTCGTATTTCTCTGCGCTTCGGACCAAAAGATTTTAAACGCAAAAGCATTGATGGATTAGGTGATGACTGGCCTATTAACTATGACGATATTGCTCCTTATTATGATAAAGTAGATCGCCTGATCGGTGTATTTGGCTCGAAAGAAAATCTTCCAAACGATCCGGACAGTATTTTTCTTCCGCCACCTAAACCCCGCTTACACGAACTCTTTATTAAAGAGGCGGGAACCAAACTTAATATACCGGTTATCCCTTCTCGTCTTTCAATTTTAACCAAACCCATTAATAACGAACGCGGAGCATGTTTTTATTGCTCACAGTGTAACCGCGGTTGTACAGTATATGGCGATTTCTCTTCTTCATCGGTGTTGGTTAACCCGGCTTTAAAGACCGGTAATGTAGATGTAATTCCAAATGCAATGGCCCGCGAAGTGATAACCGATTCAACAGGAAAAGCAACGGGTATTTCATTTGTAAATAAAGACGACAAACAGGAATACACCGTAAACGCCAAAGTGGTTGTACTCGCAGCAAGTGCCTGTGAATCGGCCCGGTTGTTACTCAACTCCAAGTCATCTCTTTTCTCTAACGGCCTTGCCAATGCCAGTGGTGTGGTTGGTAAGTATCTGCACGATTCTACCGGTGCTTCTATGGGGGGCATACTACCCAAGTTAATTGGCCGCAAACGCTATAACGAAGATGGTGTAGGCGGTATGCACGTGTACACCCCCTGGTGGTTAGATAACAAGAAATTAGATTTTGCCCGAGGCTACCACATCGAGTATTGGGGCGGCATGGGTATGCCCGGTTATGGATTTGGTTTTGGTATGCAAGGATTGAACGGAAAGTATCCTGGCCGGGATGGTAATACCAAAGAAGCGGGCGGTTATGGTGCTTCACTTAAAGATGATTACCGGTATTTCTACGGAGCAACATTCGGAATGGCGGGCCGGGGCGAAGCCATTGCCCGCGAAGACAATTATTGCGAGATCGACCCCACCACTGTAGATAAATTTGGAATTCCGGTACTTCGCTTTCATTACAAGTGGAGCGATCAGGAAGTGAAGCAGGCTAAGCACATGAAAGAAACCTTTGCTGAAATAATTGATAAAATGGGTGGAGTAGTTACCTGGGGTAAAGGCAGTGCAGAAAATGATTATGGGTTGGAAGCCCCCGGCCGCATCATTCATGAAGTGGGTACAACCCGAATGGGTAACGATCCGAAAAAATCAGTAGTTAACAAATTCAATCAGGCACATGAGGTTAAGAATTTATTTGTAGTAGATGGCGGGCCGTTTGTATCGCAAGCTGATAAAAACCCTACCTGGACAATATTGGCCTTATCGATGCGCGCCAGCGAATACATTATTGATGAATTGAAGAAACAGAACATTTAAACAAATTCCTCTTACCCTCTCCTCTGGAGAGGGTAAGAGGTGAGGCATATGGATAGAAGAAAATATTTAAAAACGTTGGCTGTTGGTTCACTCGGTGCAACCGCTTTATTGAGCCAATCGTGCGAAACACCAAAAGAAAAGACCCCGGAGTTGCCCACCTTTACCATTGATCGTACTCCCGATGAGTTGTTACGCGAACAAAAACTCCTGAGCGAAACTTTCTTTGATGAACACGAGATGAAAACCATTCGCCTGCTGGCGGATATAATAATTCCGAAAGACGAAACTTCCGGCTCAGCATCAGATGCCAAGGTTCCTGAGTTTATAGAGTTTATTGTAAAAGATATGCCCCAGCATCAAATACCCCTGCGCGGTGGCTTAAAGTGGTTAGACCTGCAATGCATGAAGCGTTTCAATGCCGATTTTTCTTCCTGTTCTTCAGCACAACAAATTGAAATGGTAGATGAAATAGCCTGGCCCGAAAAGGCAAAGCCAGAAATGGTGCAAGGTGTAGCCTTCTTTAACCTGATGCGCGACCTAACCGCGTGCGGCTTCTTCACCAGCGAAATTGGTATTAAAGATCTTGGCTACATGGGAAACCGGCCAAACCAATGGGATGGCGTTCCACAGGATGTGCTCGATCAATATGGCATGAAGTATGATGAACGAACCCTTACCGAAAGCGTGAAGTTTGACAGTTAACCCTGTTTCCATAAACAGAAACAACCAACTCAAGAATCAACTACAACTACTAACCTTATTATGACAACCCGCAGATCATTTATTAAAACCGCAGGCCTTGCAGCCGCAGCAGTAACCATTGTTCCCCGCCATGTATTGGGCAAAGGACACATTGCCCCAAGCGATAAACTCAATATTGCCGGCATTGGTGTTGGCGGTAAAGGCCAAAGCGACATTGCCAACTTTGCAAAAAGCCCTAATGTAAACATTGCCTACCTGTGCGATGTGGACGATCGCAGAGCCGCAACATCGGTAAAGAATTTTCCAAATGCGAAGTACTTCAAAGACTATCGTAAAATGCTGGAAGCCGAGCATAAACATATTGATGCCGTATCGGTATCCTCAACCGACCACATGCATGCCGTACAAGCCATGGCAGCTATGCAATTAGGAAAACATGTGTATGTACAAAAGCCCCTGACACATGATATTTATGAGGCGCGAATGCTTACCGAGGCAGCAAAAAAATATAAAGTAGTAACACAAATGGGTAATCAAGGCGCATCGGGCGATGGTGTACGGCAAATGCGCGAATGGTATGCTGCCGGCCTGATTGGTGATGTGCACACCGTGTACTGCTGGACTAACCGGCCTGTTTGGCCACAAGGCATTCCATGGTCAGATAAAAAAATTGAAGTACCTAAAGAACTGGACTGGGATCTGTGGTTAGGAACAGCACCGTATAAAGATTATGTAGATAAACTTGTTCCATTTAACTGGCGCGGCTGGTGGGATTATGGTACAGGTGCATTAGGCGACATGGCTTGCCACATTATTGAACCAGCCTTCCGCACGCTTGAGTTGGGTTATCCCACCGAAGTAGAGTGCAGCGTAGGTAGTGTATACGTAGATGAGTTTAAACGGGGCTACTTTCCCGAAAGCTGCCCTCCTTCTTCACACATTACACTCAAGTTTAATGGCCCTAACGGAAAACCCGATATTAAATTTCATTGGATGGATGGCGGCATACAGCCGGAAAGACCAGACGAACTTGAACCGAATGAAGTTTTTGGTGATGGTGGAAATGGCGTACTCATGATTGGTACAAAAGGAAAAATGATGTGTGGTACGTACGGAATTAATCCACAACTTTTACCAACCAGCCGCACCAAAGAAGCAAACGTACCCCAAACTATTAAGCGCGTTGCCGGAGGGGCCGAACCTGGCCATTATTTACAATGGGTTGATGGTTGTATTGCAGGGTATGGAAAAACTGAATTGAGTTCTGATTTTGCTTTGGCGGGACCTTTAACAGAAAGTATTCTGATGGGTAATCTTGCACTGAGAAGTTTTGATATCCGTAAGCCCCGCGAAGGACGCCCCGATCAGTTCGATTATCCCGGCCGCTACATCAAATTACTTTGGGATGGACCTAACATGAAAATTACCAACTTTGACGAAGCCAATCAGTTTGTAAAACGTACTTACCGGCAAGGTTATAGCTTGTAATAATACTTACTATATAAACCACACAACTACCCTTATGATCTCTCGCAGAAGTTTTATTAAGAAGGCTGCATTAGGTGCAGCAGCAGTTTCAATTGTTCCTCGTTTTGTAATAGGCGGGCCTGGCTACATTGCACCCAGCGACACCTTATACATAGCGGGTATTGGTGTTGGCGGCAAAGGCACGAGCGACCTTACAGGCTTTGCCGGAAGTATTGACGGAAAAACAAAAGGTAATCCGAAAGCCAAAATTGCCTTCCTATGCGATGTAGATGAACGCCAAACGGTAGAATCCAAAAAGAATTTTCCGCAAGCAAAATATTATAAAGACTTCCGTGTAATGCTGGATAAAGAAGCAAAGCATATTGATGCAGTTTCTGTTTCTACAGCCGACCACACACACGCGGTTGCAACCATTGCAGCCATGCAACGAGGTAAGCACGTATATGTTCAGAAACCCCTTACACACAATATCTTTGAGGCACGCGCACTAACTGAAGCCGCCAAAAAATATAAAGTAGTAACCCAGATGGGCAATCAATATGCTTCTGCAGATTACGTGCGTGTAGCTAAAGAATGGGTGGATGCCGGTTTGATTGGCGATGTACATACCGTTTACTGCTGGACAAACCGCCCCGTATGGCCACAAGGTATTGCCACACCCACCGGTAAACACGAAGTACCCAAAGAAATGGATTGGGATTTATGGTTAGGTCCTGTTAAAGGCGTTGATTATAACCCGGCTTATCATCCGTTTAACTGGCGGGGCTGGTGGAACTTTGGTACCGGAGCATTAGGTGATATGGGATGTCATATTATGGATGCCGCCTTCCGTATTTTACCAATCGACTACCCTTCTGAAGTAGAGTGCAGCGCCACTACAGCTTGGGCCGATTTCTTTAAAGTAGCCGATTACCCGGATAGCTGCCCTTCTTCATCTATTATCCATTTGAAGTTTCCGCGCACCGATGGTAAAGGGAATATAAACTTTACCTGGATGGATGGTGGTTTATTACCTAAGCGACCCGATGAACTTTTACCCGATGAAAAGTTAGGTGATGGTGGTGGCAATGGGTACATCTTTGAAGGTACCAAAGGTAAGCTAATGGCTAACTATGAGCGCATGCCTGTATTGCTACCAACAGCAAGCATGAAAGACATTACATTTCCCAAAGCTACACTACCTCGTGTTGAAGGTCAGGAAGCAGGGCACTATACTCAATGGGTTGATGCCTGCATTGCCGGGTATGGTAAAATGCAACTCAGTTCACCTTTTGAATTTGCAGGCCCGTTTACAGAAGCCGTGCTGATGGGCAACCTGGCCATTCGTAGTTACAACCTGCGTACTGACAAAGGCTTTACCGGCCGCAAGAAATTACTATGGGATGCTAAAAACATGAAGATCACAAATTTTGACGAAGCCAACCAATTTGTAAAACGCGAGTATCGCGCGGGTTGGAGTCTTTAATAGTGGACTTGTTTGTAATAAAATCGCCCTGGATAAAACCGGGGCGATTTTTGTTTTAATACTGTTCAATACTGCCCGCTTCTAAGCAACACTAACGTGCATGCCTGCCAGGCTTCGGCTCCTGAAGCCTCTACCATTTTTTCAAACTCTGGATTTTCAGTGCCCGGATTAAATATTACTCGTTTGGGTTTAAGGCTTAGCAGGTAATCATAATGTTCAGGTTGATGCTGCGGACCAATGTAAAGCGTTATGGTATCAACACCTTCAATTTTGGGTTTAGCATGAATAGGCAGAATTTCTTTATCAAATACAACACCGCTCTTAATCCCAACCGGAACAATTTCATGTTTATATTCCAACAACATTTCTGCTGCCAAATAAGCATACCGGGCAGGGTTTGTTGTGGCTCCAATTATAACCGTCTTCTTGCTCATGTTTTTTTTATGTACTTATTCATTACAGCCTCAGCACATCGTTCTCCATCCATAGCAGCCGATACAATTCCACCCGCATAACCGGCTCCCTCTGCACAGGGAAACAATCTTTTTACCTCAATATGTTCCAATGTCTCTTTATTGCGGGGGATTCGGACAGGCGAAGAAGTCCGGCTCTCTACTCCTACAACTTGTGCATCGTTGGTAAGGTAGCCTTTCATTTTTTTACCAAATGCTGTAAAACCTTGTTTCAAACCGGAGTAAATAAAACCGGGTAGCACGCCTCTTAAATCTACCGAAGCAAGTCCGGGTTGGTACGAGGTTTCTAAAAGATTGCCCGAAACCTTTGCTTCGGTGAAATCAACCAGTCGTTGTGCAGGCGCAACCTGTGTACCCCCTGCTGCTGCACATGCCTTTTGTTCAACAGCAGCCTGAAAATACATGCCGGCTAACGGGCCATGTTGATTAAATTCTTTAAAGTCGTGTAATTCAACTGCCACCACAATACCGGAATTAGCGTATTGCGAATCTCTGCGGGACGGGCTCATGCCATTTACTACTATCTCGCCCGGAGCCGTTGCTGCCGGAACAATAAACCCGCCCGGACACATGCAGAATGAAAATACCCCACGTTCGGCTCCATTTATACTGGCCTGATGAACTAATGAATAGGCCGAAGCCGGTAAATAAGGATCTCGCGTTGCCTGGCAATGGTATTGAATCTGATCAATTAGGTTTTGCTGATGTTCAACCCGCACCCCTAATGCAAATGGCTTTGCTTCTATTACGATTTTCTTTCGCAACAGTAATTCATAAATGTCCCTGGCGGAATGTCCTGTAGCCAGAATTACGCTTTCACCTTTTATTATCTCTCCTGTATGAAGTACCACACCGTGTACCTCTCCATCTTGTACACGCAAATCTGTTACTTTACTGTTAAACCGCACTTCGCCACCACAAGCAATAATTTTTTCGCGCAAAGCGGCCACTAGTTTAGGTAATTTATTGGTGCCTATATGAGGATGCGCATCAAACAAAATATCTTCGGCTGCGCCATGTGCCACCATAATCTCGAGAATACGATTAATGTCGCCCCGCTTCTTTGATCGTGTATAAAGTTTACCATCAGAATATGTGCCCGCTCCACCTTCGCCAAAGCAATAATTCGATTCCGGGTTTACGGTATGCTGCTTATTAATGGCTGCCAGATCGCGTCTGCGCAGTTGCACATCTTTACCGCGTTCAACCACAACAGGTTTTATTCCGAATTCGATTAATCGCAGTGCTGCAAACAAACCGGCCGGGCCTGCCCCAACAATTACAACTTGCTGCGCGCGCGTTACATCGTGGTAATTAAATTTATTTTTAAAAATGCAATACTGGTCAGACTTTACAACTTCAACCTGAACCCGAACAAGTACATTCTTTCCCCGGGCATCAATTGATCTCTTTTTGGGTATAATTTTCAGGTCGCCATCGGGCTTAATCGAAAGCTTTTTATAGAGCGCCTCTCTGAATTGCGATTCTTCAAAAGCCTCTTGCGGGTTAAGCTGCAGTTCTACAATCTGATTCATGCAAAGGAAAGGAAGTTACCCCTTCAATGCAGTAAAGATAAAAATTATCAGGCTATCTAAAGTACAAACACTATCGTCTACCAGAAAATGACAAAGAATAGCCAAATGAAACACCTATACGGAATGAGCTTACAAATTTTTCGGGGTTCACATCTTTAAAAATACTTTCAAACCGGGGTTCTACATCAAAACCACGATACCCTAAACCATACCCTGTAAAGGCATCGATCGTAAATCCATCGCCATTGTTTCGGGTCATTAATCGCATACCCAGTAACAGGCCATACTCAGCCCGTTGTTCTGAAGCGCTGGCCGTAAATGTTGCCCCAGGCACGAGCGGGAAATCTGTATTAGCAAAATATCCAAGGTTGGTAAAGCGTACCTCGTGGGCAAAGTACCACATTCCTGCTTTCACGGGGTTGTAAAATTTTTGCTTAATCGCGATTGCATAGCCACGATCAAATACTTTGTCTTTCGCTACATTATCATCTGCTGTATAAAATGGATTACGAATAGCGACAAACTCAAACTCATGCCCCAATCGTTCTTCATTATAAAATTCAACTGCCATGGGCAACAAGCCCACAAAAGTAAATGCCGGGTTCCCTTGTATAATTACGCCCCGGTATTCGGGGTAGCGGGGGGTGAAGTACGTGAATCCTCTACGCGTTTCATTTTTCGTAGTGACGGGTGTTTTGGCGGGTGCATTAACCAGAATATTATTCTCGTAAACCGGTTTATAATATCCGGAAAGTTTGCCATCCTCTTCGTAAAGTTCCCATGTACCTACACGTAAATTATTCTCAATTGTACCTTTCGTTTGCAATGATCCGGAAGCAAAATATCCTTTATAGGTTCCGGTGCCGGCCACAAAATCACACTCCCCTTCCAATTGTCCATTCTCAGCATAATAATTCCAGATGCCGTGATTTTTTCCATTCTCAATTTTGCCCTTCACTTTAAGCTTGCCAGAAGGGTGGTATTCTCTATACTCACCACTTCCTAAAACATAGTTAGCTTCGCTTCTTATTTTTCCTCCCGGTGCAAATGAATTCCAATATCCATTTTTCTTTCCCCCCTTAAACTCACCTTTTGCACTTACGGAGCCATCTTCAAAGTAATAGTTCCAGATACCGGTTGGTTCATCATTTTCATAAACCCCTTCTGCAGAAATTTTTCCCGAGGGGTAATATTGTTTCCATTTACCATTTCGCTTACCCTCCAAAAAATCACCATCACTCTCCAGTGTACCATCTTCATTAAAGTAACGCCAATGCCCTACATTGCGAACCCCCGCTTTTGGCCCTTCGCCCAGTACTTTACCAGAATGATAATATTCGGTGTATCTTCCATGATCATCTACATATTCAATCTCTCCTTTTAAGGCACCATCCTGAAAATGGGAACGCCACAAGCCCGATCTTTTATTAGCAACATAATTTCCAGACTCTTTAAGATCGCCACTTTCATAATAAATTTTCCATAAGCCCTCGCGCAAGCGATTGTTAATATTGCCTTCCATACTCTTCTGGCCGTTCTCATAAAAATATTCCCATAAACCATAGTTGGAATTTTGCCTTAGAATACCACGCATCTTGATATTACCAGTCTCATAATAAAATTCCCAAACGCCAGAAGTCTCGTTATTTAAAAACTGACCTTTAGATTCGATGTTTCCATTTAGAAAATACGATATATACCGGCCGTGTAGTACATTTCGGATAGTGTCTTTAACCTGGTAAATTTCTTTCGTTACCAGTTTTTCTGCATCGTGGTAGGTATACCGTTTAAATTGGGCTAACACCAAACCCGGTAGAAAGGAAAAAACCAATACCAAACTGCGCATGATTTCTTAGCTCTTTGAATTATTCGCGTATTCAAAGTTAAAAAAAACTTGCAAACGGGTTATCTGGATAATGCGTTTAGCACACCAGCCTTACCCCACTCTTCTGTTTCGATAGCCGACCATAACTCAGGAAAAAACTGAATGCGCTGAAACCGGGGGGGCAAATATTTTTGCCAGTTTGTTCCGCCTGTTGCCTTTATATCTTCCGGATCGCGTTGCAGGTAACGCGCTGCCGATTTCATATGAGCCAGCGGCCATAAAACATTCGCCAATTCATCTAACTGCCGAAGCAAACGTTTTACCGGCTCTGAATTGGGAAAATGTTGTTGATAAAGCTTCCGCAGATTTTTATTTCGGAAGCGTAAGCCTGTTTCTTTAAACAATTTCTGATACTTCTCTTCAAATTGCTGAAGGGTAAGCGTTTTTTTTCCTGATGCAAGTTCTGTTGCACCACTTCGCCAATATAAATGTTCAACCTGTTGTTCCAGGTCGCTATACTCCTGAAACGATTCGCGCATACCTAAACTTACCAGGTTAATCATATCGGTACAACAAATTTCAATTAACCGGTATTGTGCAGACTGAAACCCCGAAGCTGGCAATAACGAAATTCGGAATTTTAAAAACTGCTCTCTTTCCATACCATCTACCATTACAGCGAATGAGTTTTCGAGTAGTTGAAAATACCGAACAATACGGGTTACCCGTTCAATAAAGAATTTTTCATCAAGATTTTCTTTAGCAGCAATTTGCTCTAACTCCCACAACGCGAGATTGAAATATAGTTCTGTAATCTGGTGATAAACGATAAACACTTTTTCGTCCGGAAACTGTGTTTTAGGATTTTGCAAACTCAGCAGGGTATCCAGGTGAATATAATCCCAATACGTAAGGTAGTCGGCATGGAGCAAGCCATCCAGGTAGGATGATAAGTCCTGTCCCATAACCGTATATTTTTGCTGTAACTTTTTAAGTTGTTCTACCAGGCTGGGGTCTAAAGAAGGTTTATCCATAAGAATTAAAATACTTGCGTAAATTTGACCATTCACACAGAATAACCCAAACTATGTCATCAAAAGCTGCCACCAAAACCCACAAGAGTACCAAACAAGACGTATATGAGCAGCCCGACTTTTATGCTGTTGATGATTTACTTACGGAAGAACACAAATTGGTGCGCAGCGCCATTCGCGATTTTGTAAAACGAGAAATTTCGCCTTACATAGAAGACTGGGCTCAACGCGCTCACTTTCCCTACGAAATCGTAAAAAAGTTTGGAGATATTGGCGCCTTTGGGCCAACCATTCCGCAACAATATGGTGGTGGTGGTCTGGATTACATTTCGTATGGCATCTTAATGCAGGAAATAGAGCGGGGCGACTCAGGCATGCGTTCTACCGCATCGGTACAGGGTTCTTTAGTTATGTACCCGATCTATAAATTTGGCAGCGAAGAACAACGTAAAAAATATTTGCCTAAGCTGGCCAGTGGCGAGTGGCTGGGTTGCTTTGGTTTAACAGAACCCGATCATGGTTCTAATCCTTCGGGAATGGTTACTAACGTTAAAGACATGGGCGATCATTACGTGTTGAATGGCGCTAAGATGTGGATTTCAAACTCGCCCCGTGCCGATGTGGCTGTGGTGTGGGCAAAGAATGAGGCAGGTCGCATTCATGGTTTTATTGTAGAACGGGGCATGCCCGGATTTACTACCCCCGAAACACACGGCAAGTGGAGTTTACGTGCCAGTGCAACCGGAGAGTTGGTTTTTGATAATGTAAAAGTTCCTAAAGAAAATCTACTACCTGGCAAAAATGGATTAGGTGCGCCCATGATGTGCCTGGATTCCGCACGCTATGGAATAGCCTGGGGTGCTATTGGTGCTGCTATGGACTGTTACGATTCGGCCAAACGATATGCGAAAGAACGAATTCAGTTTGGTAAACCTATTGGGTCATTTCAATTGGTACAGAAGAAACTGGCGGAGATGCTTACTGAAATAACCAAAGCGCAACTACTGAACTGGCGATTGGGCGTGTTGATGAATGAAGGTAAGGCAACTACAGCACAAATTTCGCTTGCAAAACGAAACAACATTCAAATTGCGCTGGAGATTGCCCGCGAAGCCAGACAGATACATGGGGGCATGGGCATTACCGGAGAATACCCCATGATGCGCCACATGATGAACCTGGAGTCGGTACTTACCTACGAAGGTACGCACGACATACACCTGCTGATCTTAGGCAATCACATTACGGGAATTCCGGCCTTTAGCTAACAGTTACTGTTCAATAAACCCACTAATGGTAATTCGTTGTACTGGGTTACGCGGGTCGGTAGAATAGATCGTTATCGATTTATTCTGCGTACCGGCACGACCTTTTGTATCTAAAACAATTTTTAGTGTCCCTGCTTCGCCTGGTTGTAAAGTGTTCTTGTCGAGCGAAGTAGTTACACAGGTACAATTGGGTTGAACCTCGCGAATGGTTAGAGATTGTTTACCCCTGTTGTGCAGGGCTACCTGTAACTCGCTCCTGTTCCCTGATTTTACCCGGCCAAAATCCAACGTATAGTTGGTGGCTATCAAAACTGGTGCTTTCGTAATTTCGGCTGCACTAAGCGCTGGAAAAAATTCCTCAGCTGTAGCATAAACAGAAATAATCTTAACCGAGTCAGCGTCTGTTGTAATCAGTTCAATCTTATCAGCAATAAAGCCATACCGGTTTAACACTTTAGCATCATAATTCAGGTTAAGCACGCCCGTTTCACCGGCCTGCAAAGTTACCGGGGCAGGTATTGTAATATGAGACGGTGTTATGGCACGTTTAATAGTCAGCGGCTCAAGCCCCGCATTTTGAATTTTGAATTCCTGCATAATAGCAGGCTTGTTTACAAACACTTTACCCAGCGCAAATGAGTTGCTCTTCAACCGAAGATTTCCAAGCACAGCTTTCAACTCATCGCCTCCGGATTTTTTATCTACCACATTACCCTTAATCGTTAATACGATTGGATTCTTCTCTATATCGGTAGTTACCGTTAATGTTTTGTTGAAATAGCCGGGTTTTCCTTTTGGATCAAAGTTTACTTTTATAAAGCCCGTACCTGACGCAGCAATCGATTCTTTTGTCCAGCCGGGTGTGGTGCATCCACACGAGGCTTGTACATTCAAAATCCGCATGGGCCGGTTAGCCAGATTTGTAAAGGTAAATTCATACTCTACATTTCCCCCAAACTCCACAACCTCGCCAAAATCGTGCGTTTTAGATTTAAAAAACACAGGCTCAGTAAGCTGCCCATAAAGCAGGCCTGGCAACACCAAACCAATAATCAGTAATAAAAATCTCATTCTGCAAAACTAAAGTATTTGATACTGTAATTCCATATTCTTGCTTTATTTGCAGCCAATATGGCACGAATTCTAACAGGTATACAAAGTAGTGGACGCCCGCATCTGGGTAATTTACTGGGTGCAATTATTCCGGCAATTAAACTCTCGCAGCAAACGGGCAACGAATCGTTTTTCTTTATTGCCGATCTGCATTCGCTTACCAGTATTAAAGATGCCCAAACCCGCATTAGTAATGTGCAGGCTGTTGCAGCTGCCTGGCTGGCTTTTGGTTTTGATGTAAATAAAAACCTGCTGTACCGGCAAAGTCAGATTCCCGAAGTATGTGAACTTACCTGGTACCTGAGTTGCCTCACTCCATTTCCGATGCTCGCAAACGCCCATTCTTTTAAAGATAAAGCCGACAGGCTATCGGATGTGAACGCAGGTTTGTTTACCTACCCCGTTTTAATGACAGCCGATATCATTCTTTATGATGCCAATTTTGTGCCCGTAGGAAAAGATCAGCGGCAGCATCTGGAAATGGCTCGTGATATTGCCAGCGCCTTCAACAACCAGTATGGCGAAACATTTATATTGCCCGAAGCCCGTATTGAAGAATCTGTTATGACAATCCCGGGCACGGATGGACAGAAGATGAGTAAATCCTATAATAACATTATTGATATTTTTCTTCCCGAAAAGGACTTGAAGAAACAAATCGGATCTATTATTACGGATAGCACTCCTATAGAGGCCCAAAAAAATCCGGATACCGATAATGTATTTGCTATTTACAAACTTGTGGCTACTCCAGATCAAACAGAATTGTTACGACAAAAATACCTGGCCGGTAATTTTGGTTACGGACATGCCAAACAAGAACTCTTATCGGTAATAGTAGAGAAGTACTCGAAAGAGCGCGAGGTTTTTAATTATTACATGAATAACCTGCCTGAACTTCATAAGAAATTAGAACAGAGCGAAATAAAAGCCCGGGCAATTGCTAAGTCTGTTTTAGATAAAGTTAGAACCCGACTAGGGTACTGAATGAAATACACCAGACACACTGAGCCTGGCGTATTATGTATGACTTAATCTTACTTGGCCGTCCAAACTATTTGTTGCTGGCTAACCCCCACATTTAAGATTACCCGCATTGGGTTGGGTACAATTACCAGTTTGGTATCCTTGCCGGGAATAGAGTCTATCTCAACAAATACACCTTCCTTATTTGTTACCCCAAATTCGTCCTTGTCGTTTATCGTGTAGGTTTTGGCGAGGTAAGCAATAGGATAAAGTACATCTGTATCGGGGCAATATTTATCGTGCACGTCTTGCAATACTTCTTCCAGATACTCACCGTACTTTACCTGAAGCGAATCTTCCAGATCGTGCAATTCCTCTTCCAAATCATCGTACTTTGGGTTACTGTAATCAATCTTACTTAACGCATTTCTTCGTTTAGCAATCTCCTGTATGGCTTTATCAAGTTCTTTTACGTCCATTGGTACAAAATTTTATCAAGATTATAGAAACGAAGGCTAAATTAAAACTGGCCGATTAATTAATTTTGAATTCATTAATAAAAACAGGTATGAATCAGGACTTTCTACCCATTCTTGGCACCGACCACATTGAGTTTTATGTAGGTAATGCCAAACAAACCGCATTGTTTTACCAGCATTGCATGGGCTTTGAGTTGGTTGCTTATGCCGGCCCCGAAACCGGAGTACGCGACCGGGCTTCGTATGTATTAACACAAGGTAAGATACGGTTTGTGTTAACTACCAGCCTGCAACCCAATACACCCATTGCACAACATGTAGCCAAACATGGCGATGGGGTAAAAGTTTTAGCCCTGTGGGTAGAGGATGCCGATAAATCATTTCGCGAGACTGTTGCCCGTGGTGCTGCACCCGCTAGCGCACCCGAAACGCTAAAAGATAATTTTGGCGAAGTGGTAGTTTCATCTATTCATACGTATGGCGATACCTGGCATACCTTTGTGGAAAGAAAAAATTATACAGGTGCATTTCTTCCCGGTTATCAACCTGTAAAAACAAGCTGGAAACCAGAATCAATCGGATTAAAGTATGTAGACCATTGTGTGGGTAATGTGGAACTGGGTAAAATGAATCACTGGGTAGAGTTCTACGAAAAGGTAATGGGCTTTAATCTACTCATCACCTTCGATGATAAAGACATATCTACCGAATACAGTGCCTTAATGTCGAAGGTGGTTTCTAATGGAAATGGGTATATTAAATTTCCGATTAACGAACCCGCAGCCGGTAAGAAAAAATCTCAAATTGAAGAGTACCTGGATTTTTACAAAGGTGCCGGTGTACAACACATTGCTATTGCCACCGATGATATTATCCATACCGTTAGCGAACTAAGACGCAGAGGAGTGGAATTTTTACGCGTACCTGATGTGTATTATGATGATGTGCTTGATCGCGTAGGTCACATAAATGAAGATATACAGGCACTAAAAAAATTAAATATTCTTATCGATCGCGATGAAGAAGGTTACCTGCTTCAGATTTTTACCAAGCCTATACAAGACAGGCCTACTCTGTTTTTTGAAATCATTGAGCGGAATGGCGCCAGATCTTTTGGTAAGGGAAATTTCAAAGCGCTGTTTGAAGCTATCGAATTAGAACAAGGCTTACGCGGAAATCTTTAAAACGAAAAGAGGCTGTCTCAAAAAGTCGTTCTGTCATCGCGGACTTGTTCCGCGATCTCGATTTCGTGGTA